>NZ_CP099966.1:3075000-3675000 GCF_025403485.1 Chryseobacterium paludis
CGACTAACCCTCAGCTGATTAGCATGGCTGAGGAAACCTTAGTCTTTCGGTGAGGGGGTTTCTCGCCCCTTTATCGTTACTTATGCCTACATTTTCTTTTCTGTACGCTCCACAATGGCTCGCGCCACTGCTTCTGTGCAAACAGAATGCTCCCCTACCAGATGTACATAAGTACAAATCCATAGCTTCGGTAATATGTTTATGCCCGATTATTATCCATGCCGGACCGCTCGACTAGTGAGCTGTTACGCACTCTTTAAATGAATGGCTGCTTCCAAGCCAACATCCTAGCTGTCAATGCAGTCCAACCGCGTTGCTTCAACTTAACATATATTTGGGGACCTTAGCTGTTGGTCTGGGTTCTTTCCCTCTCGGACATGGACCTTAGCACCCATGCCCTCACTGCCGTAGAACATTTATTAGCATTCGGAGTTTGTCAGGAATTGGTAGGCGATGAAACCCCCGCATCCAATCAGTAGCTCTACCTCTAATAAACTTATATACGACGCTGCACCTAAATGCATTTCGGGGAGTACGAGCTATCTCCCAGTTTGATTGGCCTTTCACCCCTACCCACAGGTCATCCGAAGACTTTTCAACGTCAACCGGTTCGGTCCTCCACTCTGTGTTACCAGAGCTTCAACCTGCCCATGGGTAGATCACAAGGTTTCGCGTCTAATCCTACTAACTATACGCCCTATTCAGACTCGCTTTCGCTCCGGCTCCGGACCTGAAGTCCTTAACCTCGCTAGTAAAATTAACTCGTAGGCTCATTATGCAAAAGGCACGCCGTCACCCAACATGTGGGCTCCGACCGCTTGTAGGCGTACGGTTTCAGGTTCTATTTCACCCTTCTATTCGAAGTGCTTTTCACCTTTCCTTCACAGTACTTGTTCACTATCGGTCTTTCAGGAGTATTTAGCCTTGGAGGATGGTCCCCCCATATTCAGACAGGATTTCACGTGTCCCGCCCTACTCATTTATCATCAAAATATACCTTTCAAATACGGGGCTATCACCCTCTATGGCTGTTCTTTCCAGAACATTCTTTTAAATATATAAAGACTTTTGGGCTAATCCGCGTTCGCTCGCCACTACTTACGGAATCTCTTCGATTTCTTTTCCTCCGGGTACTTAGATGTTTCAGTTCTCCGGGTTTGCTCCTCTTACGAGGTGACTGGTCTTCAACCAGCCGGGTTGCCCCATTCGGACATCTCGGGATCAATTCGTGTGTGCCAATCCCCCGAGCTTTTCGCAGCTTACCACGTCCTTCGTCGCCTCTGAAAGCCTAGGCATCCGCCATACGCCCTTAACGATTTCTTTCCTAATTATTAATTAGTTCAGTATTTTTTGCTCAGCATTGCTGCCAAGCTATTTTTTGTAAACTCAAACGCTTAATTGCGCTCGGTTTTCTCTTTGTGATATTTTTACCGTTAATGTCAATGATCTTAATGTCTTTCTGCTTGTCTGATGAATGAATATTTGTTTTGGCTCTATTCATTATACTTTTAAATCAGACTCACAAAACTGTGGAGAATAAGGGAGTCGAACCCTTGACCTCCTGCGTGCAAGGCAGGCGCTCTAGCCAGCTGAGCTAATTCCCCCTCTAGTCAGACTTCAGATTACAGATTACAGATCCCAGAATTAAATCTGATCCCTACCATCTATTATCTTCCCGTCTTTTTCAATTAGTAGTCTCGGGCAGGCTCGAACTGCCGACCTCTACATTATCAGTGTAGCGCTCTAACCAGCTGAGCTACGAGACTGTCTTGTTAGACTTTTAGATTAAAGACTCCAGATATCAGACCTCATTGTCTTTCTTCTTTTATCTTTCATCTTGCCTCTCTTCCCTATACTAATTTCTAGTGGGTTTTGTATTTTTATATATATAATCAACCAAATAAAAAACTAAAGCATACTTTAAGTAAGTACATGATACACTTAAGTATCTTTAATTTTGTTTATCGTCCCGAAAGACGCTCTAAAATGAGATGTTCCAGCCGCACCTTCCGGTACGGCTACCTTGTTACGACTTAGCCCTAGTTACCTGTTTTACCCTAGGCAGCTCCTTTTACGGTCACCGACTTCAGGTACCCCAGACTTCCATGGCTTGACGGGCGGTGTGTACAAGGCCCGGGAACGTATTCACCGCGCCATGGCTGATGCGCGATTACTAGCGATTCCAGCTTCATAGAGTCGAGTTGCAGACTCCAATCCGAACTGAGACCAGCTTTCGAGATTAGCATCCAGTCACCTGGTAGCAGCCCTCTGTACTGGCCATTGTATTACGTGTGTGGCCCAAGGCGTAAGGGCCGTGATGATTTGACGTCATCCCCACCTTCCTCTCTACTTGCGTAGGCAGTCTCACTAGAGTCCTCAACTTAATGCTAGCAACTAGTGACAGGGGTTGCGCTCGTTGCAGGACTTAACCTAACACCTCACGGCACGAGCTGACGACAACCATGCAGCACCTTGAAAATTGTCCGAAGAAAAGTCTATTTCTAAACCTGTCAATTCCCATTTAAGCCTTGGTAAGGTTCCTCGCGTATCATCGAATTAAACCACATAATCCACCGCTTGTGCGGGCCCCCGTCAATTCCTTTGAGTTTCAAACTTGCGTTCGTACTCCCCAGGTGGCTAACTTATCACTTTCGCTTAGTCTCTGAATCCGAAAACCCAAAAACGAGTTAGCATCGTTTACGGCGTGGACTACCAGGGTATCTAATCCTGTTCGCTCCCCACGCTTTCGTCCATCAGCGTCAGTTAAGACATGGTAACCTGCCTTCGCAATTGGTGTTCTAAGTAATATCTATGCATTTCACCGCTACACTACTTATTCCAGCTACCTCTACCTTACTCAAGACCCGCAGTATCAATGGCAGTTTCATAGTTAAGCTATGAGATTTCACCACTGACTTACGAGTCCGCCTACGGACCCTTTAAACCCAATAAATCCGGATAACGCTTGCACCCTCCGTATTACCGCGGCTGCTGGCACGGAGTTAGCCGGTGCTTATTCGTATAGTACCTTCAGCTTTCCACACGTGGAAAGGTTTATCCCTATACAAAAGAAGTTTACAACCCATAGGGCCGTCGTCCTTCACGCGGGATGGCTGGATCAGGCTCTCACCCATTGTCCAATATTCCTCACTGCTGCCTCCCGTAGGAGTCTGGTCCGTGTCTCAGTACCAGTGTGGGGGATCACCCTCTCAGGCCCCCTAAAGATCATTGACTTGGTGAGCCGTTACCTCACCAACTATCTAATCTTGCGCGTGCCCATCTCTATCCACCGGAGTTTTCAATATCTAATGATGCCATCAAATATATTATGGGGTATTAATCTTCCTTTCGAAAGGCTATCCCCCTGATAAAGGTAGGTTGCACACGTGTTCCGCACCCGTACGCCGCTCTCAAGATTCCGAAGAATCTCTACCGCTCGGCTTGCATGTGTTAGGCCTCCCGCTAGCGTTCATCCTGAGCCAGGATCAAACTCTCCATTGTATGTTTGTCTGACTCACTCAAAGTTATTTTACGCTTTAGTTTTTCCTTACTTGGTTGTTATATTATTTTTCAATGATCTCTCTTCTTCCGCTTTATACCGTAGCCTCATTTTCTGTCGTTTGGGCTACTGATTTGCGAGTGCAAAAGTAAATGTTTTTTTTGATGTGACCAAATTTTTCCGAAAGAAAATTTAAAGTTTTTTTAGTAACCTTAACCTCCATATCTTATTCAATCTCATACTCTCCTGCGCTCCCTTAATTGGGACTGCAAAGATACAAACTTTTATCAATTATCAAAATAAAATATTATTTATTTTTCTAACCTTCAGTCCTATTTACTTATCGTCTGCGCTACCTACTATCTCTCGTTTTCAGTGGGGCAAAAGTACATCTTATTAACACTACAATCCAAACTTATTTAACATAAAATTTACTTTTAATTCATATTTACTTTTAACTCCCTGAATTACAAGAACTAAAATTTTAACCCTATTTGCAAAGAACTGCCATACTGAGCTTGGGAATTAAGTAAAACCCAGTAGGCAGCAGGAGTCAGGTAAGAAAAATTAATGCTATAAAAGAAAAACAGAAGGTTTCGAGAGGGGAAATGGGAAAATTTCATTCAGAAATTAAAAAGAAATATTTTAAAAAGGCATATAGTAACAATGAATTGTTCTTCTAGTATACTATATAATAGATATAGTATTGAAAATTCTTTACTCTGTACTACTAGCTTGTTTCTATTAAGTGTACTGAGAACCGGCCAATCATAAATAAACCCCGAACTGAGCCGGGGTTTATTTATCTAACCTCTAAGAAAGAGGCTTATGAATTTTTTATTACTCTTTATCTAGTTTAATATAAATAAGACTTAAAAATTCTGCAAATGATTTCTCTAATCCTACAATATCTCCTGACTTTAAATTTAAACCACCTACTCCAGTATTATCTGATCTTACTTTTAAAGCAGATACTTGAAAATACTGATTTGTTTCGTTTGCTTTGGGTTGTACTTTAATGGTAGAACCTAAGAGTTTTTTAGTAGATATTGTATAAAGATCTCCCGGTACTGTTTTTATTATGAAAAAAGACCTCGGAGACAAGGTATAATCCTTCTTATTGACACTTATTCTTTGTTCTTTATCTGACGAAGCAAATAAATACAAATATCCTGTTTGTGAAATGAACTTTTCTTTGGGTAAATAGTACAAGCTCAATTTGTAATTGGAAGGGTTAAAAGCCTGCGGAGATCCATCCACATTTTCAAAGGGTTTTATCGAAATTGCATTTGCCCCTATTTCTTTTGCTTTTTTAAATATTAAAGAAAAAGTGCCTGCATCATCTTTTGAAAAACCCTGTACTTCAACTTCCCCTAAGTATTGAGCATCTTTTATTTCCTCATTTATTTTAAATAAAAATTTATCTGTGTTATCGCTTGTCTTTTCAACTTTAGTTAAGTATACATTCTGTGCACTAAAAAACTGAAGCAGTAAAAGAAAAATAAAAGTTAAAAGGTTTCTCATATCGTGTTTTATTATTGTAAAAGAATATTTACACATTCTTCCAGGCTGTTTTCCCAATGTTTTGGTTCTATTTTATACACTTCTTCTATCTTGTCTAAACACATAGTACTTCTTTTTGGCCTTTTCGCAGGCGTTGGATACTGTTCTGTGGTAAGAGAATTTAATTTGATTGAAGATTTAGAAAACTCAGCAATCTTTTTTGCAAATTCATACCATGTCGTCTCAGGATAATTTGAAAAATGAAAAATTCCAAAATTTAACTGAGGGTTTCTAACAATATCCATAATAGCCTCTGCTAAATCATTGGCATTTGTTGGCTGTCCAAATTGATCAGCTACAATTCCCAGTTCGTCTTTTTGTGAAAATAAATTCAGCATTGTTTTCACAAAGTTCTTATTAAACTCTGAATATAGCCAAGAGGTTCTTAGAATAATTGTTTTTGGATTGATCTCCATTGCTAATTCTTCCCCTTTCAATTTAGATTCTCCATATACTCCGATTGGATTTGTAAAATCATCTTCAGAATAACATAAATTCGTTTCTCCATCAAATACATAATCAGTAGAAACATGGATTAGAACGGCCTTATGATCGTAACATGCCTGAGCGAGATAAGCAACCCCATCAGCATTGACAGCAAAAGCCTTTTCTTTTTCTTTTTCGGCAAGATCTACAGCAGTGTATGCTGAAGCATTAATACAAAAGTCTGGTTTGCTATCATAAAAGAAAGCTTCAACCTGCCCTTCATTAGTAACATCTAAAGTTTGAGAGTCTGTGAAAATAAATTCATAATCACTTTCAAAATCCGGAGCAATTTTCTTAATACAATTCCCCAGTTGACCGTTACTTCCAATAACAACTATTTTTTTCATTATGAATTTTTTGCGTTTTGAGATCTTAAAAACTTAACTCTTGATTGAAAATCTTTCTGTTCTAAATCAACATAGAATTTATGGAAAATTTCTTTAACATCTTCAGGATGTATGTCAGACTTTCTTGTTTTAACATTAAAATAAATAACAGTAACCCATAAAACAGCATGAATTGTATTTTCGTCAAGACTCTTCATTAATATTTCAACTTTAGCAGTTCTATCCTGTATATCGATCGTCTTGCTGCTTATTACAACCTGAGTATTGTATCGCACTTCTCTTAAGTATGCTATTTCGTTTTGTATGGCAATCCAGGTACAACCAGTTTTCTTTGTATATTCTTCATAGGTAAAACCATAAAATGTTTCCACATGATCTTCTCTGGCATTAAACATATAATCCAAATATTTAACATTATTCAAATGCCCTATTGGATCGCAATCGCTGAATCTAACTTTGACCGTGGTTGATACTTCTTTTTCCATTTGGCAAAAATAAAAAAACCACCCCTAAAAGAGGTGGTTAGTTTTATAAATGTTTGTTAATTTGTTAAATTATTGAACACCTAATTCTTTTTTTACTGCTGGAGTAGCATCTGGACCTCCTTTGTAAACAAACGCAGAAGAGTTTGCATCCATGATAAAGTCATATCCGTTAGCTTTAGCAACTTTAGATACAGCTTCGTTAAGTTTTTTCTCAATAGGTTCATAAGCAAGATCTTGTTTAGCAACAAAATCTTTTTGAGCTTTATCGTTCATTTGCTGAATTTCTTCTTGCATTTTAGCTAATTCACCTTCTCTAGCTTTGTTTTCGTCGGCAGTTTTCTTAGGAGCCTCTTCAGAATATTGCTTTAATTTAGCTTGTCCTGCATCTGCTTTCTTTTTGATCTCTGCTTGCTTAGTATCTAAGAAAGTCTTTAAATCAGCATCTGCCTTTTTCTTTTCAGGCATTGCATTAAGAACACCTATAACATCTAAAGTAGCAATTTTTTGAGCTTTCGCCATACCTACAGATACAACCATCATTACTGCTGCAAATAATACACTTAATTTTTTCATAATTGGTAAATAAATAATTTAATTTGTTTTTAGATTTTTAATTTCAGTAAAAGTTAATTATAAAGATTACTTTTTACTTCTCGTATTAGTTTTTTCTTTTTTTTCTGTTGAAGTTCCTTTCAACAATATTGTTAATACTTTATCTGTATAATCATACCTTGGTAGTAGGAAAATAACATTATTATTATTGCTTTTATCAAGAACTATGCCCAATCCATTTTTCTCAGACATTGTTTTAACAGCGCCCCATATTTGATCCTGAAAAGGTTCAACGAGGTTAGATCTCAATTTTGTAATTTCTCCATTAGTCCCAAAACGTAAACTTGTAGTGGTTTTAATGTTTTTATCCAGATCCATTACTTCCTTCTCTCTTAATTTCAACTGATCCCCTACCAATAAAACTCTTTCATTTTCAAAGGCAGATCTTTTCTTTTCATATTCAGAATTTAAATTCTGAAGTTCTGATTGCCAAGTATCAATCTGCGAGTTTAATCTTGCTTCAGCTTCTTTATATTGTGGAAGCTTATTTAAGATATATTCTGTATCAACAACTCCAATTTTTTGGGCATTGCTAAAACCGAAAAGCAAAAATAATACAAATGTGAAAATGATTTTAAAGTTTTTCATATCGTGAATTATAATGATTGGTTCATCAAGAAGTGTGTCTTCCAACCTGAAGGCTCTGATCCATTAATTGGTTTATCAAATCCATAAGCAAAGTCAAATCCAATTAAACCAAATGCTCCCATATAAACTCTTACCCCTACCCCTACTGATCTCTTAAGTTGGAATGGATTGTAGTTACCCCATGAATTCCAAACATTACCTCCTTCCGCAAAAGTTAAAGCATAAATTTTAGCTGTCTGATTCAATGAGATCGGATATCTTAACTCTAGAGTAAATCTGTTATAAATTGTACCCCCTCCTTGAGGAGTAATATCTCCTTGGCTAGGATCTCCACCATAACTAGAGGCATTTTCATACCCTCGTAATGGAATTAATTCTCTACCATCATATCGTCCTCCAAAAAGTCCGGTACCTCCCATATAGAATCTTTCAAAAGGTGGTGCTCCCAATTGTTTGTTATACCCATCCATGAACCCCATTTCTGCAGAAGATCTAAGTACAAGTTTTCCAGCAATTTCGTTATAAACGTCAGCTTTGAATTTTATCTTATAAAATTCCATCCATTTATACTTATCCGTTGGAGTCATTGTAGCATAATTCTTATTCGTAAACAATGAATAAGGTGGAGTGAACTTTCCTGAAAGTTCGATATTAGAACCCATTGTAGGGAATATAGGATCAATACCAGCAGAGTTTCTGCTTAACCCTATATTTAAACTTAAGTTATTTGCAGTTCCATAGTTTTCTTGGGTTCCACCAAAATCAAATGGATAGTTCTTAAAATCATATTTCTGATATTGGATACCAGTATACAAAGAGAAATAGTCATCTGGCCATTTAAGTAATCTATTCAAACCAACAGAAGCTGAGAAAATATTCAATCTTGAAGCATCAGTACTCGTACTCGTAATAGATGTGCTATATCTAACAATTGAATTATTAATACTTACAGAAAGTGCTGTAGGCTTTGTTCCAAATAACCAAGGTTCAGTAAATGAAACTCCATAATTCTGGAAATACTGTCCAGCTTGAGCCTGAATAGACAATGTCTGCCCATCTCCCTGTGGTACAGGTCTGAAATCTTTAAACTTCAGGAAATTCTTTAGTGAGAAGTTATTAAACGTTAGCCCCAAGGTTCCAATAAAACTATTTCCACCATAACCGGCTTGTAATTGTACTTGTGATGATCCTTTTTCAACTAATTTCCAATTAACATCTACAGTATTATCTTGTTGGTTAGGCTGAATATCCTGACCAATTTGTTGTGGATCAAAGAAAGACATCCCTGCTAAATCGAAGTAGGTTCTTTTGATTTCAGTTTTCTTAAATAACTCTCCAGGTTTTGTTCTTAACGCTCTAAGGATAACATGGTCATGGGTCGTTGTATTTCCCTGCCATGTAACTCTATTCCAAGTTGCCTGCTCTCCTTCATTTACCCTAATTTCCAAATTAATAGAATCACCTGAAACAGATTTTTCAACTGGAGTTACATTAGAAAATAGGTAACCGTTATTCATATATACCGATTTGATATCTGAATCATCTTCTTTACCACCATCTTCACCAACCTTTTTGTTGAAACCTACAGCATCGTAAATATCTCCCTTCTTGTACCCTAAGAGTCTTTGTAAATATTCAGTAGAGTATACCGTGTTACCAGTGAAAGTAACATCTCCTATATAGTACTTTTTACCTTCTTTTAATTTTACGTTAATTTCGTAATTATTTCTTTTATTTCTCCAAACAGAATCAGATACAATAGTTGCATCTCTATATCCTAAAGAGTTATAATAGCTTATTAAACTTTGTTTGTCCTCTTGATATTTATCTTCAATGAATTTTGAAGATTTTAAAATACCACCGATACCAAATCTTTTTTGTTTCGTTTCCTTAAAGGCTTTATTTCTAAGCTTAGCATCACTCACACTTTCGTTTCCTTCGAACTCAATGTGATCGATCTTTACTCTTTTACCTTTTTCTACATTTATCGTCCAATCTACTAGAGCAGGGTCATTTGCATTTACTTTATCCTGAATGGATATTTTTGCATCTGCAAACCCTTTTTTAATATAATCTTTTGGGATATTTGTTTTAAGGCTTGAAACTAAATTTTGTGTAATTTTTGTTCCTGGCTTAAGGTTATTATCTTTCGCCATTTTTTCACTTTTAGATTTGCCAATTCCCCTTCCGGAAAATTTAACTTCTCCAAGCTCTTTTAAGTCCTGCAAGTAAAATTTCAAAACTACCGTTTCTCCTTCAATACTTTGAACGTAAACCTCTACTTCAGAAAATGATTGAGTATCCCAAAGCTTTTTGATAGCATTGCTAACTTTTTGCCCGGGGATATCTACACTTTCTCCTTTAGATAATCCTGTAAATCTTAAGATTTGTGCAGGTGTATACTTTTTAACCCCATCTACAACAATGTCTTTAAGAACGTAGGTTCCTGCTTGGTTTTCTGCATGCACAGGGTTATTCACTTTTGTGCTATCCTGTGGAGTTACCTGTCCATAAAAATGTGCAGAAGCAACAAACATGATGATGGGTAATAGTCTAAACTTCATTTTATCGTAGTCTTTCTTTTCTTAAAATTTTACTGGATTTTTATTTGTTCGCCGGTTAGGCCATATCGTCTTTCTTTGTTTTGATAATCTACAATACATTGAAAGAAAATATCTTTTGTAAAGTCTGGCCATAGAACATTTAAAAACTGCAGTTCTGCATAGGCGATCTGCCAAAGGAGGAAATTGCTAATTCTTGTTTCACCGCTAGTTCTTATAAGTAAATCCACTGGTGGAAAATCCTTTGTATAAAGATAGTTTTCAAATAATTTCTCATCGATATTCTCTACGTCTACCTTTCCTTCTTTTACATCGGAACTTATATTTTTCACGGCATTCAGTATCTCATTTTGAGAGCCATAGCTTATTGCTAGTACTAAATTTCCTTTTGTGTTTTCTTTTGTTAATTCTACCACTTTAAGCAATTGCTCTTTTACAAGTGATGGCAGTTTTTCTAAATTACCAATAACATGCATTCTTAAGCCTTTACTGAAAATCTCCTCAGCCTCTAACAATAATGTTTCTGTAAGTAAATTCATTAAAGTATTCACTTCATTAGAAGGGCGATTCCAGTTTTCCGAAGAAAAGGTATACAATGTTAAATATGGGATATCAATCTCATTACAAGCATTAATTGCATTTCTTACTGCATTAATTGCATTTTTGTGGCCAAAAGTTCTTTCTTCGCCACGAGATTTGGCCCATCTTCCGTTACCATCCATAATGATAGCAACATGCTTTGGTAAATTCTCTGAATTTATTTTATCTTTAATCAACGACATATTAATTACTCACAATAACATGGAGGTCTACCAAAGGAGAATGTAAGACCTAAACTAAAGGTATTCATCCAGTCTTTGGATTTAGTGTCTCCAATATTCCTATCTCTAATAAATGCAGTCTCTCTTTCTTTAGAAACAGCGTAATAATCTCCGGTTTGTAATAAAGACCCTCCGGTGGCAGGGTTTAAAATGTCTCCATTATAAGTAGATACTACATCTTTAGCCACTACTTTACTATGATCTAACTGATCTGTTAATGTATATCTAAATGTAGCTTCTGCAAATATTGCCCAGCTATGATTAAACTTATATTTCAATCCTACTCCAAAAGGAATGTGCATTGTTACTTTTTTGCCAAGTGAATATTCAGCTTTTGTTGTAAAGTCCATTTCATTAATTGGAGCTTGAGCCACACCATCTGCATCTCTTTTAAAATCATTAACAAGAGTAGCTTTAGGGGCGTCAAACATTAAACCTCCAATTCCTCCAAAGATATATGGACTTACCATACTTATCTGCTCATTATTCACAGGAAAAAAATTATATTCAAACATTAAACTAGCTTCATATACATTATTTTTCCCAAATGAGTTTCTGTTTCTTCTATAATCTTCTTTTGCTGCTTTATCACTAAACTGAACCTGATTATATCCTAAATCTAATCTAACAGTTTGATAGGGGTTAAAATTAAATCTATATAGAATACCTCCATAAAATGGAACTCCCCAATCTGATGCTCTGCTTAAATCCAACGGCTTTTGTAAAATATAACTCGTACTTCCTATATCACCCACTAGGTTACTCATACCTAGACGAACTCCCAATTCGTTTCTTTGTGCTTTCACACTCACCAATGTTCCAAGGACGGCAAGGAAGCTAAATAATAATTTTTTATTCATAAAAGAATATGGATTTATGGTTATTTTAAAATTTAATTTTTGCAAATATAAAACATTTTTATATTAATGATATTCTTAATGTTTAGTTAAAAACAAACAAAAAAACATAATTTGTTATAAAGTAAACGACAAAGTGCCGAAAATATTCTTTTTTTAATAGATTCAATAAATCTGATCTACAATAAACCCCCATTAAATGAGGGTTCAATGTATTATTTTTTATTAAATATGGTTTGTACCTTATTTCTTATTTTTATTAATAGTGGTTCTTTATAATTTTTATCTTCATCAAAATATCCGTACCCGTATCCATAACCATATCCATATCCGTATCCTTGCTTTATGATGTAATCGTTATAAACAAGACCTAAATTCTCAATTTCATTATTATGGTATTTTTCTGTAATCATCTTAAGCATATATTTCTCTGTATATTCATGACGAACCACATAGATATTGGTGTCCGAATATTTCATCAATTCATAAGAATCCGCCACAAGGCCTACAGGAGGGGAATCTATTATAATAAAATCATATATATTCTTGAGTTCTTCAATAAATTTAATATTCTTATTACTCATCAATAATTCAGATGGATTAGGTGGAATAGGTCCGGAAGTAGCAACATCCAGATTAGGAATATTTGTTTTATTAATAATTTGATCAATAGAAACTTCACCAGTTAAATAATTTGAAATTCCATATTTATTATCAATCTTAAAATCCCCAAAGATCTTTGGTTTTCTTAAGTCCATTCCTAATAAAATAGTTTTTTTATCACTTAGTCCAAGAACCGATGCAAGATTAATTGAAACATAAGTTTTACCTTCTCCACCAATAGACGACGTAATAAGCACTACCTTGCTTTTCTCATTTTCTCCGGATAGGAATCTCATATTTGCTCTTATCCCTCTAAATGCCTCCGAAACTGAAGATTTTGGCTGATCCAAAACAGTAAGCATATTTTCGTTGTTATTGTTACCTACCACTCCAAGTAGTGGAATTTTGGTTGCACTCAGTAATTCTTTAATATTTCTTACTTTATTGTCTAACAATTCTCCAATCAAGATAAATAATAAAGGCAGGAGTAATAACCCACCCATAATAAGAAGCTTAGTTCCTTTTATATTGGGTCCGATCGGAGATTGTCCCACATTTTTTGCAGGGTCAATCACAGAGATATCAGACTGATTGGTTGCCATTCTCATTTTAGTTTCATTCTGTCTTCCAAGTAAACTATTATAGGTAGCTTCAATCATATTATATCCCCTTTCTGCATCTAAATATCTTCTTTCTTTTTCAGGGTAAGCTTCAAGATCAGCATTAGCATCAGATACCTGCCTATTAATTTTATTGATCTCAATATTATATCCGTTATAATAGGTATTTAAAGAATTGGAAGAGCTTAGTTTGGCATCGCTGATAAGCCTGTTGATTTCTTTCATAGGCTCCGAATTCGGTGTATAAATTGTCGCCATCTCTCTTCTTTTAAGATACAATGCTTTCAGTTCGGAGACGGATGCTGAGAACATTCCATCATCAAAACCTGCGGCACTCGTGCTGATCATTTTATCAAAGTTCTGTGTCTCCAGAGTATTCTTGATCGTATTAAGAGAGCTTATTTTGCTCGTTAAGTCTGCTTTTTTAGCTTCTAAATCTTTGATCTTCGTTAAAGATTTTTCATCCCTATCTTTAATATCATATAATTTTTCTGAAGTTTTCAGGTAATTAAGAACGTTCGCACTCGAATCCAGTTTTTTTCTTATTCCTGTAAGATTATCCTGCAGATAGGTATCCGTATTTTTATCTACCGTAATTTTATCCAACAATCTTTTCTTCTGTAATTCACTTACAGATTTATTCAAAAAGTTAACTGTTCCGTTTAGATTAAGACCCGTTTTGGTAATAATCATAATTGAGTTGATTTCTTTGTCAAATTCAACTCCGATAGTAGAAACAATACCATTAACAGACTGATTTACTGTACTAAGGTTAACGATAATATTTTCTAGTTTTATACTTGGAGTCCCAGGATTCTGAAGTAATCTAAACTTTAAATTTGGAGCCGTAAACCACTCGCCTACTTTTATTATTTTATTTGCTGGCTTTTTGTAACCTTTAATATTTTGAAAACCTTCCAATTCGTAATTATACAAATTTGTTGATTCACCTTTTTCCGGTAGTATGACTTCGTATGTATTACCACTTTTAGGAATAAAAGTGATCGGATAATCCATCTGCTGTAGATGTTTCTTATCTATTTGTACAAAAACCGGTGAATCATCTTTATCGAGGTATGTAGATTTAATAGAACCTTTAGTTGAGTAATTTACAAATAGGTCTAATTCTTTGACTAAAAATTCATTGTGAGATCTCGACAAAAGCATTTTCTTCAAATAAATTCCATCTTGATTCCCTCCCTGTCCCCAAATAAAGTTAATTGATTGATTGGGCGTAAAATAGCTCGATGTATTATTGGAAACACTTAAGGATAGGTTTGAAGCGTAAATATTTTGTGCGTAATATTTCCCATACATCCAAGAGATACAATACCCAATTAATAGCATCAGAACAAACCAATACCAATTTTTTAATATTCTTCTTAAAAAATGTTCAATATCAAATAACTCAAAAGATCCGCTTTTGTCTTTTTGAGAATTATTTTTCTCAACAGTAGTTTCTTTTCCTGGAATCATGATATTAAAGTCTTGTTAGGATTAAATAAACTGACAACGCTGTAGTAATCAACGAAATCCCTGTTGTTATTGTTTGTACCGGGTCTTTACCCAATCCATTCAAGCTTTTTCCTCTTGTATTAAGATAAATTTCATCACCATTTTGTACATAGTAGTACGGCGAGTTCATTACATCTTCACGGGTTAGATCTATTTTGGCAATTTTGATTCCTTCCGGCAGCTTTCGATGAATAACCACCATTTTTCTGTCTACACTTTTATTTAGCCCGCCATTGATTGCCAAAGCCTCAGTGATTGTAAGTGTATTTTTATGAGTTACTTTCTCTCCAGTAATACCAACTGCTTCGGTATCTCCAAGAATGTAATATGTAATCCCATCTGTATTTAATCTTACCTGTGATTTTCCATCCTGAAAATTTTCATTTACTTTTTCCTGAATTTCTTTGGTAATTTCTTCAATAGTTCGTCCTTCTGCCTTGATGTATCCAATTCCAAAAACATTAATTTCTCCGTTCGAATCTACTTTCAATCCGTTAAAATAGAAATTGGTATTCCCACCACCATTACTTCCAGTACGTCCTAAAGTAGCTGCGGCATTAGCATTAACACCTGGAGCGACTGTGCTTCCTGAGGTATTTAGCGTAGAATAAAACTGTGCGGCATCCCCTTTAGGTGTTGTTACAATATTCAGATTTAATATATCGTTTTTTGTGATCCTGTAAACAGGAATATTGTAAGGAACAAGGCCTTCTTCATTAATCACAAGATTTTCATTGGGCTGCATATATCTTACATCTTTTTTTGTAATACAAGATGTAATAAAAAAAGGCAGTATTAAAAAGAGGGATAGATATTTAAAATTTCTTATCATAATCAAATGTTGTTCTACAAAAATAAAAATTTAATCGTTACTTCCTATTATTTCTCACGCTATAAATAAAATCGGGCAAATAAGCACCAGTAAAGCCTAATACGACAATAATCAGTAGCAAAAGGTTTACATTTAAATGTCTAAACCAGTAAGCAATTGTTACTATAAATAAATAATAGACTACTATATAAAATCCAGACCTCCTATGCGTCAAATTGAGTCTTAGTAGCTTATGGTGTATATGATTTTTATCTGCGTCAAATGGTGATTTCTTATTCCATAGTCTAACAATAATCACATTCAATGTGTCCACTATGGGTAAAATTAATATAGCAACGGCTATAGCTGGTGCAGATTGTAAATGATATCTTGGCACTTCCGGGAGTTTCTTATCAATAAATATATCAATAAAACAGATACTTGTGAATGCAAGCAAAAATCCGAGTAACATGGATCCGGTATCTCCCATAAATATTTTATTGGTCCTGTAATTAGAAAGATTATAATATAAAAATGCTAAAACAGCTCCAATTATTACTACTGACAATACAACCAAAGGGTAATTGTATTCGCCTAATCTATAATAGCTTATACCAAATAAAGCACTGCATATTACTGAATATCCTCCCGCCAGACCATCAATCCCATCGATCAGGTTGAACGCATTAATAAGAATGATAAAAGTTATAATACTAAAGATAATACTTACTGCATATTCTAATTCGTAAATACCAAAAATACCAAATAAACTTCTTATTCTGATATCTGAACCTGTAACAATAAGGGCTGATACAATAATTTGTGCAACCAGTTTTTTATAAGCCCTCATTACAACAATGTCATCCATTACCCCGATATACAGGAGAATAAGCAAAGATGCAAATAGAAATTTGTAAAGATCAAATAGTTCATATGCAAAAACAGAAGTACAGATTCCAATGGAGTAGAAAATAGCAATTCCGCCAAGATTTGGAATTTTTCTCAGATGAGAACTTCTCACACCTGGCTCATCCATAAGATTTTTTCTTCTGGATATTTTAATAATTGTAGGGATGGAGAAAAACGTGATTAAAAAAGAGAATAAGAAGCCTAATCCTATTTTCACGTAAAAAATAGAAATATCCATCTCGCTTAAGAACAATTCAAAATTCTTCATTTTTTTCTGGTTAAGTACATTACATTCTCGGCAAGAATTATTACAAGCCCGTTCTAAAATATAGCACGGAATTTTTAATACATCGAAACGGTAGTACTTACATTTGTGTTTACATCAATTTTCTTATCAATCTTTTTTGTCCTGCAAAAAATAACAGATAAAATAACTTTTTTTTCAGTGGCAAATATAAAATATAATTCTTACCAAAACGACTATAGTACAATATATCTTTAATTTTAATGTCTCTTTTAAGTATGAAAAGCTTTAACTGGTCAGCCATTTTATAAAAAGTATCGGTACTTTTAACGAACGCCAGATAAGCTAAAAATGTGTACACTCCTTCCAGGATCTGAAAGTTTTTCAACTCCTTCCTCTTTGTTGAATATTGGGATTTCTCAAATGCAGACTCAACATCACTCACTGCTTTTAAGATATCTAATCCTTTTTCTGTATGTGTTTTACTGATCGAATCTGTCCGTTCCAGATATTGATAATGGAAATTTTGAGTCTGTGCCAATATCCTACACTCCAGTAGAAGCTGCGGAATAAGCTGGATATCTTCGAAATGAATTCCTTTTTTAAATCTTTTCTGAGCAAAAAGTTCTTTTTTAAATAATTTATTACAGGCAAAATAACTTAGATCCGAAAAAACTGAAAAGTGATCTTCCAATATAATTTTTTCAGGCATATTGGGAATTTGTGTCAGCTTTTGTGTAATATTTCCATTCTCATCTACTTTTTGAATGTTACAAATTACCATTTCAGCATTGTGTCTTTCTGCTAAATACAACATTTCTTCAAACATTGTTTTTTTAACATAATCGTCACTATCTACAAAGCCTATATATTCGCCTGTTGCTTTATTAAGTCCAAAATTACGGGCATCACTTAAACCACCATTCTCTTTTTGATAGGCTTTTAATTTTTCTGGAAATTTCTTAACGTATTCTTGAATAATTTCTTCAGAATGATCTTTACTACCATCATTTACAATGATAACTTCAATGTTTTGAAGAGTCTGACTAACTAAAGAAGTAAGGCACTTTGCTAAATAATTTTCAACATTATAAACAGGGACTATGATAGAAACTTTTGGGGGAACAAGATTTGTCATATATTAAATTTTCGTCAGTCTTGCATTTAACCAGCCTTTTTTTGCTTCATCAAAATCTTTTCTTGAACATGGAATACAATTATCAATGTTTTCATCATCCCCAAAATACCATAAATTACTAAATGTATCTCTTTTAAAAGCATACTGATGATCATCAATAAGGACGTAAAACATTTCGTAATGCCTTTCTTTTGGGTGTGAATTCTGAATGTTGATTCCTTCGATCAGATACCAGATCATTTGTGCTAAAAGCTGGTGATTGAGCTGATTTTCTGAGTATATATTATAATTAAAAATCCCAACAGATTTCAAATTTTCGCTCAAACCAATTTCCTTCATATAAGCACATATCTCTCTCCTGTTTAATCCATTTACCTGAGGGTTCATTGAAAAAGGATCAGTAAAACTTTCGATAGCATCACAATTTACAGTAACTAAATCTGCTTTTCTAAAGAAGGGCTCTGTTTTTTCGGTAGTATTCATCATCTCCGCTAAGCGAATAATATCAAACTCAACTTCTTTGATTAATTTTACAGAGTCCATTTCATTCAAATGCTTCTGATACCCCAAATGATGATAATTTTTAATTGAGAAATTTTTAGCGCCTAAGATTTTACTCAAAAAAGTATGTTCATTGATACTCTCTCCTTGCTTAAGAGAAATTATATTACTGATTTGTGTGTAGTTAATATTTTTCTGATGAAAATTTAACCCCGAAAATAAGGAAAAAGCGAAATCATTCGACCCTCCTATAATTACTGGAATTGCTCTTTTATAATGACATGCAGATAGCACTTCCTGTAAGATATAATGAGAATCCTGAACTGATTTACCAGAAACAAGATCTCCCAGATCTATCAACGGGATTTCAAAATCTAATTGAGAAAGTTTATAAAACTCTTTTCTTATTGCTGTAAAATCCTGCACCTCCGCTTCACCGTTCGCTCCTCTGTAATCAGAAACAAACAAGAGAACAATGCTGTCTTCTTTTATTTCCTTCTTGATCTGATTTCCGATCTGCCAGCTTTCTGTTTTGAAATTTCTTGGTGAAATGATAAAATCTTCAAAATCCATTTATGTAATTAATCTAAATTATTTTACTTCTATAATATTCCATTCAACTTTCCAAATTCCAAATTCAACATTCATATTTTTGAATAAACATAAGGAAATCTTGATTTGTTACTCTTACGTAATAGATGTTTATAAGCTTTTTTTGCAATTAATATTTTTAATATACAGTTTCTAACTTTGCTTTTCACTTCATAATAAATCTATCACCTGAAAATAAATATATTCGTCTTAACCTTACGGGTAAACTAAATATCATATTTTGTAGCTTCCCTGATAAAGTAACATAATTTCTAATTTGTAATCTTTTTCATCAAAATATATTTCTCACAAACATACAAAAAACCTCATCAAGTAAAAACCTCGAAGCACATTTGTGCATGAAAAAACCGTTAACACACCATATTAACGGCTCCATATATCACATTAGCATTACTGCTTTTTTTAGACTTCTTTTTGATTGTTATAACAATTTTTCCTCTTTAATCCTGGAGCTTACAATTTCAAATATGAAAGAAGTTGAAGTTTCAAATTTCCCACCTTGTGTTGCGCCCACTAAAAATTTAGGTGTTTCCCCGTCTTTATCCATCAAAAGCATAGGACGTTCCAATCTCCCAAATCGGTTTAAGTTTTTTGGCGGGGTAGGCTCCTGAATATAATGTTGCATATTGAGATAAGCAATTTCCGGTTGTGACCAATGAAGTCCGTCTATTGTTGTTAAATGTAAACCATACTCATGATTGAAAAACCCCATATCACGTGCTATCATATGATATTTTCCGTTTTGTTTCCAGACAAAAGCATCTTCCAACTGCACATTATTAGGTAATGATGAGAAATCAATTACAGGATTTGAAGACACCTTTTCGTAAGGTCCCATTGGAGAATCAGCCTTTGCTAATCC
The DNA here is from genome assembly GCF_025403485.1 of Chryseobacterium paludis. Classification (NCBI taxonomy): domain Bacteria; kingdom Pseudomonadati; phylum Bacteroidota; class Flavobacteriia; order Flavobacteriales; family Weeksellaceae; genus Chryseobacterium; species Chryseobacterium paludis. Next base: position 3,094,635 of record NZ_CP099966.1, read on the forward strand.
ATATTTTCTATTACCTCGTATGGAACCTTTTTGAGTTTCATATTCCTGAGTATTCCATGATTTATAAAACAGCCAATATTTACCATCATTCCCTTTTACAAAAGCAGGATTTGTAGTACAATGATCATCCCAGGAACCTTTTTCACCGGGAAGAAGTAAAGGATGTTCGGGTCTGGCCCAATCTCCGTCGAGATTTTTTGAAGTAGCAAGTCCTATTCTTTTAGTATTTGTTTTACCATTTGAATTCCCCATAAAGAACAAATAATATTGACCTTCTATTTCTTTGACCAAAGGATTGTGGCAAGTCGTTGCATCCCAAAATTCACCACCTCTTGGAGCCAAAACAACTTGTTTGTGCTGGAATTCAGCAAAAGGAGAATCCGCTTCTGCACGGCAAATTTCAGAACTATTTAGCCAACCACCCATTCCTTTTTCTTTTTTCCATCTGGAATAAAAAAGATGAACTTTTCCATCTTTACCCCAAATTGGACAACTGCACCAAATATAATATCCTTCCAAAGAAAATGATCGCCCGATTGGTTTTAAACTGAAATAGGGCTGGTTAGAAAAATCAGATAAATCTGTAAATGACGAACCCAAAACCATAGCCAAGATTCCCAATGCTGAAGTTTGTAAAAAATCTCTACGTGTGATATTTTTGCAATCGCTCATGCTGTCTATTTAACAGCTAATTTAATACAACCATTTAAATAGAGTATCCCGTACTTTGATGGTTTATTCTTTCTTTTGAAATAATCATTAAAATAAAAAAGGCACGGATTACGAATCCGTGCCTTTAAATATCTTCGAGCAATTTATTTCTTTTTAGCAACTGTTTTCTTTGCAGCCGGTAATTTTTTTGTTGTCGTTGTTTTTTTCGCAGCGGGTTTCTTTTTTTCTGCAAAAGCTTTAGGATCCTGATCTGTAATCCATTTTTTCACCTCATCTAAAGAAATTTCTTTCAAATCTTCAGCATCATATTTTGTATCATCTTTTTTCTTTGGTATTTTGAACATTGCTTTTCCAAATTTAATAAATGGACCCCATCTACCATTTTCAAGAGATATTTTTTCTTTTTCCCACTGCTGAATATATCTATTTGCTTCCTTTTCTAATTTAGCATCAATTAATTCGTTAATATCACTTTGAGAAAGATTATCAAAATCATATTTCTTAGGAACATTCACAAAGATGCTTTGATATTTAATGAAAGGCCCAAACCTTCCTGTTCCCTTTGTTACAGGCTCTCCTTTATAAGTAGCAATCGGAGCATCTGCTTTTTTCTTTTCTCCAATAATTTCTTCCGCCCGGTTTTGATCTACAGAAAGTGGATCTTCACCTTTTGGAATACTGATATAAGTTTCACCCCATTTTACATAAGGTCCAAACCTACCAACACCTACAGAAACAGTCTGATCCTCAAAATCTTTTAAATCAAAAGGTAATTTAAATAGTTCCAATGCATCTTCAAGACTAATTGTCGCAATATTCTGACCACTCATCAACGATGCGAAAGTAGGCTTTTCCTCATCTTCGGTTTCACCGATCTGAATCATTGCCCCAAATCTTCCGATCCTTGCATGAACGTTCTTACCTGTTTTAGGATCAATTCCTAATAATCTATCTCCATTAGCACGGTCTGCATTTTCTTCGACATCTGCAATTCTAGGGTGGAATTTGGAATAGAAATCGATCATCATTTCTTTCCACTTTTGTTCTCCATTAGCAATCTCATCAAAGCTTTCCTCCACTCTCGCGGTAAACCCATAATCTAAGATTTCTTTGAAATGATCGATCAGGAAGTCATTTACAACTTCTCCAATATCTGTGGGAACAAATTTATTTTTATCGCCACCAAACTTTTCATCAAGTATTACTTTTTTGATCTTGTCTTTAACCAAGGTCATTTTTACTACTTCACGCGTTTGTGGTTCTATTTCACGTTTATCAACATATTCACGATTTTGAATAGTTTGAATTGTTGGTGCATACGTTGAAGGACGGCCAATTCCTAATTCTTCAAGTTTTCTTACCAATCCTGCTTCTGTATACCTTGCACTAGGTCTAGTGAATTTCTCAGTTGCATTAATTGTTTTATAGCTTAAAATTTCTCCTACTTTTACTTTCGGAAGTAATTTCTCATTGTTTTCTTCATCTTCCTCTTCGGTTTTCACAATGCCATAGGCCTTTAAGAAACCATCAAAAATAATAACCTCACCTTGTGCTTCAAAATTCTGAGGCAGAACAGGATTTCCTATTTCAATAACTGTTTTCTCTATCTTGGCATTTGCCATTTGAGAAGCTAGTGTTCTTCTATATATTAACTGATAAAGCTTGTTTAATTGTGCATCCCCAATACTTTTAACAGCGAAGTCGGTTGGACGAATTGCTTCGTGAGCCTCCTGTGCTGATGCTGATTTAGTGGTATAATTTCTTGGAGAAGAATATGCTGCTCCATATTCCGATACAATCTGCTTTTTGGAACCTTCAATTGCTTCCTGAGAAAGATTTACTGAGTCGGTTCTCATATAGGTAATGTACCCTTCTTCATATAGTCTTTGTGCAAGACGCATTGTATTGGTTACATTATATCCTAATCTTGATGATGCTTCCTGTTGCAATGTAGAAGTCGTAAAAGGAGCCGAAGCAGTGCGTGTTCCGGGTTTTGTTTCAACATTCAGAACTTTAAATTCCGTAGTCTTAGCTTTTTCAAGGAATTTTTCAGCTTCATCTTCTTTTTCAAAATCCTTTTTAAGTTTTGCAGCAATTTCCTGGTCTCCACTATTTAAGAAAATTCCGTCCAGCTTAAAACTTGCTTTAGGAGTAAATACTCGTATTTCTTTTTCTCTTTCAACAACTAATCTCACAGCAACCGATTGAACTCTTCCTGCAGATAATCCTGGTTTTACTTTCTTCCAAAGAACCGGAGACATTTCAAAACCTACGATCCTATCCAAAACTCTTCTTGCCTGTTGTGCATTTACTAAATTTTGGTCGATATCTCTTGGATTTTCAATGGCCTTTAGAATCGCATTTTTAGTAATTTCGTGGAAAACAATTCGTTTTCTGTTTTCCGGTTTTAATTTTAATTCATCTGCCAAATGCCATGCTATAGCCTCACCTTCACGGTCTTCATCGGAAGCTAGCCAAACTATTTCAGCTTTCTTTACGGCAGATTTTAATTCTGTTACCAATTTCTTCTTGTCAGCAGAAACTTCGTAATCAGGACTGAAGGTCTCAAGGTCAATACCCATTCCTTTTTTAGGTAAATCACGGATGTGACCGAAGCTGGATTTTACTTCGAAATCTTTTCCTAAATATTTCTGAATAGTTTTTGCTTTGGCCGGGGACTCTACGATTACTAAATTTTTCGACATTCTAAAATTTTTGCAAAAGTAAAGCTTTTTTATTAGATAGGTTTTGTTACATCTGTTTAATTTAAAAACCGGATCACCTTAAAGAAGTTCATTTTGGGGGTTTTAGACTTTTTAAACTGATTATTTTGCTGAAATTATTGCATTCAAAATGACTTTATAGAATTTTTCTTCTATCATTATAAGATCGATAAATAATAGCATAATCAAAAAAAGCTGCTCCTAAAATGAAACAGCTTTTTTATTTTAAATAATATAGATAACTATTCTTTAATAATTTTAATAAAACTATCTGAATTATTAATTCTCATTAAATATGCCCCAGCAATCAATGATGAAAGATCGGTCTTCCCATCTAAAAATTTACCTGATTTCACTAACTGTCCGGACATATTATATATTTGATAATAGTAACCCTCATTATTATTTGATGCCTTAATGTGCAATTCATTTTTTATAGGATTAGGATATACGGAAACTCTTTCTTTAGCTAATATACCTTCAGCTTCATTTTCACTTAAAACAGTGGCCGCTTTTGTAACTGGCGAAGATGTAATCTGAAGCTTTGGAACGACCCCTTCTTCATTTCCATTTTCATCATATTTGATTTTTACACAACGGCAGCTCATTCCAAAATAAGGATCATTATTATCATGAAAAGTAATCATACGATTTGCACTTGAAGCTGCATCAAATAAAATACTAATTGGTCTCCCTATGTAGTTAGATACTAAAGCTCCTGTCCAAATTCCGGGATATTGAAAATTAAGCACATTGTAAGTCCCCTGTGCAGACTGATTTCCAGTCACACTCCTAAATCCTCTACTACCGGAATTGGGGTAATTTCCAGTATTGTAAGCGTAGTGGTTAAAAGTATATCCGATGGTTGAAGTGGTGCTCGGATTTCTAACCCTCACCCCTAAATAATCATTAACGATACTATATTGAGTAGCTACATTTTTATCTTTTTTATACCAGGGTGTCATTCCAAAATCCTTACCCGATACAATGGCAACACCAGAAACATCTGGAATTCTCCAACCTGCAGGACAGGGGTCGAATACGGACTTCTGACCTCCTCTTCCCCATCTATCTGCTCCCAGATTAGGTTCAGTTGATAACCAGTCTGTCCCATTGGTATAGTTGGGTACACTACTGTTGTAAGGAGCAAAAGTACTTGGAACCATATATACAAGAGGATTCCTTACAGAATAAGATAAAACCTTTGCAATTTTATCGGATGTTTTATCTGTGTCTAATAAATTAACATTAGCCGCATAACTATTATAAGGTACTATATAATTTCCTGAAATATTATTGTAGTTTGCAGCGGTAAGAGTAGTATAGCCGACAGCTCCACTAGCTGATACATTTCCCAAAAATACATTGTAAGAAGTTCTATTATCAGCATTTTGGAATGTAGGAATGGGATCTTTTCTTCCCCATTGATAATGTAATCCTGTAGATGCCCTTATTTTTGTCAACTCAGCAGAAGTTGGGGTAAGATTATTGACTACTGTTGGAAATGCATCAATTGCTCCTAAGTTTCTATCCATAAATTCTGTCTGTAAGATCACATCTGCTTTATCTACATAATTGATATAGTTGGTCACATTTCCAACAGGTAATTCTGTAGTATATATACGACTGTTAATAGGAGTATCCGTGACCCATATATGCCAGCTCCAATAAACAGGATTAGTAATTGCACCATTATGTAGGGTAATTACAGCATTTCCACTTTGATTAGGATTAATAACAACTAAAATTTTCGTGTTGCTTAAATCACTTAAAGATCCTGGAGTAGAATTAGCAATCGTTACATTACTGATCAGATTACTATTGGTTGTCCAAAGTACATTGCCTTTCAGGTTATTAAAATTAGCAGGGCTTAAAATATCATGATTATTAAGAATCTGACTCTGAACTGAGAACGCTTTACTAACAGGAATTTCAATAGTGGATACTGCATTAGTTTTTACTATCTGATAAGTATTAGGATTATCAATTCCTTCTCGGTACTCATCAGTAACATTTAAAAACTCAGTTGGAAAATCGTAACTATCGACAAGATATAAAGGATCTTTTATACATCTACAGCCATTAGCCTCAGAGGTATTCATGCTTGCTAATGGCATATATTGGAATCTCCCTTTTACGGTGGGGAAATTTGAATCAGGAACATCGGCCTGCCCTTTATCTGGAATCATAAATAGCCCCCTTGCAATGGTAGCTGGCGTTGTATCAAATTGTCTGGCCATAGTTGCCGTCCATATACTTGTATGATGCTGATCTGCATATTGACCAGCCTGCATATTTATAGCAATCTGACCGGTTCCTGGAAATATTCCCATATCATATCCACCTGTATCTGACAAATCAAATGCAATATTCGGATATAATTTAATACCCTGCATAAAGAGAGGCATACTTGAATCAGTGGGTTTTATAATATGATAACCATTGGATTCAAAAATATTTTTTGCCATATTGGTTCTGGTACCAAAAGGCGAGAAATCAATTCTGATATCATCGGTATAACTTGCCGAGGCCTGGTTAGCAACCAAAGCAGAGGGAATTCTCCAGCCATTTGGACATGGGTCATAAGAGGACTTATCTCGATAAGGCTGTGCTGCAGCATCAGTATTATAGTTTGTATTTAGTTTGCCCTGTGAATTATCAGACCATAAATTAAGTTCTGTAAGCTGACTATCTTTAAAATTAGATGACTTCCCAAACCAGTTAACCATTAGATTAGTATTGTTATTATAATATGCGGGACCAGAATTATCATCTTTATTTACATAGATAAGACTAAGTGGATTTCTTACCGCAAGTCTGATATTGTTCTTAACCTCAGCATCTGACAGTAATACAAATTTTCTAAGATCATCAATTTTAATAGCATTAGTAAAGTTTTTAGCACCACGATGTCTAACTCTCCCAATGGAACCTGACACTTCATAAAAATCATTACCTCTGTATACAAGGGGAGGTATTGGGTCTTTTCTTCCCCATTGATATAAAAGACCTCCATTTCTATTCCATTCTGTACCGGTTATAGTTCCGCTTACGGAGCCTAAATCCCTATCCATCCACCTCCAGTCCGAATCTGGAATAGCTTCAATAGTTCCATCATTCTTTTCTCTTGTTATACCTTCAAAACTTTTGTACGATGACCCATTTGTTGGATCATCGGTAACCCATATATGCCAGGACCAAAAAATATCACCATTTACTTTAAAAGCAATCACTGCATTTCCCTCTTTTGCTTTATTTATCGGAACTTTAATTTTTGCATTCTGTCCAGAATCTACTACTTCTAAGGAATAACTGTCTTCACTAATGATCAATCCGGGAACATCCTCCCATAATATATCGGCTGTAAGCTTTCCATCAGGAATACCTCCGCTTCCGATATATTTGTCGCTTTCCCACATAGCATATGCTTTTCTGACTGGTATAAGGAGTCCTCCATAATTTTGACTAGGATCAAAAATATAACTATTAGGAGCTTTTGTCCAATCAACAACAGCTTTTCTGGCTTCAGATCCATTTTTATCCTTTTCCGATGAAAAGGGTCTTAAATGGTCTTGTGTTTTATTTTTATTGATGTTCTGTGAAATCGTAATTAAGGAGTCATTACTTTTAGTATAATGACTGAAAGACTTTTGAATATTTCTTCCAAATCCTGAACCGGTACCAGAATAAGCACTAATTGATACAAGGCAAAAAATTGCCATTAAATTTTTGAATACTATATTTTTCATATCCTTAGCTTTGGTGTTATTACAGCAATACAAATCTTAAGCCCTCATCAACAAATAGTGATTTATATTACTAATAATGATTTAATAGAATTATTATAATGTAAACAACACAATCCTAAAGCATTATATGTAAATATTTCATTTCTGAACCCGGACGGCGCAAAACTACAATTTTATATTAGGAAATTGTAAATAAGTTGTGTAAATTTTTATAAATAATAAAATCAAATACCCCCATACAGTAACCTTAGGGCATGAATTCATTAAAAAAGACGAAACATAATGCTTCGTCTTTTTATTAATATTGTAGAGCTAAATTAAGGTAGAATATGGTTTTTGTAAAGATCAATGGTAAACCTTCCACCAATAATATTTCTGAAACTGGAGAATACCACGAAGTTGAATATCGTTAACGCAATAATAAATGAATAGATCATTTTTTTTGTATTGTCAGAAACCACATACATTGCGTTGGGAATCAGCACAAAGGAGAAGCCAATAAATGCGCCTGCCAATCTTGATGAAAATATAGGATTATTTCTAAATATAAAATAAAGACAAATTCCAATTACTGCATAATTTCTATGGTATTCGTAGTATGGATATTTCTCTTTCATTGGAGTATCAAAAACAAACAAAAAGAATGTCAGGATCGCCATCAGGGCTTCAGGAATACCAAAGCCTCCATTCAGCCTTTGAGCGGTCTCGTCCACATATCCGTTAAAGCCTTCTACCAGCATACTGTCTGAAGCAATATTACTTAAAAAATCACCAAATACCTTATAGACCTCAAATGGAGATAAAAATATTGATCCTATAATTAATGCAAGCATGACTGTTTTATTCAATGGCACCCTTGCAAGCCAGTACATTGGTAAAAATATATAACATACATTGTGGATACCGGAAGCTATAAAGACAAACAACAAATAGTGCCACAGCTTCCTTTCTTTAATATATCTGATCGCAAAATAAATAATAAAGGTTCCTAAATTCTGTCGGATTTGCCCACTTTCTCCAATGAAGAAATTGGGGATAAACATAAACAATGTAAAAGTGAATGGATAAAAAGTATTGTCCTCAGTGTATTTGATCTTAAAAAAGATAGCAAAAATCGCTATTACCAAAGTCAACATATAGAATGGAGCATTGAATACATTGAGTAATATTTTATTGATCAATGCATATAACCATTCTATATCTACATTTTCAGAGCCTTCGATATGCAGGGCCTTCAAAAAAATACTCCAATAATCTTTTGTGTCTGAATAAATATAAATCCCTTTATAACTCCCATAATCCGGACCTACACTATCTCGAAGTCCAGCAATTATTATTAGATAAATACCTAAAAACCAAAACCATTTCTTGTCTACCTTATTTCCAAAAACCTCTTGAACGCTAAAAAATAGCATATAGATAATGGCAATTATATAATATGGGTGTAATAAACTCATGCTTGATTCAGATCATTATTAAATTGGTGATACGCAACTACAATTCCAGTAAGAATCAACGGCAGGAAAAGTCTAACCTCCCAATAAAGCCCAACCATAGTTATCATCATAAGATAAGGCAGGGAAAAAAAGAGATACTTTTTAAAAACAGCCCTATTCTCAATTGAAATACACAGCTTGTACATAAAATAGAGTACAATACATCCAAATAGTAATCCTGCTAAATTAAAAGGGCTTTCAAAGTTTCTATTAATATAAAAGCCTTCAACAAAAGTTGTTTCCTGAACAATCATTAATCTCAACCCTAAGTAAGGGATCAAAAAAGCCACTACAAGAGGGATCGTTTTCCAGATAAATTTAAAGTTTCTTTTCTTAAGGTCATCAACATTTATAAAAAGTGCTGCAAAAAAAGCAATATTTAAGCAGGCCGTTTCTCTCACAAATGTTGATAAAAAAATAACAGCAATTAAAATATAGAAATAGGCAGATTTATGCGTATGTAGGTATTTCAGTGTTAGATAAACACCTGATAAATAACAAAAAAGCGCCATCATATCGCAATTAGTAGGTGCGTACTGTGTAATTACGATAAAGAAAACTGCAAGCAAATGGATTATTCTTCTTACATTAATATTCAAAAGAGGCCCTATCGATTTCAACTTGAGAATAAAATTAAAAACAATAGAAGAAAGAACAAAGAAAAAGCTATTCATTAAAAAAAGGCCATGATAAAATGCAGTTCCGTTCTTTAAAAGAAATTTGCGAAAAAAATCTAAATAATTATTAATAATGTATCCTACGGTATCTGTAAGGTATAAACTAAGATAATTAGGGATTACCCTATAAGCATATACAGATGAGAATAGATAATCGGGGGGCTCTGGCGCTGTCTTCAGTCTTGTATAAGAAGACTCAAATCCATAATAGGACATCGAAAACAGCAATAGCGGAAGTATTATTGTAAATAAAAATCCGTTCATTTTTTCATCAAATATTTTCAACATATCAAAACAGCTTTTTATTAGGAATAATTTTGTTTTAAAATATATTATTAATAGGGAACATTTGCAAAAGTATAAGTTTTTTTCATTTTACCTAAACATTTTATTGATTTTCAGACAAAACTTAAGCGGTAAAAGTTTTGAACTAATACTTAAAAAATTAAATTTGCAAACTTGATTTTTTAACGTGATGCATCGTTTTTTTATATTTCTATATTATTTAATTTCTAAAAACAAACTCCTTTCTGTATTATTTACAGTAGGGATTACCCTTGTATGCTTATTTTTTGCATCAAAAATAAATTTTGAGGAAGACATTAATCAGATTATTCCCAAAAGTGAAAAATCTGATCTGACCGCAAAAATTCTTAAGCAACTCAATTTTTCTGACAAAATTATTGTTATAATAGAAAATAAATCTTCTGATGATAATTTCCAATTGTCCGAAACAGCAAATAGCTTTTTAGATAAGCTCTCGCCCCTGGAAAAATATATAGGAGCTATTCAGGGAAAAGTAAATGATAATGAAATCTCTGAAACTTTTGATTTTGTAAATCAAAACTTACCTTTATTTTTAGATGAGAACGATTATAAGGAAATCACCAGAAAACTGCAAAAAGACAGTATTGCAAAGCAGGTAGAAAGCAACTATGTCTCATTAGTCTCTCCTACGAGTCTTGTTACTAAAGAATTTATAAAAAAAGATCCACTGGGCATTACTTTTCTGGGCCTTAAAAAACTAAATACACTTAACATCAGTAAAGATTTTAAACTTGAAGATAATTATATTGTTACCAGAGGCGGCAAAAATCTCTTACTCTTCATTGATCCTAAAAATAAAAGTAATGACACTAAAAACAATGAATTTTTTGTTGATGAACTTAATAAAATAAAAGATGATGTCAATAAAGAGTTTAAGGAAAAAACAGAAATAAGTTATTTTGGTTCTCCTGTGATTGCCGTAGCCAATGCCCAGCAGATAAAAAAAGACATCCAGAATACGGTGATGATTTCTATGACTGTTCTTTTGATCTTATTAATTTATTATTTCCGAAATTTTTTCACCCCTATTATCGTTTTCCTTCCAACTGTATTTTCAGTTCTGCTTGCCCTGCTCATATTATATTTTATTAAGGACAAAATTTCCGCCATTTCTTTAAGTGTAGGAGCAATTTTAATTGGGATCACAATTGATTATGCCCTGCATATTCTTACCCACTACAAACATAACAATAATATTGAAGAGCTTTATAAAGAGATCACTCAACCCATCATTTTGAGTAGTGCTACCACTGCTGTTTCTTTTCTTTGTCTGATCTTTGTAAGATCGGAAGCACTGAAAGATTTGGGATTGTTTGCTTCAATTACAGTAATGCTTTCTTCGATTTCAGCATTAATTATTGTTCCCCAGCTTTACCACCCGAAGGAAAAATCTGGAAAAACAAGTACTAATTTCATTGATAAGATTGGTTCTTATCCTTATGAAAAAAACAAACCACTGATCATTGGATGTTCTTTGGTAATTATTGCCTGTTTATTTGGATTCCGCCATGTAGGCTTTAATGAAGACATTGGAGATTTAAACTATATTCCTAAAGATCTTAAAATAAGTGAAGCTAAGCTACAAAAGCTTTCGGATATTACTTCAAAATCAATTTATACTATTTCTTATGGAAATTCTGAAGAAGAGTCATTAACAAGAAATACCCAATTGAATCAGTTTCTGGAAAAAGAAAAAAAAGAAGGAAAGATTTTAAGCTATAATTCTTTGGGAAATGTCGTATTATCTAAAAAAGACCAGCAAAAAAAGATCGAAAACTGGAAGAAATTCTGGGATAGCAATAAAAAAAGCCAAACGGTTTCTGAATTGATCACCAATGGAAATAAATTTGGATTCAACAATTCAGCTTTCGGACAATTTACTGATCTTTTAAATAAAAACTATTCAACTTTAAGTTTACAGGATTACGAAAAGATAAAAGCACTACAGGTTTCTGAATTTCTCAGTAATGAAAAAGGCTTTTATACTATTTCAAATGTTGTAAAGCTTGATGAAAGTAAAAGAGACGCATTCATAAAAGATGTAGAAAAGAAACATGATGCTCTGGCTATTGACCGCCAGCAAATGAATGAAAACTTTCTTGGTTTGCTGAAAAGGGATTTCAACACTTTGATCAATTATTCTTTATTGGCCATCATTCTTACGATCATTGTATTTTTCAGAAACTTTGAATTAACTGTTCTCACCATGTTTCCCATTGTATTAACAGGAATTGTGACAGCGGGAATTTTATATTTCCTGGGATTGGAGCTTAATATTTTCAGCACAGTAGTGTGTACTCTAATATTTGGGGTTGGGGATGATTTCAGTATATTCCTAACCAAGGCAATGCAAAAGGAACATACAACAGGGAAAAATGAACTCCCTACCTATAGAATCTCAATTATTCTGGCTGTCTTTACAACCATCTTATCTATAGGTTCACTGATTTTTGCAAAACATCCAGCTTTACATTCTTTAGCATTGGTCGCTCTCATAGGAATGTTTTCTGTAATCATTATTACTTCAACGCTCTACCCATTCTGGTTTAGATTTTTAATCATTAACAGAGCAAAAAAAGGACTTTCTCCTATTACATTCAGATTATTCTTACACTCCGTTGTATCATTTATCTACTATGGTTTGGGAGGATTCCTTTTCTCTCTGTTCGGAACTGTTTTTGTGAAGAACACCAAAGGGAATACACTGAGGTATATCAAAATATTTATTGCTAAATTTTTAACATCAGTTTTATACAGTAATCCTTTTGTAAAGAAAAGAGTGATAAAAAACCCTAAAGAGAATTTCAGCAAACCGGCAATTATCATCGCGAATCACACTTCTTTCCTAGATACGTTAGCTCTTGCAATGACTAATTACAAGATCATATACTTAGTAAATGATTGGGTTTACAATTCACCTGTTTTTGGAAGACTTGTAAAAGCATTAGGCTTTTACCCTGTATCCCAGGGTATAGAAAATGGAATAGATAAGTTGCGGGAAAAAGTACAGCAGGGATATTCTTTAGTTGTTTTTCCAGAAGCCGAGCGTTCTTATACCAATAATATCAATAGATTTCACAAAGGTGCTTTTTATCTTTCAGAGCAACTGGATTTAGATATTCTTCCAATGTATATTCATGGGAACTCTGAAGTATTACCAAAAGGAGATTTTATCATTTATGACGGAAGTATTACAGTAAAAATAGGAGAACGTATCCTTAAAGAAGATAATCGATTTGGAGACACTTATTCGGAAAGAACGAAAAAGATCAACGCCTATTTTAGAGTGGAGTTTGCAAAACTCAGAAGTGAGCTTGAGGATGAAAATTATTTTAAAAAGAAATTGTTTTTAAGTTTTTTATACAAAGAAAATGATATTGTAAAACAGCTTAAAAAAGATTTCACCATCAAAAAGTCGGCATACTTTGAGTTGAATAAGTACATTCCGAAAGATGCAACGATCATTCATATCGCGGATGACTATGGTCAGACTGATATTCTACTGACCCTTCAGGAGGCAAACCGGAAAATATTCAGTTTTATACATGATACTGAAAAAAGAGAAATTGCCGAACAGAATTATCTGTTAAAAAGAAGGAAAATTAATTATGTAAAAGACTTTTCAGAGATTAATAAAAAGGCTGGTATGCTTTTAGTATCTAATGAAAACTATGATCTGGGTAATCTTGCACAGCTTCCTGAAGTGATCATCTTTTTTAATATAAAAAATATATTGTTTGAAAACAGTGAATATCATTCGTATTTTAGTTCAGAATCAATTAAAATATATAAGAAATTAACAGATAAATTATAAAAGTATATTTTTGTAATCAATAAAAATGTCCATGCAGAAGAACATACTTGTCTTATACTATACACAAACGGGTCAATTAGAGGATATTGTAAAAAATATCGCTCAGCCTTTCGAGGATAAAAAGGACGACTACAACGTTACTTATTATAATATCCAACTTAAGGAGGACTTCCCTTTTCCATGGCCTGGTGATGTTTTCTTTAACACGTTTCCAGAGTCCTATTTACAGATTCCCAGAGAAATACTTCCACCTCCGGAAGAAGTTCTGAATAAAAAATATGATCTGATCATTTTTGGATATCAGGTTTGGTACCTGACACCTTCTATTCCGATAATTTCTTTCTTAAAAAGTGGCTATGCCGAAAATATTCTAAGAGACACTCCCGTAGTTACAGTTTCAGGTACCCGGAATATGTGGATGCTATCTCAGGAAAAGCTTAAAGTGTATTTAAAGAACCTAAATGCAAAACTAGTCGGAAACATTGCATTGGTAGACAGACATGATAATTATACCAGTGTTCTAACTATTTTACGATGGCTGACAACCGGAAAGAAAGAAAAATCAGGGATGTTGCCAGCAGCAGGAGTTTCAGATGAAGAAATTGCCGGAGCTGGAAAGTATGGCGCAATTATTAAAAGACATTTTGATAACAATCATTATGAAAATCTTCAGCCAGAGCTAGTCAAAAATGGCGCTGTAGAAATCAGACCTTTCCTGGTTAGGGTGGAAAAAGTGGGTAACAAAATCTTCACTGTATGGTCTAATCTAATAATCAAGAAAAAAGAGAGGCGACCATTGCTGATAAAATTCTTTAAGGTATATTTGATGGCTGCAATATGGATTATTTCCCCTATTGTTTTGGTATTTCACATACTATTAGCACCAATTTTAAGATCTAAAAGACGAAAAGAAAAAAAATATTTACAAGGAATAAATTTAAAATAAGAGATGAACGACGTATTTATAACCAAAGCTTCAACATACTTGCCAAATGAACCGGTTTCTAATGATGAAATGGAAAGTTATCTTGGTCTGGTAAATGACACTCCTTCTAAGGCGAGAGCTTTAATTTTAAGAAATAACCAAATTAAAACAAGATATTACGCATTGGATAAAAATGGGAAACCTACTCATACCAACGCTCAAATTACAGCAAAAGCTGTGGAAGGACTTTTCGATGAAAACTTCACAAAAGATGATATGCAATTGTTGTCTTGTGGAACGACTTCTGCCGATCAGATTCAGCCTTCACATTCTTCTATGGTACATGGTGAACTGAACATAGGAAAATCTATCGAAATAAATACGTCAACAGGACTTTGTAATTCAGGGATGAATGCTTTTAATTATGGATTTCTTTCTGTGAAAGCAGGTGTTCGGGATAATGCCGTTTGCGTAGGTTCTGAAAGATTCTCAGCTTGGATGACTGCAGATAAATTTAATCATGAAGCGGAAAATCTAAAATTACTGGAAGAAAGACCTATCATCGCATTTAAAAGAGAGTTTCTCAGATGGATGCTTTCCGATGGTGCCGGAGCTTTATTATTAGAAAATAAACCAAGAGAAAACAGTGTTTCTTTAAAAATAGAATTCATCGATTTTTATTCTTACGCTCATGAGATTGAAGCTTGCATGTATTCAGGTTGCGAAAAACAAGAAGATGGTAGTTTAAAATCTTGGGCAGATTATCCTTCTGATGAATGGCTAAAGCAATCTCTTTTTGCATTGAAACAAGATACAAAGCTTTTAGATCAATATATTTTAGTAAAAGGAGCAGAAAGTTTAAGAGCTTCTTTTGATAAGCATCAATTGGATCCTGACAAAATTGACCATGTTTTAGCACATATCTCTTCAGGCTATTTCAAAGATGGATTAAAAGAAGAGTTTGCTAAAAAAGGAATGGATTTCCCTTGGGAAAAATGGTATTATAACCTTTCCGAAGTTGGAAATATTGGAGCAGGTTCTATTTTTATTGCTTTGGAGGAATTAATGAATTCCGGAAAACTTAAAAAGGGTGAAAAAGTGCTTCTTTGTGTTCCTGAAAGTGGAAGATTTGCTTATTCTTGTGCATTATTAACTGTTTGCTAATGGAAATCAATCTACCAACATCAAATAAGGATTTTGTGGAGAGTCTTATTCCACAGAGATTTCCTTTTGTAATGGTGAATGAACTTTCTGAATATTCTGAAAACCATTTAATTTCAGGATTTGTTATCAAGGAGGAAAATATTTTTGTTCAGGACGGTATTTTTCAGGCGTCAGGATTAATAGAGCATCAGGCTCAAAGTGTAGCTTTACACACCGGATATAAATATTACCTATTGGGGAAAGAAGCTCCAACCGGTTACATCGGTGCCATTAAATCTTTTGAAGCTGAAGCATTACCAAAAGTTGGAGATCTATTAAAAACAGAAGTGACTATTCTTAATGAAGTGATGGGAGTGACACTAGTCAATAGCATTACCAGGTTGAATAATGTTATCATAGCAAGTTCTCAAATGAAAACTGTTGTAAAATAATTTTAATGAAAATTAAGGAAGAAAACATCATCAATATCCATCATTTTTTACCTCATCGTGAGCCAATGCTTATGGTAGATTACATTTTGGAGTTGACCAAAGAGAACGTCATTACTTCCTTTCAAATAACAACAGATAATATTTTTGTTCATAATAATGAATTTGTAGAAGCCGGATTAATTGAAAATTCAGCACAAACCTGTTCATCTATTGTCGGACAAAGTTTTTTTGAAGGTCCGGATCCAGAAACAAAGGTGATTGGTTTTATAACGAACATCAAAAAGATTGAAATTTTTTCATTACCGAAAGTAGGTGATACCATTATCTCAAAAGCATCACTTATTTCTCAATATGAAAACATTTGTAATATTTTTTGTGAAACTTATAATAATGACGAATTATTGATAAGAGCTGAAATCAATTTGTTTATTCAAAAAGTACAATAATAAAGTAAAGGATGAAAAAGCAAGATCTCCCACAAGATGAAAGTAATCTGAAATCAGCGAACATGACCGAGGTAGTATATGTTACTGATGAAAATGATAATTATACAACAGCCAACAGCATTGGCTGGGAAGCGAAGAAATTGGCTTTAGACGAATCTATGGCTCTCATTAATGAGAGAATAGAAGAAGCCAGACAAAATGTTGCTGATCAAATAGCAAGTCCTATTATTTATTTTATGGAATTAAATAAAATGGACCTGAGTGTACTTTCTGCCTACGTTGGAATATGGCAATGGCGGGTAAAAAGACATACTAAACCAAAAGTATTTAAAACACTAAGTGATACTGTGCTGAAAAAATATGCTGATGCATTTGAAATCACAGTATCGGAATTAAAGAATTTCGATGGAAAATAATGAAATGAAGCATAAACTTTATGTGTAATTCCATCTGACCAAGAAATCGTAAAAAATGTACAGATGAAATTGAATTTTGAACACCATCAAACTGCCCATTGCGAAAACGGTGTTGCCTCTAATTTATTACTCTACAAAGGTATAAAACTAAGTGAACCTATGATTTTTGGAATAGGTTCAGGGTTATTTTTTGTGTATTTGCCTTTCTTAAAAGTAAATTTTGCACCTGGTTTTAGCTATCGCCCAATGCCCGGAGCTATTTTCAGTAAGGCAGCAAAAAGATTGGGTATTAAAATTAAAAGACAAAAGTTTTCTAATCCTAAAGATGCACAATTAGCATTAGAAAAGAACTTACAAAATAATATTCCCACCGGACTTCAGGTTGGGGTTTTTAATCTCACTTATTTTCCGGAAGAGTACAAATTCCATTTCAATGCTCATAATCTGGTAGTTTATGGAAAAGAGGATGGGAAGTTCTTAATCAGTGATCCTGTTATGAATTATGTAACGACCCTTTCTGAGGCAGAGCTTGAAAAAGTAAGATATGCGAAAGGGGCATTACCTCCAAAAGGTCATATGTACTACCCTGTTTATATTCCTGAAAACATAAATGTAGAAGAGGCGATAAAAAAAGGAATAAAAGATACCTGTAAAAATATGCTTGCTCCCGTTCCTCTTATTGGAGTAAGGGCCATGAGATGGGTGGCGAAAAGCATTCCAAAATGGGCCGATAAAAAAGGAACGAAAGTTACCAATCACTATCTGGGACAGTTAATAAGAATGCAGGAAGAGATAGGAACCGGAGGCGGAGGTTTCAGGTTTATTTATGGTGCATTTTTGCAGGAAGCAGCAGAGATTCTTAAAAACGATCAATTAAGGGAACTCTCAAAAGAAATTACTGCAATCGGAGATCTTTGGCGTGACTTTGCAGTGGATATTGCCCGGGTTTATAAGAACAGAAATTCGAAAAGCAATATTTATCAGGAGCTTTCAAAATCAATGCTACATATTGCGGACCTGGAAGAAGCTTTCTATAAAAAATTAAGAAAAGCGATCTAACATGGCAGACCATATTATTGAGATTAAAAATCTATATAAAAAGTATAAGCATGCAGAAGAATTTTCTGTAAATGACATCTCATTGAATATTGAAAAAAATGAGATCTACGGAATATTAGGGCCAAACGGAGCTGGTAAGACAACTTTGATTTCTATGCTTTCAGGATTGATAAAACCAACATCAGGGCAATTTAAAATCAATGGTCTATCTCCTCAAAAAGACAGCTTTAAAATAAAACAGATTATTGGTATTGTTCCACAGGAATATGCACTTTATCCTACTCTTACGGCTAAAGAAAATCTGATGTTTTTCGGAAGTTTATATGGTTTAAAACATAAAAAACTTCATAAAGCCATTGATGAATCATTAGAATTAATGGGTTTGTCAAAGTTTGCAGATAAAAAAGTAGAGCAATTTTCGGGAGGAATGAAGCGTCGTTGCAATCTTATTGCCGGAACTCTACACAATCCAAAAGTACTTTTCCTGGATGAACCAACAGTGGGTGTTGATGTTCAGTCTAAAAAAGTAATCATCGATTTCCTTCAGGAACTCAATAAAAATGGAACCTGCATTATTTACACTTCCCATCACCTTTCTGAAGCGGAAGAATTTTGTACAAAGATTGCGATTATAGATAAAGGGAAAATCCACGCTGTCGGAACCCCGGAAGAACTCGTATCACAAATATCCAGTGCTGAAAACCTGGAAGATGTTTTTATTTCATTAACCGGAAAAGAATTAAGAGATGTTGTTGTATAAATTGTGGCGAAGCTTTGTAAAAGAAATTCTTTTATTAAAAAGAGATATCGGAGGTATCGTCATTATTTTTGTAATGCCTTTATTGTTGATTGTAACAATCACCTTAATTCAGGATTCTACATTTAAAAATCTTGAAGGTTCAAAAATCCCTATTATTTTCATTGATCAGGATAAATCTGAAGTTTCCCAAAATATAAAAAAGGAGCTTGAAAACAGTAAAACTTTCCAGTTACTAACGAATTACGATGAAAAATCTGCTCAGGATGCCGTTTTTTCAGGAAAGTATCAGATGGCTATTGTTATTCCTAAAAACTTAACAAAAGATCTAAATTCCAATATCGAATCTAAGGTTCAGACCATTGTCAGCTCTTTTGGATTAGAAGCGGATTCTGCATCTATTAAAAAACACGTTTCAAAAGCTAAAGAAATTCATTTGTATTTTGATCCAGCTACCAATGCGGGTTTCAAAAACTCAGTAATGAATTCTGTAAATAAAATGGTTTTTGAGATTGAAAACAAAAAGATATACAAAGCTTTTCAGGATCAATTAGGAACCACCGAAAACATGGCGGAAAACCAAAATCTGATCAGCTTTAAGGAAATCACACCCTCAAAAGGAAATGTCGAAATCATTCCGAATTCTGTTCAGCATAATGTTCCTGCCTGGACACTTTTTGCAATCTTCTTCATTGTAGTTCCTCTTTCTATTAATTTAGTTAAAGAAAAAAGCCAGGGCACAAGCGTAAGAGCCAGAGTGAGTCCTACTCCCTATTACATTCATATTTTGGGCAAAACATGCACTTACCTTATCATCTGTATGATACAGTTCTTACTCATGGTAGCAGTTGGAATGTATCTTTTCCCTTATATGGATCTGCCGGCTTTTGATGTTTCAGGAAAAATGTTTCATCTTATTATTGTAACATTATTTGCTGGATTGGCAGCTATTGGTTTTGGTGTTTTATTGGGAACAATTGCCAACACTCAGGAACAGTCTGCCCCTTTTGGCGCCACTTCTGTTGTCGTATTAGCGGCCATAGGAGGAATTTGGGTTCCTGTTTTTCTGATGCCTGAATTCATGCAGCATGTTGCAAAGTTCTCCCCTATGAACTGGGGATTAAATGCTTATTATGATATTATTCTAAGAAATAGTGGAGTTACTGATATAGCTAAAGAACTCATTTTATTATTTTTATTTTATATCGCAATGGTCACAATTTCTATTTTTTACGAAAGGAAACAAAATGCAGTCTAAAGAAAAAAACATTAGCGTTTCTGAGGAAATCAGAGTAAGATTCAATGAAACAGATCCTTTAGGAATTGTCTGGCACGGGCATTATATTGTCTATTTTGAGGATGGAAGAGAAGCATTTGGAAGAGAACATGGACTGTCTTATCTGGATATTCAGGAAGCGGGTTACTTAACTCCTATCGTCAAAAGTACTTGTGAGCATTTTCTACCTTTAAAATATGGAGAAACTTTCAGGATCGAAACTACCTTCGTTAATTCAGTTGCAGCAAAATTAATTTTCAAATATGAATTGTTTAACCATGAAAATAAACTGGTTTGCAGTGGTGAGACCATTCAGGTGTTTTTAGATTCTGATGGGAATTTATGTCTGTATAATCCAGTGTTTTTTCAGAACTGGAAGGATAAAATGGGACTTTTATGATGAAAGAAATCTATATTACAGACTATAACTGTGTCACTCCACTTGGAATGAATGTAACGGATAATTGGAATGCTCTACTACAAAACCAATCTGGAGTAGCACTGCACAAAATTATTAAAAATCAGGAGGCTTTTTATGCTTCAATACTAGATACAGAAAAATTAGAAGAAGCATTTAATAAGAACTTTTCCGATCAAAATTTTACGAGATTAGAAAAAATGTTTTTGTTATGCCTAAAACCTTTGGTTGAAAAACATAACATTACACATGATACTGCTTTTATTTTGTCTACTACAAAGGGGAATATCAGTTTACTGAAAAATCAATCTTCTTTACCGGAAGGAGTTTTCCTTTCTGCATTAGCGCAAAAAATTGCTGATTTTTTTGGATTTAAAACTAAACCCATTGTAGTTTCTAACGCTTGTGTTTCCGGAGTAATGGCTCTTGCTGTTGCTAAAAATTTAATTCAAGCTGGGAAATATAAAGATGCTTTTGTCATCGCTGGAGATGAAATCACTGAATTTGTAATTTCAGGTTTCAATTCTTTTCAGGCTATAGGAGCAGAACCTTGCAAACCATATGATAAAAACCGTAACGGAATAAATATTGGTGAAGCAACAGCTGCAGCTTATATTACAGGAGAGAAAACTGAAAACGAAAAATTTAGGTTTAAAGTTACAGGAGATTCTGCTATCAATGATGCCAATCATATTTCTGGCCCATCAAGAACTGGAGACGGATTGTATGCAAGTATTAAAAATGCAATGACAGAAGCTAAAGTGAGTGCAAACGACATTGACTTTATTTCTGCACATGGAACGGCAACATTATATAATGATGAAATGGAGGCTATTGCATTTAACAGAATGGGATTACAGAATACACCTTTAAATAGTATGAAAGGATTCTATGGACATTGCTTAGGGGCGTCCGGTTTATTAGAAAGCATTATTTCTATGGAGAGTGCTCAACACAGCATTCTGATTCCGTCTAAAAATTTTGAAGAAATGGGAGTTTCCCTACCTTTGAATATTATAGAAGAAAAGCAACCTGCAACCATCAAATATATTTTGAAAACGGCGTCTGGCTTTGGAGGTTGTAATGCAGCAATTGTCTTAGAAAAATGTTAAACCCGGAAAAAATGAAGAAAGACGCTACTTGTACTATAGAAAATTCAACCATCACGGTTAACGGAAATATTATTTTTGAAAGCAGGGATACAGCATTCCAGGAGTTTGCAAAAGAAGCTTATAAAAGTCTTGATATGAATTATCCCAAATTTCATAAAATGGACTCCTTAAGCAAATTGGCTTTTTTGTCTGCTGAAATGCTGTTGAAAGATCGGGACAACAATGGTACTGCATTGGTTTTTGCTAATAAATCCTCCAGCCTAGATACTGATTTTAAATATCAGGACAGCATTAACTCTGAGAATAACTACTTTCCAAGTCCGGCTGTTTTTGTTTATACGCTACCCAATATCTGCGTAGGGGAGATAAGTATCAGACATCAAATGCAAACTGAAAATGCTTTTTTTGTTTTGGACGAATTTGACGAAAAATTTTTAACCGATTATGCCACCCAAATCTTACAGACTAAAAAGGCAGAAAAGGTATTATGTGGCTGGGTAGAACTATATCAGGAAAGTTATAAAGCTTTTGTATATTTGCTAACCTTGTGAAAAAAATAAAAATGTAACAGTCTAGCAATGTAACAATCCAATAAAGAAAATACGAATTGGTGCATTCTACACTACAATTAATATATTATGGAAAATTTAAAATCAGAATTAAAACACAAAATCATAGAAGTTCTTAACCTTGAAGACATTTCAGTGGAGGAAATCAAAGACACAGATCCATTATTTGGAGGGGGATTAGGACTGGACTCTATTGATGCTTTAGAGCTGATTGTTCTTCTTGACAAAGACTACGGAATAAAATTAGCTGATCCAAAGAAAGGAAAAGAAATTTTTCAATCGATCGATACGATGGCAAAATTCATCGAAGAAAACAGAACAAAATAATTAATGGGTCATAAAATTGCCATAACAGGAATGGGCATTATTTCTTCTATCGGTAACAATGTAGAAGAAAATTTCACCTCTTTACAATCTGGTAAGCATGGTATTTCAGATATTCAGTTATTTGAGACCCGTCATGCCGGAAAAATAAAAACGGGTGAAATAAAACGTTCTAATGAAGAACTTGTACAACAGCTTCAATTAAATGAAGACAACAATGTAACAAGAACCTCTTTATTAGGAATGGTTGCTGCAAAAGAAGCTGTAGAAAGTGCTGGGATTTCAGATATTAATGCCTACAAAACAGGTTTCATCTCTTCCACAAGTGTAGGAGGAATGGATATCACCGAAAAATATTTCTATAACTACGAAGACTTTCCTGAAAAGCAAAAATATATCGATTCTCATGATGCAGGAAATTCCTCATTAGCAATTGCAGACTTTCTGGGTCTGAAAGGAATGGTTTCTACCATCAGTACAGCTTGCTCTTCGGCAGCTAACGCGATTATGATGGGAGCAAAACTTATTAAAAATGGGGTTTTGGATCGGGTGATTGTCGGTGGAACAGATTCACTTTCAAAGTTTACTCTGAACGGATTTAATACCCTGATGATCCTCACTGATTCCTATAACACTCCTTTCGATCAAAATAGAAAAGGATTAAATTTAGGTGAGGCTGCCGCTTTTCTGGTACTGGAATCCGACGAATTAGTAAAAAAGGAAAATAAAAAAGTGCTGGCTTACCTTTCCGGATATGGAAATGCAAATGATGCTCATCATCAAACCGCGTCTTCAGAAAATGGACAGGGAGCATACTTAGCAATGCAACAGGCATTACATGTTTCCAAACTTCAACAAGAACAGATTGATTATATTAATGTTCATGGAACGGCAACCCCCAATAATGACCTGTCAGAAGGAATTGCTATGATCCGGATTTTTGGAGAAGGAAACGTCCCTGAATTTAGTTCTACAAAGGCATTCACAGGGCATACCCTGGCTGCCGCTGCAGGAATTGAGGCCGTGTATTCTATTCTGGCTATGCAACACAGCCTTATTTTTCCAAATTTGAACTTCAAAAATAAAATGGAAGAATTTGATTTAACTCCGGTCACAGAGCTTAAGAAGAAAAACATCGATCATGTGCTGTCCAATTCATTTGGGTTTGGAGGAAACTGTTCAACCTTAATCTTCTCAAAATCATGAAAGTAGTTTACATCAATAGTGCTTCATGTATTTCTGTTCAGGATACTTTAAACGAAAATTTTTTCTATAATCTGAAACCTGAAAATTCAACTCAGATTGTAAAAACAATTGAACCCAATTACAAAGAGTTCATTCCTCCTGCTATGATCAGGAGAATGTCTAAAACAGTAAAGATGAGCTCAGTAGCTTCTCAGCACGCATTAAAAGAGGCTGGAATTGAAAAGCCAGATGCTATCATTGTAGGTACAGGGATGGGGTGCTCCCAGGATTCTGAAAAGTTTTTAAAAAACGTGATCGACAATCAGGAAGAGTTTTTAACACCTACCTATTTTATTCAATCAACTCATAATACAGTCGCGGGCCAAATTGCTTTAGCTCTGCAATGCCATGCTTATAATTTCACTTATGTGAATACTTCTTCATCCTTAGAATTTTCTCTTTTGGACGCTAAACTCCAAATACTGGATGATGAAGCAGAAAATGTTTTAGTAGGTTCTACGGATGAACAGACGGAAAGAACGATGGAGCTTTATAAACTCCATAACATCATTAAGAAAACTGAGGATCTACCTCTCGATTTTTTAAACTCACAAACTCAAGGTGTAATCTGGGGTGAAGGTTCTAGCTTTTTTGTTATTGGTAAAAACCAGACGGAAAATTCATATGCTCAGGTTAAGGACATTCAAATTATTAATACCTTAGAGGAAAATGAGGTTCAACGATTTATTGAAAACTTTCTGACGAAAAATAACTTAACCCATAAAGATATTGATGCTGTTATTCTTGGACTCAGTGGAGATCAGAAATCAGATATTTATTATAAAAAAGCAATGGATGTATTTCCAGAATCTGCATTATTATATTATAAACATTTGAGTGGAGAATTTAATACGGCCAGTGGTTTTTCGACATTTATGGCTTGCCATATCCTCAAAAATCAACATATTCCGGAAGTAATGAAGATTCAACCGGTAAAAAAAGATCATATTAAAAATATCCTCTTATACAATCATCTTTTAGGAGACGATCACAGTTTGGTACTATTGGGAAAAGTTTAGTCTGGCTGAAACACAAAATTGATATTCAAAGATTAATCTAGATTTCACGTTTCACTCTGAATAACATCAATATAAAATACAAATCTAAAAATATAAAAGGTGAAACATTATCCATTTATCCTATTTTATCTTTTCTGTAATGTGTTTATATATGCGTTTCACGGGAGTTTCTGGGTCTATATATTTTGTTTCCTGGCTTTTTCGGCTGTTGTTGTCTGGGGGTCATTTGATATTCAATTAGGATATTTCGTAAACAGCATTACCCATAAAAGAACAAGAATAAAAGAAATTGCTCTTACTTTTGATGACGGACCGACAGAATTCACTCCCAGATTTTTAGATTTACTTCAGGAACATCAGATAAAAGCGACTTTTTTCTGCATTGGAAAACAGATTGAAAAATACCCAGAAACCTTTCAAAGAATTATTGCTGAAGGCCATTGTATTGGAAATCACACCTACTCACATTCTAATTCAACGGGGTTTTTATCTACTGTAAAAATGATCGAAGAGATCAAAAAGTGTGATGAAGCAATTGCTTTGGCGGGAAATAGGATGACCTATTTATATAGGCCTCCATTTGGAGTTACCAACCCATCAATAGCAAAGGCTATCAAAAGAACTGGTAAAAAAAGTATTGGATGGAATATCCGCTCTTTAGATACGGTGATTGATGACAAAAAGAAGATCTACAAAAGAATTACTGGAAAAATAAAACCCGGTGGCATTATTCTTCTCCATGATACTTCTGAAAAGACTTATAACGTTTTGGTAGATTTATTGCTATTTTTGAAGGATAAAAAGTATTCAACTTTTACCATCGATTCAATTATAAAATCAAAGAAAAATGATTAAACATATTGCTTTCGGAGCATTTTTATTAGTTTCCAGTTTCTTTTTTGCACAAAATACGGCAATGACAGGATCTGAGGCAAAAGCATTTGTAACGAAAGTATCTTCAGAAACTCAGCAAATCAAAACATTGCAGAGTGATTTTACACAAACAAAAAAAATGGACTTTTTAGATAAAAACATTGTTACTTATGGTAAAATGTCTCTAAAATCTCCGAATATGCTTAGCTGGAAATATACAAAGCCTTATCAGTACAGTATTGTTTTTAAAGAAAATAAAATCTTTATCAATGATCAGGGAAAGAAATCCTCTGTTGATGCAAAAAGTAAAACTTTCGAAAAAATCAATAAATTAATTGTAGGCAGCTCTAACGGAAAAATGTTTACTGATCCTGAATTTACAGTAACTTACTTTAAAAGTACCAATTATAATATCGCGAAGTTTACTCCCAAATCTGCTCAGTTATTAAAATATATCAGACAGATCGAGCTGTATTTCCCTAAAAACGAATCTACTGTTGCACAGGTTAATATGTTGGAAGCATCTGGGGATACTACGAATATTGTTTTCAAAAACACGAAGATCAATGCGCCGATTTCTGCTTCAGAGTTTTCTCTATAGTATTCTTTTTTTATTGTTTATATCCTGTAAAACCTATCAGCTTACAGATGTAAAAACGATTCCTAATTCCGAGAAAGAAATTGAAAACTTATACTTTTCTTCTAAAGAAGATTACGTCTATAAATGTCAGATCGATATTTATAAGAACCATATCAGTGGAATTTTGATTGTTAAAAAAATAAGTAAAACAAAGCACCGTGTTGCATTAACTTCAGATTTTGGAAATAAACTTATCGATTTTGAAATCTCTGATCAGGATTTCAAGATTAATTATATCATTCCTGATTTAGATAAAAAAATCGTTAAAAATTTTTTACGAAATGATTTCCAGCAACTTTTGAAACAGAAATATCCTGTAAGTGAAAGTTTCGAAAATACCAATTCAAGGATTTATCTTTCTCAGACGGATGATAAAAAGTATTATCTGTTCTTTAATAAAGAAAATGGTTTACTCAGTCAGATCATGTTTACTAAGAATAATAAACCAAAAATCGATTTTAGTTTTGAGGCAAAAAAACATATATTCGCGGATAGTATAAATCTTCAACACAAAGATTTTAAGATCAATATAAAGCTATTTCAAATAACAGAAACCGAGTAAAAAATGCAGACCATTCTTACAGACTTTTACACCTTACAATCTTACGAGAAAGCTGAAAACGGAAGTTTCATTGCAAACATTACGTTAAACAAGGATCACGATATTTTCAAAGGCCATTTTCCAGGAAATCCGGTAACTCCCGGAGTATGTATGATGCAGATTGTAAAGGAACTTACTGAAGAGTTTACGGGTTTAAAATTATTTTTAAAAACGGCTTCCAATGTGAAGTTTATGGCGATCATTAATCCGTTTGAAACTCCAGATCTGATGGTACAATTGGACATCAATGAAACCGAAGACGAGGTTAAAGTAAAAAATACAACTTTATTTGGCGAGACAATTGCATTAAAAATGTCAGTTAATTATAAAAGACAAACTTTATGAAACTGATCTTATCATTGGTAACAGCTTTTCTTTTTTTCTTTCAATCTTCAGATTTAGAGGCCTTAAGAAATAGCTATGCGAAAGCAAATCAATCCAACGCCAATATACAGGCTTTCATCAGTGTGGCTGAAAAACAGTCTTCATCAGATCCTATCATTTCTGGTTATAAAGCAGCAGCACAAATCATGGCAGCTAAAGTAACCACGGAAAAAGGAAAGAGGAAATCATTTGTAAAAACAGGGGCAACAAGTCTTGAAAGTATTATAAAAAGTAATCCTAATAACATTGAATTAAGAGTGATCCGCTTAAGTGTTCAGGAAAACATTCCTAAAATCGTTGGATATCATTCCAGTTTAAAAGATGATAAAGCATTCATTTTGAGCAACTACAGCAAACAAAGTTCGGCTTTAAAAAGCTATGTTCAGAAATTTGCAGCACAGTCTAAAACTTTTACCTCTGCAGAAAAAGCTTCGCTAAAATAAAACAATGACCCTTCCTGAAGTACAAAATGCAATTTCCGAAAAGAAAATTTGTATTTTAATTCCCACATACAACAATGAAAAAACTCTAAACAGAGTTATTGATGGAGTATTGGGCTATACCCCTGATATTATTGTCGTTAACGACGGCTCTACCGACTCTACGACTCAAATATTAAACAGTTATCCCGAGATCACGATCATCTCATTACAAGAAAACAAAGGAAAAGGAAATGGTTTAAAAACAGGATTCAGAAAGGCAAAACAATTAGGCTATCGTTATGCTATAACCATAGATTCTGATGGGCAACATTACCCTGATGATATTCCGGTTTTTGTTGAAGCCCTAATGAATGAGAAGGAAGATGTTTTATTGATCGGTAATCGAAATATGTCTCAGAACGGTATTCCAAAGAAAAGCAGTTTTGGAAATCGTTTCTCTAATTTTTGGTTTTGGTTTGAAACAGGCATTAAATTAGAAGATACCCAATCTGGATATCGTTTGTATCCTTTGCTCAAAATTCCTAAAAAATATTTTACCCCAAAATTTGAATTTGAAATTGAGATCATAGTCAGATCAGCCTGGAGAAACATTCCCGTTAAAAACGTTCCCGTTAAGGTATTGTATGATCCAGCAGAAAGGGTTTCACATTTCAGACCCTTTAAGGATTTCACAAGAATAAGTATCTTAAACACTATTCTTGTCAGCATCACTTTAATATATATTATACCAAGAAACTTTATCAATAATTTCAGAAAGAAAAGTTTTAAAAGATTCATCAAAGAGGATGTTCTGGAGAGTGCGGGCACCAATCGTATTAAGGCATTTTCTGTTGCAATGGGTGTTTTTATAGGACTATCTCCTTTTTGGGGATTTCAGACCCTATTGGTTATTTCACTGTCTGTTCTTTTTAAATTGAACAAGGTATTAGCCTTCGTTGCATCTAATGTTAGTTTACCACCTTTTATTCCATTTATTATTGCAGCTTCATTATTTATAGGAGCCCCTTTTGTGCATGGAGACAGTAATATCCTAAATCAGGAATTAAATTTTGATTTAATAAAGAATAATCTGCTTCAATATGTGATCGGAAGTATCATTTTAGCGACAACAATGTCTGTGCTTTCAGGAGTAGCTGTTTTCCTTTTCTTGAATAAATTTGATCCGGAAAAAGACTAATTCTTTAATCAAAAAAAACTGCAAAGCCTTTCGACCTTGCAGTAAATAGTTATTATTAACTGATCATCTTCTATTTTTTCGTCACTTTCTGAGAATATGTTTTACCATTCTTATCAATTAAAACAAGTATGTAAACACCTGAAGTTAATTGTTTAATTGAAATTGAATTTCTTTCTACCTTTGTCTGTAAAGCAATTCTACCACTTAATTCGTACAATTTTGCCTCTACCGGGCTAAAATCATTTTTAGATTTAAAGTTGATCATATCTTCACTTGGATTTGGATAAACAGTAAATAAATCCTCTGTATTCTGAACTTCTTTTACACCCAGATGTGTTCCTTCAACAACATGCAATGTTGTATTGGGTGTCACATTATATAGGGTATCAACCAAACCTGAAGGCCATTTTATAACGACTTTCGTAATGGCACTTGCCTGACCAATTCCGAAATGGGTATTCAATGTATTCATATTCTGGAATCCTACACCACTTTGTACATCACGAATTTGTTTTCCCCAGGCACCATAGATCTCTACTCTTGTACCAATTCCATTTCTGTTACTCTGAGTTCCTTGTAATGTTACCTTTAGCCATTTATTGGTGTTTCCATCGTTCATCATAACCGTATTGCCATTTTGGATATCTAAAAAACCATCGTTATTAAGGTCTCCAATTGGTCTGTTATCATAATCTAAACTATAGGGAGTAAGATTGGGAGTAAATTTAAATCCTCCATCGCCAAACATAATTGTATTACCTGCCCCCAGAACGTCAAGAAATCCGTCATTATCAAAATCGTACGCAACGTATTCTCTGCTTAAGCTATTAACAACATCATATCCCGAACCTATAGAAACATCTGTAAAAGTTCCATTGCCATTATTTTTCATTACTTTACTGAGACCATTAGCAATTGAATTTATTCCTACGACAGCGTCCATCCAACCGTCATTATTAAAATCTCCCCAAGCTGAAGACCATGTCTGCGTCGGGTTGGCCATATTTGCAGCAACAGCAACATTCGTGAAAGTTCCATTACCATTATTCCTAAGCAATTCATCTATATTTCCACCAGGCCCAGAGCCCCCACCACTGCATTTTGCAATATACATATCCATATCTCCATCATTATCATAATCGATCCAGATAGAGCCGTAGTTTCCTCCTGAAGGAAAATCGCCTAATCCTCCCTGATTATGGTTCATATTCGTCCCATCATTTATATAAAATCTGTTTGGGGCATTGTCATCACATACAAAAGCATCTAGTTTGCCATCTTTATTAATATCTATAAAGTTTGTACGCTGTGTTAAAAATGACTGAGGTTTTCTATCAGAAGTATATCCTGTTCCATCAGCATTAGCTTTTACAAAAGCAATTCCACTCCCTGAACCATAGATCAGATCATTAAAACCATTATTATCATAATCTCCGGCAGCAATACTCCAGGTAGGTTGTACTACCGTATTGGGAATTGTATAAGTAACATTACTAAATCCACCTCCCGATTGTTGATAGGAGATCACCATTTGGGTATTATTTACAACAGATACAATATCATCCAAATAATCGCCATTCATATCAACTATACAGTGATTAAAGTTTCCCGCTACACTTACTGGTAGGGCTGTAAACGAAAGTCTATTGATCACAGGTGCTGTTTCAACTACTGTAAAATTAAAACCTGAGCTAGACCATCTGTTATCAAAGACAATATAATATGTAGTTCCTGCCAATGCTGTAAAAGAAACCTGTGACGAATTTCCTGAAAAATCATCATTCGCTGTTACACAGGTTAATGCTCCACAACTTCCTTTATATACCATCAGCCTCGTATCTGTATTTTGTCCTGCAATTACTGTAGAAACGGTAATGGTCTTATCTTGGACAGGGATATATTTGTACCATAATCCTGCAGTTCCAGGGCTTCCTAAAGAGCATGC
This sequence comes from Chryseobacterium paludis, assembly GCF_025403485.1. NCBI lineage: Bacteria > Pseudomonadati > Bacteroidota > Flavobacteriia > Flavobacteriales > Weeksellaceae > Chryseobacterium > Chryseobacterium paludis. The sequence continues at coordinate 3,125,317 of NZ_CP099966.1, forward strand.
TGTGGTAGGAGCCGTCCCAGTAATACTCGGTGCAGTATGTGTTCCAAGGGTAAGGTTCACTGCAGAAGCACACGTTAATTGTGCTATTCCCCATGTTATATTGAATAATAAAACAAAAAAGGATAAATTTTTTCTCATATTTTCTTCATTTTAGTTGTTATTAATTTTACGGACAGTTTTGATTCAGGGAATTAATCCACTGATTTAGGAGTGCCACTCCCTCATCATGTACTATAGTTCTTCCTAATAAGGGCATTCTGTTGCTTTCATTTACAGAATTGAGTCTAAAACTCATAACCGATTTATTGTGGTTTCCGGGAGTTATAATTTTTTGTAGTGACGCATCGATAGGTTCATCAGCCAATACACAAACACCCATATTTGTTAAGTTTGTTGTTTTACTAAAGCTTAATCTGATAGCACGATAATCACAACGTGCATTCTGCTGATGACAGTGCGCACAATTGGCATCTAAATAGGACCGTAATCGGATGTCTATAGGCTTGCTCGTATCTTTATAATTAACGGTGGAAACAATATTAGAGGGATAGCTAACCAAATAACCTTCATCCACTAATTTTTGCAGTTGATTTTTAACTCCGCCGGAGTAGCTATAGGCTGTATTAAGATTTTGCGGCTTCACACCAATAGGAATTGGTTTATTATCTAATTTATGGCAAGCATAACATTCTGACTCAGATGGTATTCTGTAATCAATTGTCATGACGTCATTATTTTCTTTTTTGAAGGTTAAATTTTTAGAGCTACCACTTGTAAAATCAGTTCCCGTAACTAAATTAGCTTCAGTCTGGTCATCATTCCACAAGTATTCCGCAAACACCCAGCCACTTGATTTTCTAATCATTAGTCGAGTTTCAAGTATCTTCGTTGTATTGTTGGGCTGTACTGTATTATAATAAAAACTTTTTATTAAAACAGTTCCCACAGGAAAGTTCAGTGTCTTATCGTCCGCATCGAAAGTAGCTTTTACTCCATCGGGCATCCAGATAAATCTCTTTTTTAAAGCGTAATCCGTGAAAAGTGAGCTCGCAGGTTCATAAGGTATTACCTTATTAGATGGGGTTAAATTTTTTAAGTCTCCGGTGAAGAAAGAATAGGTAGATAATTTAGCATAAGGAACTGCATTAATATCAAAATTAACAAAAGAACTTTCGCCCGGTACTCCTTCTATTCTATCATCATTTTTACAAGAAAATAGTACAATTAAACATAAGAGAGATAAAAAGTAGATTTTTTTCATTCATTCAATAATTTTAGATAACGAATATAAATAATAAAGCGATATATCGCCAAATATTTTGCATCTAAAAAAGCAAATCAATTAAAATAAAACAACAAAACCTACCAAATAAGATGAATTTACCAACAAAACATACACGAAGATCTAAAAAAAGCAATTATAAAAAAATGTTAAAAAATAAATAAATATTAAAAAAGCATATTAAAAGTAGATTATAATATTTAACCTTTTCAGTTTATTTTTAACATAAATTAGAATTATTTTGTAAATTAGTAACAGACTAGAGAAATAAGTTCTTTGTAGTATAAATATCGTTTCCAGTAAGGCGTACAATGAATTTAGTTGGCTTCATTTTTGCAATTTTATGATAAAAAATATTAAAATTATGGCATGTGTCTATTGTTAAAGGTAAAATATAAGGGATTATTTCAGTGGCTTTTAATAATTTCAGTTTTAGTTTTTCTGAACGGTTGTAATAAAAAGAATAATATTACTTACATAAACCTTGCTTTAAACAAAAGTGACAGACTTAGATTAGAGGGAAAAAAGGAAGAGGTCATATCTGTGAATAATGAAATAATCAAAGTTTCAAAAGAAGAAAATTATAAAAAAGGAGAAGCTTTAGCATATATAAATCTTTCAAATATTTTTGGAACCATTGGAAATTATAAATTAAGCCAACATTATTTAAAATTAGCTGAAAAAATAGCTTTCAGAATCAACGATGACTTTGTCTATACCAGATTATACCATGAATATGGGCAAATGAATTATGTCATAGGATTGATATCAACCGCTTTAAAGTACAATTCTAAAGCGATCTATTATGGTAACAAATTAGATGAAAAAGGATGGCTGTTAGGGAATATATATGACCAGAGAGCTGATTTTCTGCTTGATAAAAATAAAGATTCTGCCTTCATCTACTATCATAAAGGATTTGATGTAGATCCTTCTGCTCTTAATAGTGCGTTAATAGGTAATTATCATCTACGACAGACCAATAATCTGGATTCCGCTTCATTTTATATTAATAATGCACTCATACTATTAAAAAAGAAAGATAATTTAACAACCCGACCTGGTATTATTTACTTTTATTATGCTGAATTGTGTTTTAAACAAAAAGATTATACAAAGGCTTTAGAGTTTTATGAGAAATCTCTTGTAATCTTAAAGAAGACAAGAAGAATTAATAAACTGCCTGAAGTCTATCAAAAAGTTGCATTAACGTATAAAAAACTTAATCAATTTGAAAAAGAGAATGAGTATTTAACAAAATATAATCAACTGAATGACAGCTTAAATAAATCCGGAAATGAAGCAATAGACATTTCAACGAGCGAAGCAATAGAAAATAATAACTCTTCGATTACTAAACACTCTACACTCTATCTTATCATATTTCTTTCTATTCTGGGAGTAATTATTATCTTATTTTTCAAATACCCTAAAAAACAAAAAAATAAAGATTCTTCTGTTCCTATATCGGAAGAAAAAACCTCAGAAATAAGGAGCACCATACCTGATGAATATTTTACTGAGTTGCTTAGTCTGGCAAAAAATAATGATATTAAGTTTCTCAATAGATTTGAGGAGACCCATCCTACATTCTTTCAAAACCTTTTCAAACATAATTCTCAACTGACAAGATCAGAATTATCATTATGTGGAATGATCCTACTGGGTCTTTCTTCAAAAGATATTGCTGATTTTTCATTTATGCAACATCGGTCAGTACAGATTAAAAAAGGAAGATTAAGGAAAAAACTCAATATTTCTTCTGATGTTAATTTATATAATTTCTTTAAAACTTTAACCTAGTTTATCAGCTACTTAATTATTACATAGAAACTGAAGTAAAATTTACAAGCTATTAATTAGTTAATAGTTGAAAAGCTCTAGCTGGAAAGTATAATAGCTTTTTTAAGTTATCTACTTCATGCAAAGAATTAATTTGAGATAAATAGACCTAAAATTTGTCAAAGACACTTGAAGTTGGACTTAAGATCATTTTTATAACACTTTTTTCATCATTGATGTATTTACGTTGTATCTCTGTTGTACACTTTTTTTTGCAGTATTTATCCATGTAAATACATTTGCATATATAACAATACCCCAAAAACTTTAATGTCCAAAAATTAAAACTATTTGGATATCAACCCATAATAAAATGGATATAATGAACTGTCGGAGATTTTAATGTGAAGATAAAGTCATAAAATATAAAATCTTTCTTTTCATTTAATCTATTAAGTAATAGGAAAATATAAATACAAGCGGGAAAATACAAACAATAATGATAATATTTAACAGTACTTTATTTTGAAAAAATACTAGCATTAAAATAAAAGCGTATGCACAATTTTAAAAATATTCATATCGGAAAAACAGTTGAAACAAAGGTTATAGAAAGAAACATAGAGATATCTCGCCTTTGTAATTATTTTAAATGCAAAGAAAACGAAATCCATGTAATGTTTAGTTCAAAAAGCCTGGACGCAGAAGTCCTTTTAAAATGGAGTAAGCTTTTAGACTATGATTTTTTCAGATTTTACAGCCAACATCTGATATTGTACGCACCACAGGAAAATGCAAGTTATAACAACCAGATAAATAAAAAATCTTCTCTTCCAGAGTTTCGCAAAAACATCTATACAAAGGAAATTATAGACTCCATATTAGAAATGATAAAAAAAGGAAAGAAAAGTAAAGCTCAAGTGATAGAACAGTATAGAATACCGAAAACTACCCTATATAAATGGATTGAAAAATATACTAACGAACAACCTAATGAACTTATAATTAAAAATAAACTCAAATAATGGATCTACTTGTAGAAGGATGCAAATTCTTTAGTTAAGATTCACGACCTATATCAAATGGTTTACCACAGGTAAATTTTACGTATTGTATTCGGTAGTAACAAGATGTTCGAATTATTAATAAAAAAACAGATGAAATCAAAATCAGTAAACTATAAAAAAATATATGAAGATATTCTTAATGAGAAGTTTCCTGACAAAATATTGGATTGCATGAGTATTTTAAATAAAAAAAAATTAACTGTTCTGGACGTAATAGAACTCAACAAAAAAATTTTCGGAAAAGAAAACCTGGTATCTGAATCACAGAATAAAAGGTTTCGTTCCTACAATAAATCCGATATTCTTATGATCCTTGACTATCAGAAAAAGCACAACCTGAATAACACCCAGATGGCAATACAATTCGGGTTAAGCCGTACCACTATAGCCTATTGGAAAAAACTGTTTTTATGAAAAAAACGAAACATTAAATCAAAAAATACCTTCAACCATAGATTAATAAATAATTGAACAATTATAATAAGTATCAAACTAAGTTTGATACTTATTTTTTCTCTAAAAAAACAAAAATTGAATCAAAAACAACATAATATTTATTCAAATAAAAAGTCTGATGAAGGAACAATATGAATGAAAATAAATTTAAAAAATGAATTAATGTTCCCTTCTTTTTATTTATTAGAATGATAAACAAGATACAAAATACTTAATAAAGAGAAAATTACCATCTAAAAACGGTAGGCTAAAGACGTGATTGCTCAATGAAATCAAATTAGAAAAACAAGGCCTACACAGTGCTGAACAAGGGTCGATGTACTTGTGTTGTACCTATGTTGTATATATTTTTTTTGCAAAACTTATAAATGGAAATATTTTTGCACCACTAAAAACACAGGTTAATTACAATAATGATCAATTACAAATAATTAAAAAAATTAGGCCAAAAACACATTGCTTTTATGATAAAATGGATTTTTTGACAACACAAATTCCTTTAAAAACACAAATTCAATCATAATAAGATGTTACAACATACAAATTCATTAAACATAATAAATTGTTTTTGGCTCTTTTTTTAATCCTTCATTGATCATTCTTAAAGAAATTTCTAAGGTCTAAATATGACAGTAACTCCTTTTGAGTTGCTGGAAATAAATTACAATTAGAAAATTTTACAATATCAATAATTTATAAATTCACACGTATGAAAAAACAAATTTTAGTAATGACAATATTACTTGCTTCTTTTAGTTATGCCCAAGAAGTTGGTCCAAAAGCACTAGGTTCAGATAGAGATAAGCATGGCTGCATAGGCTCAGCAGGTTATACATACTCACAAATCAAAAAAGATTGTATCAGACTTTTTGAACAAAAGGTACTGTTAAAAGAAGCTAATCCTAAAGGAAGTTATACATCAAATGCAGCTGTAGTTTTCAGTGAAGACCATAAAAAAGCCGAAATCTTTCTCCCTACATCTAAAGGAAGTGTCATACTTTCCAGAACAACATCATATAAAAACACAACCGTTTATAAAAAAGGAGGACTCACACTTATTAAAGATAAAGACAATTATACTCTAACGAGATCTAAAAAAATAATATATAGTCTATAGAAGTAATAATAAGCACCTTCATAATAGATTTTTTTAAGAGAGATTATAACATTATTCTGTTATAATCTCTTTTGCATAATACAGATAGTTTTCTGAATATCATATAAAAATTAAAATACTATTGTAATGATCTTACTTAAATACAACACCTGAAAATAGCAAAACACTAAGTATAACCGTAATAAATATTGCAATAATGACCAATACCATTTGCGTTATAGCATAAGTTTTAGCCTTATCTTCTTCTTTAATTTCAAATGAATAATTGATCTTATCCGGTCTTTTAAGAATCCACCAAATAAATAATAAAAGTATTAAATTGAGTAAAATCGGAAAAAAAAGAAACATTTTATTCCCAAATCCATCTGTATTTTTTCCATACCCATGAATTGGAATAACCTCAGGAATTGAACCATATTTACTCAACAAATAACAGATGTAGCAAAATATAATGATGAACGGGATACTGAACAATATTTTAATTTTCTTTGAAATCATTTTATCTTTTTAAGTGTCTTTTTAAGATATTTCTGAACATTCTCTTTATCAGGAACAGTGGTAATCTCTTTCGTCAGAGCTTTCTCAAATTCTATTTTTGCTTTCGTATATTCTTTTTCCTTAAAATAATATTTTCCGGATTGATAATAAACCAACCAAAAATTAGGATTTAAGGATTGGTAATAAGAAAGAAAATCTTCTGTTAAAACCATTTTTTTACTGTTCAAAGCATCACTAATTTCCGAATTCATCATTTTGTACGTTTCATAATTTTCAAACTCTTCTGAATCCACAAAAGGATCTTTTGCAATATTAAATTGAGAAGCAGCTAGTTCTCCAGAAACCAATCGATCTTTAGAAAAGATCTTATTTAAATCATAGCATACAAACTCTCCTAATTGATATGGATTTGAGGAAACCCATACCAGCTTCTTTTGTGGCGAAAATATAACTGCGTGATGAGCTAACAGCTGATTAATTGCCTTTTCATTTCCATAACCAATTTTCTCACCTTTCAGACCTGACCTATCTCTCAGAATAGAAGCCATTTTTTCGGGATTTAATTTCTTATTCCCCTGAAAGAGCTCCTGAAGTTTTTCATAACGGTATTCGGAGTGACTTTCAACGATATGTTTCTGATTTTTCCTATCATTTTTATACGCTTCTGACTGAAAATGGTTTGTGCAAAAAATGCTGCTTGAATTCTGAACTTTAAAGACTCCAAAATTAGTAGGTGAAACTTCTATAATAACCGCTTTTTTATCATTTGCACTTCCCACAAGTATCGATTCGGATACAAATACTTTTCTTTTTTTTGCAATAGTAATTGCCTCATCAATATTTTTAGCGTATTGCAAAATCTCCCTCGTAACGAGAGAAATCGGGGTTTTGGCAGTTAATGGAATTTTGGATTTTCCTGCATTAATTGTTACAGTAATACCTTCTTTATTCATTCCGGAGACTACCCCTATCATTCCCGGCCAACTTACAGACATATAAGGAATACCTTCTTCAGGCTCTACAAATTCTATAAGTTTATTTTTAGCAAAATCGTCCCCAACGTAAAAATCAAAATTTCTACCAATTAACAAATCTCCATCTTCTGTATTTTCATTCCAAACCGCTAATGAGCTGCATCCTACCATAGCCAGATCCTGCATTGCATGACCAATGTCGTGTGCCCCATGTAAATATAAACTGCGCAAATACCGTGGTGCAATAAAATTATATTGATCAGAGGAATACCTTGATAAGCCATATAACTCAGCCTGGTAATCTTCTCTTACATTTAAGTACATTTTCCTGTTGTACCATTTCAGAAAACCGCGTAATAATTTTTGTTTGAACTTCGACGGAACAAAACCTTCCACTTTAGAAAAGAAAATAGCTTCCTGTTTTTGCATTAAATCCTGGGTAAGCGCTCCATTATTATAACCCAGTTGAAGCGCGTTTCCTTTGATATATAATTCCCAAAGCTGTTGTTTGTTTTTGGTTAAATAATTTTGATTATACCTAAAAGTCGAATCGTTGATTTTATTAACAATTGGGATTTCTAAAGGGTATTGTTTTATTTCCGGAAGATGATGAATTGATTTTCTTATGCCACAAGAAATAAGGTTAAGAATGAAGAAAAGATAGATCAACACCCTTTGAGTCATCTCATTTCTAAGAAAAGAAAAATCTACTCTCGTGGGTTTATATTCCTCACTCCATTTGATCCCCATCAGAATGATAGATCTGATACTATTTTTCTTCATTACTATTCTTAATCATTTGCGTTAAACGCTCGTTAATAACGTCTTTTCCCAAGATCTCAGCACAGGTGCTGAATGCACCGATCGTACATCCAAGAATGCCATGCATATTCACCGACTGTCCGGTTAAAAATAGATTATCAACCTTGGTTCGTGGTGAAACCATTGTTTTTAAGGGGTTATCAGAACTTTTTGCATACCCATACATATTCCCATCAAAGCTTCCGATATAATCACGATATGAAAGTGGTGAGGAAGTATGAATATTCGTAATGAATTTTCTCAGATCAGGAATTTTCTTTTCTAAGGCATCAATCATTTTATGAGCTCTTTCTAATTTAAACTCATCATAGTCTTTTCCTCGTTCATGCTCATCTACTACAGTATTTACCGTTTTCTGCCAGGTTTTCACCTCATCGAAATCCATATAGGAAATAATTGTTAAGCTTTCTGCAAATTCAGCAGCATGCTTTGAGGGCGTTGATGTAAGCATATATACTTCCGGCCAGCTTTCTTTTTCGTAGCGATAAGCTTTCCACACATGGTCTTCAGAAGAATAATGGTAAATATTATGATTGAAATAAGGAATACTATTGGGTTTTAAAACCAAATATACACTAAAACATGATGAAACCGGCTCCCAACTCAAAACCCTGTTCAGAAAGGATTTTCTCAATCTTTTCTCAGTTATTAGTTTAAGCGTCGAACGAATTTCTATATTGGAAATAAATTTTTTAGCGGCATACTCTTTTCCTGACTTAGTTTTTACTGCTATAAGAGCATTTTTATCGTTAAAAACCATTTCAGATACATCTGCATGTTTATGAACTTCTGCACCATATTCCCGGAGTTTTCGGATAAGTAATTTAGAAATCTGGCTTCCACCTCTTACACATTTATAAGCACTTTGAATACACGAATTAACAGTAAGTGCGTGAACATAAAAAGGGGTGTGTTCGGAATCCCCACCATATAGAAAATTAGATCCCAATAAAACAGACTGCAGTTTTTTATCCGAAGTAATGGATTCTATAAATCTCCTGGTATTAAGGTGAAGAATCTCCTCGTTGTAATTATCTTCTCCTGTTACATTATATCTTGGAAAATGGTTGCATACATACTGAACTCCTTCACAATATCTCTCCAGATTTTCTTTTTCGTTTGGAAAAAATTGAGATAATTGCAATACAAAATTATCATATCCTTGGGCATGGGGATATTCCTGTTCATCACCATTAAAAGTAATTTTATCAAATCCATCCCGTTCCATCTGATGGATTTCCAGATCATCCATTATCTCCAGATATGAAAAGTATTGATGTAAATTCTGCCCCTTTGAAAGGCCTCCCAGATAATGAACTCCTGTATCAAAAATCAGTTTATCACGTGAAAAGGTTTGTAAATTGCCTCCGTATTGATTGTTTTTTTCCAATACACATACTCTCAAGCCTTCTTTCGCTAAAATCAGTGCCGAAACAAGCCCCCCTAATCCGCTACCGATTACAAGTATGTCGTATTCTTTTTTCAAAGGAAATTGTGTTATTAGATCATTTTAAAATTAGGCTCGATCAGATATTATCATCTTTGAAGATTAGAAACCTTATTTTTAAAATTGACATTGATAAGTTGAGTTTATTGTTAGTTTTTATGCCTTAAAAGTATAGAAAATTAATTAATATCATCCCAGAAATCGAAATAATTAAACCATTGAAGAGGATATTTCGCCAGCATAGATTCCAGATTCTGTACATATGAGTTCAACAATCCCTGGGCATCTCGTTTTTTTACCTGTGCTACTCGTGCATAAAGGTGATAATGTAGATTTTTTTCTTTCATTACATAAACGTACACAACAGGAACGCCCAGCCTGGAAGCTATAAGAAATGGACCAGCAGGAAATTTTGCGCTTTTTCCTAATAATTTTGTCTCGAGAAACTTTGAACCTTCGAAATAACGATCTCCCGTAAAGCAAATCAACTCGTTATTGGACAAAGCCGTATTGATATCAAAAATATGGGACATATCGTCTTTAACATAGATAAACTTGATATTACTCTTTTTAACAGCAACGCTATCCATATATTCTTTGATCACTGTAACTTCCTGATCTGTTGTCACTAAATTGATCTGACAATCAAAATCTATATCTGCAAAAAAATGTTCTGCAATTTCAAAGTTTCCGATATGAGCACTGATTAGAACACCTCCTTTTTTCTCGTTAAGAAGATCTTTAAGATTTTGAATTCCATCAAATTCATAGGTAAACCGTTCTCTCAATCCTACTGAGATCGCGGTCTTATCAATTAAAACCTTTCCGAAAATAAAATAACTTTTAAATATAGAAATCTTAGATTTCCAGAAGCTGTAATTTAATCTTTTGTTGAAATAATAATAGATGTATCGATTACTCTTTTTTAGAAACAGAAAGTAATAGGTGGCTACAAAATAAAGCACAAAATACGAACTTCTAATGCCGATATTTCTAATACAGTAGACGAATATTTTATATCCTAATATTGTCCCTTTAGACTTACCTTTCCATTTGTTCATCCTTTATCCGTAAAGTTTATCGTGGAATTTTATAATAAAAAATAAAGTTCAGTCAAATAATTATGCGTTTTTATTAGTGATTTTATCTTCAATAGTCGTATAAAAATCATCAAATGTGATCATCTTTTTAAAGTCGGCCTCACCTAGTTTCACTCCGAAATTGGCTTCAATAATGACCACCATGTCAATATAATCCAGACTGTCTAAACCTAAAGTTGTTTTAAGGTTAGCGTCATTTTGTATGTCGTCGCTATCAACCTCAAATTCATTCACTAAAAAATCATTAACGATAGCAACAATTTTTTCTCTTTCCATGTTTTTAATCAAATTTTTTAACAATTAATGCGGAATTGGTTCCCCCAAATCCGAAAGAATTTGACAAAAATACGTCAATTTTTTGATTTTTTGTTTTGGATACTAAATTTATCCTTCTTGCTTCTTCATCAGGATTCTCCAGATTGATATTTGGTGCCACGAAATCATTCTGCATCATCAATACCGAATAGACCACCTCACTGGCTCCTGCCATCCAGCATTCATGCCCAGTCATCGACTTTGTAGAACTTACAGGAACATTTTCTCCAAAAATTTCATAAATCGCTCTCGCTTCGTTGGCATCCCCTATTGGAGTGGAAGTTGCATGAGCATTAATATAATCTATATCATTTGCATTTAATCCGGATTGTTTTAATGCTCTGCTCATTGCTAAAGCCGGGCCATCCACATTGGGAGTAGAAATATGCCCACCGTTTGAAGAAAATCCATATCCTATAATTTCGCCCAAAATAGGAACTCCCCTTCTCTGCGCGGATTCTAAACTTTCCACAATTAAAGTGGCAGCTCCTCCGCTTGGTATTAATCCATCTCTTGCTGAATCAAATGGCCTTGATGCTTTTTCAGGTTCATCTTCCCTTGCTGAAAAGACGCCCAATCCATCAAAACTTGCCATTGAATACTTATTGGTTTCCTGTGCTCCACCACATACGATCATATCCTGCAAACCACCTTTAATCATCAAATAAGCCAATCCTAAAGAATGTGATCCACTTGCACAGGCTGCACTAATGGTAAGATTGATCCCTTTCAGTTTAAAAATAGTAGAAAGATTCATTGTTACTGTAGAGTTCATAGATTTGAAAATCGCACCCGAACCCATTAATGTGGTATCTTTTTTTTCTCTTGCAATATCAATAGCTTCAACGACTGCCTGAGAAACACTATCATTGCCATATAAGATCCCAACTTCATTATGATCAAGAAAATCTTCATCTACCAGAGCCTGTTTTAATGCATCAACTGTAGCCAGGTAAGCATATTCGCTTTCTTCTCCCATGCTTACACGCTGTCTCCTATTGAGAAGACCCTTCAATTCAGGCTTTGGCACACGCCCTGTTAATCCAGACCTGTATCCAAAATCTTTTCTTTCCTGCTCAAGGACAATACCGGATTTTCCTTGATATAGGGATTCCTTCACCTCTTCCAAAGAAGTTCCGATGCAAGAATAAATTCCCATTCCGGTAATCACAACCCTATTTTCCATCTTACTTATAATATTGATTATGAGTAAATACCTCCATTAATATTAATCACTTCTCCTGTAATGTAGGAGGATTTTCTAGAAGCTAAAAATGCAACCAGATCAGCAACCTCTTCTGCTTCTCCAAATCTGTTGGCAGGAATCATTGCTTTCAATTCATCTTCATTAAAATCCTGTGTCATATCTGTTCTGATAAATCCAGGGGCAACCGCGTTTACTGTGATATTTCTTTTAGCCACTTCTTGCGCAAGTGCTTTCGTAGCTCCTACCAAGGCTCCTTTTGCTGCAGAATAATTGGTTTGTCCCGCTGTTCCTTTAACTCCGGAAACGGAAACCATATTAATAATTCTGCCATATTTATTACGCAACAATTTTTGAATAAAAAAATTCGTCACGTTGAAAAAGCCATTTAAACTTGTATTGATCACACTATTCCAATCTTCATGTTTCATCCACATAAATAAACCATCTCTTGTAATACCAGCGTTATTTACAATAACCTCAACCAACGCGTCAACATTATTTTCCTGCCACTCTCCTAACACTTTAAGGGTTTCTTCTGCATTCCCAACATCAAACTTAAGTATTTCTCCTGTAGCACCAAGCTCTTCAACTTTAGCCAGTGTTTCTTTGGCTGCCACTTCATTTGAAGTGTAGTTGATCAGTATATGATAGTTTTTTTCTTCAGCCAGTTTTATACAAATAGCTCTTCCAATACCTCTTGAGCCACCTGTTACAATTGCACATTTCATGTGTTTAGTTTTTAATATTTCCCCCTTAGTAATAGACAATTTATTATAGCCGATGGTTACATTGTCTTTAAATATTTTCTTACTTCCTCAAGATAAGGATACATTACCATATCATCCGAGAAAGCTGGTATAATTTTTCTTATATCATCATACAAGTTCTTTGTAGCAGATGAAACCTTATCCTGAAAACCTAAATATTCAATAGCCTGAACGATGGTAATCGCTTCTATGCTCAATACTTCAAAAGCATTTTCAATCACTTTCCTGCAAACAACAGCCGCATTGGTTCCCATACTTACAATATCCTGATTATCATTATTATTAGGGATACTGTGAACATACATAGAGTTGGACAACATCTGGCTTTCAGCGGTAGTTGAAGTTGCCGTAAACTGCACTCCCTGCATTCCAAAATTAAATCCTAATTTACCCAAATTTACAAAAGGAGGTAAAATTTCATTGATCTTTGAATTCAAAAGATAATTCAATTGTCTTTCTGCAAGCATCGTTAATTTTGTAACCACCAATTTCAGCTTATCCATCTCCAAAGAGATATAGTCTCCATGAAAGTTTCCACCATGATAAACATGTTTGTCTTCAACATTGATGATCGGGTTATCATTAGCCGAATTGATCTCATTTTCAAGAACCTTTTCTGTATACTCTAAAGTATCCAATACTGGACCTAGGATCTGAGGAACACATCTTAATGAATAATATTCCTGAACTTTTTCTTTAAATACCTTCTCCTGTTCTTCAAAGTGAGTATATAAATGATCTTCTCTTTTTCTGATCAACTTGCTGTCAGATAAATGAGCACGCATTTTTTCGGCAATCTTCTGCTGACCATAATGCCTTTTTGTCCCATTTAATACTTCTGAGAAATGATCATCATAAGCCTGAACAATTTCATTAATAGCACAGGAAAGTTTTATAGATATGTCTGTAAGCTGATTCGCTTTATATGCATTAACAGTTCCGATACCGGACATTACTGAAGTTCCATTCATCAAGGCAAGGCCTTCACGAATTTCAACTTTTATCGGTTCTAGTCCTTCAGTTTCAAAAACTGTTTTAGTTAATTTTCTTTCTCCTTTATAAAACACCTCACCCTCACCAATTAGCACTAATGCCAAATGAGCCAATTGAACTAAATCCCCACTTGCTCCTACTCCTCCATGCTCAAAGATCAACGGTGTAATATCTCTGTTTATTAACTCTTTAAGTAAATAAATTACAGAACTATGAACACCAGAATTTCCTAAAGACAAAGTATTAAGTCTTGCTAACATGCAAGCTTTAACTTCCTGCTCAGGCAACGGATTTCCTATTCCTGAAGAGTGACTTCTTATTAAATTATATTGAAGTTGGTGGGTGTCTTCATCACTGATTTTAAATTGAGCCATTGGCCCAAAACCAGTATTTACACCATATATTACCTTATTTTTTGAAAATTCTTTTAAAAACTGAAAGCTTTCTTCCACTCTTGTTAAAAGTGAATCATCCAGTTCTATTTTTTCATTTTCAATAATAATTTTTTGAAAATCCCTCAGTTCTAAAAAGTTGTCTATTTTCATTAATCAGAAGTAATAGTAGATAATTTTATAAAATATTAATTAATTGTCACTAATTTTGCGGCAAAGATAGAAGTTATTATTAAAATAAAAAATCAAAGATGGGTAAAGAATTTGTTGACGTTCTTGTAATCGGCGCCGGACCTTCCGGATGCGTATCTTCCTCATACTTAAAGAAGAACGGTATCAACGTAAAAGTTGTTGAAAAAACAAAATTCCCAAGATTAGTTGTAGGTGAAAGCCTAATTCCCAGGGTAATGGATCATTTTGAAGAAGCCGGGCTTTTTCCTGCTTTGGATAAAATGGGTTTTGAAAAAAAACTGGGAGCCCGTTTCTTAAGAGGTGATGAAGTCTGCCTATTTGATTTCAGTGATAAATTCGGTGAAGGATGGGACTGGACCTGGCAGGTACCAAGAGCTGATTTTGACAATACTTTAGCTAATGAAGTCATTAACAAAGGAATTGATCTTGAATTCGAAACAGAAGTAATTAACATCAAATTTGAGGGAACAGATTCTATCACTACCGTAAAAAACAAGAATGGAGAAACGAAAGAAATCCATGCAAAGTTTGTTATTGACTCCAGTGGATACGGTAGAGTTTTACCTCGCTTATTAGATCTTGAGAAACCTTCAAAACTATCTCCCCATTCTGCTATTTTCTCTCATGTCATAGATACAAACAGGGAGGAAGGTACAGAAGGTACGTTGATTTCTTTCGACATTATTGAAACTGAAGTATGGCTATGGGTAATTCCCTTTTCAAATGGAAATACAAGTGTTGGAATTGTAGGTCCTACAGATTATATTGAGAAACTAGCAGAGAGCGGAGATACAACAGAAGCTCTAAGAAAGGCAATTTCCTTATCCGACTATTACGTAAAACGTTTTGGAAATGTGGACTTTATATTTGAACCTAAAAAACTAGTTGATTATTCATGTTCTGTTAAAAAACTATATGGCGATGGATTTGCACTCACCGGAAATGCTTCCGAATTCTTAGATCCTGTTTTTTCTTCAGGAATGGCCTTTGCTACAGAATCGGGAATGCTGGCTGCAAAATTGGCCATCAGACAGTTAAATGGTGATACTATAGACTGGCAAAAAGAATACTCGGATTATATATTATATGGAGTAGACGTTTTCACAACTTATGTAAAGGAATGGTATACCGGAAACCTTCAGGAATTATTCTTCCACAGACCGGAAAACGAAGATGTAAAAAGAAAGATATGTGCGGTTCTTGCAGGTTATGTCTGGAATAAAGACAATCCTTTTGTAAAAAAACATGATACTGTCATAAAAAATCTCGCTAATCTTATTAAAACAGAGAAACAACAATAAAAAAAGCGGTCTGAAATTCAGACCGCTTTTTTTATTTTATAACTTTTTTTATTTCTTTTCCTATCACTTTTCCAGTAGCTTCATATGCCCCGGCAATTCTTCCATACTCCATTACAAAAGCTTTATTTTGTGGTTTCCCTAGAACTTTATCACCTTTCAGCTCCATTACAATTTTTGAAGGATTATCTGTTTCTACAAATTTCATATCAGAAGATAATTTTGCTTCCTGTCCAATTATTCCACCATGCCATCCTGCATAAATCCACTTAGCATCAATAATCAAAGTATATTTTGCCTTAACATCATTTTTAAAAGTAACTTTCTTTGATTTACCATTTATTCCTTTAAAAAAATACTGTATGTACTCTGATGATTTATATTTCTCCCATTCTTCATTCCATTTCTGCCAATCCTGCTCTGTCTTTTTAGCCAGCACCTCTTTTTTTCTTCTCTCAAGATATTGAGCTTCAGTAAAATTTTCTACCTGATAAAGAGCGTTATCAAATTTCAATTCTACATTAACTTCTGTTTGATCTTTTAAAAAATCAAAATTTCCAGAAACAATTTTTAACTCTTGAGAAAAAGCTGTCGTAAAAATTGCTACAAATAGCACTACTAATAATTTCTTCATAGTTTACATTTATTTTCTTAAATAATTTCGCAAATATATGCAAAAAGAAAGACCAGCTGCATGGGCCAGTCTTATTTCTTATTAATAATATTTTAGCAGACTATCGTATTTAATCTATCGTAGATCAACAAAAGTTATGGGTTTTCTGCTGTTAGGATTGTGAACAACTTTAGACAGAATATCAAATTCTACGATTTCTATTTTAGGGCTTACTCTTAACTTTGCGCGGAAATGATCCCGTACTTCATTTACGAAGTTTTCAGGCTCCTCGTCTGTACTTACTTTAATAATAATTTCATCCAATCCAATTTCATTAGACTGAATAATAATCTGATAGCATAGTAGATTATTAAAGTCATTCAGGATATCATTCATTGCAGGTGGATACAGAGTAGTCCCTTTATATTTGATCATTTGCTGTTTCCTTCCGACAACAGGCCCTAATCGCATTGTGTTTCTTCCACATTGACACGGTTCGTCATGTGCTTTTACAAGATCTCCTGTTTTAAATCTAAGTAACGGAATAGCTTCTACTCCTAAAGTGGTAATCGTCAGCTCCCCGCTTTCACCTTTTTGCACAGGATTTTCATTATCATCAAGAATTTCAGTAATAATTAATTCCGGATGATGATGCCCCCCGATCTGGAATTCACATTCTGTAAATGCGGTACTCATTTCTGTAGAAGCATATGTTGAGAATAATTTAATATTCCATTTTTCTTTAATTTTTTGAGAAAGAATATTATCCGTAAAATCCTGATTTTTTATACTCTCTCCAATACAAACTGCGCCATACACGCTGGAATTTTTATAATCTATTCCATGCTTTTCAGCATAGTCTATCATTTTAAGTAAGAAGGAAGGTACTGTGATCAGGTATTTCGGCTTGTATCTGAAAATAGAATCCCATTGCAATTCTGGAATTCCAGGGCCCATTCTTACCACACTTGCGCCCATTTTTCTTAACCCTAAAAAATAGGCTAAGCCAGCCATAAATCTTTTATCAATCGTAGTGATCATCTGCACAACATCTCCTTTTTGTATTCCGGCACAGGCAAAAGAAACAGCCTCATTATAAGCTAATCTTTCAAGATCATTATCTGACAATCCAAAAGTTACAGGATCTCCTAAGGTTCCGGAAGTAGTGCTGTAATCCACAATTTCAGTAGGTGGAATACAAAAAAAATCATGATTATACTGTTGTAAATCATTTTTGGTTGTCGTTGGAATCTTTTGCAAATCTTCTAAAGATCGAATATCATGAATGCTGATATTATTTTCTTTAAATAATTTCTTATAAAATGGCGATTTGCTTTCAAGGTAGGCTAAAAGCTCTTGAAGTTTTTCCTCCTGGAATGCTTTAATTTCCTGAAGATCTGATTTCTCAATTGACGGATAAAATTCCAATGATTTTAATTTTAAGCAACAAATTTATTTAATTAAAATTAAAAAGATTAAAAAATAAAAATTCCAATATTTTCACCTCTGAAATGTAAAAGTTTGAGTATTTATATTTCCTGCTGTGTTTATTGTTGTTACTTTTAAAGTGTGTAAACCAGAACCTTTGGGACAATTCTCATCAAAAATATATACGAAATCATCTTTTACACGAGCGAACCGAAGCCATTTCTCATCCAATTCTGCACGGAATGATTCAATATCACCAATCTCAGTTGTTCCTTTTAACCGTAATGAATTACTTCCAACAAGCGAACCTTCTTTCCAACCTGAAGAAACAGAGGGCAAACTATTATCCAAAAGTAATCTGGCAATACCCAATCTGTTAAACTGACCTTCCATCCAATCGCCCTTCCACTTTCCTTTGATCACATCTTTATCACTGCCGTAATTGAACTCCATAACTATTTTATCCCTTTCTTCACCATTTAATTTTCTATTAGGCTTTATCTTCAAAGAATAATTATCATGAACCGGAATGGAAGAATCATTTAATATAACAGCATTTGAAATAGCCTCTGAATCAGATCTTTCATACATATTAAAATTTACGGCATCATAAAAAGCACTTTTACTAAAATTAATTTCTGCATTCTCTGTTTTAATAATTTTTCCTTCATTAGGATTTACCGTTTTATTGCTAGAAAAGACTTTATCTGAACTTTTGATAAACTGAACTTTTGTTGTTAATCGGCTTGTATTTCCATTAACATCTTTTAAAACAATTTCAATATTGTGAATCTCTTCGTCCTGAAAATTAATAATCCCATTTGAATCAAAACTATAATCTGGCAGTTTCACTCCCGGTAAAGCAGACAATTGTTGAATACTCATTTTATCACGAATAAATTTCGGATAATCAATACAGCCATTACTATAACGGGTATCATCATAACTGATCTTATCAATTTCAAAACGGTAAATTAATTTATTATCCATCCGCAATTCAGCATCATAAATTCCTAGATTAAAACCTTGATTGGCTTTATCCACCGCTTTTATAGCTAAACTGATTGACGGTGAATTCACCTGAATTATACCCGAGGCGTACAAATTTCCCGCTTTTTTAACTGCAACAGAATTTGCTCCGGGTTCATAAGAGCTGAACCTTCTGTCGTACCAATACAAACCGCTGATAATCGGTGAAACACGATCCGGAATATTAAACCCAAAAAGTAATGGATTGAGACAGTCTTCGGTTTTTGTATCTCTTATTTCAAAATGCAAATGTGGGCCAGCAGAACCTCCTGTATTTCCACTTAGCGCAACCAGCTGCCCTTTTGTTACAGGAAACTGCTGAGGCGAAAAAGTGATATCCTGTTCCCATTTTTCATCTTTATATTGCTTTTCTTTTACATATTTATCCAGCTGATCAAAATATGCATTCAAATGGGCATAAACTGTCGTATATCCATTAGGGTGTGTAATGTAGACCGCATTTCCAAAACCATAACGCTCAACTTTTATCCTGCTTACGTAACCATCCGCTGCTGCAACAACAGGTAGATTTTCCTGACTATTAGTTCGTATATCCAGTCCCATATGAAAATGATTAGCACGGACAGCTCCAAAATTGGCAGCTAGCTGTATTGGAATATTTAAAGGATTTCTAAAATAATTCTGCGGATAATTGTTTTGAGCAAAGATTAAATTTCCACTCACAAAAAAAACAATAAGCAATAATTTGGAAAAGATTTTCATTCGAATGGTCTTTAAGTATTATTTTAAATTTACAAAATTTTACTTAACCATTTGGAAAGATCTCTCTATTCTCAATGATTTCACGGATGATTATTTTTTGTTTTAACGTAAAGATTTTATTCTTTTATTGTTTTAGTTTAAGAAGCAAAGGCTGATAAATCTGCTTCCCGAAGATTGAAAACGCAGCTTCATCAGATCAAATTGATGATCACACTTTGCTTATTTTAAAGCTAATGATCATTAAATTAAAATTTTGCGTTTAAAATGACATGATATGTTAAATGAGTAGCAGCAAACCAAAGCTTCTCATTCTGACCTCACTATTTCACATTTTAACAGGGTAAAATCAACTTTCATTTGTAGGAAAGTTCAACAAAAAATCTCCATTTTGCATTTCCCAATTCACAAATAATGAATGTCTTTATTTACATTTCTGAAATTGAACTTTTTAATAGATGATATCAAAATAAAACATATATTATAAACCGACAAAAAATCACTAAATTTGCAAACTTAATTAATCAACGATATTGAGATAGTACAATGAGCCAATTTAAAGAATACAAAAACCTCAACCTTATTGATATAGCCGAGAACGTTTCGGAATTTTGGAAACAAAATAAAACTTTCAATAAAAGTGTTGAAATTCGTGAGGGTAGCCCTGAGTTTGTATTTTACGAAGGTCCGCCTTCTGCAAACGGTATGCCTGGAATTCACCATGTAATGGCAAGAGCGTTGAAGGATATTTTCTGTCGTTATCAGACCCAAAATGGAAAGCAGGTTTTCCGTAAAGCGGGTTGGGATACGCATGGACTTCCTGTAGAGCTGGGTGTTGAAAAGGAATTAGGAATTACTAAGGAGGATATTGGCAAAAAAATTTCTATTGAAGATTATAATAAAGCATGTCGTGAAGCAGTAATGCGTTACACGGATGTTTGGAATGAGCTTACTGAGAAAATAGGATACTGGGTAGATCTTGATGATCCATACATTACCTATAAGTCAAAATATATGGAAACCGTTTGGTGGTTGTTGAAACAATTATACAGCAAAGACTTGTTGTATAAAGGTTATACGATCCAACCTTACTCTCCAAAAGCAGGAACAGGACTTTCTTCACATGAACTGAATCAGCCGGGAACATATCGTGATGTTTCAGACACGACCATAGTAGCCCAGTTTAGAGTTAAAAAAGAAACGAACGATCTGTTTAATGATATTGATGGTAATCTGGATATTTTAGCCTGGACGACTACTCCATGGACGTTACCTTCAAACACAGCACTTGCTGTGGGAAGAGATATAGAATACATTGTTGTTAAAACATTCAATCAATATACTTTCGAACCTGTTACAGTTGTATTGGCGAGAGTTCTTTTAGAAAAGAACTTCGGTAAAAAATATGCTGCAGGAACGGATGAAGATTTTACCAACTATACTTCAGAAAGCAAAGTAATACCTTATCAGATCCTTAAGGAATTCACTGGAGATAAACTAGTGGGAACTCAGTATGAACAATTGATCCCTTGGTTCGTACCATCTGAAACTCCTGAAAAAGCATTCAGAGTAATTCTAGGAGATTTTGTAACCACTGAAGACGGTACGGGTATCGTTCATATCGCTCCAACTTTTGGTGCAGATGATGCAAGAGTAGCAAAAGACGCTGGCATACCTCCTATGTTGATAAAAGATGAAAATGACAATCTTGCTCCTTTAGTAGATTTACAGGGAAGATTCATCAAAGGGGAAAATGTACCTGAGGTTTTCTCAGGAACATATATTAAGAACGAGTATTATGATGATGGAACTGCACCTGAAAAATCTTGGGATGTAGAACTGGCGATTTTATTAAAGACGGAGAATAAAGCTTTTAAAGTAGAAAAATATGTTCACAGTTATCCACATTGTTGGAGAACTGACAAACCTGTATTATATTATCCTTTGGATTCCTGGTTTGTAAAAATGACGGCTGTAAAAGACCGTTTGGTAAACCTGAACAAAGAAATCAATTGGAAGCCAAAAGCTACCGGAGAGGGTCGTTTTGCCAACTGGCTGGAAAATGTAAATGACTGGAATTTATCCCGTTCACGTTATTGGGGAATTCCATTACCAATCTGGAGAACGGATGATCTAAAGGAGGAAGTAGTTATCGGTTCGGTAGAAGAATTATACAACGAGATCGAAAAATCTGTTGAAAAGGGCTTCATGAAAGAAAACCCTTTCAAAGGCTTTGAAATAGGAAATATGTCTGAAGTAAACTATTCTTTGGTTGATCTGCATAAAAATGTGGTTGACAAGATTGTTTTAGTTTCAGAATCAGGCAGAGCTATGAGTCGCGAGAGTGACCTGATCGATGTTTGGTTTGATTCAGGTTCTATGCCATATGCACAATTGCATTATCCTTTTGAGAACAAGGAATTAATAGATAATAAAAAGGCTTTCCCTGCAGACTTTATTGCTGAAGGCGTTGACCAGACCCGTGGTTGGTTCTATACACTACATGCCATAGGAACAGCTGTCTTTGATTCAGTTGCTTACAAAAATGTGATGAGTAACGGACTTGTTTTGGATAAAAACGGTCAGAAAATGTCTAAGCGTTTAGGTAATGCAGTAGATCCATTTGAAACACTTTCTGTTTACGGACCGGATGCTACGCGTTGGTATATGATTTCCAATGCGAACCCTTGGGAGAATTTGAAATTCGACATCGAAGGAATCGACGAGGTAAGAAGAAAGTTCTTCGGAACTCTTTACAATACTTATTCTTTCTTTGCATTATATGCGAATGTAGATGGATTTAATTATTCAGAAAAAGAGGTAGAGAACCGTCCTGAAATCGACCGATGGATCCTTTCTGAATTGAATCTTTTGATCAAAGAAGTAAAGGCATTCTACGAAGATTACGAACCGACAAGAGTGGCAAGAGCCATCAGTAATTTTGTAAATGACAACCTTAGTAACTGGTATGTAAGATTATGCAGAAGACGTTTCTGGAAAGGAGAATATTCTGATGATAAGATCTCTGCTTACCAGACTTTATATACCTGTCTTGAAGTTGTTGCTAAATTATCAGCTCCTATTGCTCCATTCTTTATGGATCAATTATATCAGGATCTTAATAAAGTAACGGGAAAAGAAAATTGTGAATCTATACACCTTACAGATTTCCCTGTAGCTGACGAAAGCCTGATCGATCAGGATCTGGTTGAAAAAACACATTTAGCTCAACAGATCACAAGTATGGTCTTTTCTTTAAGAAAGAAAGAGAACATAAAAGTACGTCAACCTTTGCAAAAGGTATTGGTTCCTGTATTAGATTCTAAAGCAGAAGAGCAGATTTTAGCTGTTGCAGAACTGATCAAACAGGAAGTGAATGTAAAAGAATTACAATTAATTAATGCAGAAGAAGCTTCTCATTTAATTGTAAAGCAAATTAAACCCAACTTTAAGGCTTTAGGTCCTAAACTTGGAAAAGATATGAAAGTGGTTGGAAATGAAATTGCTAATTTTTCGGCAGAACAAATTTCCAATTTAGAAAAAGAAGGAAAAATTGACATCCAGGGCTACGAAATAACAATGAATGACGTAGAAATTTCAACAAAAGATATTCCGGGATGGACAGTAACTTCTGATGGGAAAACAACTGTGGCATTAGATTTGACGTTAACAGACGAGTTAAAATCTGAGGGGATTGCAAGAGAATTCATTAATAGAATTCAAAACCTGAGAAAAGACAAAGACTTTGACTTAACCGACAGAATAAATATCTTCATAGAAGAAAATTCACCGTTCCTTGATAATATCAAGAGAAATGAAGAATATATTTCTGCAGAGGTCTTGTCAAATAAAATAGAAATTGTATCTTCACTTTCAAATTTTAACGAAATCGAGATAGATGAGGTTAATTTTAAGGTAAATGTTGAAAAAAATTAACATATAGTTATTGCATTTCAAATTCCATTTCATAATTTTATTAAAAAAGAGAAAAGAATATGTCAGACGAAAGAGTAAGATATAATGATTCTGATTTACAAGAGTTTAAAGCGATCATTAAAGAAAAAATAGAAAAAGCAGAAAAAGATTTACAACTGATAAGAGAAAGTTTTATCAACGATCAGAATAACGGGACAGATGATACATCACCTACATTCAAGGCGTTTGAAGAGGGAGCTGAAACTCTTAGTAAAGAACAAAACTCGATCCTAGCCGGAAGACAGGAAAAGTTCGTTCGAGATCTTAAGAATGCATTAATCAGAATAGAAAATAAAACGTATGGTGTTTGCAGAGTGACTGGTAAACTGATTCCAAAAGAAAGACTATTGGCAGTTCCTCACGCTACGTTAAGCATCGAAGCGAAAAATATGCAGAAATAACCGTAAGGTTTGTAAAATAAATTTGGGTTTATATTGTATTAGCAGTAATACTTTATAAACCTAATTTTTAATTTATATCCATGAGCGAATATTTAATTTTAGGCATCATCCTTATTGCCGTTTTATGGTTTTTTAACAGAGACAGGATTAAGAATAAATTCTTTCCTCCTCGACATACCAACTATACGATGGATGACCAGTTTAATTCAGATAAACGCGAAAGGGAAAAAGAAATTGACAAACTTTTAGGTAAGATGGGCAAAAATGGCATCAATGATCTGTCTCCAAGAGACAGGAAAAGACTTGACGAATTATCTAAGAAGTAAAATGTAAATCAAGAACAATGGAATCTATAATAGTACATCCTAAAAATCCTATGGAGCTCAGTGCACTGAAAAGTGTTCTGAAAGAAATGAACATTAAATTTGAAAAAGCTCATGTTAAAAGTTCATTTAATGGGCAGAAAGTGATCAAGAAAGCAAGTGATAATAAAGTTGTAAAACCGGCTGCAAAACCTTCAAAACCTAAAGGACAGTAATGAAAAAGATATTAGCCGTAACCTTTCTTATTTTATTAATTGATCAGGCTTCAAAAATCTATATTAAAACCCACTTCAACCTTGATGATAGCATTTCTGTTCTTCCGGGTTTTAAACTTACTTTCGTAGAAAATCCAGGAATGGCTTATGGTCTTCATTTCGGTGGTGTGATTGGCAAGTACTTTTTAGTCATTTTAAGAATTTTTCTAATTGGTGGAATGGTTTATATGTTCAAAAAGTGGCTTCAACAAGGGGCCTCTAACTATCTGATCATTCCCATGGCAATTATTTTTGCCGGCGCAATCGGTAATCTTATTGACGGCATGTTTTATGGATTGATTTTCGATAGTGGGACAGTATACGATCCAAGTATCGACCGATGGATCGGCTATGGTGGCATTTCAAAAATAGCTTCTGCCGGAGAAGGTTATTCTTCTTTTATGAGAGGCTGTGTAGTAGATATGCTTCACTTTCCAATAGTAGATTGGAATGTTCCTGAAAGCTATCCGTTAATTGGCGGAAAACATATTGAGTTCTTTAAATACATCTTTAACGTTGCAGACTCTGCAATTACAGTAGGTGCCGTATTTTTATTAATTTTCAGAAAGAAAGCTTTTCCAAATGGTCTAGAATTCTAGAAAATATATACATGAAAAATTTGATTAAAAATATATTTAAAATATTCCTGCTTCTTATGGTTGCAGGAATTATTTTTATTGCATTTGCCAATTATAATATCAAAAAGCAAAGTGCACCCTTTCTTTCGAATACCATCCAAACTCTTCCTGATACTAAAACTGCAGTACTTCTGGGAACAGGCAAAACACTGAGTAACGGAATGCCGAATGCTTATTTCTATAATAGGATTCAGGCAGCTGTAGATCTCTATAAAAGTGGCAAAATAAAGTATGTTATTGTAAGTGGTGATAACAGCACAAAAGAGTATAATGAACCGGAAGATATGCAGCTTACTTTAATGAAATATGGGATACCTAAAGATAAAATCATCCTTGACCATGCCGGATTCAGAACATTAGATTCTGTAGTACGAGCTAAAGAGATTTTCGGACAAATGAAGTTCATTATTATTTCACAGAAGTTCCATAATGAAAGAGCTGTATTTTTAGCCCGGAAAAATGGGATCGAAGCATATGGATACAATGCAAATGATGTGAATAAATACGCAGGTTTAAAAACCAACCTTCGGGAATACCTTGCTAAGACTAAAGTCTATTGGGATCTTTTATTTGGAGTAGAACCGAAGTTTGGTGGAGAAAAGATTGTGATTCCTTAGATTTGTGGAACGAGTATTTTTGATTTTTTGTAAAAAGTATTCATGTAAAATGTATTCATGAGGTTTACCAAAAAATCTTTTAATCTTTTAATCTTTTAATCTTTTAATCTTTTAATCTTTTAATCTTTTAATCTTTTAATCTTTTAATCTTTTAATCTTTTAATCTTTTAATCTTTTAATCTTTTAATCTTTTAATCTTTTAATTCCCATCAAACCTCGTAAATTTGTAATTCACTAATTTTTATAAATAATAAAACAAAATGTCAAGAATTCTTACCGGCATTCAAGCCACCGGAACCCCGCACCTTGGAAATTTATTAGGTGCTATTATTCCTGCTGTTGAACTATCAAAACAGGAAGGGAATGAATCATTTTTATTCATTGCAAATCTGCATTCACTGACGCAGATAAAAGATGCAAAGGAATTAAAACAAAATACCTATGAGATCGCTGCGGCTTGGCTAGCTTGTGGGCTGGATACTGAAAAAACATTCTTTTACAGACAAAGTGATATTCCTGAAACCTGTGAACTATCTTGGCATTTATCATGTTTTTTTCCTTACCAGAGATTGACTTTAGCACACTCGTTTAAAGATAAAGCAGACCGGCTTCAGGACGTCAATGCCGGGCTTTTTACCTATCCTATTTTAATGGCAGCAGATATTTTATTATATGATGCAGAGATTGTCCCTGTAGGAAAAGATCAGCTTCAGCATTTAGAAATCGCCCGTGATGTAGCTTCAAGGTTCAATAATCAGATGGGAGAAGTTTTAGTTCTTCCACAGGCTGAACTTCAGGAAAATACGAAATATGTTCCTGGAACTGATGGTCGTAAGATGTCTAAATCGATGGGAAATATCATTAATATTTTCTTATCTGACAAGGAATTGAAAAAACAGGTCATGAGCATCGAAACAGATTCTAAATCTTTAGAAGAACCTAAAGACCCTGAAACGGATAAGGTTTTTGCGATTTACCAATTGATTGCTACTCCCGAACAGACAGAAGAATTAAGAGCAAAATATTTAGCCGGAAATTTTGGCTATGGACATGCTAAAACTGAACTCTTAAACTTAATTTTAACTCGCTTTAAAACAGAAAGAGAAACATTTACGTATTATATGACTCATCTTGACGAGCTGGAAGCAAAACTTCAGGAAGGCGCTGAAAAGACAAGGGTTATCGCAGTACAAACTATTAAACGGGTAAGAGAAAGTCTAGGAATCTAATAAAAAAACAGACTGCTACCTTTTGTTCTTAGAAAGAATAAAACGATGCATTTCATCTACAAACTCATAAACAATATCCCATCCGGGATATTGTTTTATTATGGTCTTAATAATAGAAAGCCCCAATCCTGTAGAGCTCTGATCTGAACCCTGTTTATAAAAGCGGTTAAAGATCTGAAGGCTATCTAAAGGAATTTTTGAACCTGTGTTTTGGAAAATCACCCTATCTCTTTCCGTGATAATATTTAATTTTCCATCTTGATGGTTATATTTAACCGAATTTTTAAGCAAATTAGAAATAAGAATGTTTGCTAAATCAGGATTAAAAACAGCTTCAAACACTTCTTTTTCCAGTACATTAACCTCAATCTTTTTATACCCTATAAAATCCTCATAACTATCAACAAGTTCTTTAATCAGCATGGTAAAATTGACATTTGCCAACGTATTGAACTGATTGTTTTCAATTTTAGAAAGCATTAATAAAGATTTATTCAGCCCTGCCATTCTTTTTAAATCATTTTTAACTTCATTAAAGAAATTTATATTCTTCCTATCCAGGTCATCATTCTGGATGACGAGATCAATTTTATTGATTACTATGGCCAATGGAGTCTGCAGCTCATGAGAAGCGTTTTCGATAAACTGTTTTTGCTGATCAAAAACGAGTTCATTACGACTGATCATTTCATTTATTTCCACATTTAATTCTTCAAATTCTCTAATGGAATAGCTTTGAGGCTCATGAGAAGAAGGAATTCCAAACTGATATTTTTTAAGTTTATCCAATATCAAATAGAAAGGCTTCATTGCTTTATGGAGAAGAAATCCATTGACTACAATGATACTTGCTACAAGCAACAGATATAAAACAATGAGGGCTGTTGTAAGATCATATACCAATTCATCTTCTTCTACAGTAGAAGTTCTGATAGTAAGTTGCTGATGCTTTCCAAACTGATCTATAAAATCAGTTTTAAGAACCCTGTATGGTTGATCTTCGTCATCATATTCCATATAATACATTTTATTATACAGGCTGTTCTTATCTTTATACTCAGATGCAGAAATGGCGTTGATCTTAAATTCATTAAACCCAAACTCATTATTCTTTAACAGATTTTCATCAAGATATACAGCTTTGATAATTTGTATTTTTCTATTTTTTAAACCATCATCCACATTATCATATACTTCATCTAAAATATAAGCATAGAATAGTGCGGCCCAGACGGCAATAATCAATAACAGAATTGTTATCAGGTATTTTATCGTATAATATTTCAGTGAAACTTTCATTACACAAATTTATATCCAATTCCATAGACTGCCTGAAAGTCTGCATCTGCTCCAAGAGTCTTTAATTTTTTACGGAGATTTTTTATCTGGGAATAAATAAAATCCAGACTATCTGCCTGATCAATATAATCCCCCCAAATGGCTTCAGCAAGCATTGTTTTTTGCAGCGTTTTTTCTGGATGTATCACGAAGTAGTATAGCAGATCATATTCTTTACGATTTAGGATCAATTCCTCCTCTCCTATCTTTACTTTTCTGCTTTCAGGATAGATGCAGATGTTTTTATAGCTGATCACATTCTCACCATCCTGGTTCTTTCTTCTGATCACAGATTTAATTCTCGCCATTAATTCAGCAAGGTGAAAAGGTTTTGCCAGGTAATCATCGGCACCGATTTCAAGTCCATTTACTTTATCATCTACTGAATCCTTCGCCGATAAAATGATAACCGGATCTTTTTTATGCATGCTTTTAATTTCCTTTAGGAGATCCATCCCATTACCATCAGGCAACATAATATCCAGAAGGATACAGTCATATTCATAAGAAATGATCTTCTCAAGCCCGGAGCTGTAATCTGATGCATGTTCTACAATAAAATGTTCTCCTTCCAGAAAACTCTGCACAATGTTCCTTAATTCCGGTTCGTCTTCAATGATTAAAATTTTCATAACTCTTAGCGGACTACTTATCAAATATATAAAATTATAACCTCCTGTTTCCGGGAGGCCATAATTTATCAAGATTAAAAATTATTCTTAAAATAACTTCCATCTGCATGGAAGGTAAGACTTTCACCATTCAACAGATTTATTTTATATTGGGTTTCCATTTGTTCAATGGATTCCACTACAACACATGGATGATTCCTAGTTAAAAAGGTAACAATTTCCCGTCTTATAGATTTGTTTAGTATATTCCAATTTACCATATCGTTACAATTTAAATATTAAAAAATAATGTTTGTTAATCATCAATTCGGCTAAAATTTCCATTTTTGTCAAATTTCAGATCAACACCATTTGAAAGCTCGGTCTTATAAGACCATCTTTCTTTTTCAATTTTTACGATATAGGTATTTGGAAAGCTTTTGGCTACATAGTTTCTTATAGATACAGGAATGAATCCGTAAGGAAGCTTTTGATGTTCACCATTTACTTCTTTCCAGTTTCCTTTACTATCAAATTCTATTTTTGTTCCGGTAGACAAATATACTTTATACTCATCCACACCATATATTTCACGGTCTTCAACAACCGAACCAACAGCAACTCCTTTAAAATTAGCAGCTAAAAAAGTCTTGGCTGTTTTCGGTAATTGGTTTTGGTTAATTGCCCGATCTTGTGCAAACAAGAAGCTGGCTGCAAACAAGAAAATAAAAGTAATTACGCTGGTGATCTTTTTTAAATTTTTCATAATATAAAATTTTTGTTCATTATTATGAGACAAAATTCTATATTAATTTAGGAAAGAATTAGGAAAAAAATCCAAAAGCAGTTTTTATAGATATTCCTTAATCTGAAGAAGGTGTTTGATTGATTTCAATCCTTCTTCCTTTCTATTCTCATTCAGTGCATCAAAGAAAATAACATCTATTCCAAAATTTTGTGACCCAACTACATCTGCAATCCAGTCATCACCAATCAAAACACTTTCCTCTTTATGAGCATTTGAAAGACCTAAAGAATATTCAAAAATTTTAGGATTAGGTTTTCTTACTCCTACAGCATCTGCACTGGTAATCGTTTTGAAGTAGCCATCAATTCCTGAAAGGATACATTTTCTTTCCGTTACTTCTTTAAAACCATTCGAAATGATGTGTAATGTATAATTTTTAGATTTCAGGTAATCCAGAATATATATTACACCTTCTACCAATTCATTATGATTGAGGATATTATCCAAAAAGTGTTCTTCAAAATAATCGGACAACTCCTCATTCTCTATCCCAAAATGTTTAAAGGTATCATAAAAACGGTGTTTTCTAAGATATTCTTTATCAATAAGACCGTCTCTTATTTTCTCCCAAAGACTTTCGTTAATATTATGATAAATCATATGGAATTCCTCAAAATCAATATTATAATTAAGAGTTATTTCCTGCTTATCAAAAAGGTCTTTAATGGTACGGTGAGCGTTCTTGCGATGATCCCAGAGCGTATTGTCCAGGTCAAAAAAAATGTGCTGAATTTTCATACAGCACAAAATTAATAATTTTAATTCTTGGAAATCGAATAATTCTTATTCTTAATCTTAGCTATTTCAAGATTTTTTGAAAAGCTGAGTAAAAAATCAACAGTTTGTTTTTTAGGTTTCAAAGTTTTCACTTTTAAGGAATCATTTTTTTTCATAGGCGAAACATGTTTATCCTTAAAACGGGAATTTTTAATAATTATTATCTTGTTAGGATAATATTATTCTCTTCCATGATTTTTCTTAAGTTGATCAAAGCATACCGTACACGTCCCAGCGTAGTGTTAATGCTCATATCCGTGTGATCAGCAATTTCTTTAAAACTTAAGCCATCAAAAAACCTGAGTTTAATCACCTCTTGTTGATTTTGTGGTAGGAATTGAAGCATTCTCAATAAATCTTCCTGAATTTGATTAGTCACTAATTGGTCTTCAATATTTTCTGAAGGCTCCCTGATCAGATCGAAAATAGAGTATTCATCGGTTTCAAAAGTAGTTTCTGAAACTTTGATATTTTTCGATTTTAATCTAAAGTGGTCGATAATAAGATTGTAAGCAATCCTTTTTGCCCAAAGAATAAATTTTCCTTCTTCGTTATAACGTCCTTCTTTCAACATCACAATAATTTTCATGAATGTATCCTGGAAAACATCATTTGCAAGGTCTTCATCATTAATTTTGTAAAAAATGAATGTAAACAGTTCTCTCTGATGACGATGAATAAGAGTTGATAAAGCTCCTTCGTCTCCTTTTTGGTAAAGGGAAATTAATACGCAATCCGATTTTGATTTCATGACTTTCTTCTCAATATATATATTTGCCGACAGTTCTTCTTCCAGATATTTTATCTGGTAATAGCTGTAAATACAAAACAGTTTTTAAGAGTAAAGTCCAATCAATAAGCGGTACGTTTATTTATGGATGTAAATATAATAAATTTTTAATAACTGTTAACCTATTATTAATATTTAGAAATATTTTTTAAAAAAAACTACTTAAACATATCATGAATGAAGACAGTGGGGATATTTAATGTAAAGTTGACATTCACTCCTTTTAGCTGTTTTCCATTCAGTTCAGCGTCTCCAATAGGGAAAGCATAGCCCGCCGTTAAATCTAACAGCCCAAAAAGAGTAACTCCAACTTTCGGCGCTATATATTTATTTGTCCCTTCAACACCGGCTAAAAAATAATAAGAGTGGTAAAAATCTACATTTTTCTCAAAATTTAGTAATACATCAGCCTGAAGTTTGGGCATGATAGCAAATTTAGAGTCCGCTGAACCCATTAATGCAGAACCACCAATTCTGTAAATAACATCATCATTCTTCAGAAACAGTAATTTTCCACCTACTTCTCCAAAGCTTTGATTCTGGTACACGTATCCTACATTAATCATCTTATGCATGGTATATTGAGCATTTGCGTAAGTTGACAGAAAGAATATAGATATAACACTTATTACCAATCGAAAGTTCATCATTTCTTATTTATTTAAGGTGTAAAATTAAAAAAAACTGCTTTATCTAATGGAAGATAAAGCAGTATAAATATCTTAAAGAAAAAATTAAATGCCAAATGCTGTTTTAATCTCTTCTACTTTGTCTAATTTCTCCCAGGTGAAGAATTCCAGGTCTTTTAACGTAAGCTCGTTTTTATGCCCCTTATTGAAGGTTTTATCAGCAATATAATGTTCCTTACCCATATGTCCGTAAGAAGCTGTTTCCTGATAAATAGGATTTCTTAATTTTAAGTTTTCCTCAATAGCGTAAGGTCTCAGGTCAAAGATCTTAGAAACTTTTTTGGCCACATCTCCATCATGAAGATCAACTTTTGAAGTTCCGTATGTATTGATATACAATCCACAAGGTTCTGCAACACCGATAGCATAAGAAACCTGCACTAATACCTCATCAGCAACGCCAGCAGCCACAAGGTTTTTAGCAATATGTCTTGTTGCATATGCAGCACTTCTATCTACTTTTGAAGGATCTTTTCCAGAGAATGCACCACCACCGTGAGCTCCTTTTCCGCCGTAAGTATCTACAATGATCTTTCTTCCTGTAAGTCCTGTATCTCCGTGAGGCCCACCAATCACAAATTTACCTGTCGGATTGATATGATATTTGATCTGATCATTAAATAAAGCTTTAATTTCATCAGTTTGTTGAGCAACCACTCTTGGAATCAAAATACTTTTGATATCCTCACGAATTTTGTTCAACATTTCTTCTTCAGATCCAAAATCATCATGCTGCGTAGAAACAACAATAGAATCAATTCTTACCGGCTTATGATCATCAGAATATTCAATGGTAACCTGGCTTTTCGCATCAGGACGTAAATAAGTAATTTCAGTATTCTCTCTTCTTACCGCAGAAAGTTCTTTCAGGATCGTATGTGCCAAGTCTAATGCTAAAGGCATATAATTAGCCGTTTCATTGGTTGCATACCCAAACATCATCCCCTGGTCTCCTGCACCTTGTGCATTGGCTTTACTTTCGAAAGTTTCATCCGCAACTTTTCTGTCAACACCCTGATTAATATCTGGTGACTGCTCATGAATTGCAGAGATCACTCCACAAGAATCTCCGTTGAACATATATTCACCTTTTGTATAACCAATACCATTGATAACCTCTCTGGCAATAGTCTGAACATCAAGATAAGCATCTGACTTAACTTCTCCTGCCAATACTACCTGCCCAGTTGTAACAAGGGTTTCACAAGCTACTTTTGAATTTTTATCGTATGCTAAAAAATGATCAATTAAAGCGTCAGAAATCTGATCAGCAATTTTATCAGGATGTCCTTCTGAAACTGATTCAGATGTAAATAAATAAGACATATTATTCTTTGTTTTATTAGATTAAAATTTGAGGAATAATGAGAATAATTGCCTTGAAAGCTCAAAAAGGAATACTGTTTTAGCTTTTTTTTATAGAGGTTGCAATCAGGTCAAATTTTTCCTCGTTCGTAAACGTCTGCAAAGTTAAGTACTATTTTTTAATACTCAAAACTTTTAAGAAATAATTATAATTTTCTTGAAATTAGGAATTTATCCCGCTCAGAATTAAAAACTATTGTGGTTTTATGCTTACGAAATCTTTTGGATTTTCATTGTAATTTAGCCTTTCTTTCAAAGAAGTCTGTATTGAAGAAGATAATTCGTCAATAATTTTCTGTTTGAAGGTTGGCTTATAATAGATAATACTTATTTCTCTGTAAGGGAAGGGTTTTTTAAATCTGAAAACTTTACTTTTCTGTTCGTCAGAAAGCTGACTTAAAGCCAGTTCTGGTAAGATACTGATTCCTCCAACCTTATCAACCATATGAACTAAAGTTTGAATATTCGAAGCTAAGAAGTCTAAATTCTTAGGTTTCAATGTATTCTCTTTTAAATGACAAATATTTTCAAATTGATTTCTCAAACAGTTTCCTTCTTCTAAAAGCCATACTTTTTCAACATTCAACTCTTCAGGAATGATATAAGAATTCTTTTTGTTAGCCTGTGTATCTGAACTGTAGATCATCAATTCTTCGTTGAATAAGAAATCCTGATAAAATTCGTCCGCTGTATCATATGGCGTTGAAATAATTCCAGCATCTAGCTCACCAGCTTTTAAAGCCTTGATAATACTATCTGTTGTCATTTCTTTTACATTCATCTGAATTTTTGGATTTTCATCCAAGAATTTGAAGATCTCACTTGGTAAAATAAAAGAAGAAACGGTAGGGATAATTCCAAGATTAATGGTACCTCCTAAAATGTTATTTAAAAGGTTAGCCTTATTCCTCAGCTCATTGACAGATTCTATAATTACCTTCGCCTGATCAATGATTTGAAGTCCCACATCTGTTGTACGGATCGGGTGTGTAGTTCTATCAAACACCTTTACATCCAGTTCATCCTCAAATTTCTGTATCATCGCACTTAGTGTAGGTTGCGTAATGAAGCA
Source organism: Chryseobacterium paludis (assembly GCF_025403485.1). Taxonomy (NCBI): domain Bacteria; kingdom Pseudomonadati; phylum Bacteroidota; class Flavobacteriia; order Flavobacteriales; family Weeksellaceae; genus Chryseobacterium; species Chryseobacterium paludis. Next base: position 3,159,703 of record NZ_CP099966.1, read on the forward strand.
TGCTTGAGCTGCTTTTCCAAAATGTTTGTACTTATCTACAGCGATAAGATACTCCAATTGCTGAATGTTCATCTGATTAATATTATCTATTACAAAGATATGATGTTTTTGCTATAAGCAATTAAAAATTCAAGTAAATTTGATAATTATTACACCCAAAACGACACAATAAATAAATCAAATCTTAACTATATGGATTCAAAAAAATTAACATTAAGCAGTGGTGCGCCATATTTTGAGCATCAGGATTCTCAGACTGTAGGTCCAAGAGGTCCGGTTTTATTGCAGGATTTTATACTTCAGGAAAATTTAGCACATTTTGTAAGAGAAAGAATCCCTGAAAGAATTGTTCATGCCAAAGGAAGTGGCGCCTATGGAACTCTTACTGTAACACATGACATTAGTAAATATACCAAAGCTAAATTGTTTTCAAAAGTGGGAAATTCTTGCAGGATGTTTGCAAGATTCTCGACGGTAGGTGGTGAAAAAGGAAGTGCAGATACAGCAAGAGACCCAAGAGGTTTTGCTCTAAAATTCTATACTGAAGATGGGAATTGGGATCTGGTAGGTAATAATACTCCCGTATTTTTTATTAAGGATGCAAAAAAATTTCCAGACTTCATTCACACTCAAAAAAGAGTTCCAAAAACCAATTTGAAAAGCGCAACGATGATGTGGGATTTCTGGAGTCTGAATCCTGAATCACTTCACCAGGTTCTTATTTTAATGTCTGATAGAGGAACTCCTCATGGTTATAGACATATGCATGGTTTTGGTTCTCACACTTTTTCGATGATCAATGAGAACAATGAAAGAGTATGGGTGAAATTTCATTTTAAAACAAAGCAGGGAATCAAAAACTTCAATAATGAAGAAGCGGTTAAGCTTTCGGGCGAAAATCCTGATTTCGCGCAGGAAGATCTTTGTAATGCTATTGAAAATGGAGATTTCCCAAAATGGACCATGTATATTCAGGTGATGACTGAAGAACAGGCTAAAGATTTCCGATGGAATCCTTTTGATGTCACTAAAGTCTGGTTCCAGGGAGACTTTCCGTTAATTGAAGTAGGAGAAATGGAATTAAATGAAGTTCCTGTTAACTATTTTGCCCATGTAGAGCAATCTACTTTTTCTCCAAGCAACCTGATCAATGGAATCAGTTTTTCTCCGGATAAAATGTTGCAAGGAAGACTGTTCTCTTATCCTGATGCACACCGATACAGAGTGGGAGTAAATGCCCATCAGCTGGAAGTGAACCGATGTCCTTTTGCTACTCATAATTACCAAAGAGATGGTTACATGGCAGATTCTAAAGATTATGGAGATAAGCCTAACTATCACCCTAACAGTTTTGATGATATTAAACCAGATGCAGCCTATAAAAATTATGAATATGAATTAGACAGTGCACATGTTGCCAGTTATAATAGAAATGAAAATGATGATGATCATTATACCCAACCGGGGCTTCTTTATACAAAAGCCATGAACAATGAAGACAGAGAACATCTTATTCATAATATCGTTGGAAGCATGAAAGGAATAGATGGACCAAAGAAAGATGAGATTATAAATCGTCAATTATGTCATTTTTTTAGAGCTAATATAGAACTTGGCATGAAAGTAGCATCACAACTAAATATCAATATTGATAGCAATATGATGAATCATATTAAATAGTCATACTAAACAATATTTCAACATAAAAGGAAAAAATATCAATTTTTTTTCCTTTTTTTTGTAAAAAAATTATAATTTGCAGGCGATACTATTTTAAAGTGGAAAAATGAGTTACGAGAATATTTTATTAAAAAAAGAAGATAAATTAGCTATTATTACAATAAACAGACCTGAAAGTCTTAATGCCTTAAATGCTAAAACAATTCAAGAAATAAGTACAGCTTTAGACGAACTAGATTCGGACAATTCTTGTAGGGTAGTTATTCTTACAGGAAGTGGAGAAAAATCTTTTGTTGCTGGAGCTGACATAAAAGAATTCAGCGATTTTGGACAGGAAAGAGCTGAAGAATTAGCTAAAAATGGTCAGAATTCTCTTTTTAACAAAATAGAAAACTTATCTAAACCTGTAATTGCAGCCGTAAATGGTTTTGCTTTAGGCGGTGGTTTAGAGCTTGCTATGGCGTGCCATATCAGATATGCATCGGAAAATGCCAGATTGGGGCTTCCAGAAGTAACGTTGGGATTAATTCCAGGTTACGGGGGCACACAAAGACTTCCAAAGCTTGTCGGAAAAGGCCTTGCCAATGAAATTATCTTCTCTGCTAAAATGATTCCTGCTCAACGAGCAAAGGAAATTGGATTAGTAAATGAAGTATATCCTATTGAAGATTTATTAACAAAAACAAAAGAATTAGCTAACATTATTGCCTTTAATTCACCAATGGCAATATCGAAAGCTATTCATGCTGTAAATCTATCGGATACTGATAAAGGTTTTGAAACCGAAATTAAATATTTTGGCGAGCTTTTTGAACTAGCTGATAAACAAGAAGGTGTTGCTGCTTTTATGGAAAAAAGAAAGCCCAACTTCTAAAAAAAATTATTACTACAAATTATTTCGAAAAAACCAATGCAGCGGTATGAATAAGTTTGATAAAGCTTATCTAAAAATGGCTCAGGAATGGGCGAAACTTTCCTACTGTGAGAGAAAACAGGTAGGAGCTCTTATCGTAAAAGATAGGATGATTATTTCAGATGGTTACAACGGAACTCCTTCGGGATTCGAAAATTGCTGTGAAGATGCGGATGGAAAAACACACTGGTATGTATTGCATGCAGAAGCTAACGCTATATTAAAATTAGCAGCTTCTACTCAATCTGCAAAAGGAGCAACGTTATATTTAACGCTTTCTCCATGTAAGGAATGCAGTAAATTAATTTTACAGGCAGGAATTACAAGACTAGTGTATATTAATGAATATTCGGATGACGACGGGATATCATTCTTGAGAAACCATAATATTGAAATAGAACAAATTTCTGATTGTGAACTAAAAAAATAACACAAATGACTTGGGATGAAAAAATTAAGGATTTTGAGATCTTTCTTCGTTTCGAAAGAAATTTTTCAGAAAACACTCTCGACGCTTACGTTAGAGACATTAAAAAACTAAAAGAATACGCAGAAGAAGACCTTGGGAACATTGCACCCGATGTTATCGGATACGACAATCTGCAAGAGTACATCTTTAACCTTTCTAAACAAAAGTTCAGCGAACGATCACAAGCGAGATGGATTTCTTCCATCAAAGCCTTCTTCAAGTTTCTGCTTGAGGATGAAGCCCGTGAAGATAATCCTGCTGCATTGCTTGAAGGCCCCAAATTAGGATTGTATCTCCCTGATACACTAAGCTTGGTAGATATCAATAAGATTATTGGTGCTATTGAAGTTTCATCTGATCTGGGACGAAGAAACCAGTGTATTGTTGAAGTATTGTATGGCTGTGGCCTTCGTGTATCAGAGCTTATAGATCTAAAGATTTCAAATATTAATTTCAATGAAAATTATATTAAGGTAAATGGAAAGGGAAATAAAACCCGTTTCGTTCCTTTAGCTGACTATACAGCAGATTTACTAGGGAATTACATAAAGGAGATTCGTGCTAAAAATAAGATCAATAAAAAGTATGAAGACTCTTTATTTCTTAACAGTAGAGGAACTTCCATGTCCCGGGTTATTGTATTTCTGATCATTAAGGAACTCACTGATAAAGCTGGAGTTAGCAAAAAAATATCTCCACATACCTTTAGACATTCTTTTGCAACTCATTTGTTACAAAACGGGGCTGATCTACGTTATATTCAAGAAATGCTGGGACATTCCAGTATTACAACAACAGAAATATACACTCATTTAAAAACTGAAGAACTACGGGACGTAATTTTAAATTATCATCCGAGAAACATTAATATTACTCAGTAAAAACGAAGTTGCATCTGACACTTAAAAAATAATTATAAACAGATGAAGACATTGAAATATTGCCCAAATTGTGGCAAAGAATCTCTAAACTGGGACGGCGAAAAAAAATGGAGCTGCAATCATTGCGATTTCAGGCTATATAATAATGTTGCCGGTGCGGTAGCTGTCGTTATCAGACATGGAGATCAAATCTATCTGACAAGGAGAAATCAGGATCCTAAAAAAGGAAAATTAGATTTGGCTGGTGGTTTTGTTGATCCTAGAGAAAGTGCTGAAGAAGCTTGCAAAAGAGAGCTTTTTGAAGAACTGCAGTTAGATATTGATATTTCAAGCTTAAAGTATATTACAAGTCTTCCAAACATCTACCAGTATAAAGAAATTGATTATAATACAATCGATTTATTTTATGAGTATCGTGTTTCAGAAAAATTTGAAGTTAATCTTGCATTATCTGAGATATCAGAAACGCAATGGATACCACTGAAAAATATTAATCTTGATGATATCGCTTTCGACTCTCAAAAAATATTTTTTGAGCAGTATCTAAAGAATTTATAGATTACACACCTATTTAAAAATATTAATAGCAGAGCCCAGGCTCTGCTATTATTGTATAGAAACTATTTTATCCACAAACTCAAATCCTTTTTAGGATCAAGAGACTATATTGATCTAATAAGATTTTGATTTCAACATTTCCTCAAAGTAATTGGTCAATAACTTTCTTTCGGCATCAGATAAATTTGCTTCTTTATGATAAACAATGTATCCTGGCATTGGCATAGTCTTAGCTTGAAGTGTTGGAAGAATACCGGTAAGCATGCTGGCTTTCAGATCCGAGTTGTAAGTCTGCCATATTGAAAAATTAAGATGTTCCCGCCCTTCATTGACATGGCTTTTTATAGACCATGATATCGGTGCTATATAAGAATATTTTGGATATACTGTCTCATTTGAATGACAGTCATAGCAAGCTCCTTTTATCAGAGTTCTGATCTTTTCAGGAGTTTTCTTTGCATCAACAAAATTCACTTTATGATCAATAGGTTTGTTAGCTCTATCAATAGGAACAAACTGGATCAGTGCAAAAACAACTAAGCTCCAGAATACGATCTTCTTTACCATTTTCATTATTTCTATCTCAAAGGCTGTAATGCTGTATTGCCCGATTTTAGCGTACGATCATCCTTCTTCTCAGGAGGTTTATTATTTTCCGGTTTAGGAATATTCAGCGTTTTAGTATCTAATACCCTTGTATCTTTCAGATCCCAGTCTTCATTACTGTCCCATAAAGGTCTTACGACAGCTACTTTATAGAAAATATAAGAATCTTCAGCAAAAATATCCTTTTGAAAGTCGGCTTCATCCCAATATTTATTATCATTATTATCAACCAATATTCTGACAATATACTCGCCAGGTTTCAGTATATCGAATTTGAGCTGGTCTCCTTTCGTATATTTCTGATACACTACCTTTTCTGATGTATCCAGTAGCTGAAGCCAATAATTTGATGTTGGTGCATTTTGAAGTTTAAATGTCAGACTGCCATAGTTTTCCACTTTATCCGTTTCAAAATCAAAACGTTTTGATGCAGGATTCTTATCATAGAAAGACAATACGGTCGTTTTAGGAACTATTAACTGATATTTCTTGCCTTCAATAAAATCCGATTGTATTAAGATCTGATATGGATTGGTTTCGGAAATCTTTGCCGTAAAATTCTGAGTTGTTAAACTATCACTTTTCAGCACCCATTTATCAGTATTGATCTTATCAATTACATAATTTGAAGTAATTTTAAAATCAGTTTTAGGAGGTAAAAGCGATCCATCATTATTATCAAGGCTCATTGCATTTTTGGCATTGTACTTATAAAACACAGAAACCGTATCCTTTTTATTATCAGCATCATAACTGAATTTTAAATTCTCAGTTACTGTTTGCCCTATATTATTTTTCACTGCATCAAACCAGATCTTTACAGTATCTGATTTAGGACGATGGGTTACTTTTATATCTTGTAATTTTTCATTAATGGAAAGAACTTTCACATTATCGGGACGCCCTTCAAACATCATTGTAATTCCTCCCGGTGTTTCTTTCATTTCCCCATATTTCAATGGCTTTTTAGATGGATAAATCTTTAAATTCAATCCAGAAATGGACTTTTCAATCTCTACAGGTTCTTTTTGAAAACCCACTTTTTCTTTACCTGGATCATACATAGAATTACCATTCTCATCTTCAAAGGCAATGATCTTATATTTCCCAGGCGATAAATAATTAAGCTCATAATATCCATCATCATCAACCTTTGTAATGTAGTAAGGTTTTTGCTTGTAATTCATAGTGTCCTGTACCTTGTACAACCCCACAACTAATTTATTATCTGAGCTCGTTTCTTTTTTTATGGATACTGCGTCACGGACATCACCACTTATATACAGATCATCAAGCTTATCGCCTGTGGAAAATGCAAAATTGAAGTATCGTAAAACATTTGCTTCATTATTATCTACAATCGAATTTCCAAAATTAAAATTATAAGTCGTATTGGCCTGTAACGTATCTTCCCACTGAATTAAAAGATATTTGTTGGCAATATTTGATGGTAAAATTCTTTTGATCTTTTTGATCGGCGGAGAAATAATTAAATTCTTATTGATATCCTTTAAAGTCACATATTCATCAAAATCAATACGCAGTTCCTTAATATCTCTTCGCACATTTATTCTGGTGGTATCAATATTTGAACTTAAAAATTTTGGAGCCAATGTGTCCTTGGGACCTCCAACCGGAGAACCCACTCTCGCACAAGATTGCACAAGAAAACCGATAATAAATAGTAAAAGAAGTCTTTTCATGAATATGTTTAAGCAAAAGTAAACATTATTCTCCAAAAACTTCATGTCCGTTTTTTAAAGAATCCTGATTATCATTCATTACACTGTGGAGCTTGTCTTTCTGTACCGGAAAATCCTCGAATAATCCCGATAAAGCCAGTGCAGTATATACTCTGTTTGAATATTTGTTTCCGATTGCTACAATCGTTACTTTAGAGTTAAGCAAATGAGCAAAAACAGAATTTGTACCATGCCACCATCCATTATGGTAGGTCAGCTTTTCTCCATTATCAAAAATCTTCATTCTGAAACCTAGGCCATAATTATTCATTCCAGCTTTTTCATTGCTGTAAGGTGTGAAAACCATCTGCATCAATTCAGGTTTTAAAAAGTCTTTTGAATACATCGCTTTCGAAAAATTAAAAAGATCTCTAGGTGTGGTATATACATTTTTATCTCCATAAATGAGATCAAGTCTGTCTAGAGGATACAATTTGTTTCGTCCGTAATAAAAAGACTGTGCGGCAGTAGGAATATCCTCCTCCTGAAAAATATATGTATTTTTCATTTTTAGTGGTGAAAAAACCATTTCTTTCATCGCCTGGGGGAAAGGAGTTTTGGTAACCTGTTCTATAATTAGTGCCAGTAAAGCAAAATTGGTATTACAATACATAAACCCGGTATCGGTATCTCTTGCCAACTCAGGTTTATATTTAATAATCATATTTAATACATCCTGATTGGTAATAAATGCTTTTGAAAGTTCTGCAGGTGCGGGTTGAATTTTAGTAATAAAATATTCGTACTTCGGAAGACCGCTTCTCTGTGACAATAAATTTTGAATGGTAACATTAGGATATGGAAACCCTGGAAAATATTGAATCAGATGATCTGTCAGTTTTACCTTCCCCGCTTCAATCAATTTCATCATTGCCATTGCGGTCATAGTTTTCGAAACTGAAGCTACGTGTAAAGGTGTATTTTTATCAATAGGCATCTGATTTCCTTCTCTCCCGAAACCTCTGTAATTTTCATATAAGATATCATCTCCTTTTGCAACCAGTATTCCGCCACTTAAGTCACCTGCATCCCATACTTTTTTGTAATATTGATCAATATATTGAACTAAAGAGGTCTTATCAGAAAGTTGATCATCCGCTTTTGTAAAAACTTTATTAAGATCTACATTCCCATAGTTAGGAAGGTTAGTCGTGTTTTCAGTTACAGATTCTTTACTTTCGGATTTATTTTTACAAGAAAATAGAAATGCAAAAACAGTTAAAATAAGGACAAAATTATGCTTCTTCATGAGTATCAAAAATGAGCGGCAATTTAATAAAACAAAAAATTAATAATGAACAGAGAAGATAAATTATGAATTATTTAACACAAAAAACGGGATTCACAAAAAAAGTAAAATTTTGAAATCTCAGAATTATCAATTGTAGAAACAAACAACAGCTTAGAAAATGTTGAATTAGATTATCGGCTCTAAAACATTAATAGAGCGAATCATCAGCAATAGATAGTGATTTAACCTAAAAAGAACCTATGATTTTATCAACAATAACCTGAGCCAGCTTTTCTTTGCTCTGATGAGTCCAACCTGCGATATGAGGCGTTACAATTACTTTTTCGGAGTGTAAAAGATATTGTAGATCTTCATTTTCTCCAATTTCTAGATTTTCAAAAGAAGACTTCTCATATTCCAAAACATCCAGGCAAGCGCCTTTTACTTTTCCAGCCTTTAAAGCTTCTACTAAACTTTTAGTTTCTATGTTTTTCCCTCTCGCTGTATTTACGAAATAGAAGTCATTTTTCATATCGGAAATAAATGGGCCGTCGATCAGATAGTAAGATTCATCAGTTAATGGAATATGTAAACTTAGAACCTCAGCCTGTTCTTTTAGTTCCTTTAAAGAAACCTGTGTTCCATATTCATCAGAAAGGTTAGGTAAAATATCATGGAAAATTACTTTACAGCCAAATCCCGAAAGTCTTTGTGCAGTGGCTTTTCCCATATTTCCATAGCCAATAAGTCCAACTGTTTTCCCCAACAACTCATCTCCTCTGTTTTCTTCACGCAACCAGATCCCATTCTTCACTTCCTGAGAAGCAATGAAAAGTCTATTCATCAAGATCAATAACATCCCGACAACATGTTCTGCCACGGAATCTCTATTTCCTTCTGGAGAATTGATAAGTTGAATTCCTAATTTTTCGGCAACAGGGATATCGATGTTTTCCATTCCAGCCCCTACTCTGGCAATAAATTTCAGGTTTTTTCCTTTTTCAAGAAAGTTTTTATCTAAGGGAATTCTACTCCTTATAATAACGCCATCGTACTGATCAATCTTATTACAAACCTCATCATAGGAAGAAGTAAAATCCTCTTCTAAAACAAATTTTTTCGCTAAAAGCTGTTCAGTGATAAGGGGGTGATTTTTATCTAAAAGGAGGATTCTCATGATATAAGTATTGAAAGCTTAAAATTAACCTTAATCTATGATGACACTATAACTGAGCATTTGATCATTTTTAAAGAATTTCAACAAAAAGATAATAGATAGATGTTTAGATTCCTACGAAATGACAAGAACTCTGTATTATTCTATAATTAATTATATACAAGTATTTGGTTATATACAAAGCCCTGATACTATTTATCTTTTTTTCCTTTCTCTGGCTCCTGGAATAATTTCTTCAGCTCTACAGATTCCAAAGGCTTCATTCTTCCAGAAAGGATCAATGAAAGTTCTTTTCTACGGAAAGCGGCAGCAAACCTCTCTTTTTCTTCTTCCGTTTCAGGCATCATTTCAGGGATCGGGATCGGACGGTTAAACTCATCTACAGCAACGAAAGTATAAATTCCTTCATTGGTATGAATCTTCTTCTGATTAATAGGATCATCCAACCAAACATCAACATACACCTCCATAGAAGTAGAAAATGCTCTAGAAACTTTAGATTCTAAAATCACAATCCCTCCTTCAGGAATTGGATGATTAAAAGAAACATGATTTACAGAAGCTGTCACTACTCTTCTTTCACAATGTCTTGCTGCAGAAATAGATGCACAACGATCCATTTTTGCTAAAAGTTCACCTCCAAAAAGATTTCTTAAGGAATTTGTTTCATTGGGAAGAACAATGTTAGTCATAATCGTCAGTGAATCTGACGCTTTTTTTATTTTTTTTGCCATGTTGCCTTAGTGTTGTTTTGAGTGGTTTTGAGGTTGCCTCCTTTTTGAGCTGGTTGTATTAAGGAATCTTTTTTTAAAGAATCCAAAACCTTCATCTGTGTAGAATCTCTTTTAACTTTTACTGTATCCTTTTCTATCCTTCTTGTTTTAGTCTGTACAGAAACACTATCAAAAGATTTTTTACCAAATAAAAGTTCTTGTTGTGTAAATGCCAGATAAAGTATACCTAAAACAGGAATTATAAAAAGAAAAATCCAGAGAATAGATTTATTGAACTTGTAATCTTTATCTGTATTTTCAGAAACTGATGACTTCTCTGTACTACTTATATCAGAAAGCTTGATCTCTTCCAAACCATAATAATCCGGATGATTAGATTCTAATCTATTCCCTTTGAAGTGTGTCACTCCATCTTCGATGAAAATCGACCCCAAATTCTGAATTTCTAAAGTCTGGTCTGCCTGAAGTTTCTTTTTCCAAAAATCAGTCTGAATCTGTAATTCACTTTGAGCAGATTCCTGTGAAATTTGTTTTTGATTACTTATAAAAGATATCAATTCATCAGATTCCACCTCATAATCTGATGCAAATGCAATCTGACTGGAGGGAGGAAGTATACTTCCATTTTCTGAATTAATAATCGCTTTAGAGTTTTCCAAAGAAAACACACCAAAAGCCGGAACTGTAACAGTACCAAATTGTTTCAGATATTCTAGAATGTAAGCAGAAATATTCATTTGGCAGCAAATTTATAACTTTTTCAGGACTTTTTATGACATTTATTTGCATAAAAAAAGACTGCCATAACAGTCTTAAAATGTATAATTTCAGGTTTAAATTCGTTTTTTAAACATTTGGAAATAAATACCTCTTATTTTTGTAATATCGTTATTGAATTTTCCAACTTATTCCAAACATAAAATTAGTTCCTGCCTGTGAAAAATAGTAAGGCTCTCCACCATACACAGCTCCATTGTTTACGTATTTCTTATTAAAAATATTATTCACCAGTAGCTTTAAAGCAATATCGTTATTGGCAATTTTGAATTCATACTGTGCATTAAAGTCAGTAAGAAGATAGTCTTTAAGCTGCAAATTTTTATCTTCTGTATTATCAAGATACTGTTTCCCTACATATTGATTCATCAAAGAAAACTGGAAATTTTTATTAGGATTAAATTTCAATCCTAAGTTGGCAACAATGTCCGGTGAGAATGAAATCTGTGTATTTCCCAACTCCTTAACCAACGTTTCATTTTCTATTTTAAAATCCTGATTTCTATTTTGGCTCACACTCACATTACCTGAAACTTCCCATTGTTTTGAAAGTTTTGCTACTGCCCCCACTTCAATTCCTCTTCTATAACTTTCACCAGAATTTGTTCTTATAAATGCACCAACGTTATTAAGCTCACCATTTAGAACCAACTGATTTACATAATACATATAATACAAGTTAGCAGTCAACGAAACAATTCCTAACTGCTTTTCAAATCCTGCCTCAAAATCATGAAGCTTTTCTGCTTTTACATCATTATTAGCGATAAGATCATCCCTATTCGGTTCACGTTGAGCATGGGCATATGATAAGAATATTTTCCCATTTCCAATTCTATAATTTACACCGGCTTTTGGATTAAAGAACAACCAATTCTTCTTTAGATTAGCACCTTCATTATCACCAGCCAATATAATTTTTGTGTCATAGTCTATATTTCTAAGCTGTAGATCTCCGAAAAACTCAAAGTCATTTATTTTATACAAAGCCTTAGCAAATCCAGCCACTTCATTTTTTACAGATCGTCCCCTGTAGTATTCGTGTTCATTAATAGGATAAAAAACTCCGGTTACATTACCATAATGTCTTCCATAATATTGATTTCCAACTACTCCAAAATTAAGATCAAGGTTTTCATACTTTCCGTAAAGCGTTGAAACAATTCCGTAAAAGTCATTATTCAGCCATTTTTTCCTGATAAAGTCAGAATCTTTTATTAGCTCTCCTTCATCAAGGATATCCGGCAAGTTATATGTTGAAAAAGGATCCCCCTGTTTGTAGTTTTCATAATACCCTTTTCCTTTCGTATAATGTAAAGTAGTTTCTAAATTCCAGTGATCATTAAACCTTTGTTCCCAAAGTAATTGATAATGATTCTGTCTGTAATTATCTGTTTCATTATTATAAAAACCGGTGATATTCCCATCTGTTCCGTAGATTGCTCCTGAATAATTGAATTTAGGATCTGTTTCCCAGGTCTTTCTGTCTATTCCGTTCCAGGCCTGATAGGTTTTTTCTTTCCCACCAAAAGCCATTAAACGAATTCTTGTTTTACCTTCCTCAAATAAAGCAGTGAAATTATAGGAATCCAATCTAGATGAAGCTCTATCAATATATCCATCAGAACTAATGTGCGTGTATCTTCCCATTAGAGAAAGACGGTTGTTCCAGAATTTTCCAGAACCAACTTCCGCTGAATATTTATAAGTACTGAATGATCCATAGCTATCATCAGTTTTTACATAGAACTTATCATCCGGATCTTTAGAGATCACATTAATACTTGCTCCAAAGGCTGAAACTCCATTGTTTGATGTCCCTACTCCTCTTTGAATAATGATCTGTGAAGCAGAACTCGTTAAATCAGGAACATTCACAAAAAAGGTCCCCTGACTTTCGGAGTCATTGAAAGGAACTCCATTCATCATCACATTGATTCCTCTACCAGCAACCCCACGAATTCTAAATCCGGTATATCCAACTCCATTTCCAGCATCTGAAGTAGATATAACAGAAGTCTGATTTTTTAAAAGTATAGGTAGATCCTGACCTAGATTTCGACTATCAAGATCTTTCTGAACATTAATAATTTCTTTAGCAACAGGAAGTCTTTTGGTGAAGTTGACAGCCTCAATTTCCTTAATTTTTATGGTGTCTGTTTTTTGGGCTTGTACAAAACCCAACGAGCTTGCAGTAAGCCCTAAAAAAAGTAATCCTTTCATTCTATAAATTTTAAAATTTAATGAATAAAAGGGGATCAATAAGATATTATACATTTCCGACATTTAGTCGAAGCGTCCCTAAACAGCATTACCTGTTCCAGGTTCATTGGGTATAATCTCAGCCTGTAAAAGCACCCCTTTATTTCAGCCGCAAAATTACAAAAAATATATGAGACGAGAAACGGGGTTCTAGATTCAGCTAACTGGCTCCATTTGCGAGATTCAGGAGCAGGGCTTCGAGTTAAGAATAGTCAACATTTACGAATAATTCACGTTTTTGAAATATTCTTTTCCCAGATCGAATAACAGGCACAAATATTTTACACCTCGCCCCTTATCTAATATGCTTTGTTCTTTGAATCAATATAATAGTAGTTGATTCCATCTTTGGTTACTTCAAACATTTTCCCCAATTTCCAACTGAAGTTTCGCTTGATATTAGAATACTCAAAAGGAATGACCACTTTATTATGAACATCGATCACTCCAAATCTGTCATTATGAGATGCTACGATCATAGGGTCTGAAACATCATCCCCTTCCATGATATGAAGATATTCATACTGAGGATAGATCTGATAATCTCTATAATCGGCTGCGTTTACGAATTTTGAAGGTTCAATAATTCCATAGAAGCCATTCAAAATATAAGCCTGATATTGCTGTTGTTTAAATTCAGTTTTACATTTTCCCAAATCTGGATTTTTGTATTGGTAAACTCTTTTACCGGACTGATCTATTCTGTAGGAAATCAGATCTTTTTCAACAGTAGCATAATCTTTTGTTCCAAACTTTCTGATTTTTTCATTAGGAGAGTACAAAAGATTGCAGTCTTCAGCAAAAAATACGGCAATATGATATTCAGGTTGAATAATAAATTTTCCTTTTTGATTAATATATCCGAATTTTCCATCCTTCTTTTGAGGAATCAGGACAGGAATATCTTCATTAATAAATACCAGATCAGGATTAATTTTAGGTTGAGCTACTTTTTTCTGAACCGTTTTTGAAGTTTTTTTAACCTGATATTTTTTCACAGATTTTGTTTGGGAAAAAACAAAAACCGAAATAAAGAGGGATAGAAGACTTATTGTGTTTTTCACTTTCATCATTTTTTTGCAAAAGTACAGCCAAAATAGAAAATATAAAAATCATATTTATAAAGAATCTAAATAATTACACCCTGATAAAATATTAAAAATTCGTAATTTTGGGAACATTTTTAATTGTTTGATAATTTTAAAACGTATTGAGATCGAACTTTTGACACTAACATGATCAAAAAAGTATCCGAACGTTACCCGGAAAGAGTTTTTTGCGGCAAGAAAGATTACAGGTAAGCTACTTACACTTTTCAGACAAGGCCCTTTTATAATCACTTTTGGGACGGAATTATTATCTCACATTTTTAAAAGAGGTATAGATTATGCTGATTTTACTTCAGTCCATCTTGCATATCAAGATTCGACAGCTCAAATGGTATTATTGTAGTTTATACAGACTGGCAAAAAATGTGGCAGTACTACGAACTGCGTTATAAATTTACCTTTAACATTGAAAAAGAGACTTCTATTATGAATATTTATAAGGATTACATCAAAGAGATTGAAGAAAGAAAAAACCAGGGGCTTAATCCAAAGCCAATTGATGGTGCTGAATTACTAAGTGAAATTATCACACAAATTAAAGATTCAGGTAATGCAGATCGATCGGAGTCTCTTAAATTTTTCATTTATAACACCTTACCCGGAACGACAAGTGCAGCGGGAGTGAAAGCTAAATTTTTAAAAGAAATTATTCTGGGTGAATCTCTAATAGATGAGATCTCACCAGCTTATGCTTTTGAGTTGTTATCTCATATGAAAGGTGGCCCTTCAATTGAAGTGTTGCTGGATCTGGCTTTGGGTAATGATATATCTATTGCCAAAGAAGCGGCAAACGTTCTTAAAACACAGGTTTTCCTTTATGATGCTGATACAAATCGTTTAAAGGAAGCATTCAATTGCGGTAATGAAATCGCAAAAGAAATTATTGAAAGCTATGCACAAGCAGAGTTTTTCACTAAACTACCGGAAGTTGCTGAAGAGATTAAAGTAGTGACATTTATTGCTGGTGAAGGGGATATTTCAACTGACTTACTTTCTCCGGGTAATCAGGCTCACTCAAGATCAGACCGTGAACTTCACGGTAAATGTATGATTACTCCTCAAGCGCAGGATGAAATTAAAGCATTACAGGCACAACATCCTGACAAAAGTGTGATGTTGATTGCAGAGAGAGGAACAATGGGTGTAGGCTCATCAAGAATGTCAGGGGTAAACAACGTAGCTTTATGGACTGGTAAACAAGCAAGCCCATATATCCCATTCGTAAACATAGCTCCAATTGTAGGAGGAACAAACGGTATTTCTCCAATTTTCCTTACAACTGTTGATGTTACAGGAGGTATTGGTATTGACCTTAAAAACTGGGTAAAAAAACTGGATGCAGATGGCAACCCGATCCGTAATGAAAATGGAGAACCCATCCTTGAGGAAACTTATTCTGTAGCTACAGGAACTGTTCTTACCATTAATACAAAGACAAAAAAACTTTATAATGGTGATCAAGAGCTGATTGACATTTCTAAGGCATTCACTCCACAGAAAGTTGAATTTATAAAAGCTGGTGGATCATACGCTATCGTATTTGGTAAAAAACTTCAGACATTTGCAGCAAAACTTCTAGGAATAGAAACACCCCTTGTTTTTGCTTCGTCAAAAGAAATTTCTCATGAGGGACAGGGTCTTACAGCAGTAGAAAAAATATTCAACAGAAATGCAGTAGGTACAACACCAGGAAAAGTGTTACACGCAGGTTCAGATGTTCGTGTAGAAGTTAATATCGTTGGTTCACAGGACACAACTGGTCTTATGACTTCTCAGGAATTGGAATCAATGGCGGCTACAGTAATTTCCCCAATTGTTGATGGTGCATACCAATCAGGTTGTCACACCGCTTCAGTATGGGACAAAAAAGCTCAGGCCAACATTCCAAAATTAATGAAATTCATGAACGATTTCGGTTTGATCACAGCTCGTGACCCGAAAGGTGAATATCACGCTATGACTGACGTGATTCACAAAGTTCTTAATGATATAACAATCGATGAGTGGGCAATCATTATTGGTGGTGACTCACACACAAGAATGTCCAAAGGTGTTGCTTTTGGAGCAGATTCAGGAACAGTTGCTCTTGCACTCGCTACAGGTGAGGCTTCTATGCCAATTCCCGAATCTGTTAAGGTAACATTCAAAGGAAACATGAAGGAGCATATGGATTTCCGTGATGTGGTTCATGCAACACAAGCTCAAATGCTTAAACAGTTTGGAGGAGAGAATGTATTCCAGGGAAGAATCATCGAGGTTCACATTGGAACGCTTCCTGCTGACCAGGCATTCACATTTACAGACTGGACTGCCGAAATGAAGGCAAAAGCTTCTATCAATATTTCTGAAGATAGCACCCTAATTGAATCATTGGAAATTGCAAAAGGCAGAATCCAGATCATGATTGACAAAGGCATGGATAATCATAATCAGGTTCTTCAGGGATTAATTAACAAAGCTGACAAGAGAATCGCTGAAATCAGATCAGGTGAAAAACCGGCTCTAACTCCAGATGCAAATGCTAAGTATTATGCTGAAGTGGTTGTTGATCTTGATGTGATTATAGAACCAATGATTGCCGATCCTGATGTAAACAATGATGATGTTTCTAAACGATACACCCATGATACGATCAGAGCGCTTTCTTTTTATGGAGGAGAGAAAAAAGTAGATCTTGGTTTTGTTGGATCTTGTATGGTTCACAAAGGAGATTTGAAAATTGTTTCTCAAATGCTTAAAAATATTGAAAGACAGCAAGGCAAAGTTGAGTTTAATGCTCCACTTGTTGTAGCTGCACCAACATACAACATCATCGATGAATTAAAAGCAGAAGGAGACTGGGAGTTTTTAGAAAAATACTCTGGCTTCGAATTTGATGATAATACTCCTAAAGGCGAGGCTCGTGTTGAATATAAAAACATGATGTATCTTGAACGCCCCGGATGTAACCTTTGTATGGGTAATCAGGAAAAAGCGGCTAAAGGAGATACTGTATTAGCGACTTCTACCCGTCTTTTCCAAGGAAGAGTAGTTGAAGATTCTGAGCGTAAAAAAGGAGAATCTCTACTTGCATCAACTCCGGTTGTTGTTCTATCTGCTATCATTGGAAGAATTCCTAACATAGACGAATATAAAGCTGCAGTTGAGGGCATTGACCTGACTAAGTTTGTACCCCCTATTAAAGAACTGGTTCAGGTTGGTCATTAACAGCATTAAATGACAAGTCAAAAGACTGTTTTACATTATATAAGAAAGATTTTAATCCATTGGATTTGAAATCTTTCTTTTTTTATTTAGAACCTTTCCATTTAAGAGTCAGTAGAATTATTTTAACCTATGTCAACGGCTCAAAAATTATTTTTTCCTTAACTTGATAGGTATTAAAAATATTAATGATTCATCTTATTTATACCATTTTTAAATGGTAGGAATAGAATTTGATGAGTACATTTGAGGAATTTCTGCTCCTAATTTTAAATTTTTTAAATTAAAGTCCGGAAAAAATTATTGAAAAAGAAAAATTAAAATAGATATGACTTTCGACATTGATATGATTAAAAAGGTGTACGAGCGCTACCCCGAGAGAATTGCTGCGGCAAGACAAATCGTGGCAAAACCTCTTACGCTATCTGAAAAAATATTATACACCCACCTTTGGGAAGGAAATGCAACACAAGCACATGAAAGGGGAAATTCTTATGTAGATTTCGCTCCAGACAGAGTAGCCATGCAGGATGCAACAGCGCAGATGGCACTTTTACAATTCATGCAGGCTGGAAAAGCTAAAGTGGCTGTTCCTTCAACTGCTCATGCCGATCACCTGATCCAGGCAAGAGTAGGTGCAGAATCAGATTTACAGGAAGGTATCAACAAAAACTCTGAAGTTTTCAATTTCCTGAGTTCTGTTTGTGATAAATATGGAATTGGCTTCTGGAAGCCGGGAGCTGGTATCATTCACCAGGTTGTATTGGAGAACTATGCTTTCCCTGGAGGTATGATGATCGGTACGGACTCTCATACGGTAAATGCAGGAGGCCTTGGTATGGTAGCCATCGGAGTAGGTGGTGCTGATGCGGTAGATGTAATGGCAGGAATGGCTTGGGAACTTAAAATGCCTAAATTGATCGGTATCAAATTAACCGGTAAAATGAGTGGCTGGACTTCTGCAAAAGATGTGATCTTAAAAGTGGCAGGAATCCTTACCGTAAAAGGGGGAACAGGATGTATCGTAGAATATTTCGGAGAAGGAGCAGAATCTCTTTCAGCAACAGGTAAAGGAACCATCTGTAACATGGGTGCTGAAATCGGAGCGACTACTTCTACTTTCGGATATGATGATTCAATGAGAAGATACTTGGCAGCAACAGGAAGACAAGATGTAGTAGATGCGGCTGACAAAATTGCAGAACACCTAACTGGTGATGCTGAAGTATATGCAAACCCTGAACAATATTTTGACCAAGTAATCGAAATTAACCTTTCAGAACTGGCACCTCACTTAAACGGACCTTTTACTCCAGATTTAGCAACTCCTGTTTCTGAATTCAGAGCTAAAGCTGAAGCTAACGGATGGCCATTAGAAGTTGAATGGGCTCTTATCGGTTCTTGTACCAACTCTTCTTACGAAGATTTATCAAGAGCTGCTTCTATCGTTGAAGATGCGGTAGCAAAAGGAGTAAAACCAAAAGCAATCTTAGGAATCAACCCTGGATCCGAGCAAGTGAAATTCACAGCAGAAAGAGATGGTTTCTTAGATTCTTTCAGAAAATTTGAAAACACGAGAATCTTTACGAACGCTTGTGGGCCTTGTATCGGACAATGGGACAGAGAAGGTGCTGATAAAGGAGAGAAAAACTCAATCATCCACTCTTTCAACAGAAACTTTGCAAAGAGAGCAGATGGTAATCCAAATACTCATGCTTTCGTAGCTTCTCCAGAAATGGTAGCAGCAGTAGCAATTTCAGGAAGATTAGACTTTAACCCTATTACAGATACATTAACTGCAGAAAACGGTGATCAGGTAAGACTTGACGAGCCAAAAGGATCTGAATTACCGGCTAAAGGATTTGCTGTAGATGACAACGGTTACCAGGCTCCATCTGAAGATGGTTCGTCCGTAGTAGTAAAGGTAAGCCCTACATCTGATAGACTTCAATTGCTGGAAGAATTCCCAGCTTGGGATGGTAAAAACATTACCGGAGCTAAAATTCTAATTAAAGCTTTCGGAAAATGTACAACCGACCATATTTCTATGGCTGGGCCATGGTTGAAATATAGAGGTCACCTTGATAACATTTCAAATAACATGTTGATTGGAGCTGTCAATGCTTACAACATGGAAACGAATCATGTTAAAAATGAATTAACAGGTGAATTTGGTGAAGTTCCTGCTGTACAGAGAGCTTATAAAGCTGCTGGAATTCCTACGATTGTAGTAGGAGATCAAAATTATGGTGAAGGTTCATCAAGAGAGCATGCCGCAATGGAACCAAGACATCTTGGTGTAAAAGCAGTATTGGTAAAATCATTTGCACGAATCCACGAAACGAATCTTAAAAAACAAGGTATGTTAGGGTTAACATTTGCTAATGAAGCTGATTATGATAAAATCTTAGAAGATGATACTGTTAACTTCTTAGATCTTGATCAGTTTGCCCCAGAAAAACAGCTTACACTAGAATTTGTACATGCTGATGGAACAAAAGACATTATTATGGCAAACCATACGTACAATGCTCAACAAATTGACTGGTTCAAAGCAGGTTCTGCGCTAAACCTTATCAAGAAACAGGAAAACTAAATAAATTTTAGTTCTATATAATTAAAGCCTCGCAAATGCGAGGCTTTTTCTTTTCCAGTTTGGATTATATTATTAAAATTTAAATTCAACTCTTGCGAATAAAAATCTCCCACCAATACCATATTGGGAAACCTGTCTCGAATAAACAAACTGATTATCTGCAGTTAAAGAATTGATAAGAGGATTTTTAGAAGGCATAACATTGAATATATTATTACTTCCTATTGTTGCTGAAACATTTTTATTAAAATCATATCCAACAGAAAGATCGGTTACAAAGCGATTATTCAATACAAAATGTTCCTGTTTACCTACAACTCCATCAAAGTTAGCATCCAAAACATCAGCATCTGTTACCTTACCAAAGAAAGAATTTCTTACCAGAACATTAAAGGCAGAAAATTTTAGAGCATTCGAAAGAGTAGCTTTTACACGAGGAACTGCTTCTTCAAAATACACTCTGTTAGGCTCTGAAAAATAACTATCAATTTGACTTACTAACTTGGGAGACGCATGGATCTCACCAATCCTTTTGGTCTGATTAAGATTGAAACCAAAATAGTTTTCCAGGCTAATTCCAGAACCTAATCTCGTGGTCTGTGAAATAGTAAGATCAAGTCCTTTTGTTTGCGAATCAACTGCATTAGCAAAGAAATTAGCAGCGCTCGCCCTGGCAAGATCAAAAGCATTTTGAAGAACAGCTTGGTCAGATCCCGGAGCGAAAGTTCCATCCGGTCGCGAAAACAAGTCAGTTAATACCACTCTGTCTTTAATTTTAATATAATAGACATCTGCTGTAACGACCAAATTCAGTTTCGGAACTTTCCAAGTAAGCCCAGTACTATAAGATTGGGAAGTTTCCTGTTTCAATTTTGGAATTCCCAAAGCCTGTGCCGCTTCAGAATTATTTCTAAAGGTTCCCACCTGTGTAGTCTGTCCCTGCTGAATCAACGTAGATGTTGAACTATAATAAATCTGAGCCAATGATGGTGCTCTAAAACCTGTAGATACAGCGCCTCTCCAATTGAAATTATCAACCAATCTTACATTGGTCGCAAATTTATAATTGAATGTTGATCCAAAATCTGAATAATTCTCATATCGTAATGCTCCTTCTACCAACCACCAATCAGTTGGCTCCAGTTCAACATCCAAATATCCCGCAACACTATTTCTATTACCAGAAACTGCATTATCAGGGCTGAAACCCGGAAATACCTGTGAACCGGCAGGTCTGGTATTTCCAAAAAAATCGGTTACCAACTCATTTTTAGGAGTATTGACTGTTACTACATTTCCAAAAATATCATAAGAAGCATAAGAGTTTTCTTTACCCGCATTCACTTTATAATTTTCGTAACGGTACTCTCCTCCAAAAGCTATGTTTAGCCCATGTAGTACATCATATTTTTTTGAGAAATCAAGATTAAGTGTGTTCTGTAAAAACTCTAAACCTCCGGCATCAAAACTTCTTGGAGAGTTACTAACCAGGGAAGAATTAAAAGTATTTACTACTCCGAAATTGAATATGTTTTTACCAAAAGTATTGCTTAGGTCTACATTCCAGCCATTCCATTTTCCTTTAATTCCAGCTGCATAAGAATAGTCATTAATGGTTGCTTCAATCTGTGGTAAATATCCGTTAGGGGTAATAAAATTGATATTCCTTTCCGTATTTGGTAAACGGAAAAAACCACCCGCATTTCCTAACCTGTAGCTATAACCACCAAAAGAATAAACTTTCCAGTCATCATTAATAGGAACTTCTGAATTATAGTACACCTGTGCCGACTGCAGTTTCGATTGTCCAGCTCTGATACTGAAATCTTTTCGTTCTAATCCTCTGTAAGCAAGTTCATCATTAGTAACGTCTCCACCCAGTAATCCCTGTAATGTTGAAATACTATTTGCATTTGAAATTTGCGACTGTAAATCAGATGAAAAGTAATTTACTTTTGTTGCATATTGCTTGATCGCATTGATAATCTGTTGGTTATTAGGTGTATTACCAATATTTTTATACAATCCATCAATGTCCACTCCATCTTGTGCTGCTCTATAGTTAATGGCATTATAGGCATTGTAAATATCACCATTTCTCACCCCTGCTCTTGAATAAGGATCCCGATATTGCGTTGATGTGGTAATATTAAAAAAACCTTGTTTCCCCAATTTAAAACCATAATTAAGATCTAAGGAAATGGTTTCTCCATCCAAGCCTCCCGAAAAATTATTGGTAACAGGTGAAGCATATCCACCCAAAAATAGTTGACCAGAAAAACCTAATCTCTTTTTAAGACCTAAATTGACAACTCCGGCAATCGCATCGGAACCATATTGTGCAGAAGCACCGTCTCTTAATACTTCGATTTTATCCAATGCAAAAGCAGGAATAGCATTAAGGTCTGTTCCTACAGAACCTCTTCCAGGTGTAAGGGTAACGTTAATCAGTGAAGATTGGTGTCTTCTTTTTCCATTAAATAAGACTAAAACCTGATCCGGTCCTAACCCTCTTAGTTGTGCCGGATCGACAAAATCGGTTCCATCATTCACAGTATGTGATGTAGAAGAAAAAGAAGGGACTATATAGTTTAAGGCCTGACTTATATTATTAACCGGACTTTGTTTCAATATTTTTGAAATATTAATAACATCTACCGGAACGGGTGTATCTGTTAGTGATCTACCAGATCCTCTGGATCCAAGTAGAACCACCTCGTCTATTTTCTTAGATTTTATAGTATCTGATTGTGCGTAGTAAAATGTCGAAATAAGGGTGGCTGAAGTGATGATACTTCTGTGTTTAAAATTGCGCATGTGTTTTATCTTTTTTGTATTAATGATTGTCTGCTTAAAGCTTTTAAGCAATAGAAATTCCTAACCCTGCAAGTACAAGGCTAAAAAAGGAAATGATAAACGGTTTTATTAGTTAATAGAAACTAAAGGAAGCTAAGAACAGCAACACATACACATCGAATAATGATATGCATATTGATAGAAATAATGAAGCTTCGCTTCAGTATTCAAAAGACAAAAAGTCAAATTTGTTGTGGTGTCATTTCCCGTGTTCTTAAACATTGATTTATACTTTAAAACAAAAATTATAAGATGGGAAGAATAGAGTAAACATTTTTTCCGAAACTGAGTCGGCTTATCTATTTCAGCACCTTGCTTGTTTTGCAGGTTGCTATCCCATCTATGAGATTCTTGATAATTATGGGGCAAAGATATAACTATTTTGCAAATAAAAAAATAATTCACGGAAAAATTACATTAATCGCAAAATCAATCCAAGTCCTTAGAGTCTATAATTTAATGTATTCTTGGCACATTTAGGGAAATATCATATGATACAAGAAAAGAATCTTGTAACAAAATTTACTTTTACGCGTCTAACCAAGTAGTAGTAAAAAAACATTATGAAAAAAATTATACTCGTTTTATCTTTTCTAGGTATTACAGTTATACATGCACAGGAAAAGACCAATAATCAGGTAAAGGAAAAGCAAATTGAAGAGGTTGTAATGACCAAAACTAAAAAAGCCGTTGAACAGAAAGCAGACCGAACAATTTTCGATTTCTCTGAGCAACCTCAGCTTAATAACGGGAATGTATTAGAAGGAATCAAAAAACTTCCAGGGCTTGTTTCAACAGATATTGCAGGAATGATGTATCAGGGAAAAATACTTGATGTCTATCTTAATGGGCGTCCCTTGAATATTACGTCCAATGAACTTAATTCTTTTCTGGAAGGAATGCCAGCTAATTCGGTAGACAGGATTGAAGTCATTACACAACCTGGAGCTGAATTTCCAGCAACTTCAGGGGGTGCAATCATGAATATCATTACGAATAAAAACGCTAATAAGTACCTAACAGCAACCTATTCAGGAAACTATTCTTTTAGCAATTATGGTAAATTCAGAAATAGAACCACTAATTCTTTAAATTTAAATGCCAGAAATAAATATTTCGGATGGCAATTGAATTTTGGTCAGAATTATCGTGAAAGTATGCTAAACTCGAATCAAAATGACTTATTACTAAGTAATACGGATAGGGTTGGTCGTGGCTATTTTGCAAAGTCAGGATTAACCTTCGATCTTGGTCAGGATAGATTGCTATTAAACTATGATATCTATCACAACAAAAACAGCAATTATACTGATAGTAATGGCTTTGCTGATCTCCCTTACATTCCTATAAAAGACAGTATAAGAGAAGGTTATTTTCATGCATTTGATGCTGCTTACACGAACAACTTAAGACAAGAAGCTGTTGTTACCTATCAGAAACGCTTTAGCGATAAATCCCAAAAATTAGATTTTCAATTTGGATATACTAAATCTACCAGTAAGTTTGATCAGAATAATATTTTTAGAGACATCAATTATATTAATCCTGATAAAACTATCCCAAGGTTTTCAGACGGAGTACTGCTAAACAATGAATCTGATATGAGAATAGCCAATTTCAAAGTGGACTATTCTCAGCCAATTAAAATTCTTGATGGTGGAAAGGTAAGTTTTGGAGGATTATATGAAAAACAAAACTTCGATACACAAAGCAGAGGTCTGACCAATCTGGATTACCAGAGACAGACAGCATCTACTTACTTAGAGTTTCAGGCAAAATTGAAAAAATTCGATTTTACGTTAGGATCACGTGCTGAGAACTATGACATTTCCGGAATAACGAGAGTCATTGATAGCAAAGGGGCAGTTGTTCAGAAAGACTTACTTCCTTTTAATAAGTTTAAATTGTTTCCAAACGCCAGTGTACAATATAGCCTGATGAATCAGGTTTCTATTTCGGCTAACTACAATAAGAAGATAAGCTTACCAAGTATTTCTGCGCTTAACCCAAACAACACAACATTCCAAGGGCCAAACACTCAGGTTACAGGTAACCCTAATCTACAGCCAACAATTTTTGATAACTATGAAGTAAAGCTTTCTGCTTTTGATTATGCATTTATTGGATATAGTGTAAGTTCAGCAAAGAATCAGGTGGCTCAGATTATCAGAAAAGATGGTAAGAATCTCTTCAACGAACAGGTGAATATCTCCAGTATGAGGATTCATAATTTCAATATAGGCCTTCCTGTACCATTTATGATTTTCAGTAAGCCTATGAGTGAGATCATGAAGTTTGATTTTAACCCTGATAAGATTAACTTTATGTATATCTACGCCGGATACCAAAAACATGAAATTGATAATTTAAACAATAGAGGATTTTGGATTTTCAATGTGATGACTCAGTTAATTTTACCTAAGCAAATAAAGCTGACGGCTAATTATAGTTATCTGACTCCAAAAGCAGGCTATTTCTACTTTACTGCAGAGAAACCATTCAGCAACACGGTTGATATTACCTTAACTAAAAAGTTTTTGGATAATCGCCTTACAGTCTCTGTTTTTGCCAATGATATCTTCAATGGGCAGGTAATGCAGGTACGTTCTAATCCACCAAATGGCGAAGCTGTTACGCTAAGAACGAAATATGATACAAGAAACTTCGGGATCTCTATTAATTATAAAATTCCAACTAAGAATAAATTAGCTAAGGAAGACCCTAATATCTTAAACAGTACTAAAAAAGAGGACAACGGCGGAGTAATGCAACAGGACAATAAATAAAACTTCGTGAAATTGCAAAATCGTTGATTTGTTAATTTGTACACTCGTGCTCAATGTTGTCTGTCATTTCAACAAAGGAGAAATCTATACTAAGTATTAAAATAAAAAAGGAGGCAGTAAGAATATTCTTACTGCCTCTCTTATTTAAAACAATATAATTTAAAAATTAATGGTTTGAAATCGCCATTCTAAAGTATCGATAAGAGTTAGTTGATTTAGATTTAAAGGTAAATCTGTTATTATTTTTAAAGTCAGATGCGCCATCATACTTCCCACAATTCCGGGTAATGAACCCAGGACACCAAGGCTGTCACAATCATTAAGGTCTTCATCAAAAGGAGGTTCAGGAAAAAGATCTCTTAAATTTTTGCTCTCTTTATAATTAAATATTGCAACCTGGCCAGAAAACCCAAGTATACTTCCATATACCAAAGATTTTTCTAATGTTACACAGGTATCATTAATTAAATATCGAGTGGCAAAGTTATCTGATCCATCTACTACAAGATCATATTCAGAAATTATTTTTTCAATATTGGATTGATCTATTTTCTCTTCAATAGGAATGACATTTACATGATGATTGAGACTCTCAACAAACTCGACTGCGCTTTTTACCTTTGACGTTCCTACACTGTTTTCACTATAAATAATCTGTCGGTTTAGATTATGTAATTCTACGACATCAAAATCTGCGATTCCCAATGTTCCAACCCCTGCAGCAGCCAAATACTGAATAACCGGACTTCCAAGTCCTCCAGCACCAACAACAAGTACTTTTGCATTGATTATTTTTCGCTGGCCTGCAACACCTATTTCATTAATAAATATTTGCCGGCTATATCTTGAAAACATCTCTTCACTATTCATGATCATCTTTTTTAAAAACCACTGTATACGGAGTCCCAATCTTTCATTACCGGATCATATCCCGCTCCTTTAATCATATTCTTAATCACGTGCATACTTCTTTCATCACTGGTTTCAAATTGTTCCAGAGACTGTTTATCGACCGCATAACCACCTGGATTTGTTTTTGAACCGGCACTCATTGCTGTAGCACCTAATGAGACAATATGATTTCTAAAACTCTCATTCTCCCTGGTAGAAATAGATATTTCAATATCTTCATTCCAAATCCTATATGCACAGATAAGCTGTAACAGATCTTTATCCTCCATGATAAAATTGGGTTCTATGATTCCTTCTGCGGGTCTTAGTCTTGGAAAAGACACTGAGAGTTTACTTTTCCAATATTGTTTTTGCAGATAGTCAATGTGCATTGCATTAAACAAACTATCTACCCGCCAGTCTTCCAATCCAAGTAAAACTCCTAAGCCCATCTTATGAATTCCAGCTCTTCCAATTCTGTCAGGGGTATCCAAACGAAAATGAAAATTAGATTTTTTTCCTTTGGGATGGTATTGTTTATAAACTTCCTGATGATAAGTTTCCTGATATACCAAGACAGAATGAACCCCTTCCTTATGTAATAATCTATACTCCTCTTCTGATAGCGGCTGTACTTCAATTGAAATATTAGCAAAATGAGTCTTTAATAAACGGACTGCATTAATAAAATAGGAAATACCTACTGTCTTATTTGCCTCACCACTTACGAGTAACACATGATTTACCCCCATTGTTTTTAAGACCATCGCTTCCATCATAAGCTCAGTATCATTGAGCGTTTTTCTTTTCAGCTTATTATCTAAGCTAAAACCGCAATAGGTGCAAATGTTCTGACATTCATTACTAAGATATAAAGGAGCATACAGCTGTATAACTTTCCCAAATCTTTTCTGAGTAATAGCCCGCGTCATAGCAGCCATTATTTCCAGTTTTGGGGCAGCAGCTTTTGAAATCAGATTGAGAAAATCATCTAATGTTTTTTGTTTTTTATGCAAACTGTATTCTACGTCGGATAATGTGACGTTTTCCAATCTTTGTTTAACATCGTCCCATTCATAGCAGCTAAAAACTTCTTCAAAATTATTCATTAGATGATCTTTATTATTCAAATAAAAATGAAGTCAGTGGACTCGATGCCTCGGCATGAGAACTTATTGATCCAAGTCCTGCTTCATAAGCTCTTCTTCCGGCAATTACCCCTTCTCTAAATGCCAGTGCCATATTGATGGGATCTCTGGCAACCGCAATTGCTGTATTTACTAAAACGGCATCTGCTCCAATTTCCATAGCCTTTGCAGCATCAGATGGAGCGCCTATTCCGGCATCAACCACCACCGGAACCTTACTTTGGCTGATGATAATTTCTAAAAAATCCATCGTTCTAAGTCCTTTATTAGTTCCAATCGGAGCCCCCAGAGGCATCACCACAGCTGTTCCCACATCTTCAAGACGTTTACACAAAACAGGATCAGCGTGAATATAAGGCATTACAATAAAACCAAGTTTGGCAAGTTCTTCTGTCGCATATAATGTTTCAATAGGGTCAGGTAATAAATACTTGGGATCAGGATGTATCTCCAATTTTACCCAGTTCGTTTCGAGTGCTTCTCTTGCCAATTGCGCCGCTAAAACAGCTTCTTTAGCAGTTCGTGCTCCTGAAGTATTGGGTAAAAGATGAGTATTTGCAGGCTTTAAAGCGTTGAGAAGATCATCTTCCTGTGAATGGGCATCAATTCTTTTTAAAGCCATTGTCACCATATTACTTTCTGATGCAATGATAGATTGTGTCATTTCCGCCAGGTTTCCGAATTTACCTGTTCCAAGGAAAAGCCTTGATGTAAAATTTCTGTCTGCTATTGTTAGTATTTGATTCATTTGAAAGATTTTATAATGTCATTTGCAATGGATGGCTGATTTGTAATTTGTCCGGAAACTGCCACTCCATATATTCCGATCTGTTGTAATAATTCTATATCATCCAGTCTTACCCCTCCAATTGCGAATATTTTAGGTAGATCAAAAGATCTTTCTTCTAAATATTGAATCAGATGCTGATATCCCTCAAAACCAAGTATTGGACTGAGTTTCTCTTTTGTGGAAGTAAACCTTAATGGTCCCAAACCAATATAATTACATGGTTCTGACATTCTTTGAAGGACATCTTCCAATGTGTTTGCTGTTCCTCCAATTATTCTATCTGTTCCTAAAATATGTCTTGCTTCTAATATAGAACAGTCATTTAATCCTAAATGCACTCCATCTGCATTGATGTCTTTTGCCAGTTTTACATGATCATTAATAATGCATATTGCCTTATAATCAGCACACAATAATTGGGCTTTTTCACAGAGTCCAATCAATTCCAGTTCAGAAGCATTTTTCCATCTTACCTGAATCCATTTTACTCCCGCATCCAGGGCTTTATAAATATTTAATTCCTGTTCTTCTTTTGTACTTCCCTGTGAGATATATTGTAATTTTTCCATGACCAATTTTCAATAATTCATTTTATTTTCTCTACACCTTTGAAATATATCAAGTGGGTTTTCACTTTGCCATATAGCTCCTAATAAAGCAACCCCATCAGCTCCTGCTCTAAGTGCTTCTTTCATATTTTTATCAGTAATCCCACCTAAAGCAACCAACTTTACATTTGGATTATCACTTGCTTTACTATCTTCCAGAATGGTGGTCTCATTTCCATATCCTCTTTTAGAGATACTTGGAAAGAAGGGACTGACGAAAGCATATTCCCACTCTTGTCCAAGTGCATTAAAAGTATCAATACCATGTACTGAAGTAGAGATCATATTTTCTTTAACGTACATTTGATATGAGCCATTAATCCGATCAGATTCCCGGAAATGAAGTCGGGAAATACCATATTCTTTAGCAAGTTCAAAATGGCTGTGTAAAACTAATTGAGGCCAAAAAGATTCATTAGTTTGGTTTAAGAAACCTTTCATTTCATGATCATTGATGAAAGGTTTCCTTACATGAAATAAGTCCAATCCCTCCAGAAATAATTGATTTACAACCTTAGCTTCATTAGAAATTGTTTCTTCAGAGCTTATTACAATGATCATAAATAGATCTCCTTTCCATTCTCAATAAACTCCTGTGACTTCACCAACATTCCCATTTCTGCTGATTCCCGGATTTCCTGAGTGATTTTCATAGAACAGAATTTTGGTCCACACATAGAACAGAAATGGGCAATCTTCGCTCCTTCTGCGGGTAGTGTTTCGTCGTGATAAGCCTTTGCCGTTTCCGGATCTAACGAGAGATTGAATTGATCTTCCCACCTGAATTCGAATCTCGCTTTACTTAAAGCGTTATCTCTATACTGAGAACCAGGATGACCTTTTGCCAGATCTGCAGCATGTGCTGCCAACTTATATGTAATAACTCCGTCTTTTACGTCTTTTTTATTCGGAAGTCCCAAATGTTCTTTTGGAGTAACATAACATAACATTGCACATCCGAACCATCCGATCATTGCCGCTCCGATTCCCGAAGTAATATGATCATAACCTGGCGCAATATCTGTAGTTAATGGACCCAGAGTATAAAATGGAGCCTCGTGACATTCTTCCAATTGCTTATCCATATTCTCTTTGATCATATGCATTGGTACATGGCCAGGGCCTTCAATCATCACCTGCACATTATGTTTCCAGGCAATTTTTGTAAGCTCTCCTAAAGTTTCCAATTCAGCAAACTGTGCCTCGTCATTAGCATCTGCAATTGAGCCCGGACGTAATCCGTCGCCAAGAGAAAATGCAACATCATATTTTTTCATGATCTCACAGATCTCTTCAAAATGAGTATATAAGAAGTTTTCTTTATGATGGAAAAGACACCATTTTGCCATAATTGAACCACCTCGCGAAACAATTCCCGTCACTCTATTCACGGTAAGATGAATGTATCTTAATAAAACTCCAGCGTGAATGGTAAAGTAGGAAACTCCCTGTTCTGCCTGTTCTATAAGTGTATCTTTAAATACTTCCCAGGTAAGATCTTCAGGAACACCTTTCACTTTTTCCAGTGCCTGATAAATGGGAACTGTTCCAATGGGTACCGGGCTGTTTCTGATGATCCACTCTCTGGTTTCATGAATATTTTTTCCTGTGGATAAATCCATAATGGTATCCGCACCCCATCTGCAAGCCCAAACGGCTTTTTCAACTTCTTCTTCAATACTGGATGAAACAGCACTGTTTCCAATATTAGCATTTATTTTCACCAAAAAGTTCCTTCCGATAATCATCGGTTCACTTTCAGGATGGTTGATGTTATTGGGAATGATCGCCCTTCCGGCTGCGATTTCATCTCTTACAAATTCAGGGGTAATTTTATTTTTGGGAGTTCTGGCTCCAAAGTTATTTCCTGGATGCTGAGAAGCCATTTCTTTAGAGACAAAATCAAGCTGTTCTATTCTTTGGTTTTCCCTGATAGCAATATACTCCATCTCAGGAGTGATGATTCCCTGTTTAGCATAATACAATTGGGTAACTTCTTTTCCTTCTAAAGCAACTTTAGGTTTATGATTGTAAGAAAAACGCAACTCATCGAGCTTTGGATCGGCCAAACGTGCCTTTCCGTATTCTGATGATATTCCGTGCAATATTTCCACATCTCGTCTATCTAAAATCCATTGCTCCCTTATTCTTGGAAGGCCTTTTAAAATATCGATTTCTGCATTTTCATCGGTATAAGGGCCCGATGTATCATAAACTGTTACGGGAGGATTATGTTCAAGTCCTCCTTTACTAAGTTTTGTGGGACTTAGATGAATTTCACGCATTGCCACATTAATGGGATGGATCTGTCCTTCCACATATATTTTTTTAGAATTGGGAAATGGTGAACATGTAATAGAATGTGCCATAAGTTTGGGATATTGTTATTATGAATATTAACCGCCCTGTGTGGCAGTGATAATTAAAATTGAATCTTGATCCTGCAGTAAAGTATTCTTCCAGGATGAAATGGGAATGATACTGTTATTTAATGCTACAGCAATTCCCTTCTTTCGGCCGGGAGCCTCCAAAGCCATCAATGCCTCCAGGTTTTCCGGGGGGATATTGAAAATTTTCCGTGTGTGATTGATTATAAGTTCCATTCCAAGGTTTTTGTTAAACAAATCACTTTAGGAATGGCTATAATTGTACAATAGAATGTACAACAAAAAGTCATCTCACTTTTCCCTACGCTGGTATGATCCAGATCAGGTTCAAAGGGTAAAGTCTCAGTCTGTTTGTAAGCAGACACCCCTAAAGTATGGAGCGAAGATAGTTATTTTTTCAAAATGAGCAAAACTTCAGCTTTATTATTAAAGCAAATAAAAAAGTCTGTCTTCAAAATGAAACAGACTTTTTTAATTCTTTTTAATCTTATAAAAAGATCGTATTGATTTATATTTCTTCACAAGCTCTCCAGATGGCATCATTTTGTGGAACAGAAGCTACAATTTCAATCTCTTCTTTTGTGACAGGATGGATAAATTTTAACATTCTTGCATGAAGATTAATACCTCCATCAGGATTAGATCGTGGTGCACCATATTTTAAATCTCCTTTGATGGGAATTCCAATTTTTGATAATTGTGCACGGATCTGATGATGCCTTCCAGTTTCCAAATCAATTTGAAGCAACATATAATTTTCCAGACTTTTAATGACATTATAAGTTAAGATCGCTTCTTTAGCTCCTTCTGTCGCTTTTGGAAAAACAATTGCTTTATTATTTTTTTCGTTTTTCTTTAAATAATGAATCAGCTTTTGACTATGCGGAATCATTTCTTTAGGGACTACAGCCCAATACGTTTTTTCAATTTCCCTGTTCTTTACCATCTGAGTAAGACGGGTAAGAGCCTTTGACGTTTTTGCGTAGATAACCAAACCTGAAGTTGGTCGGTCTATACGATGAACCAAACCGAGAAAAACATTTCCCGGTTTAGCATCTCTTTTCTTTATAAAATTCTTGATTGATTCTAATAACGATTCATCACCAGTCTTGTCACCCTGTACAAGCTGACCAACTTTTTTATTTACAACCAAAAGATGGTTGTCTTCATAAGCAATCTGCTCCTCCATTTTAATTTAGTTAGTCTGTCTTCTATTGGATAAAGAAAGAATGATCCCTCCAAGAAGTCCAAGTGTTTTCATTCCTGCTAATCTTGATTCTAATGGCAAAAATGCCCCTACAATACAAAGACCTGCTGCTGCATACATTGGATAGACAAAATTTCTATTGGATAGAAAAGGTGCCTGAACAGCAAAACTTATTCCTATTAAAATATAAAATACCCTTCTTGAAAGAATATCATTAATTTCCGGTGAAAAGAATTTAAACCATCCTGTTGCCAGACAAATTAAAGCGATAACGGAAATAATTCCCTGTATAGCCTGTTGATTATTTCTCATTAATTAATAACTTTCTTTTTCGTTTGGAAATTCCACAGCTTTCACATCTTTTACATATTGTGCAACTGCACCTGTAATTTCAGTGTAAAGGTCAAGGTATCTCCTTAAAAACTTTGGACTAAATCCCTGATTCATTCCAACCATATCATGATAAACTAAAACCTGCCCATCACAATCAGGACCTGCTCCAATTCCGATTGTCGGAATAGAAATACTTTCGGATACCTTTTTAGCTAAATCTGCCGGAATTTTTTCCAAAACAATAGAGAAACAGCCTAATTCTTCCAAAAGTTGTGCATCACTGATCAATTTTTCAGCTTCCGCCTCATCTTTTGCTCTTACTTTATAAGTTCCGAATTTGTAAATTGACTGTGGTGTTAATCCTAAATGTCCCATTACAGGAATTCCTGCATTAACAATTTTTTTGATAGATTTTGAAATCTCCTTACCACCTTCAATTTTCACAGCGTGAGCACCTCCTTCTTTCATCATTCTAACTGCAGACTCTAATGCTTTTTCAGGATTACTCTGATAAGAGCCAAATGGCAAATCCGCAATGACAAGAGCTCTGTCTACTCCACGAACAACACTTTGAGCATGATAGATCATCTGATCTAAAGTAATTGGTAACGTTGTTTCAAAACCTGCCATTACATTGGCAGCAGAATCTCCTATCAAAATAGCATCAACTCCTCCGGCATCTACCATCTTCGCAGTAGTAAAATCATATGCAGTAAGCATTGTTATCTTTTCCTTGTCGAATTTCATCTTACGCAAGGTTTCAGTCGTAACTTTTTTTATTTCGGAATGAACAGACATAATGTATCTATTTTTTAAAAGTTAAAAAGTCGGCTTCCGCCGACTTAAATTTTGTATGATTTATAAAACTACGTGACCTAGTTTCATTAGTTTGTCGTGATTGAGGATCTTGATATTTCTACCATCAACTTCTATGAGATCATCCTGTTTAAATTCGGAGATCAAACGAATAGCACTCTCGGTAGCTGTACCTATGATATTAGCAATCTCTTCTCTTGTTAAAGAAATTTTAATAAATCCTTCCGGATCAACACCTAACTTCTGCTCAAGAAGTAATAAAATTTCAGCTAATCTTTCTCTAACCGTTTTTTGAGCAAGGAATGTAATGGTGTTTGAAGACTCACCCAGTTCATAAGCAATTTTCTGAAGCATTACGAATGATAATTGAGAATCTACTTCCAAAAGATACATAAATACATCAGCAGGTAGAAAAGTACATTCAATATCAGTCATTGCTTCAGCTTTAGCCTGAAAATTTTCTCCACAAAGTAAAGATCGGTAACCAATGATATCGCCTTCTTTAATAAATCTTAAAATCTGATCTTTTCCAAAAGCTCCGGATTTAGAAAGTTTAGCTGCACCATTTTCTAAAAAGTAAACTCCTTTTGGAGTTTCACCATCTTCAAAAATAGTGTCGTGTTTTTGAAAATTTAATTTCTTTTTCGTGCTAATATATTTTTCAAAATCTGCGCTTGAAAGTCTTTCCTTAAAGGATTTATCATTAAAAACTCTGGCGAACCTCTCTTCAATTGCAATCTGTTGTTCCTGCGACATTTTAATATGACATTTATCACAAAAATAGAACATTTTAACTCGATAAACAAAAAAATTTGTTATAATTTTGTACCTCAATAATTTATGGAGGTGAGCGAGAACTGTTTTCATTGTGGTCAAGGCATAGAAAAAGAAAGAATTCTTTTTGATGAACAAACTTTTTGTTGCAATGGTTGCAGATCGGTCTACGAAATTCTGAATACCAACAATCTAAGTAATTTTTACGAATTGAATAAAAGAGCAGGAATTCGTCCCAGTGATGAAAATTCTTCTCAATTCGATTATTTAGATACTCCTGAAATTTTTGAAAAGATAACTGACTTTTCGGAAGGGAGTACAAGTCTGGTAACATTCAAAGTTCCGGTGATACATTGTTCTTCTTGTATCTGGCTTTTAGAAAGTCTCCATACGCTAAATGACGGCATTAAATATTCTCAGGTTAATTTTACAAGAAAAACCTTACAGGTTTCATTTAATCATAATGATTTAAAATTAAGCGAATTAGCTAAATTCCTAACTAATCTTGGATATAAACCAGTCATCAGCCTTGAAACAGCAGAGAAGAATGTTGATCATCTTGACAAATCACTTCTAGTTAAATTGGCTATTGCTGGTTTTGCATTTGGTAACGGAATGTTCTTGGCCTTCCCTGAATATATTGGCGGCGAAGATTTCTGGATGCAGCACTATAAGGGTCTTTTCAGAACTTTAATGTTTTTACTTGCTATTCCGGTGGTCTTTTACTCAGCTTCAGATTATTACAAATCTGCCTGGTATGGACTGAAAAACAAAATCGTTAATATTGATGTTCCAATTGTCTTAGGTATTTTCGTTCTTTTCGGAAGAAGCGTCTACGAAGTGACAACGAATTATGGGCCTGGCTATTTCGACACTTTATGTGGACTGCTATTCTTCATGCTTTTAGGGAAAACCTTCCAAAAAAGAACCTACAGTGCTCTTTCCTACGATCGCGACTATAAATCATTTTATCCTATTGCTGTTACTAAAGTTGATTTTAATGGAAAACAAGATAACATCTTACTTTCTGAAGTCAAAGTGGGTGATAGAATTTTAGTTAGAAATCAGGAAATCATTCCGGTAGATGCCATTTTAATTAATGGCGAAGGCAATATCGACAACAGCTTTATTACAGGAGAAAGTGAAAGCATAAGCAAGCAGCCTGGAGATAAAATTTTTGCAGGCGGAAAACAAATCGGCTCTTCTCTTGAACTTGAAGTGATAAAAAATGTGGATCAAAGTTATCTGACACAACTTTGGAATAAAGAAGCATTCAAAAAATACGAAACCGGACTGGACACCCTTACCAACAACATAAGCAAATACTTCACTTTCATCATATTGGGCATTGCTTTAGCTTCAGGAATCTATTGGTCCTTCATTGATCTGGAAAAAATGTTCCAGGTTGTTTCTGCTATTTTAATTATTGCCTGCCCTTGTGCGCTTGCTCTTTCGGCACCATTTACTTTTGGACACATCATGCGGATTTTAGGTCGAAACAAGTTTTATGTAAAAGATACTTTAACAATAGAGAAAATTGCAAAAATTGACACCCTTGTATTTGACAAAACAGGAACAATTACACACAGAAAAAAGACCAATATCAAATATGATGGTTTAGAAATTTCAGATTTTGACCTATTGAATATCAAAACTTTGTTGAAAAATTCAAACCACCCTCTTTCAAAATCCCTATATGAATTCATTGATGTTAATGACGATTATTTCCCGGTTGACCAATTCGAGGAGATTTCTGGAAAAGGCTACAAAGCCAACGTACGAGGAAGCAGCTATAAAATAGGGTCTGCCAGATATAATAATCAGGAATCTAAAAATCTTGAAACAGCGGTTTATATAAGCAAAAACGATGAATTCCTTGGTAAATTCATTTTCAAGAATGAATACAGAGGGCAGCTTAAAAATCTGTTTAAAATCCTTACCAACTACAAGATCTTCATATTAAGCGGAGATAATTCTTCTGAGGAAAGCCAATTAAAAGAAATCATTCCTACTTGCCAAGCGATGGCTTTCAACCAAAGCCCCGAAGACAAACTTAATTACATTAAAGAACTGCAGGACAAAAACCATAAAGTTGCAATGCTTGGAGACGGCTTAAATGACGCAGGAGCATTAAAACAAAGCAACGTGGGAATTGCAATTGCTGATGATACGAATACATTTACTCCATCATCAGATGTGATCATGAATGGCGACAAAGTCGTAACCCTTGACAGATATCTCAATGTTTGCAAAGGCTCTATTACCATTGTGAAAATGACATTCATAATCAGTTTCCTGTATAATATCGTAGGTTTAAGTTACGCAGTTACAGGCCATATGCATCCGCTCTTCGCAGCGATAATCATGCCAATAAGTTCTATTACCGTAGTTGCATTCACTACAATTTCAACCTGGATCCTGGGACGGAAATACTTTACCAAAGAGGCGTAGAAGCCCTTATTTAGACTGATTTTAAATTAGCAAGAATCGGTATTTCGTGATGAATGTCATTATTTTTCACTAAATTTGAACCCCGAAAATAGGTTAATTTTGTTGTCAAATGGATATTCTATATTTAATGATCCTATGCAGTGTTTCTTTGGCTGCAATTTTCTTGGTCGTTTTTATAGTAAACGCCCGAAAAGGACAGTTTGAGGATGATGAGTCCCCTGCTGTGCGAATTCTTTATGACTCTGGTGAAATAAAGGAGAAAAAGGAAGACGGCAACAAAACAGACGAGAAAGAAAAAGGAGAAAATAATAAAATTGAAGAAAAAAGTGAATAGTTGATATGGAGACACAAAAGTTTAGTTATGACAACAGTATTGTTCGGGCATTTCTTTATGCGACCATAGTTTTTGGGCTTATAGGGTTTACGTTCGGGCTTACCGCAGCCTTAATGCTTTTCTACCCAGAGCTTCCTGAATTTTTATTTGGTACTGATGATACTACCATTCAGAGTTTAAAGAGTGGTAATATTCAAGGGCTAATTAATACTCATGGTGCATTTGGTTTTGGTAGAATCAGAATGCTGCACACCAACACTGTAATCTGGGCGTTCGTATGTAATATCGTTTATACCGGTATTTATTACTCTCTACAGAGATTATTGAAAGCAAGAATGTACAGTGATACGTTATCTTGGATACATTTCTGGACTTGGCAATTTATGATTGTTGCTACGTTCATCACATTCTTTATGGGTATTAATACCTCAAAAGAATACGCTGAACATGAATGGCCAATCGATATTTTAATTGCTTTCTCGTGGATCATTTTCGGTGCCAACATGTTCTTAACTATTGCTAAGAGAAGGGTAAGACACCTTTATGTAGCTATCTGGTTCTATATTGGTACTTGGATCGCAGTAGCAATGCTTCACATTTTTAACAACTTAGAAGTTCCATTATCTTTCACAGGATGGAAATCATATTCAGCATATGCTGGGGTAAAAGATGCTATCGTACAATGGTGGTATGGCCACAATGCGGTTGCATTCGTATTGACAACTCCGGTTTTAGGTTTGATGTATTACTTCTTACCAAAAGCTGCAGACAGACCAGTTTTTTCATATAAACTGTCTATTATTCACTTCTGGTCATTAATTTTCGTATATATCTGGGCTGGTCCTCACCACCTTCAGTATACTGCACTTCCTGCATGGGCTCAGGCAGTGGGAACAGGTTTCTCTATCATGCTTATCGCTCCATCTTGGGGAGGTATGCTAAATGGTCTTCTTACGTTAAGAGGGGCATGGGATAAAGTAAGAGAAAATCCTATTCTTAAGTTCTTCGTAGTCGCTGTTACATGTTATGGTATGGCCACTTTTGAAGGACCACTTTTAGCGACTAAAAACATTAACAAAATTGGACACTTTACTGACTGGGTTATTGGTCACGTACATTTAGGTGCACTTGGATGGAATGGCTTCATGGCATTCGGGGTAATCTATTATTTAGTACCGATTTTGTGGAGAACAAAAATATGGTCTGTAAAATTAGCTAACTGGCATTTCTGGTTAGGTACTTTAGGAATTATCTTCTATGCAGTACCAATGTATATTTCAGGATTTACTCAAGGATTGATGTGGAAACAATTCAACCCGGATGGAACACTATTGTGGAAAAACTGGTTGGATACTGTAACTGCAATTATTCCTTACTTTAAAATGAGATTTGTAGGAGGATTATTCTATATCTCAGGAGCAATCTTAATGATTGTAAACGTTGTTGCAACGGTAAGAAAAGGATCTTTCCAAAAAGAGGTTCCGGCAGAAGCACCTGCTTTAGCTAATATCAGCAAAAACAGAAAAGAAGGAGAAGGAACTCACCTATGGCTGGAAAGAACTCCAATATTATTAGGTATTTTATCTTTCTTAACGATTTCTATTGGTAGTTCAGTTGAAATTATCCCAACACTATCTCTTAAGAAAAGTGTACCGACTATTTCAGCAGTGAAACCTTATTCACCATTAGAATTAGAAGGTAGAGATATTTATATCCGTGAAGGATGTAACGCTTGTCACTCTCAGATGGTAAGACCATTCAGAGACGAGATCGTAAGATTCAACGGTAAAAACGGACAATACTCAAAAGCGGGAGAGTTCATCTATGACAGACCATTCTTATGGGGATCAAAAAGAACAGGACCGGATTTACATAGAGAAGGAGGTAAAAACCCAAGTTCTTGGCACTATAAGCATATGTATAACCCAAGATCAACATCTGCAGGTTCTATTATGCCTCGTTACCCTTGGTTAATTGCTACAAATTTAGACAGATCTAAAATGGTTGATAAAATGTTACTGATGAAAAATACTTTCGATGTGCCATATACAAAGCCTCAGATAGACTCTGCAAATAAATGGGCAGACAACCAGGCTGCGAAAATCGTAAAAGATATCTTCTCTGAAGCGAATGACTTAAAAGTGGCTTATGCTAAGAGACCTAAAGGTGAATTGGAGAAAAAAGAGGTTGTAGCTCTTATCTCTTACTTACAAAGATTAGGTACTGATATCAAAACAACAGAAATAAAAACAGCAAGTAATAACTAAAAACATTAAGGCTCAATGATTCCTCAGAACTTTAAAGATATATTATCCAATACAGAAAACGCTGGTTTTTACCAGACGCTGGCTCTGATTTTCTTTATGCTGTTCTTCGTAGCTTTGGTAATTTATGTTTTTAGCAGGCCTAAAAAATATTACAAAGAAGAAGAAGAGGCTCCTCTGCAGGATGATGAAGACGACTTTAATTTAAAAAATTAAATATTTATTATGAAACAAAGAACACCGGTTGTTGTAAACATTTTAATAATAATTGGACTTTTAATAGTTTTTTATTATTTATTTGTACAAAGCTATTCGTTTTTAGCTTCACCATACTTCTGGGGAACTGTTGTGATAAGTGCTATCTTAGCTTATATTCATAGCTCTATTGGAGATTTAATTGAGAACAATAAGTTCAAGAAATTATCTCCAGAAGAAAAAGCTGTGTATTTAAATGAGAAAAAGATTCCTTTCTTAAGAAGAATGTATGACAGCGCATTCAAAAAGCAATCTGTTACTGAAGAAAAAGATATCCTTATCGACCACGGTTTCGATGGTATTATGGAATTGGATAACCAGTTACCAAAATGGTGGGTAGGTTTGTTTTATTTTGGGACTGCTTTTTGTATTGTTTATATATGTGCATACTCTTTCACAGATTTCGC
This sequence comes from Chryseobacterium paludis, assembly GCF_025403485.1. Lineage (NCBI taxonomy): Bacteria > Pseudomonadati > Bacteroidota > Flavobacteriia > Flavobacteriales > Weeksellaceae > Chryseobacterium > Chryseobacterium paludis. Next base: position 3,199,949 of record NZ_CP099966.1, read on the forward strand.
TCATCCTTTAAGCGAGTATGAGAAAGAATATAAAGAGCAGATTGCGAGTATTGCAGAATATGAAAAAAGTCAACCTCCTGTAACTATAGAAACAGCAAAATATTCAGCTGATAATATTGCAGAAGGTAAGGAGCTTTTCAAAACAAACTGTGCATCTTGCCACGGTGAAGACGGAAGAGGAGGTATTGGTCCGAACTTAACGGATAATTACTGGATCAACCAGCCGGAGAAAACTTTATTTAAGAATGTTTTCCATATGGACTGGAATGGTTCTCCTACTAACCCTGCAATGAGACCATTTGGTAAGAACGGAGAAGTTTCCGGTGCAGAGATTGAAAAGATTGCAGCTTTTGTATATCACATCAATCAGGAACAACCTCCAATTACAACTGCTCAAGGTGGAGCTGCTCCTCAAGGGACAGAAGCTCATTGGGAAAAAGAATAATTTCAAAAAAAATTAAAACATATGAAAAGCATAATTTGTTATTAGAAAAAAAATAGTAACTAATTATGCTTTTCTTTTTTTAAATATATTACAAAATGTCAGACATAGAAGAAATAGAAGTACGCGGCGGACAGGGACAGGTTCTGGACCCTGAGACTTACAGAGATTCTATAGGGACTATGGAGCAATCCGGAAAGAGAAGATGGGTGTTCCCAAGAAAGCCGAAAGGTAAATACACAAACTATAGAAACATTGTAAGTTATACTTTATTACTGATCTATTTTGCCGTTCCTTTTTTAAAAATCAATGGTAATCCTTTCTTTTTATTCAACGTTATTGATAGAGAGTTTTTCATCTTTGGACAACCCTTCTATCCACAAGACTTTTTTATCCTGACTCTGGGTGCTATAGCATCTTTGATATTCATTATTATTTTTACGATTGCATTCGGAAGAATTTTCTGCGGGTGGATATGTCCTCAGACAATTTTTATGGAATCGATATTTCGTAAAATAGAATTTATAATTGAAGGTGACAGAAATAGACAAATGAAGTTGGACAGGCAACCTTGGAATACTGAGAAAATCTGGAAAAGGAGTTTAAAATGGTCTGTTTATATCGTTATTTCTTTGATCATCACTCATTTTATGTTCATGTATATTGTGGGCTATAAAGAGGTATTTAAAATTGTTTCTGAAGGACCATTTACCCATCCAACCAACTTTATAGTAATGATCCTTTTAACAGGCGCATTCTACTTTGTATTTGCATGGTTTAGAGAGCAGGTATGTACGTTGGTATGTCCATATGGAAGACTACAGGGGGTTTTAATCGATAAAGATACAATCAACGTATTCTACGATTTCAATCGTGGTGAAAACCGTTCAAAATGGAGAAAGGGTGAAGATAGAAAAGCGGCGGGAAAAGGAGACTGTATCGACTGCCATCAATGCGTTGTTGTTTGTCCTACAGGAATTGATATCAGAGACGGACAGCAATTGGAATGTATAAACTGTACTGCATGTATTGATGCCTGCGATGAAGTAATGGAAAAAGTAGGCCTTCCAAAAGGCTTGGTCCGTTATGCTTCAGAAAATGAAATTGAAAACCAAACAGAATTCAAGTTTACAGGAAGAATGAAAGGCTTCGCTGTTGTTCTTGCTTTATTGGTTGGTTTCTTAGGATACCTTCTTTATAATCGTGGTGAAATGGAAGCAAAATTCATTAAACCCGCAGGAAGTACATTCTTTGTAAGAGATGGTAAGATCACCAATACCTATAATTACACCTTCTTAAATAAGACAAACGACAAGAAAATCGTAACCATTAAAGTGATTGAACCTGCTAAAGGAGAAATCATCTATAGTGCATCGAGCAAAATTACTGTTGAGAGAGATAAGATCTCAAAAGGAACAATCAACATCAGTTTTCCTGAAGATGCCATGAAATTATCGAAACAAAATATTACGATAGGAGTCTACGATATGAAAGGAAAGATGGTAGATTCTTACAAAACTTATTTCGAAGGTCCATTTAAATTACAATTTTAAATTTCAGGAACCTGTTCAAAATCCTAAAGGTTCCCGATAACTTATATAAAGACAAAAAAATCCGGAAAAAATGAAAAACTTTAGTTGGGGACATGGTGTTGTAATTGCATTAGCTGCATTTATCATTTTCATTTTATCAATGTTGTTTCTTTTTCCAAACGGACAAAAGAACTCAGAAATGGTAACTGATAATTATTACGAAGAAGAACTACAATACCAGGATGTAATAGATGCTAAAAAAGAGCAGATGGACTACAGGAAAAACCTGTATACAGCCAGGATACAAATGGAATAAAAATAGTATTCCCAAAAGATTATAACAATTCGAATACAACTGTAAAGTTTGTTTTAAATAGAACTGACGACCAGAATTTAGATATTAAAAGATCTGAACAGCTGGATGCAAATCAATCATTTTTAGTACCATCAAAGGTATTGAAAACCGGAGGTTACACTTTACGATTGATGTGGACTAAGGACAAAATCAACTACAGAATGGATTATGATGTGATATGGAAATAGCACTTATTTTATCGGCAATTGGTTTAGGCTTTGCTTCCGGTTTTCACTGTATCGGAATGTGTGGTCCTATTGCATTATCGATGGGATTAACAAAAAAACAAGCTACAAATTTCTACCTTCAAAATCTTACTTATCAGTTTGGAAGGATTTTTACTTATTCTCTTTTAGGTGGGATTTTAGGTATCATTGGGCAAGGCTTTGAAATGGCAGGCTTTCAACAGTACTTAACGATTGCAGTGGGAGTTTTGTTAATTATAATGGCAGTGTTTTCTTTTGGAGGAAAAGATTTTGCTTCAAGAATTCCTTTCTTTTCAAAATTTCTGTATTCTGTAAAATCAAATTTAGGAAGACTTCTTCAAAAAGCAGATTACCGATCAAGGTTTACAACAGGTATTCTTAATGGTTTTTTACCATGTGGGATGGTCTATATGGCCCTTACCGCGAGCCTGGCAAGCGGAGGAATATGGCAGGGAGCTTCATATATGGCCTTATTTGGTCTTGGAACACTTCCATTCATGTTTGCTGTGGTTCTTGTCGGGAATCTAATGAATCAGGCTTTCAGAGTAAAAGTATTGAAAGCTATTCCTGTTATCATGATTATTTTAGGAGGTTTGTTTATTATAAGAGGTTTGGAGTTAGGGATTCCTTACATTTCTCCAAGATCAGAGGCAATGACTATTTCTAAAGATAATCAAGGCGATTGCCATTTGCCAGGGGATCATAGCACTCATAATCACAGTTCAGTCAATTGCCACTAATAAACTATACCATGAAAAAAATATTCTTCTTATTAATTTTAAGCCTTCTGACGCTACAGTCTTGTACAATCAATTCTGAAATAATATATCATAAAGATGCTGCTTCGTCAACGATTATGGATATCGATGTAAAAGAATTTATGGCAGAGATGAAAGCAATGACCCCAGATTCATTAAATAAAAAGGAATTTGGTGAAATGGATAAAATGCCAACTACCTGGACAAGTATGTATGACCTTGATAAGAAAGAAGGCACATTAAAAACCAAAGATCCTGATTCTATAAAAGTTATGAAGAAGATTTTCATGAAATCTAATAAGGAAAATAATGAATATTCCGGGTTTTCTTTAAAATTAGATCACTTCACAAAATCAGATCTTAATTCATTAAATGGCTTAACAAAGGGAGAAAAACTTCCCATTGATCAAAATATATACAATAATTGGGATGGTAAAACGCTAACCATAAATACAGACGATTTCAATCTTAAAAACATTGAGGATGCGCTTCGCTCTAAAACTTCAAAAGAAGAAGCATTATCTACAGAAGGAATAGTTCCAATGCTTTTTAAACAGATTGGAACAACCTTAAAATTTGAAAACAAAATAAAATCAATCACAGGAAAACATGACTGGCTGAAACAGATCGATGATCATTCCGTACGATTGGAATACGATATCAAGGCCTTGTATGATAAGGATTCTAAACTTAAACATTCTGATAAAAAAGTAATTATAACAACAGAATAAAAATAAAAACCACCGAAATTTCGGTGGTTTACTTTATCAATTAGCTGATTAACTCAAATTTTGCATATTCAGCAACTTTCTTGGGAAGTTTAATACCCTCTTCTGTCTGATTGTTTTCAAGCAATGCAGCCATAATTCTTGGTAGAGCCATTGCAGATCCATTTAAGGTATGAACCAACTGGGATTTCCCTTCTGTCTTATAACGACACTTCAAACGGTTTGCCTGAAATGTTTCAAAGTTAGAAACTGAACTCACCTCCAACCACTTTTCCTGTGCTGCACTCCATACTTCAAAATCATACGTCATTGCTGCCGCAAATCCTGTATCTCCACCACAAAGTCTTAATACCCTGTAAGGAAGCTCAAGGTCTGTAAGTATTTCTTTGATATGTTCTACCATTTCTTCCAGAACAGCATAAGAATTTTCAGGCTTCTCAATTCTTACAATTTCCACTTTTTCAAACTGATGAAGTCGGTTCAATCCTCTTACATGTGCACCATAGCTTCCTGCCTCTCTTCTGTAACATTGAGAAAAAGCAGTATTTTTAATTGGAAGATCTTTTTCATCCAATAAAACATCACGGTACAAATTCGTTACAGGAACTTCTGCTGTAGGAATTAAATATAGATCATCTGCAGCAATGTAGTACATCTGCCCCTCTTTATCAGGTAATTGTCCTGTTCCATATCCTGAAGCTTCATTTACAACGTGAGGTGGATTGACCTCCATATATCCAGCATCCACATTCTTATCAAGGAAATACTGAACCAATGCTCTTTGCATTCTTGCTCCTTTACCTAAATACACAGGAAAACCTGCACCGGCGATTTTTACACCTAATTCAAAATCAATAAGGTTATATTTTTTAGCCAGTTCCCAATGTGGAATTGCACCTTCTCCAAGACCTTCAACATCATGTGACTGATAGATGATCTCATTATCTTCTGCAGAAATTCCACTTTTTACAATTTCATTAGGAATATTAGGAAGCTGATATAGAATATCTAATAAAGTTTTTTCCTTCACATCCAACTGTGATTGTAATTCTTTACTCGATTCTTTATACTGTGCTGTTTTAGATTTTGCCGATTCTGCTTCATCTTTTTTTCCTTCCTTCATTAAAAGTCCAATTTCCTTGGATATTTTATTGATTTCCGAAAGTTGAGAATCTAATTCAAACTGGATTTTTTTCCTGTCATCATCGGTAGCAATAGCATCGTCTACCAACTCAAGATTTTTGAATTGTCTTTTTTTCAGACCTTCTAAAACGCGTTCTTTGTTTTCGCGTAAAAAATTGACTTGTAACATTTTATTTAGATGTTAGTTTATTAGAATGTTAAACACTAGATCATCCAGGTTAACAGTTTTGCAAATTTAAAATTATTTTACGATCGTAACAACATTTGGTAAACCGGGCTTCTTCGTAAACTTCAGCTCGTCATTATAAAATACTTTGGAGACTTCAAATACAGAAGGTGTCCAGTGATACTGTATTCTCAATATATCATTAGTTACTTCATTAGTAGTTTCAGTAAGCTTTTTTGTAAGTGTTAATGTTATTCGGGATTCATAGGTTCTATCTGCCGGACTGATAGAGTCAAATTTCGGCCTTCTTGCTCCATCAATATATTCAATATAAAGAGTAGAGTCTGCTGTTGCTTTTAATGCAAAACTTACGGGTGCAATATCTGACACCCCATTTATATCATTCATCGCTATTGATGAATAAGAGCCTGCTTTTTTCGCATTAAGCAAATCCTGTCCAGCACTGTTTTTCATATACAGATTAAAAATCTGATCGATTCTTTGCACATCTTCATCATCACTCTTACAACTTAAAAGCGCAAATAAAACAATTAGAACTCCAAATACTACATTTCTCATTTCAAACAAAGATAAATATTTTAATTATTTTTTCTTAATACTTTACTCAGCAATACATTAATTTCAGATCGGGATATCATATAGTCCCGGATACGAAATGGTGTTAATTCATAAAATTTCCAAAAAAGTAGTGCTGATGATATACAATATGAAGCCGAAGTAATAATACATGCTCCGATAATTCCCCAACGCGGAATAATAAAAATAGATGATATAATCGTAAAGATAAGTCCTACAACAGATTTAATATTTAAAATTCTAAGTTTATTAATACCCGCAAAATAGTATCCAATTATATTGCTCACCGCTATAGCCAAAATTCCCGGCGTCAAAAATATAGTGATCTTTTTTGTCTCATGAAAATCTTTACCAAATATCATTACATAAAACTGCGCTGGAAGTAATAAAATCCCAATGATAAATAATAAGGTGATCAAAAAACTGATTTTTAAAGATATTTTGGTTTTTTCAATAGCATCATTATGATCAGTATTATTAACAACATCTGCATAAAGAATTATTGAAAGGCTTCTACTTACTGTCCAGATGGCCTCAGAAAAGGCAATCCCAATTGAAAATATACCCACACTCGTAATCCCTTTAAAAAACTCTAAAAAGTAAAATGAAAGTCTGTTGTTCAAAAACTGAAGAAATGCACTTAGCTGTGTCTTCCAACCATAGTCAAATAATCTATTTCGAATCTCTTTAGAAAATGAAATATTTGCTATTTTACAATCCTTTATGATCTGAAAACTGCTGATAATAAATAAAAATGCAAAGCAGCTTATTTGAGCAATAAAATAGGATACCACAGAAGTTATATTAATAATATATACAATCAGTACAATAAACAAAATATGAACTATCTGTTGTAAAATCGTATAGAGATTGAACATCCGAATATTTTGCTGTCCAACGAATAAATTAACGTTGGCCGCAAGAAGGGAAGATAATACTGATAAGCCCATGAGATAATATGGGTATTCCAAACTATGAGTTAAACTAAAGATCAGTGGAACGGATATTCCAATAAGGATAGACCAAATATATGCATACAATAATATCTGTTCTGTTTTATACTTCGATGCAAAATAAGTAACACTGCTTCCGACAAAAATATTACAGAAAAAACCTATAATCGTTAAGTCTGCTATAACTATTGAAACAACTCCTTTTCCCTCGCTACCCCACATGTTTGTAGTGTATACAACAAGTCCGAAATTTAATATCAGTATTAAAAAACGAGAAATAAAAGTCTTTACAATAGTATTTTGCTTCATCTTTTTAATGTAGTGATTGTTTGATGAAGTTCGTAAAGAGGTCCTTTATCATGTTCCAGTTATATTTTTTCTCATATTCTCTTCGGGCATTTTGTGCATGCTGACTATACAATTGTGGATTATCTATATAATTTACAATTGCATTGGCAATGGAATAAGAATCTTCCGGATCTACCAAAAAACCAAATTTAGAGACATCTACATGTTCTCGGGTTGCTTTTAAATCAGTATAAACAACTGGCTTACCAGAAGCGGCATAATAAAATATTTTAATGGGTAAACAGTGATGATTTTCATAACTCATTTCCCTTAGATCAAAACAAATATCAGCATCAGAATAGGCCTGAGTAAATGTTTCAAAGGAAGCGGGCTTTTCTATTTTAATATGTTCCCATTTATATTTTGATAATAAATAAGTAAAATATTTTTCATCTCTTTCTTTTCTAGAAGATCCAATTATCAAAATTGAGATTTCTAAGTCCGGTCTCATTTTCCTTAATCTATCACTTGCTTTAAAAAAATTCTCAATCCCTTTTTCCTTTGAAATTTGCCCTGTATAACATAAAGTTATTTTATTAGGCTCTAGTTGCTTGATATTCTTATGAATATAAATATCATTTGGAAAATATGGCAGAATAATTCTTTTTTTCCAAGGAAAGACATAAGCTAATGGAAATTTTTTAGTGTTCTCCCCAAAAATAAAATGAGTACTTATCCATCCAACATACAATTGGATCAGAAAGAACTTAGTAGCATGAATTCCTTTTAAAAAAAATGGAAATTTTTCTACCATCCTTTTTGAAGGATACCATTCTGTAATATCATATATTACACTAATATTTCTCTCTTCTTTTATTTTTTTTGAAGCAAGAATAGCAAGCGGCTCAGAGCCTATGATACAATCCGGTTGAAAATTGTCACAAACTCTTTCAAACACTTTGATCTTCTTAGTGGTATTTTGATCTAAAATAGAATAGGATTCAATCTCAATACCATCAATAATGCCACGATAATCCGAACTTAAACTGCAAATTTTCACATCATACCCAATGCCTTTAAGTTCTTTTGCCTGATGATAAAAGATCCTGTCATCGTTGTATTTGTGTGCAGTTGTTAGAAAAAGTATTTTAGGCATGGCTTTTCTGAAATGATATTCAGGCAGAAGTATATTTTGTTTAATAATTAAAACTACCTGATATTGTACAAATATACTTTAAAAAGAAAAAAGTGGAAACAATCCACTTTTCTTTTTCTCTTAGTTATCAATAAACTTATTTTATAGAAGCCGCCCAGCTTTTGTCTAATGGCAAAAGGAAATGACTTAAAAAATCAAGATAGGTATTTTTTGAAAAATCAAACACCTGGATATCTCTTGATAATTCTGCATTTCTTAATTTTGTTTTAAAGTCGATAAGCTTTAATGTTTTAACCTCTCCTTCTTCAACAAAACTGGCTTTCATTCGGTCAAACAATCCCAATTGGTATTCTCCATCTATATCTCTCATGATCTTCCCCAGAGCATCAATACTACATCCTGAAGCCATTTCTTTCTCTTCATCCACACAAACTACAATAAATTGATTCTTTTCAATTTTAAATGATGATGAAAGTGGTTTTCCATGCGCTGCCCAACCTGCTAAAAAATCATATAACTTTTCGGTGATCACCTTGGCCTCTTTTGTAGTAAAAGGTCTTGAAGCAGGATATATGATAACTCTATAATCGCTCGTTTCTACTATATTGGATTCTTCAATCTTCATTTTTGTAAATTTAAAGTATAAAATTAAGAATTATAATTGACTTTATTTTGTAAAGAACAAAACTCAAGAATATTCCTGAGTTTTAATAATTTATTTTCCAATTTACTATCTATAAATCGTCTGCCTCAGCAAGAAGCTCTACAATATCTTTTACAGCAACCTCTTCATTCTTATTGAAGTGTTTCACGCCATCAGTCATCATTGTATTACAGAAAGGACATCCTGTGGCAATAACTTTTGGTTCAAAAGATAAAGCTTCTTCTGTTCTTTCGATATTGATGTCTTTATTTCCCTTTTCAGGTTCTTTAAACATTTGTGCTCCTCCAGCTCCGCAACAAAGCCCATTTGTTTTACAACGTTTCATTTCTACAAGTTCAGCATCAAGCTTTTCCAAAAGTATTCTTGGTGCCTCATACTCATTGTTTGCTCTTCCTAAATAACAAGGATCATGGAACGTTATTTTTTTTCCTTTAAAAGCACCACCTTCAATCTTCAACCTTCCTTCTTCCATTAATGTTTTAAGGAATTGTGTATGGTGTACAACTTCAAAGTGTCCTCCTAAACTAGGGTATTCATTTTTAAGAGTATTAAAACAGTGAGGACAAGCCGTCACAATTTTCTTTACTTCATATGCATTAAGTACTTCAATATTTGTTAATGCCATCATTTGGAAAACAAACTCGTTTCCAGCACGTTTAGCAGGATCTCCGGTACAGCTTTCTTCCTGACCTAATACTCCAAATTCAACACCTATTTTATTTAATATCTTGCAAAATGCTTTCGTAATCTTTTTCGCGCGGTCATCAAAGCTTCCCGCACAGCCAACCCAGAATAAAACTTCTGGTGCTTTTCCTTCGGCAGCATATTCTGCCATTGTTTTTATATTGAAATCCATTTAGTTGTAAAATGTATTTTTTATTAATGTAAAGTATTTAAAATTTTCAAGCTTATACATCTAAATACCACTTGAAGATTCTATACTATAGATATTAATCGTTTGCCCAGTTTAAACGATCTGCCTGGTTATACTGCCAAGGGGCAGCATTGTTTTCTACATTCGTCATCATTAAATTTAATTCCTGTGGTGCAGCAGACTGTTCCATCACCAGGAATCTTCTCATTTCAAAAATAATAGAAAGAGGATCTAACAATATAGGACAAGCTTCAGTACAAGCATTACAAGTAGTACACGCCCAAAGTTCTTCTTTTGTTATATAATCATTCAACAGCTTTTTGCCATCATCTACGAATTTCCCGTTTTTATCAATATTCTTTCCTACTTCTTCCAGACGATCTCTGGTTTTCATAAGGATTAATCTTGGAGAAAGTTTCTTACCAGTAATATTTGCAGGGCATACCGAGGTACATCTACCACATTCTGTACATGAATAGGCATTAAGTAACTGAACCTGATTTAAATCAAAAATATCTTCGGCACCAAATTTAGAAGGTACATCAGACTCTGCTCCTTCTGCAGGTGCAGCATATGGATCGGCATTAGGATCCATCATTAGTTTTATCTCTTTGGTAACAGATTCTAAATTATTGAATTTACCTTTTTTGTCCAAGTTCGCAAACCAAGTACTTGGAAATGCTAAAATGATATGCAAATGCTTCGAATAATAAAGGTAATTCATAAAGAATAAAATACCTACAAAGTGAAACCACCATGCAGCTTTTTCTGTAAAGAATAAGAAACCATCACTGAAGTTGCTGAATATCGGACCTAGAAGTGTTGAGCTGATTGGAAAACTTCCATGTTCAGGAAGCAATCCTCTTTGTTGTAGAGCCCAATCTGCTGTGTTCATCTTAAGAAAAGCTATCATTAAAGCAAATTCAATGATAAGAATCCAGTTAGCATCATGTTTTGGCCAGCCAAAGAGTTCTTTCATTGTTAATCTCTTAACTCCATAAAAATTTCTACGGATAAAGAAAACAACAACCCCAATGATTACCAGTAAGGCTAAAACTTCCAATGTTGCTGTGAAAAAACTATAAAAAGCGTGTCCGAAGATCGAGGACAGGAATCGGTGTGTACCGAATATACCATCAACAATGATCTCAATAAGTTCTATATTAATAATAATAAAACCTACATAAACAAAAAGGTGTAGAATTCCCGCTACAGGACGTTTTACCATTTTACTTTGTCCCATTGCAACACGTGCCATGGTCTCCCAACGTTCTGACTTTTTATCACTTCGATTGATTTCCTTACCCAATTGAATATTTCTGTAAATTTTCAACAGGCTTTTAGCAAACAACCCAAACCCAGCAACTAATAAGATCAGAAAAATAACATTATCGATATACTGCATAAGGTGTACTATTAGTCTTTATTGTTCTTTCCGAAAACAGAGAAGTTGATATATCTCTTAGGATTAGCTTTCATGTCTTCAATTAATGAATTAAGATTGGTAGATGCAGAATTCAAATTATTATACAGCTGCTCATCTTTCATCAGTTTACCTAAACTACCCTGTCCATTATCTATACCTCCAATAACCTGATTCAGCTTACCCACTGTTGCATCTAAATTAGCAATGGTAGAATTTAGCTTTTTAGTATCAATACTTTCTGCTAAGTTTCCGTATTTATCTAAGGTAACTTTTCCACTTTGCATAGTTAAACTGGCATCATCCAATACTTTTTGAAGCTTAGGGTCATTGTGCCCAACTAAGTTGTTTACACTTCCGGCCGTTGTTTGCAATGCTCCAACTGTTTTGTTAAGGTTAGAAAGTAAAGCTTTAATTTCAGCTCTATTCTGCCCATCAACAATTAGATTTGCATTAGCCATTAGAGAATCAACACGATGAAGAACAGATTGCAATTGATCTTTAACGGGGCCTACCTGAGAAGACAGACTTCCCAATGTTCCCAATTTGAACCCTCCCTGTAATGTATCGCCGTCTTTTGCAGTTGCTCCACCATACATAAGGTTTACCCTCATTTCCTTGCCAGACATCAATCCCGGTTCAAAAATTTCCAAGGTGGAATTCTTTGAAAACTCAAATTTGTTATCAACTGTAATTTTCACCACAAAATTGATCTTGCCTTCTTTATTTGTCTGAGGGATGATTTTATCAACCTGCCCTACTTTCAAACCATTGATGGAAACCGGTGAAGATTGAGATAATCCTTCAACGTTATCATATTTTGCGTAAAATATATTATCGGTAGTAAAAAGACTTCTGCCTTTCATAAATTGAAATAATAACACAAAGCCTACAATAGCTAAAAGTGCAATTACACCAGCTTTTAATTCTTTACTGAACTTCACTTGCTAAATTTTTTCTAATGAGCAAATATAGCACATTTTAAATTAATGTTCCTGTTTATTGCTCTGCGTTAAATACAAAAAAAGCGGCATATTCTATGCCGCTTTTAGTATCTATAAGATTATTTTTTTATTGTTGCTGATTTCCCAGTTTATTCCAGATCTCAATTCTATAATCATCGATCTCTGCATTATCCTGCAAGCTCTTTAACCAAGCCTGACCAAACATTCCAGCACTTCTCTGAGAAACTGACTCTGTAAACTGTTTTAGATCACCTGGCTGCTTATTTACTGTTTCACTCTTTTTAATTAAAACATAAACACCAGTTCCACCTTCAACAGGCTTAGAAAGTTTAGATTTATCAACACCAAAAGCAGCACCTGCCACTTTAGGCTCCATTGATCCAGCTACTGATGGATTTAATAAGTTCACCTGAGCTGATTGTTTTGTAGTTGCAAATAATTTAGCGATCTGATCTAAATTAGAAGCTTTAGCCGCTGTAATTTTATCAGCAATTTGTTTTGCTGCTAATTTATTTTTAACGACAACCTCGATTTGATCTCTTACAGATTCAGGATCAGCCAGGCCTTTTTCTTGTTTACCATTCAGGTATACAACGATTTTATCCCCTGTCCCATCTACTGTAAAGAATTCTGTATCTCCTTTAGTTCTTTTCTTATCAAAAGCCCAAGCAAGGATCTCACCATCTTTCTCTGTTCCTAATCCCTGTAATTGACCATCAAATCTTTTTGCCGATTTAGGGTTTGAGAACTGATAGTTTCCTTTTTTAGCAATATTAACAAAATCATTAAATGACTTCCCTTGAACCTGCTGAATGAATCTTCTAGCTTTTTTATCAACATCTGCTTCTGTAGCATCTGAAGGCTTAATTGCTTTAACAACATTAGCTACCTTGTATCCTAATGCTCCCGGCTTTTTATCTTCAATATTGATAATATGATATCCAAACTGAGTTTCTACAACACCTGTAGCTCCTTTAGGGTTATTCGCCAAATATGTTAAGAATTCAGGAACAAAAGGAGTTTCCGGAGTAGTCCATCCTAAGCTACCACCTTGAGCAGCTGAACTAGGATCGTTAGAAAGCTTAAGGAATTCTGTAAATTTAGCAGGATTTGCTTTTACAACGGCTCCAACAGAGTCTGCTAACTTCTTAGCATCTTCTTTAGATCTTGTAACACCTTCTCCCGCAGGACTTCCTTTGAATGCAATAAGTATATGTCTCGATAATGTAGAATCTGAAGTCTTTTTACCCAAAAGTTTAGAAACAACATAGAAGTTCTGTTCTTTATATGGTCCAAAAGTCTGTCCAACTGCTGCAGTAGCAATTTGCGACTGAAGTGTTTGTGGCAATTGATTTGGTTTCAAATACTGATTATTGAAAGGCATATCAGAGTTTGCCATTACAAACATAGAGTCGTTAGTCGTATTTTGGAAGTTTTCTTTTCCACCACTAGCATCTGTACCTCCTGAGAATATTTTTGTAATCTCTTTTTGAGCAGCTGCGTCATCAGCTGCACTTGGTTTAGAAGGAAAGAAAACAACACCAATATTTCTGCTTGGTTCAGCCTTAAACATCACTGGGTGCTGCTTAATATAGTTAGCTAAATCTTCAGTTTTAACTTTGATATTATTTTTTTGAAGATATGAAGTATAGTCTACTTTCACAAAATCAATATCAGCCATCTGATCTCTCTGTCTCATCAACTCTTCAGCTTCTTTCTTACCTGTAGTGATCCCTGTCGAAATATTAGCAAAAACCTGTCTTGCCATAATTCTATACTCAACAGATTTTCTGGTTTTCAACCATTGGTTGTAACCTTCCGCACTAGAAGTTTTTAACTCTTCGATTTGTTTTTTTAGCTCCTGAGTTTTAAAATTACCTTTTTCATCAAAGAATTGTTTGTTTTGAGCAAACATTTGATCATACTGGATCTGATTCCAGAAATAATCGTCTGTCATTTCAAAACCCATTTTATCAAACTGCTGCTTGATAAGCTTTGATTGCACCAACAACTGCCAAGCCTGTTCTTCAAGACCATTTTTTGGTTGACCTTGTTGGTCTGCTTGTTGTTGTAGCACGAAAAGTTGATCGTTAAACTCTTCGCGGGTAATTTTTTCACCATTTACTTTTCCTAAAACATCAGGATTTTTTCCAAAAACCTTATCAATGCTATCAGGATTTACTAAAAACGCTAAAAGCGCCAGTGCAATTACTCCCATCAAAAGCCAAGGTCTATTCCTAATCTGTCCTAAAATTGCCATTTTATAAATTATAGTTTTTTATCAGGTTGCGAAAATACACATTTTTAAGAAATTACAGAAATCCCAGCCCTTTTTTTAATTTTTAAAATTTAAATTTTGCAAAAAAGGAAATTTTGACCATATTTTTTAATGAAAAACAAATGGCATAGGTATTGTGCATTTTACATTCACATAATATTCTAAGTGTTTTCTAAGCATATTGTGCATAATCACTTTAACGATTTAAAACGATAATGACAATTTGTCATTTGATTTACTATGACAGAATTTGAAGATATTAGTTTGGAGGAAATGATTAGCGATGGATTTGATATTGTTGCAGAAGAGATTAATCTTTCCGACTTTTCGGAAACTGATAAAAATTCCGAACAAAAGATATTTCCTATTCTTCCTGTAAGAAACATGGTTATGTTTCCCAACGTTGTAATTCCTATTACGGCTGGAAGAAAGGCATCTATACAACTTCTCGAAGAAGCTCAGAAAAACGGAGATTTTATCGGAATTGTAAGCCAGAAAAATTCAGAACTAGAGCAGCCCACTGAAAAAGATTTATATCACACAGGAACTTTAGCAAAGATTATCAAGGTCATAAAACTTCCTGAAGGAAATATTACGGCTATTACTAAAGGTTTCCACAGATTTAAAGTTAAAAAATTTATTGAAACGCAACCTTACTTTAAGGCTGAAATCAATAAATTAAAGGATACGAAAGCAAAGAAGCAAGACGAATATGATGCTTTATTAGATAACATTAAAGATTTAGCTTTAAAGATCATTGAACTAGATCCAAATATTCCTAATGCTGCTAATTTTGCAATAAAAAACATCAACAATAATGATGATTTATTAAATTTTATCTGCACCAATGCTAATTTTCCTTCAGTAGAAAAGCAAAAGCTGCTTGAGGAAAAGAGCCTTATGGAAAGAGCCAACAGCTGCTATGAAAAGATGCACGAGGATTATAGAAAGCTGGAACTGAGAAATCAGATCCATCAGAAAACCTCAAAAGATCTTGACAAGCAGCAAAGGGAATACTTTCTAAATCAACAGATCAGAACTATTCAGGAAGAGTTGGGTGGCGGATCTGAAAGTGATGTTGAAGATTTGATCAATAAAGCGAAAGCAAAAAAATGGAGCGATGAAGTTGAAGAACATTTCCTAAAAGAAATCAACAGACTACAAAGACAAAACCCGAACTCACCAGATTATAACGTTCAGAGAAATTATCTTGATTTCTTCACAGATTTACCTTGGGAGACCTTTACAAAAGACATTTTTGATATTGCAAAGGCAGAAAAAGTTTTAGATAAAGCTCATTTTGGTTTAGAAGATATCAAGAAAAGAATTTTGGAACACATGGCTGTTTTGAAATTGAAAAATAATATGAAATCTCCAATTTTATTATTGGTAGGTCCTCCGGGAGTTGGTAAAACTTCTTTAGGAAAATCTGTTGCTGATGCTTTAGGAAGAAAATATGTAAGATTATCATTAGGAGGTCTTCATGATGAAAGTGAGATCCGTGGTCACAGAAAAACGTATATCGGAGCTATGGCCGGAAGAATCCTTCAATCTATCAAAAAATCCGGAACATCGAATCCAGTTATCGTACTTGATGAGATTGATAAGGTGGGACAAGGCATTCATGGTGATCCAAGTTCCGCACTATTAGAAGTCCTGGACCCTGAACAGAATAAAGCATTCTATGACAATTTCTTGGAAATGGGCTATGACTTGTCTAAAGTAATGTTTATTGCCACAGCGAATTCACTTTCAACTATACAGACTCCCCTTCTTGACAGAATGGAGATCATCCAGATCGCTGGTTATACGATGGAAGAAAAAACTGAGATCGCTAAAAGACACCTCATCAAAAAACAGCAGGAAGAAAATGGATTGAATTCCAAATCTTTCAAACTTGGGAATGCAGAGCTTAAACATATTATTGAAGCTCATACTTCAGAAAGTGGAGTTAGAACATTAGAAAAAAGAATTGCATCTATTGCAAGATGGGTGGCATTGCAAACAGCCTTACTTAAGGAATACGACTCTAAAATATCTCTTGAAAAGGTAGATGAAATACTTGGAGTTCCAAGACCTAAAAGTCTATCTGAAATAACAGGAGTTCCGGGAGTAGTAACAGGTTTGGCGTGGACAAGCGTAGGAGGAGATATTTTATTTATAGAAAGCATTCTAAGTAATGGAAAAGGCACTCTTACGATGACTGGTAACTTGGGAACCGTAATGAAAGAGTCTGCAACAATTGCTTTAGAATATATCAAAGCCAGACATAAAGAGCTGGGAATTGATCAGGAAGATATCGAAAAGAAAAACATTCACGTTCACGTTCCGGAAGGTGCTACACCCAAGGATGGACCGTCTGCAGGTATTGCTATGCTGACATCTATGGTTTCTTCATTTAAAAATAAGAAAGTAAAACCTCATTTAGCCATGACAGGCGAAATTACCCTAAGAGGAAAGGTACTTCCTGTTGGCGGAATTAAAGAAAAACTTCTTGCTGCAACAAGAGCCGGAATTAAAGATGTTATTCTTTGTGAGGCCAACAGAAAAGATGTAGAAGAAATCAAGAAAGATTATCTAAAAGATCTGAATGTCCACTATGTTAACAGAATGGAAGACGTTGTTGAGATCGCTATTGAAAAGTAACAACTTCTAAAGTCTGTAAAAAATACATTTCAAAGTGGAGACGTGTTTTTTATTAAAGGCTATATCTGGTGTATGAAATGAAAAATGTAAAGAATTCAAGTTAATTAAATAATAAAAGCCCTTCAATTGAAAGGGTTTTATTATTTTTATACTACAGATTTTGAATTATGAATTTTTTTAAGCTTCCTTTTCTTTTAAAACTTACCCTTGTTATCATGTCTATCATAGGCCTCGGGTATCTATTAGAGGTAGGACAAAGTATTTTAGCTCCCTTTTTTCTGGCTTTTTTAATGGCCATGTTATTTTTACCTTTTTCTAACTTTTTAGAAAAAAAATTAAGATTTCCACGTTCAGTTTCTACGATGATATCTGTAACGGCGATGTTGGTTATATTAGCTGGACTAATATTTTTCTTTGGATCTCAATTATCAAGCTTCAGCAAAGATATTCCTCATTTGAGGATGCAGTTCGACACTGTTTTCAATGGTCTCCAAAACTGGGTATCCCATACATTTCATGTTAAAATACATGAGCAATTGGATTATATTGATCAGGCTTTAAATAAACTCCTTTCATCTTCTGGTGTTATATTAGGATTTACATTTGGAATATTTTCCACAGGGTTAGGCTTTTTGTTATTCTTTATTCTGTTTTTCATTTTTATTTTAAACTACAGAAGAATTTTAAACAATTTTATTGTAAATGTTTTTAGTGAAAAACATAAAGCCAGTGTGCAGGAGGTGGTATCCGAAGTTCGTCTTATGACAAAAAAATATATCATCGGCCTTTGCATTCAGGTGATTATTGTTTCCAGCCTTACCTCAATCGTTCTCACTATCTTAGGCGTAAAATATGCTATCCTTTTAGGTGTTTTAACAGGCTTACTGAATGTTATTCCATATTTAGGAATATGTATCTCTCTTTTGATCTCATGCTTTATTGCCTTTGCAACCGCCACTCCTTCCACATGTATTTACGTAATTATCGGTTATATAGCTGTACATGTAGTAGATGGAAATATAATACTTCCTTTTGTGGTGGGTTCAAAAGTTAAAATCAATGCATTATTTTCCTTTATAGGAATTATTGTTGGAGAACATCTTTGGGGAATTTCAGGAATGTTCCTTTGTATTCCCGCTATAGCAATTATTAAGATAATTTTTGAAAGAGTAGATGGACTGAAACCTTGGGGCAAACTACTAGGCGAAGAAGACCGACCCCACAAAAAGAAAAAGAGCTATAAGATTTCTAAGAATATAACTTTAAAGGAAATGGATTAAGGTTATTAAAAAAAAAGCCCTCTATATTCAGAGGGCTTTAATTTTTATCCTATTGCACAAAGTGGGCTCATTCCATTAGGGCAAGATTGGTTACAAGGGATGTAAGTATGGCTATCCGGACAATATCCAATGTCTGTTCCAGGACCCGGGTCGCCAGGACCACCACCTCCAAGACATGGATCACCAGGGGGAATTTTACATGGACAACCGATAGGGCCTATGTCACAAGGACCAATACCCACCCCACCAATAATTTCTTTTAGATCACTACGATTTAGTTTCTGAAGATTTTTTAACATAATATTATTTATTTAATTTGCCTAACAAATATATAAATTCAAATAACAGGAATGAAATCATTTATCAAAAAAAACATCGAATACTTACATTTTAATTGAAATATATTCATTAATTATATTTTTGTTTTAAATTTGATAAAAATTCTTCAATTATGAAAGCAATAAAATTTATCATTTGTTTACTCTTTGGACTTATGTTTCTTAATGCAGGATTAGATAAGTTCTTACATTACATGCCCATGCCAAAACTTACTGAAGTACAGATAAAATTATACACCGCTTTTGGTGAAATTGGCTGGCTGTTTCCTTTAGTAGGTACTGTGGAAATTGTTGGCGGATTATTATTTATTTTCCCTAAAACACGAGCTCTTGGAGCCATTGTTATCTTACCGGTAATGGTAGGAATTGTCCTGCACAATGCATACAGAGACCCTTCCACAACAGGAATTGCCATCTCACTTGTTCTATTTCTAATTAATATCTGGATCATTGCGGATAATAGTAAAAAATACAAAGCTTTAGTAAGCTAAAAAAGGACTGCAAAATTGTAGTCCTTTTTTATTTATACAAATGCACTAAAGCCGGTAATAGACCTTCCGACAATCAACGAGTTAATTTCCTTGGTTCCTTCATAAGAGTAGATCGCTTCAGCATCCGCTACAAATCTCGCCACATCATATTCAAGTAAAATCCCGTTCCCACCCATAACCTCTCGTGCTCTGGATACGACATCTCTTGTTCGCATTGTACAGAATACTTTTGCCAAAGATGCATGTTCATCTTTTAAAATTCCTTCATCCTGCATTTCAGACAATCTAAAAACCAATGTCTGCATTGCGGTAAGATTGGATAACATTTCTACCAAATGCCCCTGAATCATTTGAAATGCTGCTATAGGCTTTCCAAACTGTTCTCTTTTTCTCGTGTAATCTAAAGCACTTTCATAAGCTCCTCTGGCACAACCTGTTGCCATCCAAGCCACACCAGCTCTTGTCATTCTTAAAACTTTACCGGTATCTTTGAATGAATTGGCATTTTGTAATCTATTCTCTTCTGTTATTAAACAGTCTTTTAAAGTTATCAACCCATTCTGTACAATCCTTAAAGCCATTTTCCCTTTTATCTTCTCTACTGAAAATCCGGGGTTATCTTTTTCCACAATGAATCCTTTTACTTCACCGCTATCTACATCCCGTGCCCAGATAATAACAAGATCTGCGAACGTAGCATTTCCGATCCATTTTTTTTCACCATTTAATATCCAGCCTTCGGGAGTCTTTTTGCAAGTGGCTGTTAATCCGCCAGCCGCTCCTGAACCAACTTCAGGTTCCGTTAATCCGAATGCTCCAATTTTTTCAAATTTCTGCATTTGTGGAAGCCATTTCTGCTTTTGCTCCTCGGAACCGCAAATATAAATAGAGCCCATTGCCAGTCCTGATTGTACCCCAAAAAATGTAGCAATAGAAGCATCTATCCTTGCCATTTCCATTGCAATAACGCCTTCCATTAAAAATGGCATTCCAGGACATCCGTACCCTTCATAAGTTACTCCACAAATACCCAGTTTTTGAAACTTCGGGATTAATTCAAATGGAAATTCATCTCTTAGCCAATAATGATTTACCAGAGGTTTCACTTCTTTTTCCATAAAAGCTCTTACCTTCAGCTGAATTTCTCTCTGTTCAGGTGTCAATGTATGATAGATATCATAAAAGTCTCCATCTATAGGCGGCAGTTCTTTTTTCTTTTTATTTGGATCAAGCATTTTCATTAACCCTCCCATTTGTTTATCATCCAGTTTTGAAAAATTCTGCATCAACTTTGGAAGATCTACCTTTTGAGATATTGCACTTAATTGATCAAAGTCTATTGATCTGAATAATTCTATCGCGTTTCTGATTTTAGAAAAAGTATTAGACATAGTTATAGTTGTGATTTTGATTTGTAAAAGACATACAAAAATCACTCCGAAATCTACATCATCACCTAAGACATGTTTTACAAAACACTAACTAACAAATAGTTAAACTCATTTTTATGTTTACAAAATTTTTACCTTCAATTTTCAAACATTACAAATGATTCCATCTGAACTTTGAGGTAAGCAAAAACATTAAAAATCAATCTTATGAAAACTACTTACATTAAATTATCACTTTGTGCCCTTACTCTATTAGGAATTTATTCTTGTAAAAAAGGGGAAGCAACAGCAACCGAATATGAAACTTCAGCGGCTGCCGATTCCGCCGCCATTATGACTTCAGATAGTATTTCTTCTGTTGCAACTATGAAAGTAGAAGATAAACAATTCATAAAAACGGCAGATGTAAATATGGAGGTGAAAGATGTTTATGAGGCTACAATTTCGATTGAAAAATCTGTTCAGGATCTGGGTGGATTTGTTACGCATAGTAATTTACAGAGTAATGTGGTTTCAGAAAACACCTATAATACATCCGGAGAAGATGCCATGCTTGTCAAAAAATATCAAACTGAAAACACCATGCAGGTACGTGTTCCTACAATAAAACTAGGTGAACTTTTAACTTCAATCAATGACAAAAAACTTTTTCTAAATTCAAGATCTATTAATGCAGAAGACGTAACCTCTAATATAAAATATGCAGAGCTTGAGGGAAAAAGAATTAAAAAAACAGGAGAAAACATTTCTCTACTCAAAACAAATAAAGACAAAGTGAATATGAGTGATGCTAATATGTCTGAAGAAAACCTGCAGCAACTTGCGAATTTAGATGTCACAGATAATCTGAAATACAGTACAATTAACATTTACATTAAAGAACCCAAGACTCGTATTGCTGAAATTGCAATTACAAATACTAAGAATATCGATAATAAGTATAAGTTCAACTTTATCTATGATGCTAAAAATGCTTTTGTAGAAGGGTTTTATTTAATTCAAAAAATTATACTGGGATTGATCACGATCTGGCCGGTTCTGTTAATTGCAATAATGATTATTTATTTTATCAGAAGACGAAAATCATTTCACAAACCTACTCATCATATCTCTGAATAACATACCGCTATCCTAACCTTTCGGTTATCATCATAATTTTAGATTTTACAACCTCCTGTTTTCTTAGGGGGTTGTATTTTTATTATAATTTCCTTATTTTTTAATGATAATTTTCTTAGCTACTTTCAAATTTCCACTATCTATCTTAACCAGGTAAGTCCCTTCAGTCAGTTCTGATAGATCAATCGAAAACCGACTGGTTAAAAAATTATATTTTTTTAATTCCTGTCCATTTGTATTATATATGATAACGAGATGTGATTTTTTACCTGCATCTAAATCAAAATTAAAAATACCATTTGACGGATTAGGAGAAATAGTCCCAAAATTCAAATTATTGACTTCTTTTGTATTTAATGTAGATCCATATTCGCTTGCTCCTATATCAATGATCATATTCGAAATTCTACTATATCCATAAAAATCCAATTCTCCGGAAGAAATTATGGTGGTTGGTTTCCCTTTATTTATACATGGACTTCCTAAATTTAAATGGATATCCGGTATTGCATTTGAGGTGGACATCAAACTTGGATTGGCATAAATAGAATTTGCATCCTGGTTGGTTGCAGCTTTATATGCTGAGAATGAACTATAATTTGAGTTTCTCCAATTTACTGTTATATCATTTTGATTGTTATTTGGAGTATACCAACAATTATAATTAAAAGTATTATTAGTTTGTGGATTAATGTTATCAATACTCATTAATACATTTTCAGAACTGGTATAGAAGATGTTGTTTTCAAATATGCAATTTGAAGCCTTGGTCATAGCAATCTCCCCCGTTCCATCATTTAAAGTATTATTTTGTAAAAATGTATTGTTTCTGATAATACAGTTTATTACCTGACCAGTAGTTCCAACATCATACCCTCCAATAGAGAGACCCGCCTGTTTATTTTTGTATATCAAATTATTTTTCACGGTAATTTGCTGAACGATCCCATTAAGCTCTGCGCCTACTTCAATACCCCATCCATTTTGATAACTTTTGTTTTTCTCGACTGTGATATTCTTTGCGCCATCTACATAGATTCCAGCTGAAGTCGCATATTCCGAAACATTATTATAACATGTATTATTAACGACCACTCCATTTCTGGCTTCGTCTAAAGATGCATTTGATGCCGTCCCCTCATGTCCTAATATATCAATCCCGATATTTGTATTATCATGTACTACACAGTTTTTTACTGTAAATCCATCTACATTTCCATTTACTGCTAATGCTTCACTATAACCCAAAATATTATCAAATACTTTGCACCCATCTATGGTAAGGTTAGTAATTCCACCATTTCTACCATAGACAATAAAACCTTGAGCATTATCATTGGAAGTAGCTGGTGTGCTCTTAATTGGGGTCCAATTGATATTTTTAATAGTGATATTTTTAAAAGTCAGATCAGTTGATGAGCTAGTGCCTGTCGTTTGCACAAGCAGACCTTGCGCATCATTCACTGTCTTATTCTGAATTGTTAAATTTTCAAATTTCAAATAATTTTTATTTGTAATCGTTAGTAAAGTAGTCCCTGCTGTTCCTGTCCCATCAATGATAACATTATCATTTAAATAGTTTTTAAAAGTGATATAATTTCCACTTGTTCCACTTACATTTATTACAATATTCTCAAAATAGGTGCCTGCTTTTATATTTACAATACTGTTTGGGGTGGCACTACTAGCTGCTTTTTGTATTGTTTTCCAGGGTGCGGTAATACTTCCATTATTTGCATTGTTTCCAGAAGCTTTATCGACATAATAGTTGGTTTGAGAAAAGCCCAAACTATATACAAGCAACAGCAATGTGGTTTGAATCAGTTTTTTCATTATATATTCAATTTAATCGGTGTATATTTTGTGATGGTATACCTTGTAACGGTTTGTTAATGTATGCAGGAGAAAGTATTTATCAAATTTCTTAACATCACCTAAATGTACAAAGTTTTTAATTATCTAAAAACCAATTGGTATTAATATCCAAAATGAGTATAGGACTTACTAGCTACCTTCCTAAGCAGCATTTCATTTCCATTAATAATCTCATCCATATCAAATTAAAATAATGTCTAAACTACCCTAACATTTACGTTATCATCATAATTTTAAATTTTACAGCATCCAATTTTTTCTCGGAGGTTTTATTTTTCCTTAAATTTGCATTTTAATTTCAAGATTCCTTAAAAATTATTTTTTTTAAACTTGAGCTTTAAACTCTAAAATATGCTATCAAAAATAAATCCTATACAAACTAACAGCTGGAAAGCACTGGACGAACACTTTGCAGGAAATGACTTTGATTTAAGGTCTCTTTTCCAGTACAATAAAAATCGTTTTAATGAATTTTCTCTGAAAGGAGAAAACTTTCTTTTTGATTATTCAAAAAACCTTATTGATACAAGGACTAAGCAGTTGTTATTAAATTTAGCTGAAGAATGTCAGTTAAAAGATGCTATTTCCAAGATGTTTTCTGGAGATAAAATCAATGAAACAGAAGGTAGAGCGGTTCTCCATACAGCTCTCAGGGACTTTTCTGACCGTGAAATTTTAATTGATGGCGAGAATATAAAACCTCAGATCAAAAGAGTACTTAACCATATGAAATCTTTTTCTGAAAGTATTATTTCAGGAGAACATAAAGGTTTTAGTGGAAAAGAAATTACAGATATAGTAAATATCGGAATAGGAGGTTCTGATTTGGGACCAGTGATGGTTGTTTCAGCTTTAAAGCATTTTAAAACCAGATTAGATGTTCACTTTGTATCTAATGTGGATGGAAATCATATAGCAGAAGTTGTTAAAAACTTAAATCCAGAAACGACTTTATTCATTATTGCTTCTAAAACTTTCACGACTCAAGAAACTATGACGAATGCTAATTCTGCAAAGGATTGGTTTTTAAAAGCAGGAAAACAGGAAGATGTAGCTAAGCATTTTGTAGCTTTATCAACTAATGTTCAAGCTGTTAAAGACTTCGGGATTGCAGAAGAAAATATATTTGAATTCTGGGATTGGGTAGGCGGAAGATATTCTCTTTGGAGTGCTATTGGATTAAGTATTGTTCTGGCTGTTGGTTATGAAAATTTCGAAGAGTTATTAAAAGGAGCCTTTGATACTGACCAACATTTTCAAAATACAGATTTTTCTGAAAACGTTCCTGTTTTAATGGGGTTACTGGGTATTTGGTACCGTAACTTTTATGCAGCAACAAGTTATGCCATATTGCCTTATTCTCAGTATCTTGACCGATTTGCAGCTTATCTACAGCAGGGAGATATGGAAAGCAACGGAAAATGTGTTGACAGAAGTGGAGAGTTTGTTGAATATGAAACAGGCCCAATTATTTGGGGTGAACCCGGAACAAATGGACAGCATGCTTTCTATCAATTGATTCATCAGGGTACGGAATTAATTCCTGCTGACTTTATTGCTTATGCAAAAAGCAGTAATAAAGTTTCTGATCATCAAGACAAGCTGCTTGCTAACTTTTTCGCACAGACAGAAGCATTGGCATTTGGTAAAAATGAAGAAGAGGTGGAAGAAGAATTACAAACCGCAGGAAAGTCTGAAGAAGAAATTGATAGATTATTAAACTTCAAGGTCTTCCATGGAAATACTCCAACTAACTCAATGCTATTCAAGGAATTAACTCCTTTTTCACTAGGCCAACTAATTGCAATGTACGAGCACAAAATATTTGTACAAGGAGTAATATGGAATATTTTCAGCTTCGACCAGTTTGGTGTAGAGTTAGGAAAAGTCTTAGCTAATAAGATTTTACCTGAGCTTGAAAACAATGAAGAAATACATTCTCATGATAGTTCTACCAATGGGTTGATCAATTATTATAAGGGTAATAAGTAAATTTGAAATATCTAATAAAAAAGTAAAATGGCAGAAATTCTTGACGGACTTAAAGTATCCAAAGAAATAAAGGCTGAAATCAAGGTTGAAGTTGAAAAGATCCTTGAAAGTAAGAAAAGAGCACCACATTTGGTTGCTATTCTTGTAGGAAATAATGGCGCTAGTAAGGCATACGTAAATAGTAAGGTAAAGGATTGTGAAGAAGTGGGTTTCCGTTCTACTCTTGTAAAATTTCCGAGTACGGTCTCAGAATCCGAATTATTGGAGAAAATCGACGAATTAAACAAATCTAAAGCTGTTGATGGGTTTATCGTACAATTGCCTTTGCCAGACCAGATCGATCAGGAAAAAATCATTATGGCAATTGATCCAAGAAAAGATGTTGATGGTTTCCATCCTGAAAATTTTGGAAAAATGGCTTTGGAAATGGATACATTCCTTCCAGCAACTCCTTTTGGAATTTTAACATTATTAGAGAGGTATAATATCGAAACAAAAGGAAAAGACTGTGTAATCATCGGAAGAAGTAAAATCGTAGGAAGACCTATGAGTATCTTAATGGGAAGAAAAGATTTCCCTGGAAATTCTACTGTTACGCTTACACACTCTTACACAAAAGATATTGAAGAATATACTAAAAGTGCAGATATCGTAATTACAGCTTTAGGAGATCCTCATTTTTTAAAAGGAGACATGATTAAAGATGGAGCAGTAATCGTAGATGTAGGAATTACAAGAGTAGATGACGACTCTCCAAAGGGATATTACCTTGCAGGTGATGTAGATTTTGACAGTTGTGCTGCAAAAGCAAGCTGGATTACACCTGTACCTGGGGGAGTTGGGCCAATGACCAGAGCTATGTTGATGAAAAATACCATCATAGCTTATAAAACTTCGGTCTATAATGACTAATTTAAAATGAACAAAGAAGAAGATATTTTATTAAATGAAGGTAAAATGCTCCCTGTGATGGAGCATTTTTACACTTTACAGGGAGAAGGAGCACACACAGGGAAAGCAGCCTATTTTATAAGATTAGGAGGTTGTGATGTTGGATGTCATTGGTGCGACGTAAAAGAAAGCTGGAATCCAGATCTTCATCCATTAATGAATGCAGAAGAAATAGCAGAAACTGCAGCAAAACATTGTAAAACTATTGTATTAACAGGTGGGGAACCTCTGATGTGGAATTTAGATATTTTAACCTCTAGGTTAAAAGAATTAGGATGTACTATTCACATTGAAACTTCAGGTGCATACCCAACAAGCGGTCAATTGGATTGGATCACACTTTCTCCTAAAAAAACAGGGCTTCCAAAAGAAGATGTTTATGAAAAAGCCAACGAACTGAAAGTAATTATTTTCAATAATCACGATTTTGCATTTGCGGAAGAACAAGCTGCAAAAGTTTCAAAAGACTGCAGGCTTTATCTTCAGAGTGAGTGGAGTAAACGTGACGAAATGTATCCTAAAATTACGGATTTTATTTTGGCACATCCTGAGTGGCAGGCGTCAGTTCAGACCCATAAATATCTTAATATCCCATAAAATTATGTATTTTAGCATTTCCCTTATACTGTGATAGATGCAGAGAATTCGATACTCTAGGTATTTAAAATCGATTATCCTTTTGCTTGACCTTCTGGTTATTGCATTTGTCTTTATATTCTTTTTTCTGAGCAGAAATCTGGATCTGATACATGATAGGGAAATTTGGTATGAGAATTCTTTTCCTTTGCTTTTACTTATATCTTTTTGGATCTTATTGAGTGGTAGGACTAAAATTTATAATATCCGAAGGAATCTCACCTACATTATTTTTGTAGAACGTATTGTTACCCATTTCCTTTTATTTGTGATTGGTTTGTTATTAATAAGAAAGGTGAGCAACAATAAATTTTTCAGTTCAGAATTGTCATGGCTTTCGCTGTATCTGTTTTCTTTTATATTTATTACAAAATCTTTTATTTATTTTGCAATAAAATATCTTAGATCCTTAGGTATCAACAACAGAAATGTGATGTTTCTCAGTGAAAATAGCTCCACTAAAATACTCAAAAATATCTTAAAGGAAAGGAAAGATTACGGATACAAAATTTTTGATTATCATACTGAAAAAATTCAACAAAATGAACTTCAGTTTTTCTGGAAAGACAATGGTATTCATACATTATTTTTACCTCTGGAGAATTCATTTGATCTTAAAACAGAAGATGAGATTTTTAGATTAGCAGAAGCAAACAAAGTACACATTTCACTGATCCCAAATATATCGCAAACTGATCTATTCTCTTATGATTTGGCATATATTGAGACACAACCTGTTTTAAATCAAATAAAATACCCTTTAGATTATTACTCAAATTATCTTGTAAAAAGACTATTTGATATTATCTTCTCTCTTCTGATAATTGTATGCATCTGTTCATGGTTATTTCCAATAATTGCAATTTTCATCAAATTATCATCAAAAGGGCCTGTTTTTTTCATACAGAAAAGATATGGATTTCATGAGGAGGTATTTAGTTGTCTAAAGTTCCGAACAATGTTAGTGAATGATGAATCAACAACGAAAACCACATCAAAGAATGATTCAAGAATTACAAAAATCGGAAAATTCCTTAGGAAGACCAGTCTGGATGAGATGCCACAGTTCATTAATGTATTGAGAGGAGAAATGTCTGTTGTTGGTCCACGTCCACATATGCTTGCAGTAGATAATTATTATAAACCAAAAATTGGAAGGTATAGTCTTAGAAGCATGGTCAATCCAGGGATTACTGGCCTGGCACAAGTAAATGGATTAAGAGGAGATTCGGGAGACGTAAAGGTTGAAATGAAGAAACGGGTTCTTGCTGATGCCTTCTATGTTAGAAACTGGAGCTTTGCATTGGATCTGATCATTATTTTGAAAACCATTTTGTTGGTTTTAGGGGGAGATAAAAACGCAAAATAAAGAATCCTTAATAAAAAAAGTCTAATTTAGCAGAATGTTAAAAAAGTTTTTTACAGCAGTAGGAGAATATATGATCCTTCTTGGTAAATCCATGCAAAAACCTCAGAAAATGAGGGTTTTTTGGAAGCTGTTCATGAGAGAAATAAATGATTTAGGGGTCAACTCATTCGGGTTGGTTATATTCACATCTATATTTGTTGGAGCTGTAGTTGCCATCCAAATGTTTAATAATTTTGATGCTTCTTCTTTTCCCATTCCCACTTCTTTTGTGGGATATGCAACAAAAGCAGTATTGGTATTAGAGTTTTCACCTACTATTATCAGTCTTATTCTGGCAGGTAAAGTTGGCTCATATATTGCTTCCAGTATTGGAACAATGAGGGTATCAGAGCAAATTGATGCTTTGGACATTATGGGAGTTAATTCTCCTAATTTTCTGATACTACCCAAAATAATCGCTTGCGTTATTTTCAATCCTCTACTTATTGCCATTAGTATTGTATTTGGTATTGGTGGTGGTTATATTGCAGGAATGTTAACTGGAAACTGGACTGAATCTGACTATATAACAGGGATACAAATGTATATGCCGAATTTATTTGTTTACTATGCATTTATAAAAACAACTGTTTTTGCTTTTGTGATTGCAACAGTTCCTTCATATTTCGGTTATTTTGTAAAGGGAGGTTCATTAGAAGTAGGTAGAGCAAGTACACAAGCAGTGGTTTGGACTATGGTATTTATCATTATTTCCGAATTAATATTAACACAATTGATATTAAGCTAATGATTGAGGTAAAGAATCTTAAAAAAAGTTTTGATGATGTTGAAGTACTAAAAGGAATTTCAACTTCTTTTGATAAAGGAAAAGTAAATCTAATTATCGGCCAGAGTGGATCTGGAAAAACAGTTTTTCTTAAAAGCCTATTAAATGTTTATCTGCCGACTTCGGGAGAAATTCTTTTTGATGGTAAGGACATCAATACGATGTCGAGGGATGAAAAACAACATTTACGATCAGAAATTGGAACACTATTTCAGGGGAGTGCATTGTTTGACTCACTAACGGTAGAGGAAAATATCATGTTTCCGTTGGATATGTTTACGAATTTAACCTTCAGGGAAAAGAAAAAAAGAGTTTTTGAGGTTATTGGCCGTGTACATTTAGACAAAGCAAACAGAAAGTTTCCATCCGAGATCTCTGGTGGTATGCAGAAGCGTGTGGCTATTGCAAGAGCCATCGTGAACTATCCAAAATATTTATTCTGTGATGAGCCTAATTCAGGATTAGATCCATATACATCGAATGTAATTGATGATCTATTGCTTGAAATCACTAAAGAATACAACACAACAACGATCATTAATACCCATGATATGAACTCCGTAATGACAATAGGTGAAAAGATTGTTTATCTAAGGTTAGGAATCAAAGAATGGGAGGGAAATAAAGATATCCTGATTACTGCAGGCAATAAAAATCTTATTGATTTCGTTTATTCCTCAGAGCTATTTAAAGAATTGAGAGTGTATTTACTCGAGAATAATAAAACTATTGAAAATACGATCACAAAACTAGACGAAAATGAAACAAATATTTAGTATCGCACTATTAGGCTTATCAGTTTTTGCTTCTGCACAGCTTTCACTTGCTGCTAAGGCAAACTTAATTTTTCCAACAGGATCACCTTCTTGGAAAAACATCACTAATACAGCTAGTGCAGCAATAGACAACACAGGTAAAAACAATGTAGGATTTAATGTTGGGCTTTCCTTAAAAGCCAATCTTCCTATGGCCTTTTTCCTAATGCCAGAATTGTATTACACAACATTTAAGAATGAATTTACAGATCCTGTTTCTAATACGACTTTCAATATTAAAAACAACCGTATTGACTTACCAGTTCTTGTAGGGCATAAGGTATTAGGAGATATGCTTGGTGTATTTATTGGACCTGTTGCAAGTTACAACTTAAGCAAAGAAGATACCTTTAATGATTTCAAAGAAAATGCAAGAGACAATTTTACTGTTGGGTATCAGTTCGGCGCACAGGTTGAAATTAAAAAGCTACTTATCAATGCAAGATATGAAGGTGCATTTAGTAAGGATCAAAGAAATTTCGTAAACAGAGTATCTGGTGAAGAGATCAGATATGATAACCGCCCAAATTTATTTATGGTAGGTTTAGGATATAAATTTTAATCGAACGAAAATAACAACCATTAAAAAATCCTCAAATTATATTTGAGGATTTTTATTTTGGTTTTCCAATTCAACCTGTCGTTTTGCAATTTCGGCAGCTTGCTTTTCCAATTCTTCTTTATCTTTTTGTAACTGCTTAAATTCTTTCCTTTTCTGCTCTTCTTTAATAGCAGTTCCTTTACTTAGATACCCTATCATACCACCGATTATGAGACCAATACCAATCCCTGCCATTATTCCTATAACGTGAGACAGTTTGATCTGCTCAACAGCAAAATCAGTAGTTAAATAAAAAAGCAACGCTGAGATTGCTAACAGTATAAGTCCTGCAATTGATATACTTTTCATAATATTGTGTTTTGGAGATTTAAAGTCTTACTCAATTTAGTGAAAAATTGAATAAGACTATGTAAAATTCTGATTATATTTTTCCTCCGGCAGCTTTATAGTATTCTAAAGCTTTTGGTAAATTTTTCTGAATATCTGAAATTCTAGACTCAGGATTTGGGTGAGTAGATAAGAATTCGGGTTGTCTGCTTCCTGAGGAAGAGGCCTCCATTCTGTTCCAGAAAGGAATTGCTTCTCTTGGGTCATATCCTGCCATAGACATTAATTGCAATCCCATCTGATCTGCTTCAGATTCCTGATTTCTTCCATATTTTAGCAATGCCACTTGCGAGCCTATCGGATATACCTTCTGGAATATACCAGCCCACTGTGAATTAGAAATTGTTCCTCCCAAGATCGATCCACCATACTGAGCAACCATGGCCTGAGAAATCCTTTCATTTCCATGGCCTGCTAAAGCATGAGAAACCTCGTGTCCTAAAACAACAGCAAGTCCATTATCATTTTTAGTTACAGGTAATATTCCTGTATATACCGCTACTTTTCCACCAGGCATACACCAGGCGTTTAACTCATTACTCTGAAGAAGATTAAACTCCCAGCTGTAATTAGCAAGATCTGCTGATCTGCCTATACTCTGATAATACCTTTCAGCTGCACTTTTTATTCTGCTACCTACACTTACCACTCTTTTCGCGTCTGTAGTACCTGAAATTATTTTAGATTTGGATAATGTTGTTTTATATTCCTGTGAGGACATCGTCAATATTTCTGAATTATTTGCAATCTGCAAAGAAGATCTACCCGTAATGGGGTTTGTGGTACAAGCTGCAACTGATAAAGCCATTGCTCCTACTCCTAATAGATAAGTTATTTTCATAGTTTAGAGTGTTAATAATTCAACTTTAACAATTATTATTCCAAAAAGTTTTGCAAACTATATATTTGCATACATTTTGCTACTTAAAATTAACAATTATTATGGTTATGAAAAAATATATTTCACTTATATTTATTTTGGGACTTGTCTTCTTTTTCCAAAGCTGCGCTTCTCAAAATACTGGCGATCCTAAAATGGTGGATGCACTCGTGAATTCTCAGGAATTTACTTTTCATGCAGAAAGAGCAAATCCGACTAATTATGACGTTATCAATGTTATGAATTCAATGCCTAATTCACCTTCGACGAGGATCTTACAACTTAATGGCAACTATACAGTTGAAGTAAAAAATAATATTTTGGAAGTTGTTTTGCCCTATTTTGGAAGATTATTTAATCCAACTTATGGCAATACCAGCAACAATAGTTACCGATTTACCTCAAAGGATTTTACGATAGATAAATCTCAAAATAAAAAAGGAAACTGGATTGTAAAAATCAAGCCTAACGATGTAAATAACGTTGATCAAATCATCATTGAAGTTTATAAAAATGGAAAGGCTTTTACTTCTGTAAGAAGTAATGACAGGCAACCTATAACTTATGATGGGTTTATCTCTAAGAATGAACCGATTCCTTAGTCTGCATCTCTTTCATTAGATAAGAATTTTTCTACAAATAATTTAGCTTCGGTACTTGGATTAGAAATCATTGCCGAAGCATTTTCTTTATGCTGTTGATAGGCTTCTTCCATTGAATTACTTTTCTTCATCATTGCGAGAATGTATTCCTGAACCCAGTATTCAAAACGCTTTTCTGCCTGATGAGTCCTAATCCCATCAAAGCTTCCCGCCTTCTTTTTTACAGCTATAAATTCATCTATAGTATTGTAAACATCTTCTAATCCTTCATTATTAAGCGCTGAGCCTAATAAAACAGGGACTTTCCATCCTTTTTCTTTTGGTGGAATAAAATCAAGAGCTCTTTTTAATTCAAGCTTGGTATTTTTTGCTTTCTGCAAATTACTTTCTTCAACTTTATTAATGAAAATAATATCTACCATTTCCATTATACCTCTTTTAATTCCTTGAAGTTCATCTCCCCCGCCTATGATTTTTAGAAATAAAAAGACGTCTGTTATATCAGCTACCAAGACTTCTGATTGTCCTACTCCTACAGTTTCTATAAGAATAAAATCAAAACCCGAAGCCTCACAAATCATCATGGTTTCGAAAGTTGTATTGGCAACACCTCCTAAGAATCCAGAACTTGGAGAAGGTCGGATAAATGCATTTTCTTCTTTCGCCAATTCCTCCATTCGTGTTTTATCACCCAGAATACTTCCCTTATTGATTGCTGAACTTGGATCAATAGCAAGAACTGCTACTTTCTTATTATTAGCAATCGCTAATCTTCCAAAATTCTCAATAAATGTAGATTTTCCAGCTCCCGGAACTCCAGTAATCCCAACTCTTATTGAATTTCCAGTAAAGGGCATTATTGCTTTCAGCAATTCCTCGGCCTGAAGGCGATGTTCAGCTTTTTTACTTTCAACTAAAGTAATAGCTTTTGCGATCAGGCGCTTATTCCCTGATCGTATTCCCTCTATTAACTCGTCGGTAGAAAATTTCATTAATTCAAAAATATAAAAATAAGTGCCAAAACTCAGCATAAATACCCTTTAATTTTATTTCTTCTAAATTAAAACTACGGTTGATTTTATCAATGAGATAGGGAATTTGCTACATTTGTTATTAATCAAATAAAAGAAACAATGAAAAAAATAATCACTATAGCATCTTTTACTGCTGTTTTGGTAGCTTCATGTACACCAAAATCTTCAACAGCAACTTCTGCTATAGGACCCGCAGTATCCACTGCTGAACAAATTGCTCAGGGTAAAACAATTTTTGAAAGCTCTTGTACAAGATGTCATAAATTACCTGATCCTACCGCACATAATTCTGTTCAATGGGTAGGAATCATGAATGCTATGGCTCCAAAAGCAAAATTGACTGACGAGCAACATCAATGGGTTTACGATTATATTGTTTCTGTAAAAAAGTAAATCATATAAAAAATATTACAATGAAAAAGTTAGTTTTAAGTATCATTGCAGGTTCAGCTTTTATGGTTTCTTGCGGACCTAAAAGTGTAGCTGTAACAGGACCTAAGTACACTTCATCTGAACAGCTGGCTCAAGGAAAAACTGTCTTTGAAAACTCATGTAACAAATGTCACCAATTACCTGACCCTGCAAAACATGATGATCAAGGATGGATAAAGACCTTAAGCAGAATGGCTCCAAAAGCTAAATTAAATGATGACCAGCATCAAATGGTCTATGACTATCTCATTTCTGTAAATAAAAAATAAGCTTTCAAATGAAAGCTTATTTTTTTAATTCAATCCCTAGACCTGGTTTTTCGGATAGTTTTATTTTGCCGTTTTCCACAAAATTTCCAGTAGCATAGTCATTGGAAATAAGATTTGCACCATCAAGGTCGGTATAATCAACAAGGCCGGTAAGTACACAACCTGCGGAAATACCAATGGTAGATTCTGTCATGCAACCGATCATGACTTTATAATTCAGTTCTTTGGCTTTTAGAATCATTTCAAGAGCTGGGGTTAATCCACCACATTTCATTAGTTTGATATTGACACTTTTATAGTAAGGTCGTAATTCATCCAAAGATTCCAAATTCTGACAGTCTTCATCAGCCATCCAATTGGCAAGGCTTTCCTTTTTCAAAATTTGATAATGATCGATTGGCCTTGGCTGTTCGAGGTATGAAAATTTTTGAACGTCCACATTTTCCTGGAACCAAATACAGTCATTATCAGTAAAACTCGCATTCGAATCTAAAGCAATATTCTTATTCAACTGCAAAAGCTTTTCAACATCAGGCTTATTTAAACCCTTACACTTCACTTTGAATCTACTCCATTCGCTTGCCTGAATTTTCTTAATCTGGTCATTAATATCGCCGATTGATATGGTAATGGAGCTTTCAATTAAATTTTTAGAAGGAAGGTCATTGAGTTCAATAAAATTTTTCTTTTCGAGCTTTCCGAAAAGATCCCAATACGAGCAGTCTAAAGCCGAAAGTAAAAATGGATGTAGATTAAAACGCAATAAAAATAAATAAAATTCTTTTGGAGGTATTATTTTGTGAGTTTCAATTTTTGACTGAATCTCTTTTAATTTAAAAATAAAATCCCTTAGATTAATTTGGTAATAATCTATGGCAACACATTCTCCATATCCTGTTTGATTTTGGTAGGATAACTTTATAAGTAAAGCATCCCGAGAATTATAATTCCCATAGGCAATTGAAAATGTTTCTTTTAATTGAAGTTGTTTAAGTTCATAGCGCAATACCATATACTAAAGTTACAAAAAAAGGAAACCCCAAGGTTTCCTTTTTACATTTATAATTGAGTTTTACTTCACAATCAACTTTTCACTTTGACTTTTGGTACCTTGCTTGATATGAACCATATAAACTCCCTTAGGGAAACCTTTTGTAGAGATGGCCTTTTTAGATTCCGGCATTCTAGAATCCGTGATCACAAGTTTACCCGACATATCAAATACTCTTATTTGCACCTCATCACGTGATTGACCTATATTTCCAACAAAGAATTCATCATAAGTAGGGTTAGGAAACATAACAAATTTGTTATCTGAAAGTTTAGTATCCTGAGTCGCCAAAATATTATTACATTCCTGAGGAACTGTAAAATCTTCCACCTGATCATTAGCAATCGTTTTATTTCCCGCAGAAGCATTCACACCCAACCCTCTTTTAGCAAATGCTTTCCAGATCATACATTTATCTACTCCTCCGTTTCCAATTACATCAGCCTGAAGAATAGCATCCCTTCCCTCGATAAATGTCGGACTACAAGGTTGTAGTTTAAGTCCATCAACCACTATTTGTAAAGCTTTCGCATTCCCAGAGGTTGTGCTCGCTAGTACATCACTATTATAACCATAGGTTTCAATATATTTCCAGGTAAGGTCCCATAACATTGTAGCCCAGATAAACCCTACCCCATGAGGAATTATAGCTGTATTAGTATTCGTGTATGTATTGTTGTTTACCGAAAAATCCGGAGAATATTTAGCCGGTCTAATTCCCACGCCTGTATTAGGTTGTCCCATCGGATAAGTCCCCATCCCTCTTGCCAAAGATGATGTATCACCAGGTCTTGTTGTCAGCATTAAAGCAAAATAATCGGACCAACCTTCTCCCATCTGCTCAGTGGTATCTTGTGTTGAAAGGCAACTATATCCCTGACCCGTTAATCTATTTGAAATACCATGCCCATATTCATGAGTAATAATACCATTATCAAAACTAGAATGTTTAAAACCACTATAATCAAAATTGAAAGTTGTATTAATAATTGTTCCCCCAGTAATTTGACTCGTAAGATATTCTCCCTCATCTTTTCCCATCATAATAGAAGGAATAGTAACCCCAGAAACAGCATCATCTTTCCCCATTAGAATGGGTTCTAAATTTACAGGATCATAAATAATAACCCCAACCGCACCTGCAGCTTGTATATTTTTCACTTTAAGAGCAAAGCTACATCCCCCTCTTTTTGCAACACCTATTTTCCCTGTCATACTAGCCACAGCAGTGCAGGCATCGTCTGGCACAGAAATAACCAAATCACCAGTTACGGTTTGCCCTCCAAATAAAAGAGAACCAAATCCTGCTCCTCCGGTAATTACTTTAGGTCTGCTTACAATTGATGCAGGAGAATTATATTGATATCTTACAATAGGATCAGTAGCTGTTTGTGCTCTATCATAAAGATACATTTGCATTCTCGGTGCAGCAAGATATGTTTGTCCGGAAATCACCGCTTCATATCCTGGGTTAAAATTGGCATTATTAAGCCCACTGCCATCAAATGCTTCAGCTCTTACAGCATCACCCTGCATTCCTCCTTTTCCAAAATTATTTGTCTGATAATTTCGGGCAGCCTCAGTAAATCCAAATTTATAGAATACATCATGAACTTTATTATTCATATAAAATAAATTTGTGACAGCAGCATCTCTATGAGTAAAAGGGTCATCATACCTTCCATCTCCAAAAGGAAAATTAAAGTTCAGACTACTTCCTCCATTTGGTGAATATCCAGGGTTATTGGTATTCGTCTCATCTGAATAGGCATAAACATTATTTCCTCGCGTATTGGTATAATTATTTGTTCCGTCTGAATGCCATCCTTCTGGTGAAGCCAAAATATCCCAAGGGTTATTAATGATTGATCGAGCTCCAAACGTAGGAGCTTCTACAGGTAGTGCAAAAACATTATATGATGCACTGATCGTATTATCAACAAATTTATTCAGAGAAGTCTCATCAGCGTCCACATGCAATGGATGAGTGGAAGTATTTTGTTTTGTGTTTAAATCTGAATCATGTTCAAAATCACAACTAACGGTCAGGTTATCTTTTTTAAGTATTCCTCCTGTATTCGCATTGGCAATAATATGCCACACATCTGAAGAATTTTTGTCGGAAACAAAAAATTCTTTCGCAAGTATATAAACTCCATTTATTTCAAAGTATACATTAGGCAGGTAATCAACTTTGGAAATTTCTTTTAGTTCCAGCTTCTGTTTAAGAGTTTCTATTGAAAACTCTTCTTTAGCACTTCCTTGATTAGTAATCACAACATTTCTCTTAAAATCATTTTTTTCAGAGATGATCTTATCTTCTTTAATGACTACTTTTCCTAAAGCATTATAAATCCTAAGTCCATCATAAGTCTGCTGTACATTCACAATATTTACACCAAGACTTTTAGAAACATCTTCATTTAAAATAATGATACCAACCTTACTGGCATTGTTGTCCTTTTGAATTAATTGCTCATTTTTCTTATAATACTCGTGAATTAATGTTTTAGAATCTTGTGCATTGACTTTCCCAAAAGCAAAAATAACAGCAATAGAAATTGGCATTAAAAATAAACTTTTACCCATAATATATGTTTTAAAAATGTTAAATTTATACTTTATCAATATTAAAACATTTAATAATTTGTTAAAAAATCAAAACAATACCACATTTGGTATTATCTTGATTTTTTCTTGTTTTTTTTTAACTTATTAGGTAATTTTGCATTTACAAATTTCACTCTATCATCTAAAAAATCGGTCATGCATTTATTGTAGCTGTATTTTTTAGCTTCCTTTAATGGCTCTAAAGCTTTCTTATACTCTAATTTAATTTCACATAATAAGGATTGATGAATCAATATTCTAGCTTTATCTATTCCTTTGATCTTTAAAGCAAATTGAATGAGCTTTTCTGCCTCATGAAGATCTTCATTATCCAAGAGACATTTAATATAATATTGAGGAGTATTAGGATTTGAAACATTATGATACATTGCTTCGTCAAAATACAATTTTGCTTTTTCATAGTCCATTAATATTTCGCTGTATATTCTCCCCATTAAACATAAACTGTCTGCATCTTCAGGATCGTAGGACAGCGCATAGTTCAATGCTTCCAGGCAATCCGGAAGGCTGTATGGATAATTATCCAGAGCCTCAAAGTAATATTTATTTTTAGTTAAGGTCATTTTTTAAATTTTTAAGTTCGTTTTTTAGAACATTTCTCTTTTTTTTGAAAGATTTCTCCTCGTAATTATTTTTAAAATCTGTTCCTGAAAAAGTACGTACTGGATTCCCTCTTTGTACCTGCAGATGGTTACTCCATGTTTCCTGCATCCTTTTCTCCAGTTGTTGAATATGCAATTCCATTACTTTTTCTTTTAATCTGATAATTGAAAGCTTTTTGTTCTCCAATTGCGAACGGGAATCCTGTGCAAAAACACTTTGCCCGGTCGGTAAATAAGTTGCCCGAACAGCCGTGTTTACTTTATTTACATTTTGTCCGCCACTTCCCTGACTTCTTGTTGTTTGAAACTGAATATCTTTTTCATTAAAACTTATTTTTTCTACATCTTCAATTTCAAAAATGCCAATAAACCAGTTACTTCTTTTATGCAGTTTTCGGAATGTACTTTTCCCAATCCACAGAATACTCCCCAACCAGTTTTTTAAAAATCCTGAAGTTTCCTTGCCTTTTAAAAGCAGCGTTACAGATTTCAAGGTCAGATTTTCATCCCCATTTTCACGATGGATGATTTCATATTCTATTTTTTCTTGTTTTATTTCCTCTAGAAGAATCTTCAGAACTTTAGCGACTACCCATTGGCATTCTAAAGGTCCTCTACCCGAGGTAATTTGTATTATCTTATCCATTTTACTTTGGTATTTCACTTAATCTGGGGTGACCGACAGGATCAATTCCTTTTTGCAGCAGATCTTTTGCGGCCATTACTGCCCAACATTTATCGCTGGAATGAATATTTCTGTAGAAAGAAAGTAACAACTCTGGTTTTACTATCGTAAAGCCATTGGCCTTTATTGTTTCCAAGTCGTTTCTTTCAAAAAAGTCGATGGTGATCCTGTGAAACTTATTGTTTTCTAACTCGATTGTTTTTTCATACCTGCGAAAGTTCTCCTCACTTGGGAGATGATCATATCGGGTCCAAACCTTTTGAAAGTCTTCCTTTTGGAGGATCATCACAACCTCAGCAACGTTTTCTTTTTCTACAAAAACATCAATATCCTTATGATCATGAGCATGTTTATATTCTGTATGTTCTATTTCAGACATAAAATGCCATGCCCAACCTCCAGATAAAATGATTTTATTTTTTAATTTTTCTAAAATTTCAAGTCCGTATTGAATTCTAAATTCCGGCCAGACCTCGCCGTATCTTTTTATGTTATGTGGTGCTCCCATTTCTTTTGTTTTTAAATGTTTTTAAATGTTGTCAATTCGAATGAAACAAAGTATCATTAAAAATCTTTATTATTTAGACTCTTCATTCCCTTCTGTTTCATTCCAAATGACTGCTTTTTTTTAGCCCTGATTGTAATGAAAATCCTTTTGTTTTTCTTTGACGTAAGGAAAAGCAAAAGATTGCAATGGAAAGCAGGATTAAGCTCCTAATTCTACTTATCCATTCTCACAATCCTTGGTTGGAAAGTTCCTAGAATATCGACCAGCTCACTCTGTGCGTTCATCACTTCATTGATGTCTTTGTAAGCCATCGGTGCTTCTTCAGCGTTCCCA
The DNA here is from genome assembly GCF_025403485.1 of Chryseobacterium paludis. Lineage (NCBI taxonomy): Bacteria > Pseudomonadati > Bacteroidota > Flavobacteriia > Flavobacteriales > Weeksellaceae > Chryseobacterium > Chryseobacterium paludis. The sequence continues at coordinate 3,240,182 of NZ_CP099966.1, forward strand.
CCCATTAAAACCACATTCTTCAGTTTTAGTTCTTTTTTGATGTCATTTTGAGTGAAAAGATTACGGCATTCGCCTCTGGAATATGCTCTTCCTGCTCCATGTGACGCAGAATTTAAAGAATCAGGATTTCCTTTTCCTTTTACGATAAATCCTTTTGCTGTCATTGATCCAGGAATCATTCCCAGCTCATTTTCATTGGCAGGGGTTGCACCTTTCCGGTGAACGATCACTTCTTTTCCGTTATGGATTTCTTTCCAAGCGAAATTGTGATGGTTTTCAATTCTGGCTTTTACCCTTCCTCCAACTGCTTTCACGAGTCTTCTATGAATATCGTCATGACAAGCTGAGGCATAATCTCCCGCCAGATTCATTGCTGTCCAATATTCCAATCCCAGATGCGTATTCAAATCCAGCCAGGCGAAATTTTGAGCTTCTTTTGGTAATGGACATTGCTCTGTTGCTACTCTGGAATAATATTGAGCAATTTCAGCTCCCAATCCCCGCGAACCGCTGTGTGAAAGAATACCCAGGTATTTTCCTTTTGGAAGTCCAATCTGTTGATCTTCTTCTGTAATTTCAACCTCACCAAATTCCACGAAGTGATTTCCACCACCTGAAGAACCCATTTGCTTGATAGCCTTCCCTTTTAATCTTCTCAAAATTGGAATCATATCGAATGTGTCCCTATCGAAAATCTCGTGTTCTACATGAGATTTATGCGTTTCATACATTCCGAATTTGGTGTGTTCGGACAGTGCTTTTTCATATTTATCTTTAGCACCGTGCAGATATGAAATTGGGGTATCCAAAATACTGAGACTCATTCTGCAACCGATATCCATTCCTACTCCATAAGGAATTACGGCATTGTCTACGGCGAGAACTCCACCGATTGGAAGTCCATAACCACTATGTGCATCAGGCATTAAAGCTCCCTGTATTGAAATTGGAAGTTTCAACGCGGTGTACAATTGGTTCTTTGCTTCATCAGAAATGTTGTTTCCGAAAATATGGAAAGAAGTACGGTTCGTATTCAACATTCTTTTCTCTGTTTTCTTTGATGATAGTAGAGCTTCCGCTATCTGTCCAAAGGTTAAATCTTTTTCAAAATCTTCTGGGTTGACCAGAATTTCTTTTAAAAGACCTTTCACATGATGAATATTCTTTGTTGCAAAATTTCTTTTCATGACTTCCAAAGCAATATTGATACTTTGATTATTTGGATAGCCTAATTTTAATATATCTTTTCCTTTTAGTTTTAAATTTCCCATTGTTTTTGTTTTAAACATTTTTGGACCTATAAGTCCTGTAAATAGTCTGCAAACTCCGTTGCTGACATTTTGTAGTGAAAGTATTTTTTACTTTCGATAAGATTAATTTTTTCATCTTCACACCTCCATTTGCGCGATTTTCCGCGGATTTTATTACAAATAATACCTAGGATTCTATATTGATCTAAATAGGATTCCAGCGCTTCATACTCTTTTTCTAATTCCGAGTCTAAAGGTTTGTAATGCGTGATCATATAAGGTCTTATCCTTAAAGTGAATCGCCAGGGTTCGATGAATTCGTAGTAAGTATCATATCTTTTTCTAAATGGATTGTATTCTTCTTTCTTCAGAAAGTATTGTCTTTCTCTTTCCGTAAGAGTGAACTTTGGATCAGCCCAGCTAAATGAAGAAATTCTCTCGAGCTTTTGCTCCCTTGGTATATATATTCTCCGACCGAATTTTCTTTTCTTTTTTACAAATTTTCGATTTTCGGAATAGGTATACGTATTAATCTTATTCAAAATTCCTTCAAAGAAATTTCCGTCATTAGATGTTTTTATGTCGTCTCTAACAACAAATGATCTTACAAATCCTTTTTGATAAGGTTTTTCAAGAGGCACTAAAGGGATATTTCTTCTTATTTCCCATAATTCCTTACTACGTTTATATTTTTTTCTTATCTGTTTTTCTTCGTCTTTTTTTATTATCCTTTTTCTGCTTTTGATGCTTCTCAAGCGATGAAACAGAAGATTATTATTTTCCATTAATTATTCATAGAGACAGATCTCTGATATAGGACTCAAGATATTTGAGGCCACATATCACATCAGATCTCGTATCAACTAAAAAAATAGTTGATGGGTTTAAATAGTGAACATTATATGAAGAAAATCATTTAAGATTCTTTCACTTTGTTCAGAATGACAATAAAAAGATTTCGGGGAAACTGAAGTTTGAAATATTGCGCAATAAAAAACCCGAAATCTCTACGACTTCGGGTTTTGATATTTCAATATACTATTGTTCTATGAATGTACCAAACTACGAAGCCTTACCACCATAAGTGGCAAACCGATTGGAGAATTATGATCAAATTTGAACATTGCTTCGTTGTTTTTTAATGGGTTAAACTTTATTTTCAGGTGCAAATATATACATTTTTTTGAAAATGCTAATTTTTTTTAATAATTTATCAAAAACAATATAAAAACATACATGGAAATTAATGCTATGTTTCTAACTTTTATTTAGAAACATATTGAGTATTTCTACGGCACATTTTGGAAGATTAGTTCCCGGACCGAAAATAAAATCGGCTCCGTTGGCATACAGGAATTCGTAGTCCTGCTGAGGGATTACTCCACCTACCACAATAGTAACATCTTCGGCTCCTAATTTTTTTAATTCTTCTACCACCTGTGGAACTAAAGTCTTATGTCCTGCCGCTAATGAAGATACTCCTAAAATATGAATATCGTTTTCTACAGCTTGTTTTGCGACCTCTTCGGGAGTCTGAAATAAAGGTGCTACATCTACGTCAAATCCCATATCAGCAAATGCCGTTGCTACTACTTTTGCTCCTCTATCGTGACCATCCTGTCCCATTTTGGCAACCATTAATCTTGGACGACGTCCTTCTTCTTCTTCAAATTTCTGAGTTAATTGAAGGGCTTTTTCAAAAAATTCGTTTTTTCCGGCATTCATGGCATATACTCCTGAAATTGTTCTAATATTTGCTTTATATCTACCGAAGCTTTCTTCCATCGCATCACTCATCTCGCCTAATGTTACTCTTCTCCTTGCAGCCTCGATACAGAGTGCTAACAGATTTCCTTTGCCTGTTTTTGCACTTTCTCTGATCTCATTGAGGATCTGATCAACAGCCTCAGAATTCCTCGTACTTTTTATTGAGTCTAATCTTTCAATTTGTTTTCTACGAACTTCCGTATTATCAATATCCAAGATCTCTATTGACTGTTGTTTTAAAGAAGATCTAAATGAATTTACACCAATAATAAACTCTTCACTACTGTCTATCTTTGCCTGTTTTTTGGCCGCAGCTTCTTCAATTCTCATTTTAGGGATCCCTGCTTCAATAGCTTTCGTCATTCCTCCTTCCTGTTCAACCTCATCAATATATTTCATGGCTTCATCAATCATTTGCTGAGTAAGGCTTTCAACCAAATTACTTCCACCCATCGGATCTACAACATCACAGATTCCACTTTCCTGCTGTAAAATAATTTGTGTATTTCTGGCAATTTTTGCTGAATAATCTGTGGGTAAAGCAATAGCTTCATCCAATGCATTCGTATGGAGAGACTGTGTTCCACCTAAGGCGGAAGATAGCGCTTCAATAGCTGTTCTGGTAATATTATTAAAAGGTTCCTGCTCAGTTAAAGACCAACCTGATGTTTGTGAATGAGTTCTTAATGCTAAAGATTTTGGATTTTGGGGATTAAATTGTTTCAAGAGATTAGCCCAGATATATCTTGCGGCACGCATTTTAGCGATCTCCATAAAATGATTCATTCCGATCGCCCAGAAAAAAGAGAGTCTTGGAGCAAAATCATCGACATTCATTCCCGCTTTAATACCTGTTCTTACATACTCCAATCCATCAGCCAAGGTATAAGCCATTTCTAAAACCGGTGTTGCACCCGCTTCCTGCATGTGATATCCTGAGATAGAAATTGAGTTAAACTTAGGAATGTTTTTAGAAGTATATTCAAAAATATCTGCAATGATCTTCATGGAAGGTGCTGGCGGATAAATATAGGTATTTCTTACCATGAACTCTTTCAGGATATCATTCTGGATAGTTCCTGAAAGCTGATCTTGTTGTACCCCTTGTTCTTCAGCGGCAACAATATAAAAAGATAAGATTGGCAGAACTGCACCGTTCATCGTCATTGAAACCGAAATCTGATCCAATGGAATTTCATTGAATAATATTTTCATGTCTTCAACGGAATCAATTGCAACTCCAGCTTTTCCAACATCACCAACCACTCTTGCGTGGTTAGAATCATATCCTCTATGGGTAGCAAGATCAAATGCTACTGAAAGTCCTTTTTGACCTGCCTCTAAATTTCTTCTGTAAAATGCATTGGATTCCTCCGCTGTAGAGAATCCCGCATACTGACGGACTGTCCATGGTTTTTGAACATACATCGTAGAATATGGACCTCTTAAATAGGGTGAAATTCCGGGAGATGTCTCTGTGAGGGATTTATTTTTAACATCATAATTGGTATATGATGATTTTAACTCCAGTCCATCTTTTTCGAAATTATAAATTTCACCTTCTTTAGGTAATATATGTAGATCCAACTTTCTTACAGAAATTGTCTTTCGCATTTCAATAATTTTATCCCTGTAAAGTTAATTTTTTTGAACGAAACATGAAACTGAAGTTAATCCACTGACAATACAATTATTGACAAAATAAAAAGGCCGGGCAATTGCCCGGCCTTTCCAACAAGATTAGTTATTAATTATCTCTTAATCAGTTTAGTATTAAATGTTTTAGTTTCTGTAGTAATAGTAATAATATACATTCCTTTTACTAATGAAGCAACGTTAATCCTCTGCCCATCTAATTTACCGCTTTGTACTAATCTTCCTTCAGCACTGTAAATTTTATAATCAGCTTTTTCTTTTAAGTTTTTAACCTCAACGAAAGTATCAGCCGGGTTTGGATAGATTTCTATTTCAGATTTAATATTTGTAATTTCTTTCACAGCAAGAGCATTATTATCTGCTATTTTCACGGAAAAATCTCTGAATGAACCACTTGAAACAACTCCTCCTCCCGTAGTAGGAACTGTTGGGCTGCCACAAGGACTGTTAGCTGCATTAAAGAACGTACTGGCCACTCTCATTCTCAAAGTTTTATCTCCCGAATAGGCTGTAGCAGGCACTGTAAATGTCACACTTCCATCACGAAGGTATGCCTGAGCTGCCGCTGCAAAGAAAGGAGTATCACTACTAGAAGCAACTTTTTCTGAGTCTTCAAAAACACCGTTTCTGTTATAATCTATCCAGATCTCAAGCCAGTCATCATAGTTTCCACCGGCCAGGTTTCTAAATGTAGCCGTGTACTGAGTCCCTTTTGTTAAGTTAACCACTTTAGTTGCATCTTCACTAAAGTCCAGATATGTTTTATAAACATCCATGCCGGAAAAAACATACGTTAAATTAGATAAAACCAGTCTTATGAGGCCGCTATTAAAGCTGCCTCCATTTCCTCCTGTCGTCATTAAACAATAGTCAACCCCTGTTTTCAATCCTTTCGTTTTGAAAGTATAGTTGTTGGAAAATGTACCTGGAATAGAATTTACCACAGCGGCAACCTGCACTTCGTAGCTTGTTTCATCTTCAAGGTTATTAAGAACTACTGAATTTACTGGACTTGTTGCATTAGACCAGTTGGCAGTTCCTGGTTTTCTATAATTAATTGAATACGTAGCACCAGGTACACTGTTCCAAGCTACTCTTGCCGTCGTTTTGAAGACCTCTGTATTAATAGTGGCAACTCCAGTTGGAGCATTAGTGGTTGAAGTTGGAGCTGTTCCTATAGTAACTTGAGGAGATACTGCATAGAACACGTTTCCAACTGCAGATATCCTGAATTTAACAGCACCTGTCAGGTTACTTGGCATTTGAGCAGAATAACTACCTGTATTGGGAGTAGAAGCTACTAAATCTGTCCATGTCGTTCCATTATTTGTTGTATAATCTATTTTTACACTAGCTACATTATATGGAGCTGCATTTGTATTAGCTACCGCCCACTGGATTGTATTTGAAGCATTATTATACAATACCGAAGAAGCTGTAAGTCCATTGAACTTAAATGGTCCATCATTTCCTACTGTTACTATTGTCTCGGAAGTAGAAGTCATTGGCCTCTGAGCATCCTGATCTCTTACGGTAACAGCATAATTCAATTCTCTCGGAATATAAGAAACTGTTTCCCAACCTTGTTTATCCGTCAATACCCCATTTAAAACACTCTCCAATTTAGGAAAATACCTTCTGCTATTTGCAGTTCCAGGGAGCGATCTCGCCAATGCACCTTCTGCATTGTATCCCCAACCACTGTCTCCGGATATTGAGTTTCTATCGCTTACACTGTTATACTGCTCCCAGGTATAATTAACAGGATTGTTTTCAGCATCTACGGCAACTGCATCCAGATAATAGGCTGTTCCTTTAGGAATGTTATATGCTGTAAGCGGAGTAATTACCGGAGCAGTGTTGGTCACAATAGCTGTTGAAGTTCCACATGCAGGTTTGCTTTCCAGATTATTTAACACCTGTGAAATCGATTTATAATGGAAGTACCCATCCATATTATTCTGGATATTATCCTGAGTGATACCCGGATATCCCATAATGGTTGTTCCTCCCCAAGGCTCAACGTTCGCTCCTGAACCTTCAGTCCTCATTGAAAAAGTATGATTTGCCCCCAATTGATGCCCCATTTCATGAGCAGCCATAAGGTCAAAAACTTCTCCTGTAGGATCTGGACTCATCGAAAAAGCAGAACCCTTAGCTGTAGAAGTGTTATTAGCAGGGTTTGTACAAACAATTCCGATACCTCCCGCATTTCCGTTTCTGCTTCCACCAACATTACGATGAAATACATGTCCGATATCGTAATTGGCATTTCCAACCTGTGCTGTTAATGTTTGTTGAAGCTGAAGATTAAGTGATGGATCACCCTGAGCTACTGGCGGAGTATAAAAATCTGTTGCCGCATCTGTATAAATTATTGCAGGTATATCCTGAACAATAAAATGAGCGCCAAAATCTTTTTCAAAAACCCCATTGATTCTTGTCATTGTATTATTGATAGCCGTAAGAGCTCCAGCTTGTGTCCCACCATGAAACTGGGTATACTCTCCTGTCGCTGCCATTGCCATTCTGAAGGTTCTATATCGTGTATTGGTAGGTCTGTTGGTTATCCCAATACTGGAAAGTTGTTTTTTCCCATTTTCTACCAGCTTATCAATATCTTTAAGATCATGCTCATCGGTACCACATCCAAAGCCGTGTATTCCACCTTCTCCTTTTGTCTTATAGAATACACCATAAGTCAGTTTATCAGTCGTAATAGGTTCAATAAACTGGAATACTCCGTCTTTAATGATCATGGACTCCATATCAGTTGGAGATGTACTAAATCGTAGATACTTAGACGGATCATCAATCCCTACCCCTACATAAGAGCCGAGTTTGTATTTTTCTGTTATTGATTTCTCCATAACAGGATTACTGTAGACTGCAAATTTTTCTATTTTACCCTCTACAGTAGGCAAGGATATCACAACAGCTTTTGCATTGTTTCCAGTTTCAACAGCATCCTTTAAGAGATTTCTCAAAGTTGCCAAATCTACGCGATAAGCACTTTTTACCTCAACGTCTTTCCTTATTTGAGAAGACCTTTGAGAAACAGATTCCCATCTTTGTGCATGAATACTGACAAAGCCAGTAGCTAGTACACCAATGAGTAAAATTTTCTTTTTCATAAATTACATTTATTTCAATAAAACATTAAGTATTTAAGCAAAAATAAAAACTAATGAAAAGAATTACATAAATAAATAGCAAAAATTCAGCTAAAACAGCAAATCAGCATAACTTCATCGTTTGTGATTAATTTTTTTAATATTAATTCTAAAATTAATGAAATAAATACACATAAGAAGCAAAATCACAGTCTTAAGAAACAATAATTTTAACTATAAAAACCCTATCCACAAATCAAAATACTCTATTTTTTAAAAGATTAACAGGTAAATTTATATTTATATTACAATCTAATACCCATCCTATTATTTATAAAATTTAAGCTTTTCCAGGGATTTACTGAAATTCAGACATACATGAAAAAAGCCGGACAATTGTCCGGCTTGATCAATACAATATAATAAGTTTAGTCTTATTTCTTAATTAACTTCGTATTATATGTTTTGCTTTCACTTGTAATAGTAATGACATACATTCCTTTTATTAATGAAGCAACATTAATTCTCTGACCATCCAGTTTACCACTTTGTACCAATCTTCCTTCAGCACTGTAAATCTTGTAATCAGCTTTTCCTTTCAGATTTTTAACCTCTACAAAAGTATCAGCCGGATTTGGATAAATTTCGATTTCAGAGTTTGTTCCTTTTACTTCATCTACAGCTAAAGCTCCGGTAATTTTCACAGGGAAATCTCTGAAAGAACCTGCTGAAACAAACTGACCTCCTCCTGCTGGAACAGATGGGCTACCACATGGATCGCTCACTGCATTAAAGAAAGTACTTGCGACTCTCATTCTTAAAGTTTTATCTCCGGAATATGCCGTTGCAGGTACCGTAAATACTACTGTTCCTGTGTGTCTTGCATTAGCATTAGGAATAGCATTTTTTGCTCCTATCAATTCTGAAGCTTCAAAAACACCATTTCTGTTATAATCGATCCAAACCTGAAACCAGTCATTATATTGACCACCTGCTCTGTTTGCATAATCTGAGTAAGATAGTGTATACTGAGTCCCTTTTGTTAAATTGATCAGTTTAGTAGGATCCTCACTATAATCTTTATAAGTCTTAGAGATATCTGGCAACGTACCACCTTCAGAATGCGTCAAGTTAGATAAAGACATTGATAGAAGTGCACTATAAAATGTACTAAGCATATTATTTCCTCCTGTCGTCATTAAGCAGTAGTCAACTCCAGTCTTCAGTCCTTTCGTTTTGAAAGTATAGTTACTGGAGAATGTCCCCGGAACAGAATTCACTACAGCAGCAACCTGCACCTCGTAATTCGTTTCATCTTCAAGGTTATTAAGAACTACTGAATTTACTGGACTTGTTGCATTGGACCAGTTTGTAGTCCCTGCTTTTCTGTAATTGACTGAATAAGTAGCACCAGGCACACTGTTCCAATCTACTCTTGCTGTTGTTTTGAAAACTTCCGTATCAATAGTTGCAACTCCTGTTGGAGCATTCGTTGTTGATGTTGGAGCAGTTCCTATAGTAACCTGAGGAGATACTGCATAGAAGATGTTTCCAACTGCAGATATTCTGAATTTAACAGTACCTGTTAGGCTACCTGGCATTTGCGCAGAATAACTACCTGTATTAGGAGCAGAAGCGACCAAGTCCGTCCATGTCGTTCCGTTGTTTGTTGTATAGTCTATTTTGACATTCGTAACATTATATGGAGCAGCGTTTGTATTGGCTACTTCCCAATGAATGGTATTTGTTGCATTATTATACAATACTGAAGAAGCGGTAAGGCCATTGAATTTAAATGGTCCGTCATTTCCAACAGTCACAGTAGTTTCAGAAGAAGACAACATTGGTCTTGCATTATTCTCATCTCTTACTGTTACCGCATAATGTAATGTTCTAGGTACATAAGGAACTGTTTCCCATGTAGCTTTATTAGTAAGAACTCCATTCATTACTAAAGGCATACTTGGGAAATATCTTCTTCCACTTGCTGTTCCAAAGAAAGATCTTGCTAAAGATCCCTTAGTATTATATCCCCATCCACTGTCTCCAGAAATTGAAGCAAAGCTATCAACACTGTCATACTGTTCCCAGGTATAATTTAAAGGATCACTCTGAGCATCTGTCGCCGTAGCATCAAGATAATAAGCTGTTCCTTTAGGAATGCTATATGCCGTAAGAGGAGCAATTACAGGCGGAGTGTTGGTCGTAATATCCTGAGACACCCCACAAGCCGCTGGTTTACTCTCAAGATTAGTTAGGATCTGATTAATTGAAGCATAATGGAAATAAGCATCAGAATTCAACTGTACGTTATCTTGTGTAATTCCTGCATATCCCATAATGGTTGTTCCTCCACCGGGTTCTATATTCACCCCTGAACTCTCAGTACTCATAGAATAGGTGTGATTACCTCCTATCTGATGCCCCATTTCATGAGCTACATAATCGATATCAAAAGTATCACCGTTTGGATTTCCATCAGCAGGAGAAGTATATCCGGATCCTTTTCCTTCAGGATCTGCAGCTGTAGGATTCACACAGATACATCCAATACATCCTGCGTTACCGCCACCTCCTGTAGCTCCAAACAAATGACCAATATCATAAGCAGCGTTCCCAACATTGGCAGTCAAAGTATTTTGTAACTCTAAATTCCAATTTCCCATATCATCAGCAATAGAATAAGGATCCGTAGCAGCATTTGTATAAATAATTCCCGGTAAATCCTGAACTATTAATTTAACTCCAAAATCTTTTTCAAATACTCCGTTTACACGGGTCATTGTTGCATTCATTTGCGTTACAGCACCGGCCACGGTACCACCAAAATGCTGAGTATATTCTCCTGTAACAGATAATGCTAACTTATAGGTTCTGTATTTTGTACTTGATGGTCTGCTCGTAATTCCTACACTAGAAAGATTTTTTTTTCCGTTTTGCAATAAAGACTGTATATCTTTAAGATCTTTTTCCTCTGTTGAACAGTCAAAACCGTGTCCCCCATTTGTTCTCTTTGTTTTATAGAACACACCATAAGTCTGCTTATCAGCAGTTACCGGTTCTATAAACTGATATTGCCCGTCTTTAATGATCATAGACTGCATCTCGGTAGGAGAAGTACTAAATCTAAGATATTTTGAAGGATCATCAATTCCTACCCCAACATAAGACCCCAACTGGTATCTGTCTGCCAGAGACTTTTCCATAACGGGATTATTATAAACCGCAAATTTTTCAATCTTACCATCTACGGTTGGCAAAGAAATAACTACAGGTTTCGCACCATTCCCCGTTTCTACGGCATCTTTTAAAAGGTTCCTAAGTGACGCTAAATCTACTCTGTAAGCATATTTAACATCTACCTCTTTTCTCGTTGGGGAAACCTTTGAAGCAGGCTCCCATCTCTGTGCATAAGCTCCAGTAAAACCAGCAGCCAATACACAAATGAGTAAAATTTTCTTTTTCATAAATTCAATAATGTCATATTTAAAATTAATAAATTAAAAACGTTACCAACAAAAGTAACAATTTCCAACATACAACAATTAAAAAAAATGACTATTTTTTATCAAATCAGTCATTTCAATGAAATATCCGCTTTTGTGTTTTAGTTTTATAATTTTAATAATATCCTTATAGATAAAGAAATACATAAGAAATACTTCATAGTGAACTATTATCACATTATAATCAAAACAACAAAAATATAATGCATATAATAAAAAAGACGACCAATTTTTAAATTAGCCGTCTTAATAAATATATATTAATAATTAATTAATATTTTTAATTCCCATTTCAAAAAGAGCAAAAGAAATTAAATCTGCATTTTCACCTATAACCTGTTCCGTGGATCTACCAGCTCCGTGGCCTGCATTTTTTTCTATCCTTAATAATACAGGATTTTTACATGCTTGTTTTTCCTGAAGTTCTGCTCCAAATTTAAATGAATGCGCCGGAACTACCCTGTCGTCGTGATCACTTGTAATAATCATTGTTGAGGGATAGCATGTTCCTGCTTTTACATTATGAACAGGTGAGTAGGACTTTAAATAATCAAACATTTCTTTGTTGTCTTCTGCTGTTCCATAATCGTAAGACCATCCCGCTCCAGCTGTAAATTTATTATACCTCAACATATCAAGTACTCCAACTCCCGGAAACGCAACTTTTGCAAGATCCGGTCTCATGGTCATTGTGGCTCCAACTAATAATCCACCATTTGATCTTCCAGAAAGTGCCATATATTCTTTTGAAGTATATTTCTTACTTTGAAGATATTCTCCTGCAGCAATAAAATCTTCAAAAACATTTTTCTTTTGCATTTTAGTTCCTGCATCGTGCCATTTCTTTCCATACTCACCACCACCACGAATGTTTGGAACAGCATAAATACCACCATTTTCCATCCAAATCGCATTTACGACTGAAAATGAAGGCTGCAAACTAATATTAAAACCTCCATAAGAGTAAAGAATCGTGGGATTTTTACCATCCAGCTTTGTTCCTTTTTTATAATTGATCATCATCGGGATTTTTGTTCCATCCTTTGATGTATAAAATACCTGCTCTGAAATATAATCTTCCGGGTTAAACTTCACTTTTGGTTTTTCGTAAACCTCCGATTTACCAGAATCTGCATTGAATTTATAGGTCGTTCCAGGGGTAATGTAATTGGTAAAAGAAAAATAAAGCTCTTTTTCTTTTTCTTTACCTCCGAAGCCTGAAACATTTCCTTTTCCCGGAAGCGAAATCTCTCTAACTAATTTACCCGTTTTATCATATTGCTTTACCTGATCAACAGCATCAACCATATAGGTTGCAAAGAAGTATCCACCACCCGTAGAAATTCCTAACACATTTTCAGTCTGAGGAATTACATCTTTCCAATTATCCGGAGAAGGATTTCTGATGTTTGTTTTTACCAAACGCATATTCGGAGCATCTTTATCTGTAGCAATAAACAGATCATCCCCTTCAGTATCTACAATACTAGCATTAATATCAAATCCGGTGTTAATTTGTACAAAGTCACCGCCATTCTTTAAATCTTTTATATATAACTCATTCCCATTTGTAGCATTAGCAGCAGAAATAATAAGATATCTTTGATCTTCAGAAACTCCAGCTCCCAAGTATCTTCTTGGTGTTTTATCACCGCCAAATATTAATTGATCTGAAGATTGCTTTGTTCCTAGTTTGTGGAAAAACACTTTATGCTTATCTGTCATTCCTGAAAGCACAGTCCCTTCTTTTGGTTTATCGTAGCTGGAATAATAGAAACCTTCATCTCCCTGCCATGAAATTCCACTGAACTTCACATCTACCAGTGTTTCATCAATCTGCTTTTTGGTAATCGCGTCGATGATGATAATTTTATTCCAGTCACTTCCACCCTCAGAAATAGAATAGGCTACTAAATTCCCCTTTTTATTGAATGATAGCTGCGAAAGTGAAGTCGTTCCTTTTTCTGAAAATTTATTAGGATCCAGAAATACTTCTGTCGCTTTTGTCGCATTGTTTGTTCTATATAAAACAGACTGTGCCTGCAATCCATCATTTTTAGAATAATATGTATAATCTCCTTCCTTGAAAGGTGCTGAAATTTTCTCATAATTCCAGATATCCCTTAGTTGACTCTTAATCTTTTCTCTGAAAGGTATTTTTGAAAGATAATTCTGGCTGAAAGCCACTTCTTCATCCACCCATTTTTTCGTAGGCTCCGAATCATTCTCTAAATCTCTATATGGATCTGCCACAGCAGTTCCGAAGTATGTATCAGTTTGAGTACCTTTTAATGCTTTAGGATAAGTCATTTTTTGTGAATAAAAAGATGCTGAAAATAAAACTCCAGCCGTTAATAAGATAGGTTTAAAATTCATTTTGAAGGATTTTATCAAAAATACATAATCTCATTTAATAAAAAAAACCTCCAACAATCGAAGGTTCTATTTAAACAAGAGCTTTACAGAATATTATTTAACTCCAAAACTTTCAAAATAAAAATCTGTAAGTGTTGAAACAATTTGGTCCGGGCTCCCATTCCAATAATAGATCTTCCCATTATGTTTAAGCTCGTACAGACTAAATTCCTGTTCCGTTGTTACTATTTTATCCGCATTTTTAAATTTTTCTATAATATCTGTTAAAAAAGCTTTCAGCTCTTCAGGTTTTACCTTATCAGAATCGGGAATAATAACTTCAGATATTTTTGATGGAACCTTAAAAGTTACCGAATACTGAATTCTGGCAATTTTCTGATCCGGAACATACTCGTTTTGTACCAGTTCTACTTTTTTAACTGACATCTTTGCATTCTGGAAGTTTTCATATAATACCTTGAAATAATCTTCACTTTCTTTTTTACATGCAATCGCCACATTTTTTGGATACGGCAACAAGAAATTCTCAGCACTAGTTTTTATCACTCCTTCTGAAATCTCCTTTATATTAGCCTGATAAGAATCTTTACCCTCTACTGTTGGTCTTAAATAATCATTAAGTTTTGCAACTCCCTCATTATTATACCTGAGAAAAGTGTCAAAGTAAAGACCAAAAACTTCTGCTGGCTTTTTAACTTCCTGGGCTTTTACAATCTGTACAAACAATGTTAATATTAAAAAGAAAAAAACTTTATAATTTTTCATAGTCAACTCTGGATTTAATGCATCTAAATTAATAATTTGAAATAAGAAAGCCCCCGAAAAATCAGAGGCTTTACTTTTTATTTTTTAAAATCTTTAGTAATTATCTTCTTCGCCTTTCATTTTTTCTGCGTTTTCTGCCATGATAACAGCATCAATCATTTCAGAAATATCCCCGTTCATATAAGCATCAAGATTGTACATTGATTTATTGATTCTATGGTCTGTAACTCTACCTTGCGGGTAGTTGTATGTTTTAATCTTTGCAGAACGGTCACCGGTAGAAACCATTGATTTACGTTGTGCTGCAATGTCGCCTTGAACTTTCTGTAATTCGATATCATATAATTTCGTTCTAAGCATTTCCATTGCCAATTCACGGTTAGCCAACTGAGAACGTGCCTGTTGACAGACAACTACCATACCTGAAGGCTTGTGAGTAAGCTGAACTTTAGTTTCAACCTTGTTTACATTCTGACCTCCGGCTCCTCCTGAACGTGAAGTCTGCATTTCGATATCTGCAGGATTAAGTTCGAAATCTACCTCTTCTGCTTCTGGTAAAACAGCAATAGTGATCGCGGAAGTATGAACTCTACCTTGAGATTCAGTTTCAGGAACACGCTGAACACGGTGAACTCCGGATTCGAATTTCATGATTCCATAAACACCTTCACCCTCCACTTTCATGATCAGTTCTTTGTATCCTTTCGCTGCTTCATTAGAATCTGTTACTTCATGTTTCCAGCCTTTCGTTTTGAAATACATAGAATACATTCTATAAATATCTTCTACAAAAATTGCTGCTTCATCACCTCCGGTTCCGGCACGTAATTCTACAATGATGTTTTTATCATCTGCAGGATCTTTAGGAATCAGTAAAACTTTTAGCTCTTCTTCCAATCCTGGAAGTTTAGCCTGAGCCTCCATTTTTTCTTCCTTCGCCAGATCTACCAAGTCTTTGTCTGAACCATCAGCAATAATTTCTTCAGATTCTGCAATATTGTCTAAAGCCCCTTTATACTGATCATAAACTTTAACAATTTTACCTAAATCACTATACTCTTTGTTCAATGAAGAATATTTTTTCTGATCTGAAATGACATCAGGCTGTATAATAAGGTCTGCAACCTCATTATATCTTTGTTTAATAGCTTCTAATTTTGGAATTAATGACTTAGACATTGTAGAAATTTTGTGGCTGCAAAGATATGAATTATTAATTCAATTTAAAAGTCCTTTAGTTTTCTGATTTAGAAAGTCTTCGGTCTAAGAAAAGAGAATACCTCTAAAAGCAATAATTTCATGTTTAGTATTACCACCTACTCTTTGTATTAGATTTCAAATTTATAAGGTAAGCCTCTTTCTTTAAAAGCGAGATCCTTCAGGTTTAAAAATGTCAGGTTCAAGGTCAATATTGTCTTGCTCACACTTTTAGTGATTGCCTTACTTAAGCTACCTTACTACTTTTGACCAGAAATTAAAGTGATTTCAAAACAATTTAAAAACCTAAAGCTATGTTTCAAAAAACAACATTTAAGTTTCAGTATATCATTGAAAAATTTGCCATAAGTGCAGTCCTCCTGGTGCTTTTCAATATTGGACTGGCAAATGCCCAACAGAAAGTAAAAAAAATACCTACTGACAATCAAGCTCTGGAAAGCTTAGGGGCATTAAAACAAATTAATGCCGGTGTCCTTAGTATTGGATATGCAGAAGCTGGACCAGCTGATGGGACTCCTGTCATTTTACTTCATGGATGGCCATATGATATTCATAGTTATAACGAAGTAGTTCCTATATTGGTATCAAAGGGATACAGAGTCATCACTCCTTATCTAAGAGGATTTGGAACCACCCGATTTCTTTCCGAGGATACGATGAGAAATGGACAACAGTCTGCCGTTGCCAGTGATATTATTGCATTGATGGATGCTCTGAAAATAGATAAAGCAGTTTTGGGAGGATTTGACTGGGGAGCAAGAACAGCAGATATTATGGCAGCGTTATGGCCTGAACGCGTAAAAGCATTGGTTTCTGTAAGTGGTTATTTAATTACAAATCTTGAAGCGAACAAAAATCCGTTAAATCCTACTGCTGAGTATGGTTGGTGGTATCAGTATTATTTTTCTACTGAACGCGGTGAGAAAGGTTACACCGGAAACACTTATGAGTTCAACAAATTAATATGGAAACTTGCTTCCCCTAAATGGAATTTTGATACAACTACATTTGATCAGACAGCTCAATCTTTCAACAATCCTGATCATGCTGCAATTGTAATCCACAACTACCGCTGGAGACTTTCCCTTGCCAAAGGAGAACCCAAGTATGAAGATCTTGAAACCCGCCTTGCTAAGCGACCTGTTATTCAAGTTCCTACCATTACCATAGCAAGTGATTTTGATGGCTCTGCAGCAGATGGTAAAGCTTATGCTAATAAATTTACTGGTAAATATTCACATAGGGTCCTGAATGGGATCGGTCACAATGTACCACAAGAAGCACCAAGGGAATTCGCTGATGCAATTATTGAAGCTGATGGTTATTCAAAATAATCCATGGGACAATTTTAATATGATCAAAAAACAAAACCCACGATGTGCTACATAGGATACACCGTGGGTTTATTTAACTAAAAAATGAACTATCTTTATTTTTCTCTATATCAAAATTTGAAAAAACAAAAGGCTCTTTCTAAAGCCTTTTGCAAATAATCAATCAATATGCGAACATTAATTTTTAATGATCTTTTTTAAGAATGTTTGCCCATTCTTTAATTTTAACTGCACCATATAAACTCCGTTTGGAACTCCATGCATATTAATTTGGTTATTAAAGAATGGCACATTTATTATTTGTCCTACAACATTGGTTACCTGTACATTTTCTATTATAGAATCAGTTTTGATATTAAGAATGCCATTTGTAGGATTTGGATAAACACCCAAAGTATTCAGTCTGATCTCTGAGGTGCTTAATGAAGATGCTTCTTTGACACATCTTACAGACTGCCCCTGACCTCTAGGTCCTCCGGCATTAGGATTTCCAATTGTAGTTCCAATGTAGAAGTACTTAGCTCCGAAAGATGACGGAGTAGAACTCCAATAATAACCTCTTTGTCCGACAAATGTAAAATCTCCCGTTGACGATCCTCTGTACCCAGCTGCAGGTAATTTTAGAGTACTACTATATGCGGTAGTTGGGTTATTGATTACTTCAGCATTTTGTAAAACTGCCCAATCTGCCTGGGTTGGCATTTTCCAATCTTGGTCAATAACCTTACAAGGATCATATCCGTTGGTAGAGTTTACTCCAGCAACAGTATTCGCGGACCATTGATCCGTTAAAGAGTTAGCTGACCACCAAGATCCGGTAATAAATGATGTTACCCCCGTCAATCCGTCCGGAGAATTTGGAGTTGGAAGTCCACTCGTTAATGAATTTCTTTTCTGATGGCCATCATCCCATCTTCCCCATTGGAATAAATCTCCATAAGAATCTTCATCCGTCATTGATGTTGCTACTTGAGTACTTCCCAAATTTTGCTGAAGCCATACCTTACCATCTTTCCCTCTTACTGTATTATAAGAAACCTGTTGTCCTTTATAAGTAAAGGAAACACAACCAATATCTCCAGGATTATTTCCGGGATCCGTATTTGTACAAGTTTGGGCTGAATTGGCAATTGAAATCCTTTTTACTCTTGTTCCATCTTGGGAATAAGCCAATACAAGATATTTATTTAGTTTATCTATAGCCAGATCATTATAAGTTGCCGCGTTGTCGGAAACAAAATCTCCTCCAAAACTTCCCCATGTCTGAGTGGCAGCATCCAATTTATAAACTGTATTTCTTAACTGGTTGTCATTTTCCCAACGACTTACAACAACATAAGGATCACCAGTAGGGGTCACTGCTACAGCAGTGTATTGTACTGCTCCAGAAGAAAAATAAGCGTTCCCTAATTGCTCCCAGGTCGTTCCGTTAAATTTTTTAACGTTCACTTTTCTCCCGTTAGCTACATTTGAAACATAAGCAACATATAGATTGTTATTAGCATCAATTGCAATATCAGAATAATATTGTTCTCCCGAAGAAGAAGCATCAACAATACTTCCACCGACCAGAGTCCAATTATCAGAAGCAGTAGCTGTAGTAGAGTTTTGATATACGTTTACTCCATTTGCTACATTACACGTATAAACCTTATCATTAGTCCCAATCACCATTTCAGCAAAGGCTGCTCCATCGGAAAAACCTGAGTTTCCAACTTGTTCCCAACTTCCGTTTACATAACGTTTTACCGTTCCTGAATCATAATTGCTGTAAGTAAATAAAACATCAGAAGGAGAAACGGCAGAAGCCTGGTAGTTGACCGGACCTGATGTTACATTAGCCAATTGTGCCCATGCTATTCCTGTAAATTGTCTGACCTCCAATCCAGACCCCGGATAACCAATTTGATTAGTATAATAAGGATTTCCTGCATTGTCCAAAGTCAATGAGTTATAGAGAGCAGTTCCTGTTGTAATTCCCGCAGCTCCACCTACATAAGACCATGCTGTTCCGTCAAATTTCTGAACAGAACCTTTACCCACAGAAGTATCATAGTATGATAAATAATATTTTCCCGAATTATCTACAACCAAGTTGTTATTACTACTTCCTCCTGCTGAAACAATTTGAATTCCGCCAACATCCTCCCACTGCTGGGCATATAAAAAACTACTGGCAATGCTGAGCAACCCTAATCCTACTCCCAATTTTCGCATCGCAAAATGTAAATTTTTGAACATAATGAATATTATTTTTAATTATTCTAAATTTAATTTAACTTTGCGCAAAAGTACTGGACTCTATTAACCTTGAGTTATCATTTTCAAACTTTTTGTTATCTGATCCTTTGCTTTAACTTCAAATTGTACCATGATTGTAAAAAGATTGTCACATGAAAGACCAATCTAGAAAGGGATTATTATTCAGATCCGAGGACATTAAAATAATAATGCAGGAAGAATTATGCTCCGAAAAATTTCCAAAATCAAGAATGATTGAAGAGAGATCAAGCTTTAATCTCATCTTTTTATTAAGTCCCAACATCCATTTGGAGGCTCAAGACTCTGGCACAAGTTTTTTATTTAAAAAAAATCAATACATTCTTCACTATTCTCCCCAAGAAAGTACTGCCGAGCTTTGGACAGAAAATCACGAAATTTTGAAATATCTTCAAATTCAAGTCAATTATCAATATATATTCAATTTAATAAATCCCGGATCTACAAAGGAAAGCATTGACATACTGGAGAACATGATGAATAACAATTATATTTTCCTTCATAAAGAAACTCCACCTTCTATGACTGTTGAAATGCATATGATTTTGAAAGAGATTGTTAGTAATTCTAAAAAAGGGGTGATGCAAAAACTGCTTGTTGAGGCTAAGATCATCAAACTTCTCATTTTAATCTTCGAACAGTTTGATGAAAAAACCACGGATGAAATTCTACCTAAAACAGCTTCAATGATCAAGAAATTTGTTGATGAAAATTTTCATAAAAATATTAAAGTTGAAGAAATAGGAAAACTGATTGGAATTAATCAGAACAGTATCCGGAAAGAGTTTAAAGCACAATACCATACCACAATAACAGATTATATTTCAGAACTGAGAATGCTTAAGGCAAAAAAAATGATCATCAATAAGGAAATTATGATCAAAGAGATCGCCATTGAATGTGGTTACGAATATGTTCAGAATTTCACAAGAGCCTTTAAAAAGAAATTCGGATTATCTCCGGAGAAACTGAGAAATGAATAAATAAAAAAACCACCTAATAAATTAAGTGGTTTATATATGTTGTTTTGCTTTGATATTACTTTTTCAGAATTAAGGTGAAAAAGCAATGACAAAATCAATTAATGATGATGTCCGTGACTATCATGTAAGAAAGGACCGTTACCTTTAGGCTCGCTGAAGATTACTGTTACTCCTTCTTGCTCATATACTTTCTTTCTTCTAATATCTTCCGGATCAAAAGGCTTCACTTTACCGAAGTATTCCATCAAACCTTCACTTAACCACATTGGGATTACTAATCCAAAAAACATAAAGATACACCAGAATCCTACCAGGAACATTGTAATAAAATAGATTGTCCAAAGGAACTGATAAAACGGCCAAAATGCTGATAACATCATTTTTCTTATATATTTTAGGCAAAAATAGAACTTTTTTATTTTTTACACAAAAGATAGAAGCTCTATTTTCATTATTTATTTTAATTTTAAACTAATTAATGCGCAAGGTCTGCAAAGAAATCATTCCCTTTATCATCTGTAATGATAAATGCCGGGAAATCTTTGATCTCAATTTTTCTTACAGCCTCCATTCCGAGCTCAGGAAAATCGACAATATCAACTGACAGAATATTGTCTTTCGCAAGAATTGCGGCGGGGCCTCCGATAGAACCAAGATAGAATCCACCATACTTATTACAAGCATTCGTCACATCTTTACTTCTATTCCCTTTTGCCAACATAATCATGCTTCCACCATGGCTTTGGAATTCATCAACATAAACATCCATTCTTCCTGCTGTAGTCGGGCCAAAACTTCCAGAAGCCATTCCTTCCGGAGTCTTTGCAGGTCCTGCATAATAGACAGGGTGGTTTTTAAAATATTCCGGCATCGGTTTACCACTGTCGATCAGTTCTTTAATTTTTGCATGAGCAATATCTCTCGCAACGATCAAAGTTCCATTCAGTTTTAGTCTGGTTTTGATTGGATATTTAGAAAGTTCAGCCAAAATTTCAGGCATTGGCTTATTCAAATCAATATCAACAGCTTCTTCCAAATGTGGAGCAGTATCGGGTAAAAATCTCTTTGGATTTTCTTCCAGCTGCTCAAGGAAGATTCCTTCTTTGGTAATTTTACCTTTGATATTTCTGTCTGCTGAGCAAGAAACTCCCATACCTACAGGACAAGATGCTGCATGACGGGGTAATCTTATTACTCTTACATCATGTGTTAAATACTTTCCTCCAAACTGGGCTCCGATAGCACTTTCCTGACACATTTTTTGAACTTTAGCCTCCCATTCAAGATCTCTAAAAGCCTGTCCACCTTCATTTCCTGAGGTTGGAAGATTATCGTAATATTTTGCGGATGCCTTTTTCACTGCCGCTAAATTAGCTTCCGCAGAAGTCCCTCCAATAACTAAAGCCAGGTGATAAGGAGGACAGGCAGCAGTACCTAGATCCGAAATTCTCTCTTTAATAAATTCCTCTAAAGACTTTTCATTTAATAAAGATTTTGTCTTTTGGTATAAAAATGTCTTATTAGCGGAACCTCCGCCTTTGGTTAGAAATAAAAATTCATAAGAGTCTCCTTTCTTTGCATATAAATCAATCTGAGCAGGCAGGTTTGAACCGGAGTTCTTTTCATCAAACATCGTTAAAGGAACGATCTGAGAATATCTAAGGTTTCTTTTCTGATATGTATTATAAATTCCTTTGCTTAAATATTCTCCATCATCTACGCCAGTATAAACATTTTCACCCTTCTTACCCATAACGATAGCTGTTCCTGTATCCTGGCAAGAAGGGAGAGCTCCTTCTACCGCTACTGCTGCATTTTGCAGTAAATTATAAGCAACAAACCGGTCGTTATCCGTAGCTTCAGGATCATCGATAATTCTCCTAAGACTTTCTAAATGAGAAGAACGAAGCATAAAAGAAACATCAGCCATTGCTTCCTCAGCCAACAACTCCAATCCTTTTGGATCAACAGTTAGAATCTCTCTTTCTCCAAGTTTTTCAACTTTTACATAGTCTGACGTAAGTTTCTTATATACCGTATCATCTTTCTGAATAGGATACGGATCCTGATATCTAAATTCCATTCAATTTTTTCTTTGTGCAAAAATAAACATAGTCTAAAAAACATGAGTAAAATCACCAACATCCGTTGATATTTATAACGATTATAAATTGTGGATTTTCCAGTTAATGATTAACTTTATAAAAATTTCAATCACAATGAATTACAGAATAGAAAAAGACA
Organism: Chryseobacterium paludis; assembly: GCF_025403485.1. Classification (NCBI taxonomy): domain Bacteria; kingdom Pseudomonadati; phylum Bacteroidota; class Flavobacteriia; order Flavobacteriales; family Weeksellaceae; genus Chryseobacterium; species Chryseobacterium paludis. The sequence goes on from NZ_CP099966.1 coordinate 3,262,674, forward strand.
CCATGGGTGAGGTGCAGGTTCCTGCTGATAAGTTTTGGGGTGCACAAACGGAACGTTCAAGGAATAATTTCAAGATCGGTCCCGAAGGTTCAATGCCACATGAAATTATTGAAGCTTTTGCTTATTTAAAGAAAGCTGCGGCTTATGCAAACACCGATTTGGGAGCTCTTCCTTCTGAAAAAAGAGATATGATTGCTAAAGTTTGTGATGAGATCTTAGAGGGAAAATTAAACGACCAGTTTCCATTGGTTATCTGGCAAACAGGTTCCGGAACACAGTCAAATATGAATATCAATGAGGTCGTTTCGAATAGAGCTCATGTCAATAATGGTGGAACTTTAGGAGACAAATCCGAAATTCATCCAAACGATGATGTCAATAAATCTCAGTCTTCCAATGATACTTATCCTACTGCCATGCATATTGCTGCTTATAAAAAAGTTGTAGAAGTAACTATTCCTGCCGTTGAAAAACTAAAAAATACGTTAGCGGAAAAATCAAATGCTTTTAAGGATGTTGTAAAAATAGGAAGAACCCATCTGATGGATGCTACTCCTTTAACTTTAGGACAGGAATTCTCGGGATATGTTGCTCAATTGGAATTTGGTCTTAGAGCCTTAAGAAACACCCTTCCCCATCTTTCTGAATTAGCATTAGGGGGAACAGCTGTGGGAACAGGGCTAAACACACCAAAAGGATATGACGTAACTGTTGCAGAATACATAGCGAAATTCACCAATCACCCTTTTATAACTGCCGAAAATAAATTTGAAGCTCTTGCTGCTCATGATGCTATTGTAGAATCTCATGGCGCATTAAAACAATTGGCCGTTTCATTATTTAAAATAGCTCAGGATATAAGGTTATTGGCTTCTGGACCCCGTTCTGGAATTGGTGAAATTCATATCCCTGAAAATGAACCTGGATCTTCTATTATGCCGGGAAAAGTAAATCCTACCCAAAATGAAGCATTAACAATGGTTTGTGCTCAGGTTCTAGGAAATGACACTACAATTTCATTTGCCGGAACTCAGGGAAATTATGAACTGAATGTTTTCAAACCGGTAATGGCTTATAACTTTTTGCAATCTGCACAACTTATCGCCGATGCATGTACATCTTTTAATGACCATTGTGCCATTGGAATTGAGCCTAATTATGAAAGAATAAAAGAATTGGTAGACAAATCTTTAATGCTCGTTACTGCGTTAAATACACATATCGGTTATGAAAATGCAGCTAAAATTGCTAAAACAGCTCATAAAAATGGAACAACCTTAAAAGAAGAAGCGGTAAATCTTGGATTACTTACTGCTGAACAGTTTGACGAATGGGTAAAACCTGAAGATATGGTAGGAAGTTTAAAATAATTAAGATTTTTTAAACGTTAGATATTAAAAAGACTCCGGAATATTTCCGGAGTCTTTTATATAAATAATTGTGTTTTTACCACCATAAGGCGACGCCAATAATTAATGCTTTGTCATTTTTGAAAGTATCATCTTTAAAGAAGTTACTGAAATCTTTTTTCACAAAAATACTATAGTCATTATAAGAAAGTGTAATCTGTCCACCATATACAAAAGGATTTACCTGGTAATCCCCTCTATTTCTTGAATTGATATCATCTGCTTTGACAATATTGTTGCTGGACATTCTTACCCCTCCATAAACATTAGCTCCAACCTTGAATCCTTTATTATAATCTCTGTACTGAATATCCATTCCAGCACTTTTCAGTTTTGAAAAATTATATTGCAATCCAAGAGGAATAATAATATAACCTGTTCTAAGTTTACTTTTATCTACATTTCCGCCACCTGATTCTACATGAACATTCCCGTTAGTATCTTTTGCAAAAACCATATTATGATCCAAACGAACAGTTCTCCATGAAAATCCTACTCCCGAGATAAGCCCCCAGGGACTTGTTCTGCCAAACTGATAATTAAACTTCAAACCAAACTCAAGATTATTAGCATAACCCAGATTTTTATCAAGGGCATTATCAGAAAGGTTATTGGTAAGCGCCATAGCTCCATAAGAAATATAAGCCCCAATATTTTTTGTTGCACGAAACTTTTTCAAGAGCTTTGCCTTCAACTCTTCCTTTGACGTAATATCAGTATTTAGAAGAGAGTATCTTACCTGTTTCTGAACTACTGTATCCAGATCAAAACCTAAATCTTCTATTCTCTGATCTATTTTTTCCGAAAAACGATCAGCAATTTCAGCTTTCTGTTTATTAAATTCAGCTTTATCTAAACCTTTAGTCTGAAGATCCAAAAGTTCTGCTTCCATAAGCTTTTTCTCTTCCTGAATAATTGTATTAATCTTTGTAGCATATTCTTCTACTTTTTCCTTTACCATAGGACTTACATCAGATTCCTCTTTTGATGGGAAATTAAATGTCGGTGTTTTTTGTGCGTATGCTGAGGCAGAAAAAAGGCACACGAATCCTATCAGGATAAATTTCTTGATCATAGTATTATTTTTTTATTGTTTAAAATTTATTATTTCCCGTTCAAATCGATTTTCGCTACATTAGTTTTGTCTTTGGTCTTTTCAATGACATCTTTATGTTCGACCGAAAAAAGTAAGGTTGAAGGATCAACATATTTTTTCCTCTTTTCAGACGTTTTTGAAGAATCAGTTTGTGCAATAATTTTCGCAGGGGTAACGTCTGTAATATGGGATGCCAATTCTGAAGCATCATCTTTGATTATAGGAAGTTTCTTAGTTTCAGTGAAAACTTTTGTTTCTGGTATTTCGGTTTTCTTAATCGGTTCAGTATTCTTTATTTCAACAGTGTTTTTTTGATCTTGGGCCACTAATACAGGAGATTCTCTTATTATTTCCACTGCATTTGTATCCTTTTTAACATCAATAGTCGGCTTATCTTTTTTTACAACCTGCAGCTCTGATTCACTCGGTTTATTGTAAAATACCAGTACAAAACCCAGACTAAATATAAGAATAAGACAAGCAGCCACCAATAACAAGTTTAGTTTTGATTTTGGACGATCATTTTGCGTTTGACTTTCAATTTCAGACCATAGATCTCTCGAAGGAGTTATTTCTCTTTCCTCGATTTGTTTTTTAATCTGATTTTCAAAATTATTTTTAATTGTGTTCATTTCTTAGTGTTTTCTGTTGTTGAAAGTAGATCTTTCTTAGCTTTTCTTTTGCTCTGAATAATTGCGTTTTACTAACGGCAATTGAAATCTTCAGGGTATCAGCAATTTCTTGATGGGAATACCCTTCCAAAACATATAAGTTGAAAACCATCTTATAAGCATCTGGCAATTGATCCAAAAGTTCTTGTGCATTAAAATCAAATACTACTTCTTCATCCTGAATCTCTTCCATAAAAGACTGACTGATGTCATCAAGGTAAAAAACTGTTTTGTGACTTTTAATAAAGTTTAAACATTCATTGACAACAATCCTTCTTGCCCAGCCTTCGAGGTTACCATCTCCTCTAAAGCCTTCGATATGTTTAAATATTTTACAAAATGCTCTGATAACACAATCTTCTGCCTGATACAAATCACTGATATAGCTCTTACTTACGCTCAGTAATTTTTTTACATTCTGGTCATAAAAGAATTTTTGCGCAGCCGCATCCTGTTTCTTCAGGCGGCTTAACAAATCATCTTTTTTATTTCCGAACAAAAGTTTCATTTTTGATTAGTTTCTAATATAAAGACAACAGAAATTTAAAAAGGTTACACAAAAAATATTTTTTTATTTTTTTACACTAAAATTATCCGGCAAAATCATCTAACATATCCCTTGTTGGAGCAAAGAAAAGAGTTCCCGTTTCTGCAGTACTGAAATCCAAAATCCTATCATAATTTCCAACAGGATCTCCAATAAACATATTGGTCAGCATTTTTTGTACTGTTGTAAATGTGTTTGCGTAAGCAATAAAATAGGTTCCAAATTCATTTGTTGATGGATTTCCAAAGGGCATATTATCTCTGACAATTTTTAATTCTTCTCCGTTTTCTCCTTCGACATTTGCCAAGGCAATATGGGAGTTTGCTGGTTTTACATCATCCGACATTTCAATATCTTTCTCCTTTGACCTTCCGATCACTTTTTCCTGTTCGTCTGTTGAAAGTCCTTTCCAGGCATCCATATTATGAAGGTATTTCTGAACAAAAAGGTAACTTCCTCCTTTATATTTCAAATCTTCATCTCCAATTTTAGCAAAATAATCCCGATCTTCTCCATGAGGATTCTCGGTACCATCTACAAAACCTAAAATTGATCGGGCATCCCAATATTTAAACCCATGAATTTCCAGAATACTTTCAGCTACAGAACTCAACAGTTTTGAAATCTCAATTGCCATGTCAAAACAGATACTGTTATTATCCGCTCTAAGATGAAAGTGCAGATCCCCTGAAGTAGCTACAGCAGTATGCTTAATGCCTTTTATTTCTTTAAAATTGGTTAATTCTTTTGGAAGAGGCGTTGGCAGCTCCAGTTTTTTCCATGCTTCATATCCTATTGCCATGACGCAGCTTGCTCTGCTATCCGGAAACCTGTTAAAGGCAGAATTATTAAGATTTAAAACCAATGCACAAAGTTGTTGAAATATACTTTTCAACTGCGGGTTGTCATTCAGTTTCCAGACCATAAAAATGGTATTACTGTTGGGGTAGTCAGTAACATTTTGCGATTCTAGACCCATTTGTATTTTTGTTTAAATTAAGATTGTAGAGAAACCTGATCAGCAAAATACTGCTCCAGATCTTGCAGAGTCTCAGGATTAGTCTGAATATCTTTAACCATTTTCCCTTTATTAACAACTACAATTCTATTACATACTTCAGTTGTATGTGATAGATCGTGACTTGATATAAGAAATGTTACACCATCCTGTTTAGATAATTCTTTGATCATATTTTTAAGCTTTATCTGTGTTGAAGGATCCAGGTTAGCAAAAGGCTCATCCAAAATAATGATCTCAGGATTACCAATAATAGCTCCCACAATTCCTACTTTCTTTTGATTCCCTTTTGACAGATCACGTACATACTTTCCGGAATTCAATATTTCTCCATTAAATAGATCATGGAACGGCTTCAGGAACTCATCTACAGAAGCCTTATTTTGTCCTCTTAACTCTCCAATGAAATAGAAATATTCCTCTGGTGTCAGATAGCCTATCAAAAATGTATCATCTACGAATGCTGAAACCTTACTTTTCCATGCTTCAGATTCATTCACTTTAATATCATCAATGCTTACAAAACCAGTAGTAGGCTGAATCAGATCCAGCATTAAACTAAATAGTGTAGTCTTTCCGGCACCGTTATTTCCAACCAGCCCAAAGGTTTCTCCCTTAGGAATCTCAAGATTTTCGATGCTAAGAACAGTAGCAGTTCCGTATGTTTTAGATAAGTTATTTATAGTAATCATTGTATTAATCTTTATTTTTGAATGCGTCCAGTGTACTGTATTTTTCTCTTTTGTAATGTCTTACGATGATATCAAAGATTTTCTCCCTGAACAAGAAACCAATTAATCCTAAAATGGCAATACTAATTACCCCTCCGGTCATCCCAAAGAAGTGTTTTGAAGCGGCAAATACGGCCATTGGCAGCAGCATTTTAGGAATAAGCAATAGCATTGCTTTTAAATTAAAACTGTTTTTCTGCCCCATTCTCTTTTCTTTTGAATTTAAATCGATCTGCGTTTTATTAAATGCACCCGACCAAAGTGTAAATTGAGAATTCACTCCCATATTATATAAACCAGCGGCCAAAAAAGTAATGTATATTTCCCAACCGAAATAGGCATAAAATAAAGCAAGCACCATTGAGAGACAAGTCACAATATTCATCAACCACCATTTTGCCTTGAGATATTCTTTGTAGGGTACATTAAGTGTCATCATCAGAGGATAATAAGAGCTGTCGAAAGCAGGAACTCTCTGTCCAAATAAAAACTGAAAACCTCCGGTTACAAATAATCCCATAAACATCATCATAGCAGGAGTTTTATACACCGTGGCGACAAACATTAAGAGTCCATAAAAAACAAAAAAGAAACTGCCTAATAAAATACCTTTCGTTACTTTGTTTCGTCTGAGCATTTTAATATCGTTATTGATAAATGTCCCCAAAGCCCCATATTTATTAAGAAACGCTATATTTTCGGTCTTACCAACGGTCTTTTTTGCCTCTAGACCCTGATCAAGATAAAATTCCTTACGAACGTGTTTAAAACAAATCCACCATAGTCCCAAAAACAAAGCCAGAGCAATTACAGCAAAGTAAGGTTTTTCAAAAAAGCTGTAAAACACCATTTCCGAGTAAGATAATACCGGAATAATCTGATAATAACCCAATACACCAACTATTCCAAAGATAGCCGCCACTACAATGGCAACTGTTTCTTTATCATTGAAAAAAATATTGATGAAATTATTAAGATAAAAAAGTGAGGAAATTCCTACAAACCATGCAAAGATCTCTAAGAATCCATATCCGTTGAATAAGGCTATAATAGAAAATGTAATGAAGAAAAGGGAATTTAACCAACTGAAAGCAGATAAAAAGGTTTTTATCAACATATAGTTGACCAATGTTTTCTTTGGAATATTAAGAGTAAGAAAAGGTTTTATATTTTGTGTCGGCATTTCCTGCCAGATATATTTGGCAATAAGATCAACAACCCATCCTATAATTAAAAATCTGGAAACTATTTTTAAAGGATCCTGATGGAGTTCTTCCTGTACATAGAAAAAAGCGGCAAATGCCCCACCGGCTAAACATGCCATAAAATAAAGAATCCCCATAAAACGGAGAATCTTCATTGCCATATTAATCCCAACGGAAGTACCACGAAAAAAACTCTTGATTTCTAACCTAAGGAATCTTAAAAACATATCATACTTTTTTACATTAGTAAATATAATGTAAAAAATGTTACAAAAATTAACCTATAAGCTCTTTTGCTTGTGCTAATGCAGCTTCAGTAATCTTACTTCCGGAAAGTAATTGGGCAATTTCGTTAAGCTTTTCAGCTTCATTGAGTGGAATGATTGTAGACTGGGTTTTTCCTGAAACATCATGCTTTACCACTTTATAATTATTATTCCCTTTCGCTGCCACTTGAGCCAGGTGGGAAATAACAATAAGCTGCATATCTTCTGACATTTCACGCATCAGGTTTCCTATTTCTTCAGCTACCTTACCGGAAACTCCGGTATCGATCTCATCTAAAATAAGTGTTGGCAGCTCATCGCTTTCAGCAATAATCTTTTTAACTGCCAGCATTACCCTTGATCGTTCACCTCCTGAGATAGCTGTTTGAATAGGTTTTAATGGGAATCCTGAATTTGCCTGAAATAAAAGCTGAATATTTTCCTTACCAAAAGCATTAAATTCCGAAGCATCCTGTAGCTCTATATCTACCTTCGCTTTTTCAAGCCCTAATTTTTTTAATAATTCTTCAGCTTTTTTTATAAATACAGGAACACTTTTTTTTCTGTTTTTAGAAAGTTTTTCAGAAAGTGACTGAAGTGATTTTTCTTTCTTCGTAATATTTTCCTGGATTTCAACAATGTGAGACTCCAGTTCGGAAGCTCCTTCCTGTTCGCTCGATAATTGATCTCTGATTTCTTTCAGGTCATTAACATTTGAAACATTATGCTTTAATAACAAAGCATTGAGTTTATTACTAAGCTCGGAAAGCAAAGCTAAATTTTCGGGATTAGCTTCAATTTTTTCTGCCTCATCCTCTAATTCAGAAATGATGTCTTTTAATTCAACAAAAGACTCTTCCAATCTTTTATCAACTTCTGAAAAGCTGTGCGAAACCTCTGCTATTTTTGAAAGTTTATGTTTAGCCTCATTAAAAAAAGAGAGAATTCCAATTTCTTCCTGATGAAATCTTGATAAAACCTGAGCTAGATTTTCAGAAATCATCTCTGCATTTTCCTGAATAGAAAGTTGGTTCTGCAATTCCTCGTAGTCAACATCATCCAGCCTCAGATCATCTAATTCACTTAATAAAAACTGTTTGTAATCACTTTCTTTATTGTTTTCTGAAAGTTGAGTCTGCAATTTTTTAAGTTGAGTTTTTAAACTTTGAAATTCTAAAAATTCATGCTGATAATCTGTGATGAGCTGTTTATTTTCAGAGAGCCCGTCAATAATTTTAAACTGATATTCTGAGGTGAAAAGATTTGAAGTTTCAAATTGAGAATGGATATCGATAAGTTGTGAAGAAAGTTCTTTTAAAATATCTAATGTAACCGGCACATCATTTATAAAAGCTCTCGATTTTCCAGATGGTAAAATCTCTCTTCTGATAATAGTCTGATGTTCATAATCCAGATCATTCTCTATAAAGAATTTTTTAAACTGATTATTTAAAGAGAACTCTGTTTCAACAATACTTTTTTCTTCAGTATTTGAAATAGATTTTAAATCTGCTCTTTCGCCTAAAATAAGTCTTAAAGCCCCTAAAATAATAGACTTTCCTGCTCCCGTTTCACCAGTAATTACCTGTAAACCGTTTTGCAATGACACTTCAAGAGTATCAATAAGGGCAAAATTTTTAATGAAGATTTTAGAAAGCATAAATTTCCGGCAGATTAGACTGCAAATATAAAATTTTAGAATTCAGAATTCAAGATATTTATCTCCTTAAAATCTATTTTCTATTTCCACTTATCCCATTTATCATTAAACTTCGGCGCGAAAACCATCATCATTTGCTTCAGATCATTTAAGACGATACCGCCGTTATTGTTGGAATTGAAAATATTAAAAATTTCATCGTTCTTTGTTTCAATAAACAAATTCAATGCATAATTCTGCTGAAAGCTGTTTTCATACGTTTTCATTTGTAGTAAAGCATCATAAATAACTTTCTTTGGCTGAGTCTGATCCTGATTGAACAGATTATCTAATCCTGCTCTGTGGTAAGTATAAAATATCGAACGTAACTGACTTAAATTAGGACTTGTTAACTGGTTGATTAAAACCCCTCTTGTTCTTGGCCCTTCACTTCCAATTTGTGCCCAGCCCTCATATCCTCGATTTTGTGCATTTTGCCCGATCTGTTGTGCCTTTGCAAACCATGGAGTTCCACCCATCGATTGAAAACTATCCGCATCGTATCCTAAAACAAGATACACATAGAAGCTGATGACATCAATTAAGTTTTTACCAGAAAACTGTCGCTCATTAAATATAAGATTTTCGTTTTCTACATACTCAAAAGCGAATTTGGTATCCTGTAGGTTAATTAATGGAGATTCATAATTTGAACTATAAACAGGGCGAACTGCCTGAATTACAATATTCCCGGAATATTTATTATTCCCTTCGCTTTTAGAAATTACAATAGCGAAGTTAGATTTTATTTTTTCAAAGTTCTGAAGTTTTTTACCAGTCCAGCTCGTGTTATTTATAAAGTCCTTAAGGCTTTTTTCCAAGGTTTTAAAAACCTGTTGGTTACTTCCTCCCAACTGCTGGGCATTTACCTGAACTGTACACAACAACTCTTGCGAAAAGCTGGTATTATATATGAAAAGCAGTAAAAATAAACTTATAAGTTTTTTCATTATCTATTAAAAATTGAGAACGGAAATTTATTAAAATTATTTTAAAAGTTGATACTCAACGAAATTCAAAATATCCTTTGCTACATCATCTTTAGATTTAAGCTCAAATTCTTTCTTTTCGGTTTTGGTGAATATCCTTATTTTGTTGGTGTCATTTTTAAATCCAGCTCCTTCATCGCGAAGAGAATTCAAGATAATCATATCCAGGTTTTTCTTTTCCAATTTCCCCTTTGCATTTTCCTCTTCATTCTGAGTTTCCAAAGCAAATCCAACTAAAAACTGATGCACCTTCCTCTCTCCCATTGTTTTGAGAATATCCGGATTTTTAACCAATTCTATCGTAAGATTATCATCGTTCTTTTTAATTTTCTCTTTGGCCACTTCTTTTGGAGCATAATCAGCGACTGCAGCACTTGCAATAGCAATATCAACGTTTTCATAGTATTGAAATACTTTATCTAACATCTCTTTTGCCGAGGTTACTTTATGTAAATCAATATTTTTATTTTCAATAGTTTGAGAACTTGGACCGGAAATGAGAATAACTTTAGCTCCTCTTTTTGCAGCTTCTTCTGCCAATGAAAATCCCATTTTCCCAGAGGAATGATTTCCTATAAACCGAACAGGATCAATGGCCTCGTACGTTGGTCCGGCAGTGATTAAGATAGTTTTCCCTTTTAAAACTGTTTCGCTTTTACTTTCGCTAAAAAAATGCTCAACAGCTTTAAATATTGTTTCAGGTTCGGCCATCCTTCCCTGACCTACTAGACCACTCGCCAGTTCACCACTTTCTGCAGGAATAATAAAATGTCCGAAATCCTCTGCCAATTCTAAGTTCTGTTTTGTGGTAGGATGATCATACATATCCAGATCCATTGCAGGTGCTATGAAAACAGGACATTTCGCCGACATATAGGTTGCTAATACTAAATTATCACACATTCCGTGTGTCATCTTAGCTAAAGTATTAGCAGTACACGGAGCAATAATAATCACATCTGCCCATAAACCCAATTCTACATGACTGTTCCAGCTCCCATTTTCATTATAAAAATCGGTATAAACAGGTTTCTTTGACAATGTTGAAAGACTTAGCTTGGTCACAAAATGCTCCGCATCAGAGGTCATAATAACCTGAACTTCTGCATCTTTTTTTATAAACTCTCTTATCAAAAAATGAATTTTGTAAGCAGCAATTCCTCCAGAAACGGCAATAAGAATCTTTTTTCCGGAAACACTCATTTAGTTTTAATTTTTTAAAATACTAAATTACTTAATTTTTACGACAACAGGTTTACAAACGACAAAGGTCATAAAGAAATTATTCCCTTATGACCTTCATGTATAAAATACAAATGATTTTTATTTTCTCTCTTCAGTCTTTCTGAAGTAAACATCTCCATTTAACCATTCTTCAATAGCAATAGAAGTTGGCTTTGGAAGTTTTTCATAATGTTTAGAGATCTCGATCTGTTCTCTGTTTTCGAAAACTTCTTCCAATGTAGAGTTGTGAACAGCAAATTCATCTAATTTGTTATGCAATTCAGTACGAATTTCTGCATTAATCTGCTCAGCTCTTTTTCCCATGATAACAATAGCTTCATAGATTGAACCTACTTTATCTTCAATCTTATCTTTATCGTAAGTAATAGTATTTACTTCTGCTTTTGTATCTTTTACGCTCATTTTGAGAAATTTATTTATTTATAAGATGGCAAATTTACGAATTATCTTTGGATTTTGAAAGTGGCAGCAGGAGGAGGTGTCTGTAACGCAGCACTATCTCTTTGCATTTGCATTGCTTTCTTCTCTGTAGCAACCTGATCTTTGATCTGCTGCTCCGTTTTATTTCTTGCTTCCAGCTTGTCTACTTCCTTCTTTTGTCTTGCCGTTAACGTTGCCATTCTGGCTTCTGTCTGCTTTTTAACAACTGCAAAATTTTGTTTTTCCTTTTCAAGTTTTTCTCTAAGATCTAATGCTGTTTTGGAATATTCCGTATTTGGAAGTTCTTTCTCAACTTGTCTTGTGAAAGCCAAAGCACTTTCTATACGTTCTTCTTTAAGACCATAGATTGAATTTTGAGCAAGCAAATAACGGGACTTCATCATATAATCATAGATCTTCGGACGAAGTTTTGTACTTGGAAAATCTTCTAATACATTTTCCAAAGCAACAGTTGCGGATTTATAATCCCCCATTTTGTAGTATTGTCTTGCATTCTCGTAAGACTTAAACTCCAATTTATAAGTCAGCTCATCAATAAGCTGGTTGATATTTTTCGATCTTTCAGAATTAGGGTAGTTATTTAAGAAATCCTGTAATTCATTTACTGCTAATTCAGTACTGGTTTGATCTAAGTTATAGTCCATAGATCCTTCATAGTAACATAGGGCAGACATATACGCTGCTTCTTCTGCTCTTGGATCTTTTGGAAAGCTCACAGAAAAGTTTTTAAACTGATGCCCTGCTAGCTTATAATTTTTATCATAATAGTTTGCATAGGCTGTATTAAACCCAACATTAGGGAAATCATCTGTTCCTGCAACAAGATTAGCTAATCTGTCGTAAAGAGCTAAAGCATTTTTCCATTTCTTTTTAGCAAAATTTTCATTAGCTGCTTTTAAGATGAAAGCTTTATCAGCACTTTTCAATGCTTTTTCTTGCTGGCTTGCACATGATGAAATTACAGCTATGGCAAAAAGACCTAAAATATATTTTTTCATATAAAAATTCAACCGTTACCGGATTATACCGATCTATTAATTTGCAAAAATATAACTTTTTTATCAATAGATTTTTTTTTATGATTATTTAACGTAATTTTAGTCAGCTGCGTATCCCAATATTGCAAAAACACTGAGTAAGAGATTCATTCTTACTTTTTTTTCGGCTTCTTTAGCATAAGCTTCTTCATTTTTACTTGGAACATACAATTCATAAAAATTTTTATTTCGAATTACGAACAAGGTAGATCCAATGATTGTTGTAAGTATATCTTCAGGTTTAGGAGTAAATGTAAAGACTCCTGATGCTACCCCTTTCTTGATCACCTCATCTAATTTTTTTACAAATAGCTGGTAAAAATCCAACAGCTCCACTTTCAGATTATCTGTATGTCGTAACTCCTGAGTAACAAATCCATGAAAATAATTATATTTAAATAACTGAGATACAATATACTTTATAATCTCTTTCATTTGCATCTCTGGCTTTCCTTCTTTAATCGTATCTGCAAATTCTGAAAAATTTTCTCTGGTTTTCAAAACCCTGTACTGATAAAGGTAAGACATCATTTTTTCTTTGGAACCAAAGTAATAAGAAATCATTGCTACATTAATATTTGCCTTGGAGCATATATCCCTTACTGATGTCCCTTCATACCCTTTTTTCGCAATCAGCTCCTCTGCAATATCCAGAATATGGATTTGTTTTTCTGTAAATTTTTTTTTCATAAAGTGTCGCTTTCAGTAAAGTTAAGAAATTTTTAACATATTTATAAACGTTTGTTTAAGAATCTCAAATTAATTCTAAATTGTAGTATTTTTGAACATGAATTTTTTTGATTTTCATCATCATAAAAAAAATGTGACTTATGGTATTTACAATGTAGATATTGAAAGCTCCGTACCAGACAGTTTCTATTCTGTGGGCATCCATCCCCAGGACATAAATCCCAATACTATTGAAAAACAGTTTAACTGGCTAGAGTCAGTAATTGATGAAAATTGCTTTACCATTGGAGAATGTGGTCTTGATGGATTAATTTCTGTAGAAATGAAAATTCAGGAAGATATTTTTTTAAGACAAATTAAACTGTCAAATGAATTGAAGAAGCCTCTTGTTATTCATTGTGTAAGAAAATTTTACGAGATCATATCAATTGGAAAAATAGCAGAACAACCCATGATTATTCATGGTTTTAATAAAAAACAAAGTATTGCTGAAGATCTTTTGAAAAATAATTTCTATTTGAGTTTTGGAAAAGCTGTTTTGTATAATTTATCTTTGCAAAATACTTTGAAAAAAGTTCCTTTAAATAAGATCTTTTTAGAAACTGATAATGACGATTTTAATATCCAAGAATTATATCAGAAAGTTTCAGAAATAAAGGGTATTACTTTGGAAAAAATTAATGAACAGATTAAAGAAAATTTAGAGACGATAAAAAATGGATAAATACTGGTTGGAGAGAACAGAGCTTCTTATTAAGGAAAATGGATTGGAAAAACTAAATAAGGCAACTGTTCTTATTGTTGGTTTGGGCGGTGTTGGTTCTTTTGCAGCAGAATTCCTAGCCAGGGCTGGTGTTGGAAGTATGACCATCGTAGACGGTGATACAGTAGATATTACGAATATCAACCGGCAGCTTCCCGCTTTACATTCTACAGTTGGAAAACATAAAGTAGAAGTGGTTGCTGAAAGACTTTTAGATATCAATCCTAACCTCAATCTGGTAAAAATCAATGAGTTTCTAAATCCCGACAGGATGGATGAAGTACTAGATTCCGCAAAATTTGATTTTGTCCTGGATTGTATTGACAGCGTAACCCCTAAAGTGTGTTTAATGATCGCTGCCAGAAGAAGAAGAATAAAGATGGTAAGCTCAATGGGTGCAGGTGGTAAAATGGATCCTAGCAAAGTCTTGGTAAGAGATATCAGTAAAACTCAAAACTGTTATTTAGCAAAGGAAGTAAGAAAAAGACTAAAAAAGGAAAAGATAGATAAAGGAATCAGATGTGTCTTTTCTAATGAACTGCAGAATGAAGAAAGCCTGAAAATGACAGATGGGGCAAATTATAAAAGATCCTTTTATGGTACAATAAGCTACATTCCAGCTATCTTTGGTTTGTATGCAGCAGCTGAAGTTATTAATTATTTAGTAAAAAAGAATTAATGGGAAACTTCAAATATCCAAAAGAGGAAAAGCTTAAAAAAACAAATGAAATTACACTGCTTTTCGAAAAGGGCAAATGGAGAACCAGTGAAAATTTAAGAATTATCCTACTAAAAGACAAACCAAATTTACCTATAGAAAGCTCTAAGTTTGGAGTTTCAGTATCTAAGAGGTATTTCAAGAAAGCGGTAAACAGAAACCGTGTTAAAAGACTCTTAAGAGAATGCTACCGTTTACATAAGGATTTATTTAAAGAGTCTTTTGGAGAAAAAACAATTGCTATGCTTTTTTGGATATCGCCTGAAATGCCTGAAAAATTTCAGGATGTAGAGGCTCAATTTATAAAACTTTGCCAGGCTCAGAAAAAATAATCTTAAACTTATGAGATTAAGAATTTAAATAAAAGCTTAAAATAGTTTTTGTAACTTTAGGGAACACAATTAATCTGAAAATTAATATGTTAGATAACATTCCCTATTTCCCTTATATACTGAGTGCATTTATTGGTATCGGACTTTCTGCTGCTACAGGCTTTAGGGTATTTCTCCCTATGTTCGCTGTAAGCTTAGCTTCTTATTTGCATTGGATTCCAATGAGCGGACAGTTTGAATGGCTTGCGGGACTCCCGGCACTTATCACTACAGGTATCGCCACTATTGCGGAGATCTTAGCCTATTACATTCCATTTGTTGATCATTTACTGGATACCATTTCCGTTCCGATGGCTACTGTTGCCGGATCTATTTTATTTGCCAGTCAATTTGCAGATTTTGGAACATTTCCACAATGGGCATTAGCAATAATTGCCGGTGGTGGAACCGCTGCAACAATAAGCTCCGGATTTGCTGGAATCAGGGCCGCTTCAACAGCAACTACAGGTGGGTTGGGCAATTCTATTGTAGGAACTACAGAAACCGCAGGTGCCGGAATCATGTCTGTTTTAGCAATGGCACTTCCCGTTATCGCAGCTATTTTAGCCATTATACTGGTTGTCCTCGTCATAGTAATGGGACGTAAAGCCATTCGAAAATTGCGTGGCAATAAAGAAGTAATTGATAAAATATAAAAATAAAAGGCTGAGTCTAGACTCAACCTTTTCCAATGTTCTTCTTATAAGAACTCAATGTTTTATTGATTTCAAAAGCAAAAAGAAATAAGTGGTGATGTATAGAGGTTTTCAAACTTAATTCTTCCCTCTGATATCTTTTACTTCCTGAATTTTCTCTTCAAAATAAGATTTTTTTTCAGGGTGCTTATCCGCTAATATCTCAAAAGCTTTTATTGCTTTAGTGTATAATTTTTGTTCAAAATATAATTTCGCCAGTGTTTCGGTCATTAAATGTGAGATATCATCATTCTTTTCTTTTACTACGAAACTGCTCTCATCTTTCAGCTGGCTTATTTTCGGGTTATTTTCAATGAAAGATTCAATGACCTTACTTTTAACTTCAGCCTTAATCTTTTCAGGTTCTTTTTCAGTACGGTCTATTTTTAACCAACTTTGCCAAGTATTGATAAATCCTGGAACGTTACTATCAGCAGGATCATCTACACTCTCTCCTTTCGGTATCGTATCTTCTTCAAGATGATCTTGTTGCTCCTCTTTTTTATCTGACATACTCCAGCTTGAAATATCAGAACTAAAGAAAGAAACATTCATCACAGGAGCTTCTTCTTTCTTTTCTATTACGACATCTGCATCTGTATTGTGAACTTCTGTCTCTTCTTGAATGCTTTCCTCTGGTTTAATATCTTCTTTACTACCTTCAGTGAACTCATAAGTTACTTCTTCCTCAGGTAATATGTCTTTCTCTTTTAAAATTTGGGCCTTTGTAGTTTCTTCTTTTGGCTGAGAAATCTGAGCAGGCTTACTAATTAATGAATCTGGAACATGAGATTCAAAACTCATTGGTTTCCAGCTGGATTTTAATTCTGTTTTTTCTTCAGAAACAATCTCTTCGGTATTAATTTCTTCATTCTTTGCTTCTGAAACCTCAACAGGCCTCGCAGTATCATCAACAGCTACTGGCTTTACATCTTCTACCTTTGTTTCCACAGCATGAAACCCTTGTGTTTCTGCAAAGTTGATATCGTGACTTTGCGTTTCAGGCTCACTCTCTTTTTTATCTTCTGCTACTACTTTATTCGCCTTCATTCTTCTCTCAACCTCTTCAATCAATCTCCTCATTTCATCTTCGTGCTTATTGACACTTGGCTGGGAAATTTCAGAAACAGTAATCTCGTCACTGTTTTTGGACTCAATCTTAACTTCAGGCATAAATGAATCTGTACCATGGAAGCTTAATTCAGAATCATTTGAAACTTTTTCTTTCTCAGATTCAGAAGTAATCTCATCTTCATTAATAATCTCTTCAGGAGTAAATTCTGTTTTCTTAGAGATTTCAATCTCCTTTAATTCTGTTTCATTTACCTTTTCTTCTACAGGAAGGGCATCATTATCCAAAGTCGGTTTCAAAATAGTATTTGCTATTTCAGTTTCATCTTTAGAAGTTTCTGTTCCATTGACAGGAGTATCATGCTGATCTTGGTTATTATCAGTCCCCTCTATCTCTTTCAAAGCTATTTCCTGTTCAATAGTTTCTGTTGCTTGAATAGGCTCTTCTGAAAATACTTCTTTTTGTTTTTGAGTAACCAGTGTCCCTGATTCTAAAGTAGACTCTATATCAATGGTTTCATGATTACTCTCTTCAAGAAAGTTTTCTTCTCCTTCAAACAAAATTCTGTTTCGTTCTCCATTTACATAAATATGCTTGATTTCAGGAAGCGGCGCTGGAAACTGACGGACAACTTCTTCCTTAATCTGAGCTTTTTCAGGAAGTTCCTCTCTTTTAATAGGGAAGTTTTTGCTTTTTGGAAAATATCTGGATCCTTTTTCAATACCCTTTACATTATTATTTTCCAAGACTTCAGGTTTAGTCTTTTCCTTAATTTTGCCATTAATCAGTTGATAAAGAATCTTTTTATCTGTAGTATAAGCTGCAGTGATAGAAAGCTCTTTTTGATAATTTTCCTGATCATAAAGATGGATACCATACAAATGTAAAGCTCTGATATTTTGAATATAGGGAAAAGAATTAATCTCCTCTTTCAGGAGATTAAGATCTTCTGATTGAATATTTTTTGGGTTCTTTAATAATTCTAAAACTCTATTATTCATCTTACCAGTTCGCTACAATATCGTTAAATATCTTATTAATGATTCTTTCGTTTACAATTTTCACCTGTGAAGCTTCTATGTCACTCTGAGACAAGCTGCTGTTAAATACAGCCTCATCTGAATAGGTTCTGTCAAAACTTAAATCAGGGTGTAATTTATTCTCATAATGCACCTTAACGGTGATGGTTAGTTTATTTTGTGATTCCTGCACCGTTCCACCTGTAGATGTCGTTTGCGTATTGGAACTGATTGTTGTCGGAGTAATAGAATAATCTGTAATTTCTCCTTCCACCAATATATCAGCGTTTTCTTTTGTCCCTTTTAATGTTGTTCTTTGCAAGAAACGGTTCTGAATATCTGTTGAAAACTGTTGAGACAAAGTAGGATTTACCAGAGCTGCATTGTTTGGAAATTCATTGATCTGAATTGTTTTTTCATCTTTTAAAGATGATCCCGTAAAACTGTAACACGAGTTTAAAACACTTAGACCTATCAACAAAAGCCAAAAAACTCTCGACTGCATTATATTAATATTTTTAATTTTAAAATTCATTTTTAGATCCTATTTCTTTTATTTCGTCATATTCTATTTGCTGAATGGCATCTTCAAACGCAAAGTAGTGGGTTGTATAAAAATAAGGCATTGTGATCAAAATACCAATACCGCATGCCAGGATTCCAATCTGAGAAAGAAATCCCACAACAATAGCAAATAAAAAAATGGACAGCAAATTATTTTTTGTCATTATTCTGGACATACTCCAAGCTGTCTTTATATCATAAATCTTTTTAAGAGATATTAATGCTGGAATATAAAATCCTAGTAAAGCTACAATAAAAACAGCGATCACAATGATGAATATATAAGGTACCATAAAGATTGCAAAAACCGGAGAAGGATCTTCACCTCCTGTCATGGCTGTTAATGGAATCAAAGCAAATAGTGGAATATATAACACGAATACTCCAGCCAAAATAATCAACTGTACAATAAAATAAGGTAAAAAATCATCAAAATTAAAAATGTCCCCTACACTAGCTGGTTCCGCCTTATTTACTTTTCTGCAGTACTTGTAAAAATTCCCCATTGCCAATAATCCACAAAAAGGTATAATTGACATCACTATACACAAAATGTAAGCGACCATAAAATTTCCGAAATCTTTCTTTAGAAGCTCAAAGCCTTTATTTAGATATTCACTTAATTTAAATTCAATAGGCTTGGCCTTAATATTCATCATAATTAGTCTTCTAAGTTATATTGTTTTATTTTTCTGTATAATGTTCTTTGTGAAATTCCCAATTCATCGGCTGCTTTATTCCTACGTCCCTTATGCTTTTCTAAAGCTTTGATAATCAAATCTTTTTCATTATTTTGAAGAGAAAGTGATTCTGGTTTATTTTCTTCAATTTCTATATCTTCAATGTCTTCATAGCTGTCATCCGAATTTGAAATGATGGTTGGTGTCTGAACAACAGGATGACTGTCTTCAAAATACAACAAAGAATTGGAATTTACATTTTGTTGAGATTCCGGAGTGTAAAGCCTGTTAATCAATGTTTTTTCCTGAGAACTTAAATCACCTGCCCCTCTATTTTTTATGAGTTCTGAAGTTAAGGATTTTAAATCATTGATATCATTTCTCATATCGAAGAGAATCTTATACATAATCTCTCTTTCATTCCCGAAATCATTTTGCTTTTGTGAATTTGGTGCATTAACTACCATTGGCAAATGAGTTTCCATTGGGATATACTCTGCCAGTTTTTCAACACTAACACTTCTTTCCCTTTCAACAACAGTCATCTGCTCTACCAAATTCCTCAACTGACGAACATTTCCTGGGAAACTATAATTTTCAACATAATGAACCGCACTTGGCTCTAATACGAGCTCTGGCATTCTATATTTTTCAGCAAAATCTATAGCAAATTTTCTAAATAACAAATGAATATCTCCTTTTCGCTCTCTCAAAGGCGGCATATCAATCTGTACGGTGTTTAAACGATAGAATAAATCCTCTCTAAATCTTCCATCCTGAATAGCCTTCATCATATTGACGTTTGTTGCGGCAACAATTCTCACATTCGTTTTCTGCACCTGTGAAGAACCTACTTTCATAAATTCCCCGCTCTCCAGGACTCTCAATAAACGAACCTGCGTCTGTAAAGGAAGTTCACCAACCTCATCCAGAAAGATCGTTCCACCATCCGCAACTTCAAAATACCCTTTTCTTGTTGCAGTTGCTCCTGTAAAGGCTCCTTTTTCATGTCCGAATAATTCGGAATCAATCGTCCCTTCCGGAATTGCTCCACAGTTCACAACGATGTAAGGTTGATGTTTTCTTCTGGACTCTGAATGGATAATTTTTGGAATAAATTCTTTTCCTACCCCACTTTCTCCAATAACCAATACTGAAATATCGGTGGGTGCTACCTGAATAGATTTTTCTAAAGCACGATTCAATGCGGGAAAATTCCCAATGATCCCGAAACGGTTTTTTATATTTTGTAACTCGACGCTCATAAATTAAAGATTATTGATTTAAGTTTAGTCTACCCTATTGTTAAAATATTTTATAGTAGACCTCATTAATTTGTTTAAATAATTGTTTTAAATTCTTAATTCTAACTTATCAAATCCAAATAATCTTTATTTCGGATTTTTGAAACTTTATTTTTAAAAGATATTGTTTCAATAAAATCACATTCTTTTTCTTTGTTCTTATAATTATCTAAGATCTTATCATATTTTCCGCTTTTTAAACCATTAGTTCCAAGCTTATAATAAAATCCGAAACTCTGTTGTTTAACAGATATAGATTCAATAATATCGCCAGCGTTTTGCTTTTGATTTATTGTATTAAAATGAGTAATCTTTTTATTTAAAGAAAATTCAGGAACTTCTTTGCTGTCACCAGAGCTTAGAAACTTGCTGTATAATTCACAAAGCGTTTTGTAATCATCATTTCCTGCAAGATCATTAGTATTCTGTGCTGAAATATTGCTGCAAATTATAACCAATAAAACACTCAGGCAATATTTATGAAATTTCTCCATTGTCTAATTTAAGTTTATTGATGATAATTTATTTTATTATAATGATTCTTTTTCTTGAAAGAACGTTCTACTTTACCGTTTCCCCTAAAAGTGTGCCTTGTGTATTGTCAAAAACAAAAACATCCACAATGTCACCCATTTTTTGTCCTTCCAGCATATCAAACACACAAACAGCATTTTGAGAATTCCTTCCTTTCCACTGATTTTTATTCTTTTTAGAAATTCCTTCAATTAAAATCTGATGAACTCTTCCAACGTAAGTCTTCATACGCTGTCTGGAAAGGTCTCCCTGTAAAGCGATTACTTCTGCTAAACGTCTTTGTTTAACATCTGCAGGAATATTATCCTCCAGTTTTTTATGCGCTGGTGTTCCCGGCCTTTCTGAATAAGCAAACATATAACCGTAATCATATTCTACTTCTTTCATCAGACTTAAAGTATCCTGATGATCTTCTTCTGTCTCGTTGCAGAAACCAATGATCATATCCTGAGAAAAAGAGATGTCGGGAACTATTTCTTTAGCTTTTTTAATCAGCTCTAAATATTCTTCACGGGTATGTTGTCTGTTCATTGCTGCCAACATATTATTGCTTCCACTTTGAACCGGAAGGTGAACATATTTACAAATATTATCATGCTTCGCCATAACTCTGAATACATTCAGGCTCATATCCTGAGGATTGGATGTTGAGAATCTTATTCTCATTTGAGGAACAGCTTTAGCGACCTGATCAAGTAACTGAGCGAAATCAACTGCTGTAGCTTTCTGCATTTCAGAAGCTTTAGCAAAATCTTTCTTAGGTCCTCCACCATACCAAAGATAAGAGTCAACGTTTTGCCCTAAAAGAGTAATTTCTTTATATCCACTATTCCAAAGGTTTTTACATTCTTCAAGAATTGAATGTGGATCACGACTTCTTTCTCGTCCTCTTGTAAAAGGAACGACACAGAAAGTACACATATTATCGCAACCTCTTGTTATGGTAACAAAGGCAGTAACACCATTTCCACCTAACCGAACCGGGTTGATATCCGCATACGTTTCTTCTTTGGAAAGTATAACATTAATAGCATCTCTACCATCCTCTGTTTCCTTTAGTAAGTTGGGTAAGTCTCTATAAGCATCCGGACCAACAACCAGATCCACTAGTTGTTCCTCTTCCAGAAATTTGGTCTTTAATCTCTCCGCCATACATCCTAAAACCCCAACAGTCATATGAGGTCTTTCTTTTTTAAGATTTTTGAACTGAGCAAGACGCATTCTTACAGTTTGTTCAGCTTTCTCACGAATGGAGCAAGTATTTAAAAGGATTAAATCAGCCTCTTCTACTTTCAATGTTGTATTATAACCTTGATCATTTAGAATAGAAGCAACAATTTCAGAATCAGAGAAATTCATCTGACAGCCGTAGCTTTCCAAAAACAATTTTTTAGAATTCCCGTCTCTTTCAGCAATAGCAAAAGCTTCTCCCTGTTTTGTTTCGTCTATATATTTTTCCTGCACGATAATCAATTTAAGTTTTAAATTACAAAGTTTCAAGCGTTCTATTCACAACTTTGAATTTTAAACGCTAAACTTTAAATAATTAATTTGCAAAGATACAAAATATTGTGACAGAATGGCCGAATTATTTAAGGACTCCAAAACTTAAAATAAGTGTAGCATTACATTAAATCCTATAAACAAAGAAACTTCACATTTTACATGAAGTTCCCAAGTAATTTTAAATTTCAACCCGCACTTCTTTTACAACAATCCCTTAATATGTTTGTAATTACTCTTCACCGTTTCCAAAACCTCTTCCATTTTTCCACCTAACATAAGCTGTGCCATAGATTTAGTCATTCCTATTACCTGATCAAAATCTATTTTTGGAGGTAACGCCAGAGCATTTGGATTTGTAAAAATATTGAGAAGATAGGGACCATTGTAATTCAAGCATTCTTCAATAGCCGCTTCTACTTCTTCAGGCTTATGAACATTTTTTCCCGGATACCCCATTGCCTGGGCCACCATCGCAAAATCCGGATTAATCATATCCGTTTCATTATCCGGCATTCCACCAACTTCCATTTCCAATTTTACCATACCTAAAGTCCGGTTATTGAAAACGATTAGTTTCACAGGAAGTTTATATTGAAAAATAGTTGCCATATCACCCAATAGCATCGATAATCCTCCATCTCCACACATCGCGATCACCTGTCGATCGGGATAAGCCAGTGAAGCACCAATAGCCATCGGCATTGCATTCGCCATCGAGCCATGATTAAAGGAGCCTAACATTTTGCGCTCCCCGGTTCCTGTTATAAATCTAGCTCCCCAAACACAACACATTCCTGTATCTACCGTAAAAATAGCATCTTTCTTGGCGATACGATCTAAAGTATGTGCCACGTATTCCGGTTGAATAGCATCCTCTTTTCCAAAATCCTTTACATAAGCAAGCTGATTTTCTTTTACTTTTCCATAAAACTCAATTTGCTGATTTAAGAAATGAGCATCTGTCTTTTCCTTTAATAAAGGTAATAATGCTTTAATTGTTTCTCTTACATCTCCCGTTAATCCAAGTTCCAGCTTGGCTCTTCTCCCTAATCTCTCAGGACTTTCATCAATCTGAACAATTTTATTTTTTACCGGCATAAATTTCTGGTAAGGAAAATCAGTCCCTAAAAGAATAACAAGATCGGCATCGTGCATTGCATGATAAGCTGAAGGAAAACCTAATAAACCTGTCAGACCCACTTCATTGGGATTATTAGGCTGAATAGCCATCTTACCTCTAAATGAATATCCTACAGGTGCCTTTAAAAATTTTGATAATCCTACCACTTCAGGATTGGCATTTTCGGCTCCAATCCCACAATAGATGGTTACCTTCTCACTTTCATTGATGATCTTTGCTAAATGAGTTAATTCTTCATCTGAAGGACGAACGATTGGATTTGTTTTGAATATTTGAGTGGATGTTGTTCCTTCTTCTGCATTCATTTCTGAGACATCGCCAGGAAGACCAATAACAGCTACCCCTTTTTTAGATATTGCATGCTGAATTGCCGTTTGAACAGTTCTCTGAACCTGTTCAGGTCTTGTAATCATTTGATTGTAATAGCTGCAATCATCAAATAATTTTATCGTGTTTGTTTCCTGGAAGTAATCTGTCCCCATCTCATCACTTGGAATTGTAGAGGCAATAACCAACATAGGAACATGGGACCGATGTGCTTCATATACTCCATTGATAAGATGAACATGGCCAGGACCACTGCTTCCGGCACATACCGCAAAGCCATCCAGCTCTGCTTCCGCCGCCGCCGCATAAGCTCCGACTTCCTCATGTCGAACATGGATCCATTTGATACTGCTTTTTTTTACTGCAGCATTTAAATGATTAAGGCTGTCACCTGTTACTGCATAAATCCTTTTTACATTTGCGCTTTCAAGCATTTCAACAATTTGCTCTGCTATATTCTTTGCCATAATTAATATTTTTGTGATCGTTTTTTATATCTGGAAATATAGAAATGGATATCGACTGACTAAGCCTTTTTTCAATATTTGAAAATTCATATCCTATCAAATTTAATTATTTATTTTAGGATTCCCATTCAAATGGCTTGTTAATTTTCTTTAATTAACATCAAAAAAATACTCCGCAATTTCTTGCAGAGTACTTAATATTTCGATTAGATCACTTCAATCTGATTTCTCAATAAATCCTCGAACTCATCTCTCTTACGAATGAGATGAGCCTTTCCATCTAAGAATAACACCTCAGCAGGCTTCAATCTGGAATTGAAATTAGAACTCATTTCAAATCCGTATGCCCCTGCAGTGTGGAAGGCAAGAATATCTCCTTCTTTTACTTCATTTAATTTTCTGTCCCAGGCAAAAGTATCAGTCTCACAGATATTTCCTACCACAGTATAAATTCTTTCCGGTCCTTTTTGGTTTGATAAGTTTTCGATCGTATGGTAAGAATCATAAAACATAGGACGTATTAAATGATTGAATCCAGAATTCACTCCAACAAAAACCGTAGCTGTTGTTTGCTTGATGACATTAGCTTTCACTAAAAGGTATCCGCTTTTTCCAACCAGAAATTTTCCAGGCTCAAACCATAATTCAAACTTCTTACCTGTATTTTTAGAAAATTCAGAAATCACTTTCTCAACTTTTTTACCTAATGTTTTTACATCAGTTTCCATTTCACTCTCCTGATACGGAATCTTGAAACCACTTCCCATATCAAGATACTTTAAGTTAGGAAAATGCTCAGAAAGCTCTAACATAATATCTAGCGCCTGTAAGAAAACATCTGGATCCTTGATCTCACTTCCTGTGTGCATGTGAAGGCCTTCTACATTAAGATTGGTGCTTTTCATTACCCTTTCGATGTGACGCACCTGATGAATGGAAATACCGAATTTACTATCGATATGTCCTGTCGATATTTTATAATTCCCTCCTGCAAAAATATGAGGGTTGATTCTTACAAGAATTGGGTAAGTGTTTCCGTATTTGTTGCCAAACTGCTCAAGAATAGAGATATTATCAATATTGATATGAACCCCATGCAGCATTGCCTCTTCAATTTCAGCAAGATCAACACAATTGGGAGTAAATAAGATTTTTTCTTTTGTAAATCCTGCTTTTAAGCCAAGCTTTACTTCATTAATAGATACACAATCCAAAGAAGCACCCAAGTTCTTGACATACTTTAAAATATTGATATTAGTTAACGCCTTGGCAGCATAAAAGAACTTTGTGTGTTTTAAAAAAGAAGATGTAAGTTTCTCGTATTGCGTTTTGATAGATTCAGCATCATAAACATACACCGGCGTGCCATATTCATTGGCAATCTTTAATAATTCTTTTGAATTCATAATTTAATTTTAACATAAAAAAAGGCAGATTCTTTGCTCAAGAGTCTGCCACATTAATTATTTTTATGCAAGACAACTCTTTTAAATATTCCAAACCTTAGAAAACTTTACAGTTCCCTTTTTTCCAGTTTTTATTTGTTTAAAGTATTGCATTGCTTCTTTTTATTTTTTGTAAAAATACTACTTATTTTTTATTTTAAGAAAATTGATTTGAAAAGCATCCTCTTCTTTTTTATCATTTCGGCAATGGTAATGTCTCAAAATCACCGCGAAGAAGTGCTAATTGTAAGTCATTATTTAAATCAACCGCAGATAAAGGCAAATCTATTTTAAGTTTGGAAAGTCTGCTTAGCGTCTGGATCTGCGTAAATAGCTCATAAAAACCATAAGAAATAACTTTCCCGTTTTCAATGATAAGGAATAATTTTTCTCCTAATTTTCTTCCAGAACCTAACCAAAGTTCGTTGCGTTTTCTGAAATCAATCTTATTCTTGAAAAAACTCACATCATCATATTCCCTTTGAGTACCAATAAACTGAATTGCTTTAGCTCCTTGCGTAAAGGATCTAAATTTTAATATTGGTCTATCTTCTTTGTTCAAAGTATTCTTTTCAACAATGTATTTGTTATTTCTTACATAGAGACCAAAAGGCAATGCTTCTCTTTTCTTTATTTTTTTTGAGTTTAAGATCAGCCTTGCAATAATATCATTTCCTGTTAATTCAAAATTAATCTGTTCAACGTCTCTTTGTACAGATTCCCACTTTTTTGATTTTGAATTAAAAACTTTCTTCGAAAACTTATTGATATCCTGAACATACTCAGACAAAATAATTCTTCCATCCCCATTCTGAAAATAGACAAATCCTTTTTCGTTAGGTAGATCCTGTGTTAACAGTTTGATTTTATTTATATAAGTTTTAGCGTTGCTTTCATCATGCTGCTTTTGAATAATCTCATTCTCGGTATCTTTTGAAACCAGAAGTCTAAACAATTCTAAAGTTGCACGTGCATCTCCATCTGCCCTATGGTGATTTGTTAAGGGAATTCCCAAAGATTTCACCAGTTTACCCAACGAATAACTTACCTCGTTTGGAATTAGTTTTTTAGCCAGTGGAATGGTATCTAAAGTATTGATTTTAAAATCATAACCAAGACCTTTAAACGATTGACGTAACATTCTGTAGTCAAAATCTATATTATGACCAACCAAAGTAGTATTCTGGGTAATTTCGATTACTCTTTTTGCTATTTCATGAAATTTCGGAGCTGTTTTGACCATATTAGGTGTAATACTGGTCAATTTTTGTACAAAAGGTGTTATATCACTTTCAGGGTTAACCAATGAAATGAATTGGTCAACGATTTTTTGTCCATCATATCTGTAGATGGCAATATCTATAATGCATTCATGTCTATAACCTGCACCATTACTTTCTATATCTATAATCGAATACATTTAACTTGATGTTATAATAATATTTTTTTTCTGACTGCCGTTAATAATACCAGTCATTATGAGTCCGAAACTCAATGTTAGGAGACCTAGTACATAACCCATGCCATAAGTCCACAGTGGTTGTAACTGCTCAGTTTGAACGTCTTTAACTGTCGAAATAAAAACAGCAAAAAGAATGTATAAACTTATAAGAGATACCGTTCCTCCAAACAATTGATAGACCCACTTTCTATTGATCAATAAAGGCAATCCTGCTAAAATAATAAAAATTACATCAAAAAAAACAAAGTGACTATTAATAACATCCATAATCAGATTAAGAACCGCAAGTCCAATAAAATAAAATGATGATAAATTTTTCATGGTTATTAGAGTTTGAAATTACTTCTCTTTATCTTTTTCTTCCACCCAGTCCAAACATTCCCAGCACAGCTTTCGCTCCTTCCCTCATTAAAGTAGAGGTGAATGTTCTTCCTGCTTTACTCTGTAAAACCTGCTCAAACATACCTGGCTCTTCTTTTACTGGTCTTGCTTTTTGGGTTGGTAATGGATTTTGAGCTGCTTGTTCCATTCTGTTGGTTAGCATCTCATAGGCTGATTCTTTATTTATATCTTCTTGATATTTAGCAACTAAAGCCGATTTTCCCGTAAGCTCCGAAACCTCAGCATCGTTTAAAACATCCATTCTGGACTCAGGAGAAATTAAGTACGTATGCACCAAAGGTGTAGGAATTCCCTTTTCGTCCAATGCAGTTACAAAAGCTTCTCCAATTCCCAAATTCTGAATTAAACTTGAAGCATTATAAAATTCTGTTGTAGGATAATTTTCAACAGCTTTTGAAATTTCTTTTTTATCTTTTGCTGTAAAACCTCTTAATGCATGCTGGATTTTCAATCCTAATTGAGAAAGAACATTTTCAGGAACATCTCCCGGAATTTGTGTGATAAAATAAATTCCCACACCTTTTGAACGAATTAATTTTACCATTGTTTCAATTTGTGAAAGCAATGCTTTAGAAGCTTCATTGAAAATTAAATGGGCTTCATCAATAAATAAAACCAATTTTGGCTTACCACTATCCCCTTCTTCAGGAAACGTCATATAGATCTCCGCAAAAAGAGAAAGCATGAAGGTTGAAAACAGTTGTGGTTTGTTTTGAATATCTGCAACTCTTAAAATATTTACTACTCCTTTTCCATCCCTTGTTTCAAGCAGATCCTGAACATCAAAACTCAATTCTCCAAAAAAACTTGCTGCTCCCTGCTGTTCCAAAGCAACTATCGATCGTAGAATAGTACCCAAAGATGCCGATGCTATCGAACCATAATTTGCTGACATTTCTGCTTTACCTTGAGCATTATCAGTCACATATTGTAAAACTTTCTTCAGGTCATTAAGATCAATTAAAGGAAGTCCTTTATCATCACAATATTTAAATACAATCGACATGATACTCTGTTGTGTATCATTTAATTCTAAAATCTTGCTTAATAATACCGGTCCAAATTCAGTTACTGTTGCCCTTAATTTCACCCCTTGGCCACCAGAAATACTCATCAGTTCTACCGGGAATGCCTGCGGATTGTAAGGAAGTTGAGTTTTTGCGTATCTTTCTTCTATAATAGAATTCATTTCACCAGCTTCCGCTATTCCAGAAAAATCACCCTTAATATCTAAAACTAAAGATGGGATTCCTGCATGAGATAGCTGTTCAGCAAAAACCTGCAGCGTTTTGGTCTTTCCTGTTCCTGTCGCTCCAGCAATAAGCCCATGTCGGTTTATTGTTTTCAGAGGAATTGTCACATTAACTTCTGTAACCACTTCCCCATCTAACATTCCTTTTCCTAATATTATATGATCTCCTTTCGGAGTGTATCTTGCACTTAATTCGTCAATAAATTGTTTTTTATCTGCCATTTGATTTTTTTTAACTTATAAATATAAAATTTTTTGCAAAATATTGAGTCATTATTATTGTATTCTTAAGAACTTCTTTATCCATACTATTTTTAATCAATACAATTATAATTGTCCTTTATAAACATAAGATCCTTACAATCAAATTCTCCTACGTAATTATTTTTGCTTTTTAAACATGACAAAAAACAGTCTACTAATTTGGTATTTTTATACTGAATCCTTTCTGTTTGAAAATAAACAACTTTCGTTCTCCGCCAGCACCTGAAACCATTTAAATTGAAAGAAACTATCATTCAGATTTAACATTTCGTTTACAATTCATCTAATACTTTGTATCTTTATCTAAAATTTAAAACAGAGCCAATGAAAGTTGAACAAATATATACGGGCTGTCTGGCTCAGGGAGCCTATTATATTGTATCAGAAAACGAAGCTGCAATTATAGATCCTCTACGAGAGGTAAAACCATACTTGGATCGCCTTGAAAAAGACGATGTTACTTTAAAATATATTTTTGAAACTCATTTCCATGCAGATTTTGTTTCGGGACATTTAGATTTAAGTAAAAAGACGGGTGCTCCTATTATTTACGGACCTACTGCCAATCCTGAATTCGAAGCATTAATAGCTGAAGACCATCAGATTTTTGAAATTGGAAAAATAAAAATAAAGGTTTTACATACTCCTGGTCATACCATGGAAAGCACGACCTATCTTTTAATAGATGAAGAGGGTACTGAAAAAGCAATTTTTACTGGTGACACCTTATTTTTAGGAGATGTTGGCAGACCTGATCTTGCTCAAAAGGCAACCAATCTTACCCAGGAAGATCTTGCAGGAATTCTATATGAAAGCCTTCATAGTAAAATCATTCCTTTAGATGACTCTATTATTGTTTATCCGGCACATGGAGCAGGTTCTGCCTGTGGTAAAAATATGCAGAAAGAAACAGTGGATACTCTTGGAAATCAAAAAAGAACAAATTATGCTTTAAATCAGCCTGATAAAGAATCTTTCATTAAAGAAGTTCTGGATGGTTTAACTGCACCACCAAAATATTTCGGGATGAATGTTGCCTTAAACAAAAAGGGCTATGAAAGCATCGATACCGTTATGGATAAAGGCCTCAATCCTATTCCTGTAGAAGATTTCGAAACTTTCGCAGAAGATTCAGGAGCCTTAATTTTAGACACCAGAGGTGCTGCTGATTTTCACAAGGGATTTATTCCAAATTCAATAAACATAGGTTTGAAAGGAGATTTTGCTCCTTGGGTAGGAACTCTGATCGTAGATGTAAAACATCCGTTATTACTGATTACCGATGAAGGGACTGAAGAGGAGGTGATCACCAGATTAAGCAGAGTTGGATTTGATAATGTCTTAGGATACTTAGAAGGAGGTTTTAAATCATGGCAGAATGCAAATAAAGAAACCGATGAAATTAAAAGAATTTCACCTTCTGAATTTGTAGAACAATTTAATGAGGAGTCTACTGTAATTGATGTTAGAAAACTGACTGAATATTCAGCAGAACATATAGATAACGCGTTTAGTAAACCATTAGATAACATAAGTGACTGGGTAAGCTCAATTGATGATTCCGAACATTTTTTCCTTCATTGCGCAGGAGGATACAGAAGCATGATTGCCGCAAGCATTCTCAACTCACACGGAATCAGAAACTTCACAGAAATAGAAGGGGGCTTTAATGGAATTAAAAAAACTGAAAAATTACCTACTTCAGATTTCGTTTGTCAGTCTAAAACATTATAAAGAAGGGAATGAGAAGTAAGTTTTTGGGATATGCCATGGCTGTATCACTGATCGTAAGCTCATGTAAAACAGCTACTCTTACACAAAACAACTCTACTATCAACATTAAAGAAGTTATTAACGGTACAGATGTTACTTTAGTGGATGTGAGAGTTCCCGAACAATATAAAGAAGGCACGGCAAGAAATGCAATCAATATTCCATTAACTGAAATTCAGAATAATATTGATTCTTTAAAAGGTAAAAAAGTAGTTGTCTTTTGTAATAAAGGAATACAGGCTGATCAGGCCATTGAAATTTTAAAGAAAAATGGTGTGGATGCATATGATGGAACAAGCTGGAAAAATGTAAAAGCTATTCAGGATGAGAAATCAACCGCAAAATAATAAATTTGAATAGAATCATGAAGAGCTATATGCCTTCAAACATATTATTAGTTTAAAATTAAAAACCAAAACTATGTCACAAAAATTTCAAGAACTCATTAATTCCGAAAGACCCGTATTGATTGATTTTTTCGCTACATGGTGTCAGCCTTGTAAAGTGCAGTCTTCGGTCTTAACCACAGTAAAAGAAAATGTAGGTGAAGGAGCAAGAATCATCAAAGTAGATGTAGATCAATATCCTGCTATTGCTTCGCAATACGGAGTGCGTGGTGTTCCCACTTTAGCCATATTTAAAGAAGGAGAGCTTCTTTGGAAAGAAAGTGGCGTTCACGATGTCAATACATTGACCCAACTTTTAAAACAATATGAATAAAACTGTGATAACCTCACAGTTTTTTTATTTAACAAACTAGATTTGAATTGAAAAATCATCCCTATCATTTAAAAACTGGAAATGATTTCTAAAATCCTTTAGTTCTTCTATATTTAATTCCGCAGAAACAATGTTGCCATTTTTTTGAGAAATCTCTTTTCCGTCAGCAAAAAAACAATGTGAACTTTCCTTATAAAACAGATCATTCCCGTCTGTTCCAATTCTATTCAAACCAAAAACATAAGATAAATTCTCTATTGCACGGGCTTTTAAAAGATGCTCCCAAGCACCCACTCTTTTTTCCGGCCAATTGGCAACATATAAGATCGCATCATAATCATTATTATTTCTTGCAAAAACAGGAAAACGAAGATCATAACAAACCTGTAACAAAAATCGAATCCCCTTATACTCAACAATTACCCTTTCTTTTCCTGGCGAGTATACTTTGTCTTCCCCTGAGAAAGAGAACAAATGCCTTTTATCATAAAAAATGACGGATGAATCCGGCTGCACAAAAAACATTCTATTATAAAAATTTCCACCCTGCTCTACCGGAGCACTTCCACAAAACGCAGATTTTCTTTCTTTCGAAATCTTTTTCAAAAACTCTAATGACTCTTCATTACGATCTGAAACTTCAGAAGCATCCATACAAAAACCAGTTGAAAACATTTCAGGCAATAAAAAAATATCGGCTTCCTGATTGTTTAGCTGCTCTTCTATTAATTGAAAATTACTTTTCTTATTTTTCCAGATAATATCTAAATTTAACCCTATAACTTTCATAAAAATCATTCAAAATCTTGTATAAAAATACGATTTTTAATTAATTTCGGTTCTATTTTTGCAGCTGATAATTCTTATTAGTCACAATTAAAAGTTTAGAATTTATGAAGAAATTGATTTTTATGTTTATGCTTGTCTTTTTGGGAACTGCTGTAAATGCTCAGGCATGGACAGGAAAGGGAGACCAAAAGATACAGCTTGGTTTCAGTGCCTGGGGATATGGAACAGGAATTACCGGAACCTATGATTATGGGCTTAATAAGCTTGTATCAGTAGGGGCGGGTTTAAATGGTTACTTTAGCGGATATAAAAACAATGACAATGATAACAGGGTTTTCATTTTTGGAAGAGTCAATTTCCATTTAAAAGAAGCTCTACAGCTACCTGAAAAATTGGACATCTATCCTGGTGTCGATCTGGGTGTTCTTGGAAAGGATTTTGGAATAGGGGCTCATATTGGTGCGCGATACTTTTTCACTGAGAAAATCGGGGTATTTGCCGAAGTAGGAAACAATGGCAGTCTGGGTGTTTCTCTAAATTTATAAAACAAGTCTTATTATATGACAAAGCTTCTCTATATGAGGAGCTTTTTTATTTGGCATAGTTTTGATAATTGTTACCTTTGCAAATTAAATCTAAAAATCATTAATGGAATTAGCAATCAAAATTTTTCAATTTATATTAAGCATTTCTATTTTAGTAGTTCTTCATGAACTTGGTCACTTTTTACCAGCCAAATGGTTTAAAACCAAAGTAGAAAAATTTTACTTATTTTTCGATCCTTGGTTTTCTATCGCTAAGAAAAAAATCGGTGAAACAGAATACGGTATTGGATGGCTTCCTTTTGGAGGATATGTAAAAATTGCCGGAATGGTGGATGAAAGCATGGATACGGAACAGCTAAAACAACCGGCACAACCGTGGGAGTTCCGCGCTAAACCAGCTTGGCAGAGATTAATCATCATGTTAGGTGGTGTCACAGTTAACTTTTTTCTGGCTTGGTTAATTTACAGCTGCCTTTCTCTTTTTAATGGTGAAATGTACACTGACCTTACAAAATTTGATAATGGTATCGGTGTAACGGAAGCTGGAAAAAAAATGGGATTCCAAAGTGGTGACAAAATTATCAGCATTGATGGAAAACCTGCAGAAAGATTAGAAAATTCAGCTATTAATATCCTTTTCAGTGATCAGGTTACTGTTTTAAGAAATGGGAAAGAGGCTACATTTAAAGTGAATGAAGATGGCGTAGCAGATGTTATCAAACAAAGAGAAGCAAAACTGTATATCACACCAAGAATTCCTATGATCATTGATTCTTTGGCAACACCTTCCTCTAAAGCATCAGGATTGGCTAAAGGAGACCGAATTGTAGCGATTAATGGTAAATCCACTCCTTTCTTTGATGAAGTAAGCTCAACATTAGCAGAAAACAAAGGAAAAACAGTTAGCATTGATGTAACCCGTGGCGCTGAAAGACAAACAATTTCTGCACCTGTTGACAAAAATGGTAAACTGGGAATTGCAGTTGACCAAAAAAGCCTTGCGAGTGTAGTTACTGATAAAAAATATTCTTTTGGAGAATCTATTCCCAGAGGTTTAGAAAGAACGATTGAAGCTTTGACCATGCAGGTTAAGCAATTCAAGATCATGTTTAACTCTAAAATTCAAGGATATAAAAATGTAGGTGGTCCTATTGCAATCGTGAAATCTATGCCTGTAAACAAGGCTGCAGATGGTAGCTTTGCTATCAATTGGCCTGCTTTCTGGAGTTTTACGGCAATGTTCTCGATCTGGTTGGCATTCCTGAACCTTATTCCAATCCCGGGACTTGATGGTGGACACGTTATTTTCACATTATATGAAATCATTTTCGGGAAACCAGTCCCTCAAAAAGTATTAGAAAATGCACAGATGATTGGCGTTATCTTCCTGTTAGGCTTGATGTTACTGATTTTCGGAAGTGATATCTTTAAAATATTTACAGGGAAATTATAAGATTTTTCAAATTTTCAAAAGAAAAATTTGTCTGGTATAAATATTCGTCCTATATTTGCACCACTTAAAAAACAAAGGACATTCCTCCTTAGCTCAGTTGGTTAGAGCATCTGACTGTTAATCAGAGGGTCGCTGGTTCGAGCCCAGCAGGAGGAGCCATATTATCAAGGAGTTACGATATTCATTTATTGTAACTCTTTTTTATTTGCACAAAATTTGCATAAAAATTCAGCATTTTAATATCTTTTTCAATATTCTATTTGCATAAACCTTGCACAAGCTCCAAATTTCCGCCTGAAAAAATAAAAGAATTAAAATATATCAGACATAACACTAGGCGCAATAAGGCTTATAAATCAATTTAAAACATCAAGACAACAAACACAAGCCGCCTAAAAACACCTTTAAACACCACCACAACTCTAACTTACATCAAACCTAGATAGAAGTAAGAATAAAACCCATAAATAACCACTGATCAAAATACAAACGACCACACAAGACCACACAAAATCAAAAACAACTGTCTGAAAAAGTTGTATAGAAAAAAGGGGGCGGAGAGAAAAAAAACATTCTAACCCATAGGAGGTAAGCAGAAAGTAGGTACAGTCTTTACATCTATAAATAAAATTTTGGTGTGGAATTGCTGTAAATTCTTCTATAAAGGGATTGCTTTGATTTTTCAAACTTTTTGTGTGGGGTAATTAGGCAGATATATATTCACTACTTCCTCTCCAACTGTATTTGATATTTTTAAAAATTATCGAGGGAGGAGAGTCAAACTACCAAACACAATTACAAAAATTCATATCTTAGCATTTCAAATTTTATCGAAAAAAAATATAAAGCGTTAGCTTTTATTCTGTTATAGGGAATCTGGTAAATTCAAAATGTAACACGGAATAAACAGTTGATGCTCACGTCATATGGCGTGGGCTATTCTTGTTTGTGTTACAGGCTTACCAGAGCCCCCTATTGCAGATTGAGTTTAGTCCCACGCTTTCTGTTTAATTAAACCTTTCACTTTGGGACTGAGTGATATAACAAAATCACTTATGAAAAAAATTATCTTTTCTGCATTCTTATTATTTGGAATTTCTTGCTTTTCCCAAACCGCTACAAAAAAATGCAACTCAATGAATCGGAGATATGAATATTTTGATTCAAGGGGAAACATGACAGGTTATGAGATTTATAACAGCATGACAAGACAATGGGAATATTACAGTTTGACACAATCTTCACAAACACGTCAGCCTACACAATACCGTGATCCACAGCAATTGGATATTTCAGGTTTAGGAAATGCTACAAGTATTCTACAAAATAGATATAACAATAATGCCCAGCAGGTTCAAAATGCAGTAAATACTATATCTAATCAAATAAATAATTTAGATGTAACCAATGAACAAAGAAAACTTATCTCTGATACTTTTCAAAAGAACTGTATTAGCATGATAAATCAAACAACAATCAATTACTCATCCGCAAATGAGACTAATCGTCTAATACAATGGTTATATGATTCCTTGAACACTATTATTAAAATATCACAGCTTCTAGTTCCAATTCCACAAATGATTACAGCAGTGATAGTAAAATAAAAGCTAATTATGGTAAAACTTTACCTGTCTACAATATTGCTATTTTCGACCATAACAATAAACGAGTAAGAGACGAAACCATATTAAATAATTCCTATCTGATTATTTTTGATGACCACATTGAATTTAAAAAAGCTAATGGGGAATTATCTTACAGAGATTTAAAAGATAAGGTATATAATGAACAAAAAAAAGGTTATCAATATTCATCATCATGGGGAGGAGTATTTGTTCATGAAGATTTAAAGTATGTTGAATTTTTTACGGGCAGCTTAGCAATTGGAGAGAATTACACTTATTATATAGCCCCATCTGGAAATAGATAACATTACTCCAAAAACCTTTATTATGCAATTAAACCTATTGAAGCCTTCGATAATAAGGAGTTTGCTCAAAATTGGACCAATAAAAATTAAGTAACTATTTGTATCTAAATAAAATACGACATATTTTGTCGCCTATCAAAAGTAAATTTGTCTATGAGAAAGTTGATTCAAAACAATACGTAAACCTCCAAGCTGTGAATTAAAAAATATTTATAAATTAGCAATCTAAAAATTACAAACAATCAATGAGGAAAAATTTAATTATTCGACTTGTGCTTATGATAGCATTAATTACTTGGATGAACTCCTGTAGTTCTGAAGGAGATCTCCTTAATAACAAAGAGGAAAAGTACTCTAAAAAATTTCAAGTCTTTACTTCTAAAAATGGAGAGGCTGTAAATTATTCGGCTGGTTTTAAAAAGCTTTTAGAAAATTACGATGGTATTAATAATACTGGATTAAGTAAGGAAGGATTCTTTAGTCAGAAAAGAGTTAACAAACTTAATGATGAATATGTTGAGTTCAATGTACATTCTCAGGATATTATCCTTGAAAATGGAGATCATTGGATTATTTATCCAATAATTAAAAATAATAGCGTATCTGGACTCACTATTGCTGTTCTTAAAGATAAAGAAACATTTGTCGAATACTTGCCAATGGATTCTAACTCTAACTATTACTTGAAAATAATAGATCTTTTCAAGTTACAATATGAAAAGAGTACTCGTAAAGCTCGAGCCTCTAATAAAGGAGGAAATGATTGTGGTTTTGATTTAAATAACCCTTGTGATATAGACGAAGTTATTATTAATATTCCAAATCCTGGTAATGGTAGTAATAGTGGCGGTGGCGCAGGTGGTCCTGGAGGCGGTGGTCCTGGTGGTGGTTGCTCTAAATTTCAAAATTGTATTGATCCTAATTCTGGAGGTGGAGGTGGAGGAGAAGGTTCATATGAGAATCCCTGCGATAAAGCTAAAGAACGTTTAGTAAATCCGAAAATACAAGCAAAAATTAATGAGCTTAAAAACCAATCCACACAAGGAGGAGAAAAAGGGGTAATGTTTAAAGCAGATGGTACTCCTTCTCCAACAATAAGCGGTGGTGCACATAGTGTTAATTTTGGTGATAAAACTGGATATCAAGGAGGTTATCATAATCATACACCAACGGGTATACCAATGCTTTCCCCACCAGATATTGACCAGCTTTTGCAATTTGCATTAGCACAAGGAAATGGAAACCCTACAAATGCAAGTAATGCTTACCTAGGAATGGTAGCACCAAATGGCATGCATTATGTAATATTATTCAATGGAACTTATAATGATGCATTAGTAACTTTTTCGCAACAAGATTTAGATGACCATGTAACTAGGTACCAAACTAGGTATGGAATGTTCAAACCATCAACTTCTGAAGGGTATGAAAAGTTATTTTTTAAATCTCTTAATGATATGGGGCTAAATGGAAAAGTAACCCTACAAAGAATAGAAAGTGATGGAACAATAAAAACAGTAACTAAAAATGATAATGGTACAACAACAGCTATACCATGTCTATAATCTTTAAATTAAATCGAAAAAATGAAAATTATATTATTCTTAACAGTATTCCTTTTCTCAAGTTCATGCTATTCACAACAAGTTTATCCATTGAATACAGACTTTGATGAAGTCCCTCAGAATTCCTATTTAAAGGATTCCAATAATGAATTAACTCCTTATATAGGAACCTACAAATCTTCTTTTCAAAATAGGGAAATCACAATCTATATTACAAAAGAAGTACAAAAGTTTTTTAAAGCCTTAAAGGTTTATCAAGACGCATTGTCAATAAGATATGTTGTAAAAAATTCAGCAGGAGCTATTCTTCAAGACACACAAAGCATGACTTTTCAACCAAATCAATTTGAACATACTATTTACAGTCATGGGACTTATCCTAATCAGAATATTGTATGGTTCAATTATGGGGGAACAAATTGCAGAGTTGGTTGGGGAGCTATTGAATTAAAAAAGATTAGTACTACTCAGCTATCATGGGAATACAAACCTAATGACATCATACTTGACAGCAGTAAGTGCCCTCAAGGAACAGACATAAATATCTACTTGCCTGAAACAAAAGGTTTGATATTTACTAAACAATAAAATCAACAAATTATAAATCAACCTTTATCAATTTTGGTAAAGGTTTTTTATTACAACTTATACAAAAAGCCTCCCATAAAAGAGAGACTTAAAAAAACAAATGATTAAAAATTATATTTAATTCAAATACACTATTTCCTTCTAAAGTAAGGCTTATTCAAGATACTAATAGTCAATAACAAAATGATTGGTTTTACTACAACTACACTACAGTAAAACCAACCACTCTTATTTAATTCCCAACAATAATTGGATAATTTTCATCACAATCTTTAAACAATTCATCAAACTTTTGGATAATCATATTTTTAAGGTAAATAAAGGTTTTATCCAACTTTTTAGTCTTAATATAATTCTTTAGCATCAGAACCAAAATCTCTTTTCCAAAAGGAATATTCTAATTTATTTCCCAGATTTGCAAAAATGACAATTCAAATGCTTCATATTATCCCATTAAAGGAGAAATAGGTTCAATGGTCTATGTGGTTCATTCCCACACTGCTTATATTGAAAATTCAGTACATCAATACTATAATTTTCTAACAGAAGGAATAGAATATTTGAAAACTACATATAAAACAAACAAAATAAAGACATTAGATAAACAAACACATAATAAAAAATAAAATCGCCTCTAACTGTTAATCAGAGGGTCGCTGGTTCGAGCCCAGCAGGAGGAGCCAAAAAGAGTTGCAAATTTTGCAACTCTTTTTTTATTTCTACCTTTCAATTCTATTTTTTTAAATTTCTAATTCCAACTAAATAGATAGACTTATTCGTAATTTTCAATTCCAAAATATTGAAATAGAGACTGATAAAAAAATCTTCTCTATCATGCATCAAACCTGAATAAACCTGCTTTTACTCAAATTTTGAATTTTCTTAATTTTTTATGGTAATTGCCCTAAAAAAATTTGCTTCATATTAATATTCATATTATATTTGCACCACTTAAAACAAAGGAAAATTCCTCCTTAGCTCAGTTGGTTAGAGCATCTGACTGTTAATCAGAGGGTCGCTGGTTCGAGCCCAGCAGGAGGAGCTTAAAAAGAGTTACAATTTTGTAACTCTTTTTTATTTGACTAAATCCAAACTCTACATTCTATTTGTATTTTCATCATTTATTAAATAAACATCTGCCTTAACTTAACATTCCGTATTATTCAACTTTAAACTCTTTTCTCAATAAGTTCATTTTGCAAAATTTTATAATTTGTATTCATACATAAATAAGTTATTTATTTTAATGAAGAACAATACAGCTATTTTTTGCATAAAACTATTCCTATATGATACTTAAACAAGCTATTACTGCTTCGTTAGTAAATTGAAACTCCCCAAATATCATATTGAGATGGTATTATTTTTTGGTACATTTGCATCTTTTGTAAATAAACACGAAATTTTTTATAATCTTATCCGTTTTAAAAATAAACAGCATACTTTTTGTTTATGCTAAATGCTTGAAGAAACTACGAATGTTAATTAATAACCCCAAATACCACTACCTCTACCTTTTCCTCTTATTTTCCGGCATTGTCTGCGCACAAAATACAGCAAGTGGCAAAATCGTTGATGCTAAGACCAACAAAGAAGTTACCGGAGTGGATATCTTTATCAATGACAGTAACCAGCCCCTTTTAACAACAACTAATGGGGATTTCAGTGTTCAGTCGGACAGCATTATTTATAAACTAAAGTTTCTAAGAAAAAGCTATGCATTAGAGAGCGTTGATATAACACCTGAAAATGCCAACAATATTTTTGTAAAACTTTCTAAAGAAAAAGTAGAAAGTATTCAGGAAGTTGTCATTCACAACGAAAAAACAAAATACAAAAACAAAAAAGAAAACCCTGCTTATGCTATTATGCAGGAAGTCTGGAAAAGAAAAAGAAACAACGGACTGAATAAGTTTGACACATATACTTATAAAGAATACGAAAAGATCCAGTTTGACGCCAACAATCTTGATAGTGCCTTTATGAAGAGGAAGATCTTTAACAAGCTGGATTTCATTTTTGATTATGCAGATTCAACCGCGAGTGGTAAAATGGCACTTCCCGTTTTTTTAAATGAAGCAGTTTATGAAAATTATGGAGAAAATAAACCCGGAAAGAAAACAAAGAGACTATTAATTGCTCAAAAAACTTCTGGATTTCAAGATAATCAAATCGTTACTTTAACAGCAAAAAACCTTTATCGGGATATTAATATTTATGATAACACATTGAATTATTTTGATATTGGTTTTCCAAGCCCGGTAGGAACGGACGGATTTAGTACATATGATTACAATTTAGTTGACACCCTCAGTGTACGTGGGGAGAACGCTTATAAGATCAGATATCAACCCAAAAGAACAGATATTTTAGCTTTCCAGGGCTACCTCTATATTGACACCGATACCTATGCCGTAATAGGAGCTACATTGAAATCAACACAGAAAATGAACGTTAATTTCGTGAATGGAATTTCCACTGAATTAGAATATGATAATCCTGACGAAAATACTTTTTTGCCTAAAAAGTTTGTAACAGAAGTAGAAATAACACCATTTTCAAAAAAGAAAACCTCTAAAAGCATAATTGCCAAAAGATCTGTTGATTATTCAGACTATGTATTTAACAAGCCTCTTGCTGCATCAGTTTTCACCCGTAGAGAGGAAGAATATGATAATAAGTTCGTAGATAAAGACGAAGCTTATTGGACCAAAGCAAGACCCGACTCGTTGTCTAAATCTGAACAAGGTGTGTATGATATGCTTGACAAGCTTCAACAGGTTCCAAAATTCAATCGAATTGTAAAATTGTATGAAACCCTTGGCTCAGGATATTACAACGTCACAAAAGGGATAGATCTAGGTCCCATATTCTCAGTATATGGAGTAAACGAAGTAGAAGGGGATAGAATAAGATTGGGAGCCAGAAGCTATTTTACCATGAACGACCCTTGGAGAATACAATTCTACACTGCTTATGGTTTTAAAGATCAACAATTTAAATATGGTGTCGAAGCAAAATACATGTTCAATAGAGTTAACCGATTTATGATCGGAGCTGGGACGAGAAGAGACATTATGCAGCTGGGAGTTCAGCTAACAACTGACGATGGAATCATGTCCAGATCATTTGCGTCTTCAACCGTTTTCGCAAGGGGAGATAATGCCTCTTTAAGTTCTTTAAATCAAACCAATGTTTTTGCGGCTATTGAGCCTTGGAAAAATTTTCAGGTTAGAATTGACGGAACCATGCAAAGCATTAAATCTGCCAATCCTGATGGATTCAGTCTTATGTACTATAGAAATGGAAACTTAAGACAAACGCTTAACGACTCACATGTTACTGTTAGCTTAATAGCGAGACCAGGAGCTAAATTTTCACAAACCGGAGTTGACAGGCATGAACATGGAACATTGGCACCCACAATTGTCTTAAAATA
The DNA here is from genome assembly GCF_025403485.1 of Chryseobacterium paludis. Taxonomy (NCBI): domain Bacteria; kingdom Pseudomonadati; phylum Bacteroidota; class Flavobacteriia; order Flavobacteriales; family Weeksellaceae; genus Chryseobacterium; species Chryseobacterium paludis. Next base: position 3,304,509 of record NZ_CP099966.1, read on the forward strand.
TACCCGAGGACTTGAAGGTTTATTTAATGCAGATTTCAATTACAATAAATTGCAATTCTTATTTTATAAACCTGTTTTAATTGGAAGCTGGGGAAAAACATTAATCAATTTTGAAGCTGGAAAAAATTTCAACACAGTTCCATTGGCTTTACAAAATGTGATCCCAGGAAACCAATCCTACAGTTTAGTAGGGAACACATTTGCTCAACTTAATTACTATGAATTTGTAGCAGATACCTACACTACCTTGCATTTGGAACACCACTTTAATGGTAAAATCCTTTCTTATATTCCGTTGATCAAGAAGCTGAAATTAAGAGAGATTGCATTTATAAGAAGTGCATACGGAACATTAAGCGATGCTTCCAAGAACATTAATGTAGAAGGATTCAAATACTCCGCACCAAGTGATCACATCTACTATGAATATGGATTTGGGATTGAGAATATAGGATTTGGAAATTTAAGGATCTTCAGAGTAGATTTTAACTGGCGGGGCAACTATCTAAACAGACCTGATATTTCTACATTTGGAATAAAAGCTGGTTTCCAGGTTGGTTTTTAATTTAGATTAAGTAAAACGAAAAAATTGTTTATACATTTTAATTATAAACATAAAGAGGTCTCAAATAATTGAGACCTCTTTATTATATTATTTAGCAAGTTTCACAGAAATCGATAACCATATTAACACATTTTCTCTTCTGCTGTTCTGTCCATTGGCACCACTCTGCACACCATGTGGCCGGTACGGGACAATCTGAACCAAGTCCTCCGTTAATGTTTTTCAAATCCTTCTTTCCCAATTTTTTCAAATTTTTCATAATAAATAGTTTTAGTTTGTTGCCTACTCTTTATGCTTTTCGGCATTCGCATTTTATTTAATAAATAAACGATGATAAATATAAAATATTTCACGAAATTTGGAATATTATAAAAAATATTTGCCAAAAAAGCCCCAACATTGTTGAGGCACTATATGTAAGTATAAAATTCAGATTAGCATGGACATGGATCTGGATCTATAATCATATTTGGGCATCTAAGCCTTTGTTGTGGCGTCCATGAGCACCATGCTGAACAGGTAGTTGCTGGAGGAGGACAAGCTGCCGCACCACCATCAATTGATTTCAATTCTCTTTTCGTAAGTTTTTTTAGGTTTTTCATAAAATAGTTTGTTTTAAAAATTTGTACTCATTCTTTTCAATTAACAATCACATGGTGTATCAATAACAGCATTGATACAATGTGCTTTTTGCCAAGCTGTCCATGAGCACCATTCTGCACACCATGAAGCTGGTACCGGACATCTTTCAGCGCCACCATCAATCGTTTTTAACTCTCTTTTTGTCAGTTTTTTTAAATTTTTCATAATAAATAGTTTTAGTTTGTTGCCTACTCTTTATGCTTTTCGGCTTTCGCAATCATTTGTATATGAACGCTAACAAATATAAAAATATTTCACAAAAATTGGAATATTATAAAATATTTTGCCAAAAAAAAGCCTCAACACTGTTGAGGCTTTTAATTTTTATAGAACGCTTAGATTAAGCGTTTGGTTCTACAGATACAAAAGATCTGTTATTTGCTTTCTTTCTGAAAACTACTTTACCGTCTACTAATGCAAACAAAGTATGGTCTTTACCCATTCCCACGTTTTCACCTGGGTGATGTTGAGTACCTCTCTGTCTGATAATAATATTACCGGCAATAGCTTCTTGTCCACCGAAAATCTTTACACCTAATCTCTTAGAGTGAGATTCTCTACCGTTTTTGGAACTACCGACTCCTTTCTTGTGTGCCATTTTATTTGTAGATTATTATTATTTATTAAGAGCTTTAAATTGATCAATGTTCTTAACGATAGCAGCATCAACTTCTTCGTGAGTAAGAACTTTCTTCTCTAATTCAACTTTAACAGCTTTTCCTAAAGTAATTAAAGTTTCTCTGTTTTCTTTAGACTGAGACAAGTTGTTTTTCTTTAAGTGATAGTTCAGTTCATGATCTTCACCAAAGTTAACAGTTGCGTTGTCTGAAAGAACTTCAGCCTTTACTGTTTCTTTTTTAGCAGTCTTTTTTGCTCCAGCTTCAAATCCAGTGATTCCTGTAATTTTAATCTGAGTTAAAGATTGTCTGTGACCGTTTTTAACTTCGTAACCTTTTCTTCTTTTCTTTTTGAAAACGATTACTTTATCAGCTTTAACATGGTCTAAGATCTCTGCATCTACAGTGATCCCGCTTACAGCTGGGGCGCCTACAGTGATTGTACCGTTTACAGTAAGAAGAACTTTATCGAAAGAAACTTTCCCTCCTTTATCTCCTTTTAAACGGTGTACAAACAACTTCTGGTCTTGCTCAACTTTATATTGAAGCCCTGCTATTTCTACAATTGCAAACATTGTTTATAAATTTTTAGTTATTTCGAGGTGCAAATATAAGAATTATTTTCTAATTACCTTACAATCAAAACAATCTTTTTTACTTAAAAGCTTTTTCACCATATAAGGAATAATTTTAACTATTTATGTATTAGTAAATAAAAAATAATTTATATCTTCGTTTTCACCAAAAAATATTTTATATGAAAAACTTTAAATTCTGCTTTCTAGCAGGAGCAGTTGCTGTATTCTCTTTAACTGCATGTAATGATGACAAAATGGAAGACAATGTCTTACCAAAATCACAATCGGAAAACGCAAAAATTGAGCAACCTGGGGACAAAGAAAAAATTTGTTACTATGTAGATCAAAACTGGAGTTCATCATCCGTTTTAATGACTGGCTTACAAACCACTGCTGATACGAATTTCATGAATGGTCAAATGACCAAAATCGCAAGCATGTGGGGAAGAAGTAATCCTACCCTACGATTTGTAAATGATCCTTCGAATTTCAATTCCACTTACAATGCAATTTCATATTCAAGCGGAAAAATTTATTATGGCTATGCTATTTATGCTGATGCAAAAAATAAAGGTGGAGACATTGTCAATGCGATGATTTTAGCTCATGAATATGGTCATCAATTACAGTATATCTTCAATTTACCTTCTGTAAATGAATCTACTGCGAGACCTAACGAATTAGAAGCAGATGGATTTGCAGGTTATTATTTAAGAAGACCAAATGGGTATAACAAAACCACCTTCGCAGAAATCGCTTCTGCTTACGAGTTTGCACAAAGTATTGGAGACAATCAGACGAACAGTCCTAATCACCACGGAACTCCACCACAAAGAAGATCTGCTGTACGTTTAGGTTTCCTTTTAGGACAATACAGTCTTTCTGCAGCTGATTTCGATTATAACTTCTTCTATTATTATCAAGGTGTTTTAAACGGAACCTACAAAATGGGGAAAAATTCAAGAAATCCTGAAATTGACGCTTATATGAGTCAATATATGGATGAATTAAGAAAAATTCAAACCGGAGAAATCTCTGCTGAAGAATTTAAAAATCTATAAACACTCATTTTTGCATATTTAGAAAGGAGGTAAAGTTATTCTTTACCTCTTTTTTATTTACTCAGAATAATTAATAAACTTTATTTACTTTTGAACTTTATCATACAATACAATGAATAGGGATCTCTATATTGATTTTGCAAAAGGATTAGCAACCATTTCAATTATATTTATTCACACTGCTTTCTGGTCAGGCCAATTTTATATTCCTGCCGAAGTAAGAGTCTTTTCATTGGTATTTGATGTTGCCTTATTCTACGCATTAAGTGGGATTACTTCAGGAGCTAATATTGAAAAAACGTTGTATCGGTTACTGAAATTACAGATCACCTACATGATTTTTGTAACGTTTCTTTTCTTTCTCGACTACTTCTTTAAGGTTTTCGGGCTAACCTTCTTCTCCATGGAATGGTTACAAAAATTTTATTCAACATTTGGTTCAAAATACGCAACAACGAGTATATCAATGGAACCTCAATGGCAAAATCTAGGTAACTGGTATCTTCATCAGTATACTAATGCTGATACGTTTCCTGTAGCTATGGGAAGCTTCTGGTACTTAAAAGTGTATTTTATATTAACCGTTTTTGGAGTTTTAACTTTAAGATTTTTTCCAAAACACATCAATTGGTTTATCGGATTATGTATTGCTTTAACATTAATATTTAATCTCTTTCCCTGGCTTTATCCAACGGGACAGGTCGGTTATGTGGCATTTTATTTTGCCGTATTTTTAATTGCCAATAGAATGAGAGGAAAAAAAATTCCGACTAAAATAATCCCCATTCTTTATGCAATAGTTGCAGCCTTACTATTATGGATGTTCTGGTATTACGGATCCGAAATATTTTATAAGATCAATAAAAATAAATTTCCACCTCAAGTCCCTTATATTATATGGACATTATTCTCTTTAGTAACATTATTTGTCTTCTATAACCGGTTAAAAATCACAAAGGAGAATTTCATCACCTATATCGGTAAGAATGCCATTTTCTTTTATTTTGCTCAAGGAATAAGTTCTTCTCTGGTGTATTTTCTGGTGGTTTCTTTAAATGAAAAAATACCGTGGTGGAGTTTAATGATCATCATCTATATCATTAATATCGCTTTAGCAACAATAATAGCAAAAGGCCTGAAGAAAATAGATAGCCTGGGATGGAATATTCTGGAATTCCTTCGAAGAAACACAGCTTCTTAAATAACTGAAATAAAAGAAGATTTGTTATGTCAATTTATTTTAAATTTACAAAAAATTTAAAACATGTTTAAGTTGAAACTTCCTACTGATCCAAGGTGGGCAAATATTGCAGAGGAAAACATTGAAGAAATTTTAACGGATCATGCATGGTGTGAGCAGAAAGCAGCAACAAACGCTATCTCTCTTATCACGATGATGCCTGAACAAACTGAAATTGTAACCGGACTTCTTGCTATTGCTCAGGAAGAGCTTGATCATTTCAATCAGGTTCATGAGATTATTAAGAAAAAAGGATATTCTTTCGGAAGAGCCAGAAAGGATGATTATGTAAATGAGCTTGCCAAATTTATTGTTCAGGGGAAAAGAGAAGATCTTATTGTTGACAAAATGCTTTTTGCGGCTATGATAGAAGCAAGAAGTTGTGAAAGATTTAAAGTTCTTACTGAAAACATCAAAGATGAGGAGCTAAAAGTGTTCTATAGAGAGCTAATGATCTCTGAAGCAAACCATTACACAACATTCATAGGATTCGCAAGACAATTAGGTGATCCTGAAAAAGTGAATAAGCGATGGGAAGAGTGGCTAGACTATGAAGCTAGTATTATCAAATCATACGGAAACAAAGAAACAATACACGGTTAATCCAAAATACATTAAAAACACAAGTTGAAAAAACTGACTTTTGAAAATATTGCCAACTTTTTCCTGAAAAATTTCTTTCAGGGACTTGTGATTATTGGACCTATCGGACTTACTATTTTTGTAATATGGTATGTTGTCACCTCTATTGACAATATAATACCATCTGTTGCAAAAGAAATTCCGGGGTTAGTTTTTGTATCAACCATTTTAATTACCGCAATTTTAGGATATTTAGGAAATAAATTCGTTGTGGGGAGATTTTTTTTTGACACGATGGACAGTTTGTTGGAAAAGACTCCTGGAGTAAAACATATTTACACTCCTACAAAAGATGTTATGTCTTCATTTGTGGGAGATAAGAAAAAATTTAATGATCCCGTTTGGGTAAAAACCAATGAAAACCCGGAAATCTGGAGGATTGGATTTTTAACTCAGAAAGAAATGTCTGATGTGGATAAGCACAATTATGTTGCTGTATACCTTCCACATTCATATGCTATTTCCGGATGGGTAATTGTTACAGAAGAAAAAAACATCAAACCTGTAGTGGGCATGACAGCCGCATCAGCTATGAAATTTGCTGTTAGTGGCGGCGTAGCTGGTTTCCACTCTGATGAAAATATATTTAAAGCTCCAGAGTAATATTCATTATTCTTTTAAATATACTTGATGAATTGAAATTATTTTCAAACAAATTTTCTTTACAAAACAAATAAATACTTAACTCATGAATTTACCGTACGCGGAACCTTTCCGTATTAAAATGGTTGAAGAAATTCGCCAGTCAACAAGAGAAGAAAGAGAACAATGGCTTAAAGATGCCAACTACAATTTATTCAATCTAAAATCTTCACAGGTTTTTATCGATCTATTAACTGATTCCGGAACGGGAGCAATGTCAGACAGACAGTGGGGAGCATTGATGACCGGTGACGAAAGTTATGCTGGTTCTCGTTCATTTGACCAACTTCACAACACTGTAAAAAGCATAACAGGTTTCCAATATCTTTTACCTACACACCAAGGAAGAGCTGCAGAAAACGTTCTTTTTTCTGTTCTTGTAAAAGATGGTGATGTTGTACCTGGAAATTCTCATTTCGACACAACAAAAGGACATATTGAATTTCGTAAAGCCCATGCCATTGATTGTACAGTGGATGAAGCTTTTGACATCAACGATCTGCATCCATTCAAAGGGAATATCAATCTTGAAAAACTGGAAGAAGTTTATAAAAGCCACCCAAAAGAAAAGATCCCTTTCTGTCTGATTACGATCACTTGTAATTCTTCAGGAGGCCAGCCTGTTTCTTTGGAAAATATGAAAGCAGTAAGAGAGCTTTCTAATAAATATGGAATTCCTGTTTTCTTTGACTCTGCAAGATTCGCTGAAAACGCTTACTTCATTAAGAAAAGAGAAAAAGGTCAGGAAAACAGAAGTATCAAAGAAATCTGTAAAGAAATATTCTCTTACGGAGATGGAATGACCATGAGTTCTAAAAAAGATGGACTGGTAAACATCGGTGGTTTCATTGCATTAAATAGTGAGGAAATTTTCAGAAAAGCGTCCAGTTTTACTATTATTTATGAGGGGTTCATTACTTACGGAGGAATGGCCGGGAGAGATATGGCCGCTTTATCAGTAGGACTTGATGAAGCTACAGAATTTGCCTATTTAGAAAGTAGAATTTCACAGGTTGAATATCTCGGAAATAAATTGATCGAATATGGAGTTCCAGTTCAAAAGCCAATTGGAGGACATGCTGTTTTTATCGATTCATTAAATTTTCTTCCTAATGTTGCCCGTGAAGAATACCCAGCACAGACTTTAGGTCTTGAAATTTATAAAGAAGCTGGGATCAGAACAGTAGAAATCGGTACTTTACTTGCCGACAGAGATCCGGAAACGAGACAAAACCGTTATCCAAAATTGGAATTGGTTCGTTTGGCCATACCTAGAAGAACATATACCAATAACCACATGGATTATATTGCCGCAGCTATTAAAAACGTTTATGAAAGACGCGATGAAATAGCAAAAGGATATAAGATCACATGGGAGCCTGAACTTTTAAGACACTTTACAGTACAACTGGAAGAAGCATAAAAATAAAACCGGGATTTATTCTCGGTTTTTTTATTTCTCATTGGCTTATTTTATAAGTAGTTAAAAATATCAACTACAAATCAATTTAGGACAAACATTCTTATCAGATTTCATAATTTTAACTGATTTTGGCTATTTAATTAAAATTTTTCATTTAATTATGCAATACATTTATTTTTCATAATACTTTTCAAAGAATAGTGATTTTTTCTGATGATTTAAAAACAAAAATCAATACTTTTGATAGAATTACCAATCACAGAAACTTGATATATATGAAAATTAAATACTTAAGTGCCTTATTTCTGGGCACGACTTCCGTGCTTTATTCGCAACAAGTGAACGATACTATTTCTAAAGAAGCAAAAATTGAGGAAGTTGCTATAACCGGAAGCCGGAATAAAAAAAGAACCGTAGTAGATACTCCAGTACCCATTGATGTCATTGATATTAAACAAGTAAGCCAATCAACAGGGCAAGTGGAGGTCAATCAGCTTTTGCAATTTGCTGCCCCTTCATTCAATTCCAATAAGCAATCCGGATCAGATGGTGCAGACGCAGTAGACCCTGCGACTTTAAGAGGACTGGGACCAGATCAAACTCTACTTTTATTGAACGGCAAAAGATATCATCAATCTTCACTTATCAATCTTTTCGGCACCAAAGGAAGAGGAAATACAGGTTATGATATGAATACCATCCCTATCGGAGCAATCAAAAGAGTGGAAGTACTTCGTGATGGAGCAGCTGCCCAATATGGCTCCGATGCTATTGCCGGGGTCATTAATATTGTACTGAATGATCGGAATAAAGGATTTGAAGGAAATGCTTTTTATGGAATGAATCTCTTTAAAAGTCCAGGAAGCAATGATGTTGTATCCGACCACAAAATAGATGGAAATACTTTTGATTTCAGTGGGAATTATGGAACGAAAATAGGCTCTCAGGGTGGTTTTGCCAATTTTACAGCTGAGTTCATCAATAAAGAATATTCTATTCGAAATGCAAATCCAGCAATCTATGATGCTCCTAGACAACGTTTTGGTGACGCAAAATCTCAAAATGTATACTTCTTTGGAAATATCGAAGTTCCTTTATCTGACAATCTAAAATTTTACTCCCATCCCGGTTTCTCCCAAAGAAATACAGATGCCAATGCGTGGACCAGAAAAGCAAATGCTGACGGAAATGTACCAGAAGTATACCCAAATGGTTTTAATCCAATCCAAGATACAAGTATAACAGATTTCACGTTCGATAATGGCCTGAAGTTCAAAGTTGCCGGCTGGGATGTTGATTTTTACAATGCTTTCGGAAGTAACCGATTTACTTATCAGATTGATAATACGATCAATGCAACCCTGGGTGTAAAATCACCTACCAGTTTTAATGCAGGGGGACATTCTATCTTACAAAATACGACAGGCTTTAATGCGACAAAACAATTCAATGTACTGGAGGGATTAAATATCGCTTTTGGATCTGAATTCAGATATGAAAAATTTAATGTTATTAAAGGTGAAGAAGCTTCGTATGCTATGTATGACGTTAATGGAAATATTGTAACCTCCAGTACACCACAAAATTTATTGGTAACAAACCCTTTAAATGGCAACACAAGACCCGGCGGTTCACAGGGTTTTCCAGGATACTCTCAGGAAGTAAATAAAAGTAGAAACAATTTTGCTGCTTATGTAGATACTGAACTGGATATTACCAAAAAATGGATGGTAAGTCTTGCCGGAAGATTTGAAAACTACAATGATTTTGGAAGCACCATTAATGGAAAATTCGCAACAAGATATGCCATAACTTCTCAATTTGCCCTTCGTGGTTCTGTTTCCACTGGTTTCAGAGCACCTTCTTTAGCACAAAAATACTATGCTCTACAATTCACCAATTTTCAGGGAGGTAATTTAGTAACTATTCAATTAGCCTCAAATGACAGTCAACTTGCTAAAGACGTTGGAATTCCGCAATTAAAACAAGAAACATCATTAAACGGAAGTGTTGGATTTACATTTAACACTGGAAAATTCACAGCCACTGTTGATGGTTATTATATTAAAGTGAAAAACAGAATTGTTTTAACTGGTAATTTTGCCCGAACAGATCTTCCGGAACAGGTTCAAATAGATTATCCATATATAGATCAGGCACAGTTTTTCTCTAATGCTATAGATACCAAAACAAGAGGTGTTGATGTTATTTTAAGCTACAATGAAATTATTGGAAATGGAAAATTAACTGCAAGTTTAGCCGGAAACTATAATGAAATGCAAATCACATCTGTAAATGCTTCCGACAGATTAAAAGGCAAAGAAGACATTTATCTGAGCCCAAGAGAACGGGCATTTATCTTAGCCTCAGCACCTAAAACAAAAATAAACTTAAGCTTGAATTATAAAATTTCAAAGTTCAATGCTAATTTACAATTGGTTAGATTTGACAAGCTTACATTAATCGGCTATAATGGGGCTGATGACTATCAGACTTATAATGCAAGAGTAACCACTGACTTGTCATTTGGGTATGATTTTTCGAAGAGTATTACATTGACATTGGGAAGCAAAAATTTATTCAACAGATACCCAACCCTACAAACAACAGCTGTTTCAGCTGGTAACACAGAATCCGGAGGAATTTTTGATCCTGTACAGATGGGTTTTGCAGGAAGACAGGTTTTTGCAAGATTTAATTTCAAATTTTAAAGAATAGAAAAAGGCTCCCGATAACTTCAGGAGCCTTCTTTATTTATTTATTTTATTTCTTTGATATTTTATACAATTTCCCACTGTCTGTTACAGCATAAATATTTCCATCCATCCCATCGAGTACATCTCGGAATCTCTCTTTCTGGTCAGCCAGAAGACGTTCTTCGCCTACAACCTTATTGTTCTTCATTACAATTCGGTTGATATGTTCTCCGCTTAAGCATCCAATGATCAAATTCCCTTTCCATTCATCGATATTTCCCGTATAGAAAGTAACTCCACTTGGTGAAATCACAGGATCCCAATAGTAAACAGGCTGTTCAGTTCCTTCTTTTTGAGTAATTCCCTGTCCTACTTTTTCTCCAGAATATTCAATACCATAAGTAACATCTCCCCAACCATAATTTTTACCGGGTTGGATAAAATTAATCTCATCACCCCCTCTCGGTCCCATTTCAACATCCCAGAGATTTCCATTTGGGTCAATAGCCATTCCTTGAGGATTTCTTACTCCATAAGCATATATTTCGGGCTTATATCCTGCTTTTCCAATAAATGGATTTCCCGGAGCCGGTTTACCATCTTTTGTGATTTTAAGAATTTTACCTAAGTAATTATCTGTTTTCTGAGCATATATCCTTGTTTCTTTGTCTGATCTTTCACCAGTACTTACAAATAAGTTACCTTCTTTATCAAAGGCCAACCTACTTCCATAGTGCTTATCTCCATCATATGACGGCTCTGCTCGAAAAATAACCTTCACATCTGTTATAGTTTTGAGATCTCCGGAAAGTTTACCCTTTGCAACGGAAGTTAAGTTCCCTTTCCCAAAAGGTTCAGAAAAACTGAAATAGATCGTATTATTATTTTTAAAATCAGGATCAAGCGCTACATCCAACATTCCACCCTGACCTTTTGAATCTACTTTTGGAAATCCTTCAATTTTAGAAATTTGCTTTCCATCAGTAGAAACAACATTCATAAAACCTTTCTTATCTGTAATTAAAAATTTCCCATCGGGTAAATTTATGATGCCCCAAGGTCTGCCCAAATCTTTAGTTAAGACTTCTACTTTATAAGGTGTTGTGGTTTTTACAGCCTTAATTCTCGTTTGTCCTGCAAATGCAGGTTTATAATTAGAATTCGGCTTTTCTGTTTCAACGCCGCCGTCCTTTGAGACCTGCTGGGCATTTGCATTATTCTTTTTACATGCCGATAAAAGTAGGAAAAGACTGAAAGCGGGTACATAAAACTTATTGAATTTCATAGTATTGGGATTAGTGATTTAAAAAATGAATGGAAAAATAATGCCACAAAAATTTGCGTGTTCAAAATTTTATTCTACATTTGTAGAACAAACTATCAAAAAGTAGAACATGAAAGAAATAAAGTTAACAGATTCCGAAAAGGGGATTATGGAAATTCTTTGGGATAAACAAAAGGTTTTCATGAAAGATATTCTAGACCTTTACCCTGAACCAAAGCCGGCTTCCACAACAGTCGCAACCTTATTAAAAAGGATGCAGAATAAAGATCTTGTAGGCTATACATTATATGGAAATTCTCGTGAATACTATCCAAAAGTAGGTAAAGGAGAATATTTCAAGGAAGAAATGACTTCTATGATTGACCGTTTTTTCGACAGTTCGGTAACACAATTTGCATCATTTTTTACGTCTAATGCAAAATTATCTCAAAAACAGTTGATAGAACTCCGCGAAATAATTGATCAACAAATAAAAGATTAAAGATGCTTTACATTTTTCTCAAAATAATTTTATGCTCTTCGCTACTTATTGCGGTGTATTATTTTTTATTGGAAAAAGAAAAAATGTATCGTTTCAACAGATTTTTCTTACTTTTTTCATTACTGTTTTCATACTCGGTTCCTTTCATTTCAATTACAGTGGAAAATCCAATTTCAAAACAGAAATCACAACTCATTTTTGAAGAGGCAACCCAGCAAATACAATCACTCTCTGCAAAACAGGAAAGCTTTGACTGGGCGAACGCATTATGGATCATATATGGGATCATTGCTATTGCCCTCCTTGTAAAAGCCATCATTTCAATCCTGAAGATTAAAAATATTAAAGGAAAAAAAATAACTCACTTCAACTACAAAATAATATTAACAGAAAATAATCTGTCTCCTTTTACTTTTTCAAACACCATTTATCTTGGAAAAAACTACCTAGTCAATGGTAAAATAGATCCACGAATATTTTTACACGAAAAAAGCCATTTGGATCAAAAGCATAGCTGGGATCTATTTTTAATCGAAATTATTAAAATCTTAACATGGTTTAATCCTGCTATTTATTTTTATAAAAAAGCAATCATTACCAATCATGAGTTTCTCGCTGATGAGACTGTTCTGGAAAATAATTTCAATGTTAGGGATTATCAGAATTTAATCCTTAATGAAATAATTGATTCTCAAAAGCTTGAATTTACTCATCCATTTAATTTTAACAATACAAAAAAAAGATTTATTATGATGAACACTAAACAATCAAAATTTACCTGGCTGAAAAAAACAGCGGCACTTCCCATATTAATAATAGCCTTTGGTCTTTTTGTGGAGAAAACATACGCCAGCAATTCTGTTTCAAATATAGATGACTCAAAAGAGCATGGAAAAATATCGTTGATAAATGCTTCACAAAAAACAGCTGACGAACAAGAAAGCACAACGAACAAAATAATTGCTTCGGATACCATTCGTCCAACAAAAAAAGGAGCAGCCAAGAAAGGGAAAATCAATCGAAATTCTGAAATGGCTCCACCACCACCTCCTCCAGTAGAGAAAACAAAAGGAAAGAAAGCGAATATGGCTGGAAACCCTGATGTTCCGCCGCCACCACCCCCAGCAAACAACTCTTTTGTTCAGGCAAAATTTCCGCAAGGAATTAATGAGCTAAGAAACAAAATTTCCAAGAACTTCAATGGAAGTCTTCTTAATGGAAATGAAGGGCATATACGATCCGACGTTTTTATCTCAATTAAAGAAGATGGCACAGTTGACAAGATAACAACAGATGGTAATAACAGGGTTTTTAATGATGAAGTTTACAGAACGGTAAAGTCTGCTACAGAAAACGTAAAATGGGAGCCAGCACTTGCTGATGGCAAACCAGCCGCAACTGTCTTCAGACTTCCAATAACGATGACTTTTGAATATGGTAAAAAATGATAATAATTGTAAGAGTCCGCTTTAGGACTCTTTTTTATTTCATAAATTTGATGTATGAATTTCAATCTTCACTCAGAATACAAACCAACCGGAGATCAGCCTCAAGCTATTGAAAAACTTACCGAAGGAATTGAAATCGGTGAGAAATATCAGACTTTACTAGGGGTCACAGGATCTGGAAAAACTTTTACAATAGCCAATGTTGTAAACAATGTTCAAAAGCCTACCCTGGTTTTAGCGCATAATAAAACTTTGGCAGCCCAGCTCTTCATGGAGTTTAAGGAGTTTTTCCCTGACAATGCTGTCGAGTATTTTGTAAGCTATTATGATTACTATCAGCCTGAAGCTTATATTGCAACCACGGGAACCTATATCGAAAAAGATTTGAGCATTAATGAAGAAGTGGAAAAATTACGTCTTTCTGCTACTGCAAGTTTGCTTTCGGGAAGAAGGGACGTATTAATCGTAGCTTCCGTTTCATGTATCTATGGTATCGGAAACCCATCTGAATTTCACAAATCCCTTATATCGATTGGAATTGGTGAGAAAGTGACAAGAACGGCACTTCTTCACTCTTTAGTAAGTGCACTCTATGCAAGAACTCTAAACGAATTTCAGAGGGGAACATTCAGGGTTAAAGGAGATGTAATCGATGTTTTCCCAGCATATGCAGATGATGGTGTCAGAATTCAGTTCTTTGGTGATGAGATTGAAAAGATCCAGAGTTTCGATCCTGTTACAGGAAATGTAACGTCTAATTTTGAGCAGATTCAAATCTACCCTGCTAACTTATTTGTTACCTCCAAGGAAACTTTAAATGGAGCAATCAGAAGCATTCAGGATGATATGGTAAAACAAGTGGATTTCTTTAGCTCCGTAGACAAGCCTTTGGAAGCAAAAAGACTACAGGAAAGAACAGAGCTAGATCTTGAAATGATAAAAGAATTGGGTTACTGTTCGGGAATCGAAAACTATTCAAGATATCTGGATGGAAGACTACCTGGTTCTCGACCTTTCTGTCTTATCGATTATTTTCCAAAAGATTTCCTGATGGTCATTGATGAAAGTCACGTAACTGTTCCTCAGGTTCATGCGATGTATGGCGGCGATAGAAGCAGAAAAGAAGCTCTTGTAGAATACGGCTTCAGACTTCCTGCTGCAATGGATAACAGACCATTAAAATTTGACGAATTTGAAACCATGCAGAATCAGGTCATCTATGTTTCGGCAACACCAGCCGATTATGAGTTGGAAAAAACCGGAGGATCCTATATTGAGCAGATCATTCGTCCTACAGGACTTCTGGATCCTGTTATTGAAGTAAGACCATCATTAAATCAAATTGATGACCTGATGGAAGAGATCCATAAAAGATCTGCTGCAGATGAAAGAGTTTTAGTGACCACACTAACAAAAAAAATGGCTGAAGAGCTCACCAAATATTTTACAAAATTCGGAATAAGAACCAGATATATCCATTCAGATGTTGAAACACTGGAACGTATACAGATCATGCAGGATCTAAGGTTGGGAGTTTTCGATGTTTTGATCGGAGTCAACTTATTAAGAGAAGGATTGGATTTACCTGAAGTTTCGCTGGTTGCTATTTTAGATGCCGACAAAGAAGGAATGCTAAGAAGCAGAAGATCAATGATTCAGACGGTTGGACGTGCGGCTAGGAATATTAACGGCAAGGCTATCCTATATGCTGACAAGATGACAAAATCGATGCAAGCTACTATAGATGAAACAGAGTACCGCCGTGCAAAACAGATGCAGCATAATGAAGAAAATGGTTTGGTACCAACTGCTTTAAATAAAAAAATTTCAGAAAATCTAGTTGGAAGAAGTAAGGATTTCCCTGATTCAAAATATACCCAAAAGGAAATTATTCAGAAAGTTGCCGAAGCCAAAGCAAATTACGCTACTGAAGATATTGAGAAGATGATCGAGCAAAAGCAAAAAGAAATGGAAGCGGCAGCAAAAAACCTTGATTTTATAAAAGCGGCAAAGCTTCGTGATGAAATTGCAGGTCTGAAAAACTAAACAGAACAACAATGGAAACAATCATCATTATTTGCGGGATTTACTCTTTAATACTTGGTGTGTTTCACTTATTCTTTTGGAAGTTTTTTAATTGGAAAAAAGACCTGGAAAAGCTTTCTCAAGTCAACAGAGGAGTTATGCAAATCTTAAACATCCAGATAATTTTTGTCTTCTTCACCACTGGTTTAATATGTCTCTTTTTTAATCATGAAATAACAGGTACAAATTTCGGTAAATACTTTCTATTAGCTAATTCTGGATTTTGGGCATTAAGAATAGTTAACCAGTTTATTTTTTTAAGAATTAATGATTACAGAATTCATTTATTAACATTTGCGTTTTTTATCGGATCTATACTTTTTCTTGTTCCTGTAATATATTCAGTTAATAAATAAAAAAATTGGAAATACAAAAAAGTGACACCGACTCTTTTATTTAATTCCATTTTATTTACACATTAAATACTTTAAGGAACTATACATGTAATACACTACTAATAAATAAAAAGAGACAGGCAATAGCTTGTCTCTTTTTATTATCAATGTTCTCTTTTTAGAGATATTATAAATTTACTTTAGAGGAGTAGGAAATCATTCAAATAAATCTCAATGTGTAAATTCTTTAATTACTTCTTTTAAATCAGGATACTGTTCAAGTAATACGCTTCTTTCTGCTAGTTCGAAATCTAAAAAATCAAACCCAGGAGCAACGGTACAACTAACTAATGAATAACCTTTCCCATTTGAAATTTTTGCAGCAAACCACAAATTGGCTTCAATTCTTACTTGCGGTATCTGTCCGTTTTCTATAGAATTCCCCAAAATTACGGTATGTAGGTTCCCATCTTTTATAAAAACAATTTCCAAAGGCTCTCCTTGATGGAAAAACCATAATTCATCAGATTTAATTCGATGAAAAGAAGATTTGTTTTCATTTTCCAACAAATAATAAATAGCAGTACTTATGTTTCTTACATTCCCATCTTCTAAGGTTAATGTCTGCTCACATCTGTACGTTTCTTTATAATAGCCTCCTTCAGGATGTGGCTCCAATTTTAAAATATCAACGAGCTTTTGAGAATCCATCTGTTTATATTAAAATTTATAAGTCTTGGTTTTTATTTTTTCATAATTTACTGTTCCCCCGCGAAGTGGCGTCAACAGATCCATCAAGCCATTCAGCTTTATTTCATAAATGGTTGAAAGCTGCATTCCAAGTTTTCCTTTCGGCATTCCCTGTCGTTGAAACCATTCGAGATAACTAATTGGCAAATCAGCCAGTACAGTTCCTTCATGTTTTCCAAACGGCATTTTAGCAACACATATTTCTTTCAATATTTCTGGGTTTATTCCTTCCACAACTTATACTATTAAATCAACTTTATTATCTAAATCATTGTCCTTATCTGGCAACTCCAGTTCAGGATGTGCCTCATCATCTGAAAATTCGTTTCTATACACCTGAATGAGTAGAAGAGTAAGAGAGATCAGAATAGGCCCGAAAATCAGCCCCATAAAGCCAAACAAATTCATTCCCATAATAATTCCAAATACTGTATTAAGGGGATGAATATCTTCCAGTTTCTTCAAAAGTGTAAAACGCAGCAAATTATCCGTCAGTCCCACGACCACCAAACAGTAGACAGCAAGACCAAGTCCCGGTCCTGTATCACCCACAGCAATCATATAAATACAAACCGGAATATACACAATGGCTGCCCCAACAACCGGGATCATGGAACCAGCAGCTGTTAATGCAAAAAGTAATACAGGACTGGGTGCACCAAAGATAAAGTACCCTATAAGTGCCACAATCCCCTGGCCAATAGCAACAACAGGAATTCCTATGGCATTTGCCATAATCAGCTTTCTCATTTTATCGCCGATCAGAGAGACATTAGCTCTCTTTAAGGGAGCAGATGATGTCAATATTTTTTCAAAAAGTCTTGGTTTTTCTAAAAGAAAGTAAAGAATAAAATACATTGACATGATTACGGTAAGCGTATTAAAGGTTCCACTAAGAGCAACCGAAGAGATTTTTCCTACCGAACCTTTTACCTTATCCATATTTTCCTTACTCAATATATCAAACCCAAACTTTGTATCAATATAAGTATGTATTTTCTCAAGAAATACATTAAACTTGGTCATATAAGCCTGTGCATTCCCTAGTTTATCAATCAATAGATCAGCTATAAAATAGATCGGCAGAATAAGAATGATCAAACTGGCAAGCATTAACACCAGTGATGAAAGCCATGGTTTCCATTTTTTCACCTCCTGCAAATAAAAGTTATACTTGCGACATACAACATAGATCGTAAGTGCCCCCAAAACCGAAGGTATAAAAAGGGCGAGGTTAAAACAAATCAGCCCCGTCAACACTAATATAATAGCAAGCAAGAAAACCTGCTTTATTGCCACCCCGCTTATTTGTTTCTCTTTATTTATCATAATTTACTTTAACAATATTTGTCTTGGTTTCCCCAGAAAAGCACAATATGCAGAATACATTACAACCATAATAAACGGAGCTGTAATAATAACCCCTATGAAGCAAAGTACAATACCTGCAAAAGATATTAACAGTCCAACCACGGTTGTTCCAAGAAAAACACCATAATTTTCTTTTGCAATATTGAAAGATTTTCCCAAAGCTTCTGTTGCTGAAGCATTTTCAAATAATAAAATTGGATAACCCAACAACAACAAGGGATAAACAAAAAAGAACGGGATAAAACAAATGGATAGAGCCACACTGGATATAACTCCCGAGATCAGACTGTAAATCAATATATTCACAAAATTCTGACGGTATCCGATAAATAAGTCAGCAAATTCAATAGGATTTTTAGTGTTATATTTATTCACAATAAATATTAATCCGACATACAAAGGAGCAAGGAGAATACCCAGCAATCCTGATAAGGTAAGGTACAACGGAAATCCCGGTGCATTCCAATAGCTAAATCCAGAGAAATCATCACCAGCATCTCTCATTTCTTCCATCATAGAGGCAGAATTGAATCCTGTTACCGTTTGAATTATAAATCCACCGATGATATACACTATCATTGCGACAATAGCATAAAGAAAAACTCCTTTATACATTTCGAAGGCATGCGAAATAATTGAGCCCGTATCTCTATTAGGTACGGAGCCTTGCTGATCAAATTCGTCGAATCCAGACATGGTTTAATTTTTTAATGTTTTACCAAATTTAATTTTTTTTGATAAAAAAAGCATTAAATAAAGCCAAAATTTAATTTTTTTCTGAAAAAACGGTCTTATACAATGAATATATTATAGCATTCCAAAAAGGAAAAGTAAAGAGTCCACCCACCAGAAACAATGCGAATCCAACATATTTAAATATAAATGCAACAATAACGCAAACCATTATTTCTACAAAATACATTTTCAAAGCCTTAAAGTTTAAAGTAATGGCTTCAAAAATTCTTTTATCGGTAAAAAACATCAGTGGAGCAACAAATAGAGTAACCATAACCCATACAATTCCAAGAATAATCGTTTGTGCCGACAGCAGGTAAACGAAAAACCAAAATAAAAAGTAACTGATGTACTTAAAGAAATTAGATCCATTATAACCCGCAAACAAATCACCCAAAACTATTTTCTCCTTAAGATCAATTTTTCTGAATATTTGGAAAAGCCCGAGATTTAAAGGATAAAGAAAAACAATAACCCCTAAAAGGCAATAACTGAAATTCTTGTAATTTTCAGTGGCACTTATAACAGCTGCTTTCTCCATATAAGCCTTGGTTCCTAAACGAAAAGCTTCAGCCAATTCTTGATTTTGCTCCCAGATCCCAAATCGTGAGGCGAAAAAAAACATTCCTGTAAAAAATATCGCAAAGTAAATAATGGAAAACATCAATTGAAAAATTAAAGTTTTATTCCAATAGAAAAATGCCTGCTTCAGTATAAAATCAATTCCCGGTTTCTGTGGATATTTGTTCTGCATGTAAAATATTTTGTGCAAAAGTAAACATCAATAAGTACTTTTGTCGAATGTTTTCAGTGAATCATCAAAAATTTATGGAAATGGACGAGCTTTCTCTTCAGAAAACTCCCTTTTTCTTTATCATCGACTTCCTAAGTGAGAAGGTTGAAATCTATCTGGAGAATGAGATTGAAAAATCAGGCTTATTAATTGATTTTCAGTCAATTTCAACATCTAATAACAAGGAAGAATTACACAAAGAAATAATATGGAAATCATATCCTGAATCATTAGAAAGTTTTAAAAATGGATTTGATGAGGTTCAGAAAAATATTCGTCTTGGAAACTCTTATTTAGTTAATTATACACGAAAAACTAAAATAGAAACAAATTTATCCTTGAAAGAAATATTTCTTCACTCCGATGCGAAATATAAAGTTTTTTATAAAGATTTTTTCGTATTTTTTTCTCCTGAAACTTTTGTAAAGATCATTAATGGTAAAATTTATACTTACCCAATGAAGGGAACTATTGATGCTGCAGTAGAAAATGCAAAAGAAGTTCTGAAAAACGATAAGAAAGAAAAAGCTGAACATTACACGGTAGTCGATCTGCTTAGGAATGATCTCAGTATGGTAGCAGATGATGTGAAAGTTGATCAGTTTCAACATATTGATCTTATTAGAACACAACAAAAGGATCTCTACGCGATGAGCTCAGAAATTACAGGAAATTTAAAGCCTGAATTTTCAGGGAAGGTTGGAAGTATTATGAAAAAATTACTTCCTGCAGGTTCTATTTTAGGAGCACCTAAACCAAAGACCTTGGAGATCATTCAAAAGGCTGAAGGCTATAAAAGGGGCTATTATACAGGAGTTTGCGGTTGGTTTGATGGCGAAAATGTCGACAGTTGTGTAATGATCCGTTTCATTGAGAAAGAAAATGGCACTCTGTATTTTAAGAGTGGTGGAGGGATAACCCATATGAGCAAGTTAGAAGACGAATATCAGGAAATGAAAAATAAAATTTATGTTCCAATTTATTGAAAGTATTAAAGTAGAAGACCAGGAAGTTTTTCTTTTAGATTTCCACCAAAAGCGTGTAAATCAAACATTTGCCCATTTTGGTAAGGAAGGCTCTATTGATCTGTCAAAAATCTTCAAAAACCTTGATCATGACGAAGACGGTCTTTTCAAACTAAGAGTGGCTTATGACCTGGATAAAAAGGTTAGAACACAGATGATACCCTACGCTATTCCGGAAATACAGGATTTTCAGTTGGTGGAAAATAATACTTTTGATTATTCCTTCAAATTTGAAGACCGAAAGGAGTTAGAAAAAATGAAAATGAAATCTAAAGCTGAAGAAATTATTATTGTTAAAAACAATCATATAACCGACACTTCATTTTCCAATCTTTTATTTATGAAAGGTAAAGAATGGTTTACTCCCACAACTTATCTTTTGAATGGTGTTCAAAGACAAAACCTTTTAAAGAAAAAGAAAATAAAAGAAATGGAAATCACCTTACAAAACATTAAACAATTTTCACACTTCCAATTGATTAATGCTTTGAATGATTTCGATGATATGTTTATTTATCCTATCGACAGGATCAATAATTTGCCTGGTAATGAAGAATATCTGGATATTTAGTTTTCTGCCATAAATTCAAAATAACCCTTTAATACATCTGCACTATTTGTACCGTGAGTATTGATTTCCAATATTTTAGGCTGAGTATCCGGTTTGAAGAAATTATCTAATACCCTATCTAAAGTTCTGTCATCCTCTACTTTTGTATATGCGAAACCAAAGTGTTTTGCTAAATATTCAGCGTTCTTATGGTGCTTTGTTGCAATGAACTCATCTAAAGTATTTGGGTTGGCATTTCCAGGTCCAGGAATAATTTTAAAAATATTTCCTTCCCCATTATTAAAAATGATAATCCTTACAAACGGAGGGATATATTGATTCCAAAGACCATTGATATCATAGAAAAAACTTAAATCTCCTGTAATCAACAAGGTAGGATTAGAACTCTTGATCGCAAACCCCATTGCCGTAGAGGTACAGCCGTCAATTCCACTGGTTCCTCTGTTGCAGTACATTCTTCTTTTACCAAAATCAAATAGTTGTGCATATCTGATTGCAGAACTGTTACTGAAATGAATGTTATAATTTTCCGGTACTGTTTGCGAAGCTTTATTAAAGAAATAGAAATCAGAAAACTCAGCCAGATTCAAAAACTTTTCGTGTTTCGCATCTTTCTTATCTCTGAGGACATCCCAAAGGTTGAAATATGGTCTTGGCTCAAGATTGATAAATTTTAATAATTTTGAAAAGAAAATTTCTGGTTTTATTTCAATTTTTTCTGTTAAAGAAAAATAGGTATCCGGTTGCCAGACCTCGTCCAGATGCCAATGTTGTTTTGGGCGGGCTTTTCTTAAAAACTGTTTTACTTTCTTAGAAACTACATTCTGCCCAACGGTAATTAATAAATCCGGAGCATATTTTTTATAGTCTTCTTCAGTGAAGTTAAAAATATAACGATCTATGAAACGGAAAAATTTTTCATGATACACATTGGAGTTCGCCTCACTTAGCACTACAGCTGAGTGATTTTTAACCAACTGTGACAATTGATTTTCCAATTCCGGACTGTAATCTTTTGTTCCAACCAAGATCATAATACGCTGAGAAGTATTCCAATCTGCAACAAGGTTGGAAGGAATCTCGTATTCTTTCTTTTTAATGGTTTTTTCAACTGTAGGAAAAGTTGGCAGTTCTGAAACCAATTCATACAGGGGCTCTTCCAGGGGAATATTAATATGTACCGGACCTTGTTTTTCAAAACAAAGTTCAATCGCTTTTTTAATCGTCTCAAAATTGATATCCTCAGCATTTTCCTCTTTATCTTCTAAAAGCTGAAAATCTCCATAAGAATGTTGATGAAAAACATTATTCTGTCGTATGGTCTGTCCGTCAAAAATATCAACGAAATCTATTGGTCTGTCGGCAGTTAACACTAAAAGAGGGACATTTTGATAAAATGCTTCTGTTACAGCAGGATAATAGTTAACCGTTGCAGAACCACTGGTACAAGTAATTGCAACAGGTTTCTTTTCACTTTTAGCCATTCCCAGAGCAACGAAAGCGGCACTTCTTTCATCTACAATACTAAAACAGTTAAAATGATCTATTTCTGAAAAATGAATCGCAATGGGAGCATTTCTCGATCCTGGAGAAATGACAACATCTGAAATTCCGTACTGCTGGAGAAGGTTTGCTAGTATCTGAATACTTCTCTTAGAAGAATATTTTTTCATATGACAAATGTAGTTCATAAATACTAAATTGTAAAATCATTTAATCTAAAAAAGACGTAATTTAGCACCCACGTTAAATTTCTAAAAATGGACAAAATACCTAGTGTAGACCTGCGTGATTTCCTTTCGGACAACCCGGAACGCAAACAGAAATTTGTAAATGAAATCGGAAAAGCTTACGAAGAAATTGGTTTTGTTGCCTTAAAGGGCCACTTTCTTGATGATCAATTAGTAGGTGATCTTTATGGTGAGGTGAAAAACTTTTTTGAACTTCCTACGGAAACGAAACAGAAGTATGAAATTCCCGGAATTGGAGGACAAAGAGGTTATGTAGGATTCGGTAAAGAAACTGCAAAAGGCTTTAAAAAAGGAGACTTAAAAGAATTTTGGCATTTCGGACAGTATGTTTCGGATGACTCAAAATACAAGACAGAGTATCCTGACAATGTTATTGTTGACGAACTTCCCAAATTCAACACAGTAGGTAAAGAAACTTACCAGATGTTGGAAAAAACAGGCAAATATGTATTAAGAGCCTTAGCATTGTACTTGGGTCTGGATGAGTTTTATTTTGATGATAAAATAGCTGAAGGAAACTCTATTTTAAGACCAATTCATTACCCTCCAATTACTCAGGAACCGGATGACGCGGTAAGAGCTGCTGCTCATGGAGACATTAATTTGATTACACTTCTAATGGGATCCCAAGGAAAAGGACTTCAGGTGCAGAATCATAAAGGAGAATGGATTGATGCTATTGCTGAACCTGATGAGTTGATGATCAACGTTGGTGATATGCTTTCAAGACATACGAACAACAAATTGAAATCTACCATTCACAGAGTGGTAAATCCACCAAGAGAATTATGGGGTACTTCAAGATATTCAATTCCTTTCTTTATGCATCCTGTAAGCGGAATGTCTCTTAACTGTCTTGAAAATTGTATTGATGAAAATAATCCAAAATTATATGAAGATACGACTGCAGGAGAATTTTTGCATGAAAGGCTTATTGAGTTAGGATTGATTAAAAAATAATTTCAAAAATTTTGTTTTTCATTTCATATTTTAATTATATATTTACTTCTGTATCAAATTTTTAATTAAAACAGTATGAAAAACTTAAAAAAACTAACTAACGGTCAATTAAAGACTATTTCAGGAGCAGGAATCATCAAACCAGTAGAAGACTTTTGTATGTACTACTGCAATGGTGTTGTCATTTGTGCAACATGCAGTAATGACTTCAAATGTCCAGATGATTCTATGTAGAAAATATTAATGCTCTACAACATTATAAGAAACCGTTCCACTTTTGGAGCGGTTTCTGTTTTTTAATTAATCTTAAAACAATATGGTTCTGTAAAAGAGATTAATACTTCACTTTGATTAAATAATTCAAAACAGGTTGACTTAATATTATTTTGACTACCTTTAGTTTGTTATCAAATTTTAATTAAAACTATATGAAAAACTTAAAAAAACTATCAAAAACAGAATTAAAAACGATGTCTGGAGGAATAAGTTATCCTTTTCCCGGAGACTGTGTTTATGTGTGTAGTGATGGAATTACCTATCGTGCATTGTGTCGGTTAGAATTTATTTGTCCCGATGGTGAGCAACCCATTATTTATTAAAACAATCTGTTCTTTATAACAAAACCATTTTCAAAAGAATGGTTTTATTTTTCTCTATAAGTATTTGCTAAGACATTTATTTGCGAATTAAATAAACTCCTATCTATAAAACAGAAATCAATCAAACAATCTTAACTGCTGCTCTTTTGTCCCAGTAAAATTTTTTGTTGTGAGTTTTGGAAATTCTCTTCCTTCGAAAAACTTTTTTCTACCAATTTTAAAGGTATTATGAATCATTTCTGCAATATTCCCTTCTCCTTTATAACGATCAAAATATCTTTTTTCACCAAGCTTTCCACCACGCATCGAGCGAATAAGGTTCAACACTTTTTGTGCTCTGTCTGGAAAATGAGTTTCTATCCATTTTACAAATATGGGCTCTACAGCATCATTCAGTCTTACCAATGTATAACCAAAGCTCAAAGCACCAGCATCTGAAATTGCCTTCAAAATACCCAAAGACTCATCACTTGTCAGCCCAGGAATTACGGGTGCAACCATAATGTGGACAGGAATTTTATTTTCGGACAAAATTTCCACTGCTTTCAGTTTATTTGTGGCAGAGCTGGTTCTGGGTTCCATTTTTCTTCGAAGCTCTTCATTCATCGTAGGAATGCTCAGGGAAACAGATACAAGGTTCTGTTCTGCCATAGGTTTTAATAGATCTAAATCTCTTAAAACCAAAGCATTCTTTGTTAATATATTAACAGGATGTCTATACTCAAGACACACTTGCAGTAGCTTGCGTGTGATTTCAAACTGCCTTTCAGCAGGTTGATAACAATCTGTATTTCCAGAAAGTAAAATAGGTTCCGGTTTATATCCTCTTTTCTGAAAAAATTTCTCTAATAATTCAGGTGCATTTTTTTTCACCATGATCTTTCTTTCAAAATCAATCCCTGCACTATAGCCCCAATATTCATGTGTTGGCCGTGCAAAACAATAAGAACACCCATGCTCACACCCCTGATAAGGGTTCATAGAATACTCCATTGGAAGGTCATCACTTTTCACCTGATTCACAATGGTTTTTGGAAAAACTTCTGTGAAGGATGTTTTTACAGTTTCGAAATCTTCATCCTCAGGTTCAAAGGTATACCTGTCGAAACGATTATTTACGTTTCGTTGTGCACCCTGCCCTTTTATGATATTTTCGTTCTGCATTCTGATGTAAAATTATAGGGGTTTGATCAAAAAATAATCAGTTTTAACACTAAAGTTTTCCACAAAAAAATCCAACACTGTTGAAAGTGTTGGATTTAAAACATAATCTGATATATTGTTTTACTACTTCAGTGCATAAAATTCGACACCATGATACTCTTCATCAAGATCTTTTCCATCAAAGTGTCTGTGATAATCTGAATAATAATCACTATATTTTTTATCTTTTTTACTTAAAATCTTTTTTATTCCTAAGAAACTTAATACTGCCAAAAGACCAACTCCTCCTGCCAATAAAACTCCAATTTCCTTTTTCATATTGTACTCGATTTATTACTCTCTGTATTGCAAAAAATGTACCTTTTCTGTTTTCCTTAATTATAAATTTTGTTAACATTAGAAAAATAATTCTTGTGAAGAATATTTCGTTTACTTAGGAATTTCATTAAAATAATGGTTTAATTATTGTACTAAACAGGAAAAAGTATTATTATGGAAAATTCAGAAAACCTCGATAGAATGACCACATTAAGCCAGGTAATGAAGACCTTATCAGAAAGGGGAATACAAAGAGAATTCAGATTAGATGAAACTGGCGAAATGAAGTTCGAAAACTCGGACAAACCCTATAAACCTTCAGATTTAACGATCTTAAAAACATACCGTTTCGAGGGAGAAAGCGATCCTGATGATAATGCAGTTCTGTATGTACTAAAAGACACCGCCGGAAATATTGGAATGATGATCGATTCTTATGGTGCAGATAGTAATTACCCTGGTGAAAAATTTGATGAATTCTTAAGAGATATTCCGGTTCAGGAAAGCGACGAATTCAATTTTTAAACATATATATACAAACCCGAAGCTATTCAGTTCCGGGTTTCTCTTTTTTCTTGAAAATATTTTTCAGAAACCCCTTCTTTTTTTCCTGTTCTCCGGGCTGTCCGGGTTTCTCTTCTGTATTTTTATTGTTAGTTTTGATTGCTTTTATATCAATATCTTTAATTGTATTCTTGACATCTTTAACAGTAGAAACCGTATTTTTCACAGCGTTCTTCGCCTTATCAACATTAATTCCTATTAAAGTCTTCTTAAGACCTTCCTCCACGCCTTTCCAGAATAAATTAAAGAAAGATTTTGTAGGATCTCTTTCGACATTCTCTACAGTAACAGATTCTGGAAACTTACCTGAATCTGATTTTATAACCAAATTAGCAATAGCTGTTATAAAGTTTTTCTTTTCTTTATTGTTCTTATCTAAAATAGCAATTTTCAGATCTTTATGTCTCAGATTAAAGGTTCCATTTAAACCTTTAGGATTTCCTTTGAAGTTAAAAACCATTTCCTGAATAGTTCCTTTCGCTGTTATATGAAGATAAGGCCTTATAAATGGATTGATTCCCTCTGCTGGAAGGTTGATTGCTTTACCCGAAATAGCAAACACGTCATTATGATTGGCAACATCAAAATTCCAATCTACAGCAAAAGGAGCCAGATTCATAAATGAACAGTCAATTTTTATTTTTACCTGAGTAGGCTTTCCTTTAAGCTTTGCGGAATTAAGGTTTTTCACATTCATATTAAAATTACTGAACGTCAACTTTCCAGGTCCTGCACTTTCAGGAGTATCTTCTTCATATACTAGAATAGAATTCTTCAAATCCAGATTACTAACATACAGTGGAATTTTTATGGAACGAAGCAATCTTGAATATAGAGGTTTTTCTTTCGGATCATCTTTAGGAATTTTACTTCTGAAAATATTTGCATCAGCGGACTGGATGACTACATTAGATGCATTAATAAATTTATTATTAGAGAACAGATCCCAATTGCCTTCTGCCGTAACCTGTCCTGCTTTCAAATCATACAAATCTTTCTCAACCGGTATCATTTTGATAAATTGAGCCCTTGAAACCAAAGGTTTCATTGCGAAATTATTAACCTGAATTTTATTCTTATTTACTTTAAGAAGACCCACGCTCATATTATAAAACTTTGTTTTGTAGGCGAAGTTCTTCGTTGTAAGTATATAATCTTTTACACTAACAGCAAGTCCTGAGTTATCCGCTTTTGGTTTGAGCTCTATATTATTTATTGTTGCATTGAGGTCATTAAAAGTTAAAGGCTGATCTTCCTTATCATAAATAATATTTGAGTTTTTTATGATGACCTTTCTTATTACCAATGGAAATTGAATTCCTTTCAATTCAGTTTTCTTTTTTTGAGCTACTTCACGCGCTTTAATTGTACCATGTACCCCATCTACAAGAACATCTTTAACATCAAGATTGAGCTTTTTATCAATAAATTCCCATTTATTAATATTAAATGCAATATGGTTGGCTTTAAAATCCATTGATGTTTTTGAGTCCGTGGGTAAAGCTGAAATATTTCTCAATTCTCCGCTTTTAGGATTTAAAGCTAAGCTTTCAACATTAATGTTTTGTTTGCCTGTGTAATGAATATTTTTCCCTGAAAAATTAAAGTCTTTATAATTTATAGGAATCATATTTTCAGCAGATTCCTTATTGAACAGGAGTTTATTAATTTTGAGATTTAAACTTTGAGCAACTAAAAGTTTATTTCCATCAGGTTTAATAATTTGAACAGTACCATTGCTTAATTTAATATCATCCAAATTAACTTCAAAAGCCACCGGTTTATCAGACTTCTTTACAACAGCATTTGTCGTGTACACTAAAAGTGTGGGATTCTGAAGATTTGCATTACTAAGAGAGATTT
The DNA here is from genome assembly GCF_025403485.1 of Chryseobacterium paludis. NCBI lineage: Bacteria > Pseudomonadati > Bacteroidota > Flavobacteriia > Flavobacteriales > Weeksellaceae > Chryseobacterium > Chryseobacterium paludis. Next base: position 3,332,713 of record NZ_CP099966.1, read on the forward strand.
TATCCTTCTTTAAAATGACATCTTTAAATTCCATTTTCTGGATATCAAATTTGAAGAGTTTATTTTTTTTAGGATAAAACCTTTTAAACTCATCAAAGGTTAACAAAGGAATAAGTTTAAAATTCTCTATCAACATCTCCCCGTTCGTGGTCGTTATTTTACTAATTTTTAAAGCATAAATATTACCTGGTCGAAAGAAAAAATCTCTCCCCTTAATATCATATTTATCAAAAACTACTGGTAATTTATCTTCTACTGACTCCTCCGTCATTTGCAGATTTTCTACAAATAGATTGAATTGTTTTACTCCTAAAAATTTTTGCTTCGTGTACTTGAAAATATTAATATTCCCATTATTGATTCTGATATTCTCAAATAATACAGGATTGTTCTTTTTTCCTGTCTTTTTATCTATCGGTTTCGCTAAAGTAATATTGAGATTAGGACTTGCCAGTAATAGATCTTTAGAACTGATATTCTTTTTAAAAACAGCATTATAAATACCCAAACGACTAATTTGCAGGGTATCTATTGTACCCTGAAGACCAATAACATCTATATTCTTCGGATTTTTGCTATTTACGGTAATTCCTGTTGCGAGAATATTTCCACTTCCCAAGTCTATATCCAACTTTTTATAAGATACTTTATAATCCGTATTGTTTTTAATATACTTGGGAAGCTGGGTCTTCAGCCAAAAATTTAGCCCAAAGTTGGCCAGTAAGAAAATTACTGCCAAGATACCGAGACCAATCAATAACTTCTTAACCCATTTTTTCATGTTTGTGTTTTGAAATAATTATATCTAAATATAATATTAATTTTTTACAGTCAATTCAATCACATATCCTTCATGTCCTCTTACATTTATAAAATTGCCGCCTTGAAAACTTAAATACTGCCCCTTTATTCCTGTTAATTTCCCTGTAAACTCAGGTTTCTTATCTAATGTAAAAGAGGTTACTTTTTCAGGTTTGTCAAAAGGATAATCGAATTTCCATAGATCTTCACCTTCACTATAGAATTTCTGAAAATCCTCTGGAAAATATTCTTTTATTTTTTGTTGAAAATCAGCAAGATCTATTTCTCCTTCAAAATCGTCCTGTAACATTTTCTTCCAATTTGTTTTATCTGGTAAATGCTCTTTTAATGCAACTTCTATCATTCCTGCTTCATAACGGTTCTCAGTTCTGGCAATAGGCAAAGCAAAGGTTGCTCCCTGATCGATCCATCTTGTCGGAATCTGAGTGTTTCTGGTCACACCCACTTTTACATCTCCAGTATAGGCTAAATACACGGTGTGAGGCTGAAGCTGAATTGCTTTTTCTATTTCCAAATCACGTTCACCAACACCTAAATGAGCTGTCGAGAGTTCCGGACGGATGATCGTATCACTGGCATAAGGACTTTCAAAAAAACAGTTCTTACAGAATCCCATTCTATAGATAGGCTTGTTTTCACCACAGTTGACACATTGAAATCCGGTATGTTTTATGGTTAGCTCTTTTCCAAACAACTCGTTCATATGAATTAAATCTCCAGAAAGATTAAGATAATATTGAATCGGCTGATCATCATAGCTCGTCATTTTTAAAATTTGCCCTTGAAACTGCATAAATTTATATTACTTTTTTAAGTAAATTTAATGATTATATTTTCAAGTTTTAAATTTTATATTTTTGTGATCATAAAAAAACACGAATGACGTATCTTGTAACTGGAGGGAGTGGATTTATAGGTTCTCATTTAATAGAACAACTGTTGAAAAATGGACATTCTGTCATAAACATAGACAGTTTCGATAATTTTTATAATTATCAGATAAAAATTGAAAATACTTTAGAATCTGTCGGCAAAGAGGTAAACTTTAATTTTTCTAATAAAGAAGAAGACGTTGAAAAATTAATTTCCATCACCAAATCAGGCAATTACACACTATATTTTCAAGACATTAGACAAAAAAACGGTCTGGAAGAGATATTTAAAAACAATAAAATTGATTTAGTAATTCATCTGGCAGCACTTGCGGGGGTACGTCCTTCCATTGAAAGGCCTCTGGAATACGAAGAAGTAAATGTAAAAGGAACAATGAATCTATGGGAACTCTGTAAAGAATTCAACATCAAAAAATTCATTTGTGCCTCTTCTTCAAGTGTTTATGGAAACAACGCAAAAACTCCTTTTGCTGAAGCAGACAATGTAGACAATCCTATCTCACCTTATGCAGCAACTAAAAAATGTGGAGAAATTCTTGGACATGTTTATCATCATTTGTATGATATTGATATGATACAATTGAGATTCTTTACGGTATACGGACCAAGACAAAGACCTGATTTAGCGATACATAAATTCACAAAATTAATCTCTGAAGGGAAAGAAGTCCCTTGTTATGGAGATGGAAATACTGCCAGAGACTACACTTACGTTGATGACATTATTGATGGAATTCTAAAATCTATCATCTACTTGGAAAGCAATTCTCATATATATGAAATTATTAATTTGGGTGAAAGTGAAGTAATCACCCTCTCTGAAATGCTTTCGACTATTGAAAAGGCACTTGGAAGAACTGCTAACAAAAAAATACTGCCTATGCAACCTGGAGATGTAAAGAAAACCAATGCCGATATTACAAAGGCACAGACTTTAATTGGCTACAAACCAGCCACAGACTTCCAAAATGGCATAAAAAAATTTATGGAATGGTTTTTGAGAAAATGACATCAAGCAAGTTGCAGGTATAGTTACGCAAGGGAATAAAGCCTGTGATGAACAAAAGTTAATAAAAAGAATTGAAAATCAAGTATAAAAAAGTTTATTATATAACCTATTTTTATACTTTTGCAAAAAAAATAGAAAATTATGTACTGGACATTAGAACTAGCCTCATATTTAAGTGACGCACCCTGGCCAATGACAAAAGCAGAACTTATCGATTATGCAATCAGAACTGGTGCACCTATGGAAGTAGTAGAAAATCTTCAGGCTATCGAGGATGAAGGAGAAATTTATGATGCCATCGATGAGATCTGGAGTGACTATCCAACCGATGAGGATTACCTTTGGAACGAGGACGAATATTAAACCTTAAAAAGCTTTAAGCTATTTGTTTAAAGCTTTTTTAGATATATCATAGCACCATGAAGGTGTAATAATTAAAATGCTCAAGGCTAAAGTTTTGAGCCTAAATCAAAATTTTTATGAGTTTTTTAAATAAAGTTCTTAAAGGGTTTTTGGGAGACAAGAAAGCGCAGGACCTAAAAGAAGTAAAAAAAGTTGTAACAAAAATCAAGGCTGTTGAACCTAGCATTCAGCAATTGAGTGATGATGGTTTAAGGGAAAAAACTGCTGAATTTAAAGATAAAATTAAATCAGCAACGAGTACCATTACAGCGCAGGTAGAACAAATAAAGGAGCAGATAAAAAATTCAACTAATGTTGATGAAAAGGAAGCTCTTTTTGCAAAAATTGAATCTCTCAAAAAAGAATCCTACGAAATTGAAGAGAAAGTTTTAGGACAGGTTCTTCCTGAAGCTTTTGCATTGGTAAAGGAAACAGCCAGAAGATGGGCAGAGAATGGAGAGATCCGTGTAACTGTAACAGCTATGGATAGGGAACTTGCTGCAACTAAAGATTTTGTAGAAATTCAGGGAGACACAGCAGTTTGGAAAAGCTCTTGGGATGCAGCCGGAACTCCAGTAGTTTGGGATATGGTGCATTATGATGTTCAGTTTATTGGAGGGGTTATTCTTCACAGTGGTAAAATCACAGAGATGGCAACCGGTGAAGGTAAAACTTTAGTAGGAACATTACCTATTTATTTAAATGCTCTTTCAGAAAGAGGAGTTCACGTAGTTACAGTAAATGACTACCTTGCAAAAAGGGACTCGGCTTGGATGGGACCTCTTTATCAGTTCCACGGAATGTCTATCGATTGTATCGATAATCACCAACCGAATTCAGACGGAAGAAGAAAAGCATACAACTCATCTATCACTTACGGAACAAATAATGAATTTGGTTTCGATTACCTAAGAGATAACATGGTAACTTCACCTTCAGAACTTGTGCAGAGAGAATTAAACTTTGCTATCGTGGATGAGGTTGACTCTGTATTAGTAGATGATGCAAGAACACCACTGATTATTTCCGGACCTGTTCCTCAGGGAGACAGACAGGAATTTGATGTTCTAAAACCATCTATTGACAGAATCGTAGAAGTTCAGAAAAAAACAGTTTCTGTTATTTTTAACGAAGCTAAAAAATTAATAGCTGCAGGAAACACGAAAGAAGGAGGTTTTAAATTACTTCAGGCTTACAGAGGTCTTCCTAAAAACAGACAATTAATCAAATTTTTATCGGAAAGCGGGAACAGAGCATTGCTTCAGAAAGTTGAAGGTCAGTATATGCAGGACAACAACCGTGATATGCCGATCGTAGATAAAGATCTATATTTTGTAATTGAAGAGAAAAACAATCAGGTTGATTTGACAGACAAAGGTGTAGAATACATGTCTCAAGGAAACTCTGATAACAATTTCTTCGTTCTTCCGGATATCGGAACTGAAATTGCAGAACTGGAAGCTAAAAATTTATCTAAAGAAGAGGAATTTGAAGCTAAAGAAAAACTTTTCTCCGATTTCGCTGAAAAATCTGAGCGTGTTCATACCATGAGCCAATTATTAAAAGCCTATACATTATTTGAAAAAGATGATGAATATGTAGTAATTGATGGTGAGGTAAAAATCGTTGACGAACAGACTGGACGTATCATGGAGGGTCGTCGATATTCAGATGGTCTTCACCAGGCTATTGAAGCAAAGGAGAATGTAAAGATTGAGGCTGCAACTCAAACGTTTGCAACGGTAACGCTTCAAAACTATTTCCGTATGTACAATAAACTTGCGGGGATGACGGGTACTGCTGAAACTGAAGCAGGAGAACTTTGGGAAATCTACAAATTAGATGTTGTGGTAATTCCTACCAACCGTCCTATTTTAAGACATGACAGACAAGATTTAGTTTTCAAAACTAATAGAGAAAAATACAATGCCGTAATTGAGGAAATTGAAAAATTAACTGCAGCAAAAAGACCTGTTCTTGTAGGAACAACTTCTGTAGAAATCTCTCAATTGCTTTCAAAGGCACTTCAATTAAGAAAAATCCCACACCAGGTATTGAATGCCAAACTTCACAAGAAGGAAGCTGAAATCGTTGCAGGAGCAGGACAGCCGGGGGTTGTAACTATTGCAACCAATATGGCAGGTCGTGGTACGGATATCAAGCTTACTAAAGAAGTAAAAGAAGCAGGAGGCTTAGCTATTATCGGTACTGAAAGACACGATTCAAGACGTGTTGACAGGCAGCTTAGAGGTAGAGCAGGACGTCAGGGAGACCCTGGTAGTTCTCAGTTCTATGTTTCTCTTGAAGATAACCTGATGCGTTTATTCGGTTCCGAAAGAATCGCTAAAATGATGGACAGAATGGGTCATAAAGAAGGTGAAGTTATTCAGCATTCTATGATCAGTAAGTCTATTGAAAGAGCTCAGAAAAAAGTAGAAGAGAATAACTTCGGAATCAGAAAGAGACTTCTCGAGTATGATGACGTAATGAATAAGCAGCGTGATGTAATCTACAAAAGAAGAAAGAACGCTCTATTTGGAGATCACCTGAAGTATGATATTACAAATATGATCTTCGATGTATCTAGTTCTATTGCAGCAGGCGGAAAAGCTAATGGAAACTTTAAGGATTTTGAATTTGAGGTAATCAAATACTTTACAATGGCATCTCCGGTTTCTGAAACTGACTTTGGTAATAAAACAGTTCAGGATCTTACCAATATTCTTTTTAAAGCTGCTCAGGAAGATTATCAAATGAAATTGAATTTATTGAAAGAAAAATCATTCCCTATTATTGAGAATGTATTTCAAAATCAAGGTTCAATGTTCAAAATGATCCAGGTTCCTTTCACTGATGGCCATAAAACATTGACCATTGTTACGGATCTTAAAGAAGCATATGAAAGCCAGTGTGATACTTTAATCAATGATTTTGAAAAGAACATCACATTATCGATTATCGATGATAACTGGAAACTTCACTTACGTGAAATGGATGATCTGAGAAGATCTTCACAAGGTGCTGTTTATGAGCAAAAAGATCCACTTGTTATTTACAAACAAGAATCTTTCCACCTGTTCAGTGAGATGGTAGATAAAATGAACAAAGAAATTATTTCATTCTTATACAAAGGAGAAATTCCAGCATAAGAAATAATAAAACTATAATAAAAGCCGCATCAAGAATACTTGATGCGGCTTTTTGTTATTCCATAAATATCTTTTACATGATAAATATCAACGCTCTAATTTATTTAGAATAATTAAAAACAATATATTTGCAAAAAATTTGCTTTCATGAAGAATGTACTGATTGGTGTCTCTGTGTTGGGTTCTATGTTCACTTTTGCACAAGAAAAAGACTCGGCTAATGTAAAAAAGATTGATGAAGTTATTATGAACACTTACATCAAAAAGGACAGTGATTATTCCAACAAAATGTCCCTGAAAGCAATTGAAAATCCGCAGGTCTATTCAAGTATTGACAAAGCAATTTTAGAAAACCAGGTTATTTATACCGTTGATGCGGCATTTAGAAACATTCCGGGCTTACAAACGATGTGGACTGCTAATGGAAGAGCAGGTGATGGAGGAGCTTATGTTAATTTAAGAGGATTTGTATCTTCAAACTCTTTAAGAAATGGTGTTCTCGGATCAATAACAGGAACAATAGATGCCATTAACCTTGAAAAAGTAGAAGTTCTTAAAGGTCCATCCGGGACTTTATTTGGAAGTTTACTGACAAGTTACGGAGGTGTGATTAACAGGGTTACAAAAAAACCTTTTGACACATTTGGAGGTAATATCAGTCTATCTGGTGGAAATTATGACACCTACAGAGCATCAGTAGATATCAATACTCCACTTACGAAAGATAAAAAGTTATTATTCAGATTGAATTCTGCTTATACGAATGAAGGAACTTTCCAGACTGAAGGTTATAGAAGAAACTTAGCGATTGCTCCAAGTCTGAGCTACAACCCTACAGATCGATTGAACATCAATTTCGAAATGGAATTGTTCAATATGAAAAGTATGAGTGACCAGACTTTCTTCTTCTATTCTGGTAAATACTTACAGAAAGTCAACAATATTAAAGATCTTAATCTGGATTATAAAAATTCATATCTAGGAAAAGACCTCAACAATACAGGAAGGAGTATCAACTTTTTCGGACAGGTTAACTATAAAATCTCCAATACGATCAAGTCCTCTACCAATATCAGTACCTCTTCAAGTTATTCTGATGGATTTATGCCCTATCTGTATTTTATGGGAGATGATCCTACAAAAATGTACCGAAGTGATCAATCAACCAGAGACAGTAGAAAGAAAGCAATTAATTTCCAACAAAACTTTAACGGAGATTTCCGTATCGGTAATTTAAGAAACCGCGTTGTTTTAGGTTTTGATTATTTAAGAATTAATAATGATCAGAATTTCTTTGATGTCAACGGTTTTGATAAAGGACCTGATGGAAGTTCAATACCCGTTCCTTTACATCAGCCTGGTTTTGATTTTACAAACTTTAATGGCACTGCACTACAGGCTCAATACGATGCTATGGCAGGAAACGAAACTCCGTATCTGATAAAAAGTATACAAAACAACTATGCTGTTTACCTTTCTAACGTTTTGAATGTTACGGATAACCTAAGTGTTTTAATGGCCTTAAGAGTGGACCGTTTTTCAAATAAACCAGGCATAGTAGATCCTAAAACTTTAGAGACTGCTAAGGCCTTTAACCAAACCTTTTTCTCTCCAAAACTTGGAATTGTATATGAAGTAATAAAAGATAAAGTTTCCCTTTTTGGAAACTACCAGAACAGCTTCAAAAACCTTGATTATTACACGAATACAGAAGGCCAAATGACAACAGCCGTGCCAGAGCAGGCTAACCAAATGGAAGGAGGAATAAAGACCAGTTTATTCAACGGAAAAATTTCATCTACACTAAGTTACTATAATATCAAAGTAAAAGATGCTTTAAGAAGCACTCCAAATCCAAAATACAACAACGCACAAACACAAGATGGTACCATTGTAAGTAAAGGAGTTGAACTTGAGATCAATGCTTATTTAGTAAAAGGTTTTACAGCAATTGCCGGCTTCACCTATAACGACTCATCATATACAAAGGCTGACAAATCTGTTTTAAACAGAAGACCCAATACTTCCGGATCTCCTTATCTAGTTAATTTATATGCAAGCTACCAATTTTTGGATGGCAATCTTAAAGGTTTAGGATTTGGTGTTGGTGGAAATTATGCAAGCAGCAATAAGATCGTAAATATGCTAGATCCTGACACAGGAACCAACAACGTATTTACGTTACCCTCTTACATCGTATTAAATGCCAATGCCTTTTACGATGCTAAAAAGTTCAGAATAGGAATAAAAGTAGACAACTTCACGAACCAACATTATTGGATCGGGTATACTACAGCTAACCCACAAAGACTGATCAACGCTTTAGGAAGCGTGACTTACAAGTTCTAATTAAATATTAACACACACTTAAGGATTCTATATACAATGAAAAAAGTAATTATTGGAGCAGCTTTATTATCTACAGTGATCGTATTTGCTCAGGAAAAAGACTCTACAAAATCTAAAGATATCGAAGAAGTCGTTGTTAGTGGAAAATATTATCAAAAATATAAATTAAACGAAGTTTCCGGGTCACTAAGGATACAAACACCGATTCTAGAACTACCCCAGAATGTTCAATCTATCAGCTCACAAGTGCTTGCCGATCAGATTACATTGAATATGTCCGAAGGAATTGTAAGGAATGTAAGTGGAGCAAGAAAAGTAGAACATTGGGATAACGTATATTCGAATGTGTTTATGAGAGGAGCGAGTATCGCTACTTACATGAATGGAATGAACGTTTCGTCAACCTGGGGTCCAATCAATCCTGATGCTTCAATAATTGACAGAATAGAGTTTGTAAAAGGACCTGCTGGGTTTATGGGATCAATGGGAGATCCTGCCGGGTTTTATAATGTGGTTACTAAAAAGCCAACAGGTAAGTTTGCAAATAATGTAAGATTTACAACAGGAAGCTATAATCTTTTTAGAGGTGAAGCAGATTTAGATGGAGTACTTGTTAAAAATGGTGTTTTAGATTATCGCTTGAATTTAATGGGTAGTACAAATGGATCATGGACAGAGAATGACAAAACAAAAAAAATAATTGTTGCCCCATCCATTACTTTCAGACCAACAAAAACAACAACTTTAACTGCCCAATACAATTATCAGTTTCTTAAGTTTTCTCAGCCTGGGGCTTATTTAATGTCCAAGGATGGCTATGCTTCATTAGGAGTCCATACTAACTTTAATGACAAAAATTTTAAAGAAACCGAAGTAAAAGATCAGAGCTTATTTTTAAGTCTAGACCAAAAATTGTTCAAAGACTGGGTTTGGAGTACCCAATATGCTTATATGGATATGAATTATGATGGCGGTTCTTGGTGGGGTACTTTTGATCCCCAGAACAGCAGTCTATTCAATAGAACTGTAAGCAATTGGCAAGCAGTTGGAAAAAACCACATATTTCAAACTTACTTAAGAGGTAGCTTGAAAACTGGAAATGCTACTCATAAAATTATTGCAGGGTTTGATTATGGAGATAGAAAATATAACGCAGATTTCTCTGGATATTCAAAAGTTGTAAATGGAGAAGAGACTGCAATTTATCCTATTAATATTCATAACCCACAGTATGGAGTAAACCCATCACTACTTCCTCCATCAGATTTTTACAGCTTAAACACAGCTGCACCTTTCTATAATGATCAAGGAGTAAAATACACCTCCTATTACGCTCAAGATCAAATAGAAATGTTCAACAATAAATTACGTGTTACAGTTGCTGGAAGATATACTAGTGGAAGAACATTTGCAGGATATCCTAACTTAGGTCCAATAGAACCAGATAAAGCAGGTGAATTTACTCCAAGAGTTGGTGTAAGCTATTCAATCAAAGAAGACTTTTCAGTTTATGGTGTTTATGACAAAACTTTCGTTCCTCAATCTGCAAGACAATATTCTGCAACTGATCCTAAAGGAGATCCCCTTACTACACCTTTCAGAGGACAAAATCTAGAAGTCGGTTTAAAAAAAGACTGGTTTGGAGGTAAATGGAATTCAACTTTTGCATTATATGAAATAAGAAGACAAAATATTTTCACTTCTGATGCAGCACATCCTAATACTGGATTTTCTGTTGCAACAGGTGAGCAAAGAGCAAGAGGATTTGAGGCCGATATTAAAGGACAAATTGTTAAAGGATTAAATGTTGTTATCAATTATGCTTATACAGACGCAAAAACTGTTAAAGATAATGTTCTTACAAGAATCGGTCAGCAATCTCCCGGGAATGCAAAGAATGTACAAAACACCTGGCTAAGTTATAGATTTGAAAATGGTAATTTAAAAGGATTTGGTCTTTCTGCGGGATATCAATATCAAGGAGGAAGACAATCTTGGTTTGGAACAAGTGCAGCACTTGATCAAAGCTTAGAAGATTACTTTGACACAAATTTCGGCATTTCCTATGCAGCCAAAAAATTCGATGTGAATTTGTTGTTGAACAATGCATTAAATAGAAAATTATATAGTGGCTATAGATCAGATGACGGTTCGTATGCCTGGATATACAATGCGCCTAGAAACTGGAGATTATCAATAGGATACAAATTTTAAATACATAAAAATTAGCTGAGAATTCTCAGCTAATTTTTTACTATGCATAAGAAACATCACCATAAAAAGAAAAGACCAGCCACAAAAAAATGGTCAGCCAAGCTACACTTGTGGTTTGGATTGTCTGTTGGTATGATTGTATTTATCGTTTCATTATCAGGAACGTTATATGTTTTTAAAGATGAGATTCAAAATGTTCTTCGGAAAGATGCTATTGAGCTCAAAAAAGAAACTATTACATCACAACCTTTATCTGTTGAACTTCTTCGTGAAAAAATAACCTTAGAACTTAATGAAAAATATCCTCTGAGTTCGATTGAAATCCCTTTGGATAAAAGTAAATCTTACGGTTTTTTATATTATAAAAAAAACAAAAAGGGCTGGAATTATTTTCAGGAAGTTCTTATCAACAAACAGGTTTATGCCAATCAATATACAGGGGAAATTTTAGCGATCTATGATGAGAAATATGATTTCTTTACGATTTTAAAATACATTCACTGGGGCCTTCTTCTAAAGGCCGACTGGGGAGCTTATGTAGTTGGAATACCTGTCGTTATTTTTATTATTATGTTGATCACAGGAATTATCCTATGGTGGCCACAAAATAAAAAAGCCAGAAAAGGACGTTTTTGGTTCAACTGGAAAGATGTAAAAACATGGAAACGGAAAAACTATGATCTCCATAATGTCCTGGGCTTTTACGCATCATTTATAGCTCTGTTATTAAGTGTTACAGGAATCTATTTCACTTATCCATACGTTAAAAATGTCTTTAATTTCACATTATCTGGTTCATTTGAGTTGCCAAAAGAAAAAGAGCTTAAATCTCCTGATTCTCTATTGGGAAAAAACATTTCGGTTTTTGATCTGGCTGCTCATGAAACAAGGAAATTATACCCCACATCTTCGAGCTTCAGATTTCCATTGAATGGAAAAAACAAAAAAGGAAAAGACTTGAAAAACATTCCTGTTACTGTCTATCAGAAAGACGGAAGGTTTAGTGAAAGGAACATATTGATCTTCGATAAATACTCAGGAAAACTATTGGCAAACAAACCTCATCAGAATTTAAGTACTGCTGAAAAATATTCCAATGCAAATTATGATATCCACACAGGATCTTATTTTGGATTGGTTGGTAAAATTATCTGGTTCATTGCCGGTCTAATTTGCACGTCATTACCGGTTACCGGATTCCTGGTATGGTGGGGAAAAAGAAAAAAACAAGGGAAAAAAATATAATGAAAAAAGCTATTTTATCAGTAGCGTGTCTAGGAACTGTAACAGTTTTTGCTCAGGTTAAAGATACATTACAAACTAAGAATGTAGAAGAAGTCGTACTGACTGCCTCAAGAAAGAAAGAAAACATTAAAGAGGTACCAAGTTCTATTACCATCGTTGGCGAAAAACAAGTTCAGTCTCAATTAACGGTCAACTCGGATATTACAAGTATTCTTCAATATACCGTTCCGAGTTTGGGAACAAGTTCGGGACAAACTTCCAACTCAGGGCAAACCCTTAGGGGACGTCAGGTTTTGGTTCTTATCGATGGAATTCCTCAGTCTACACCATTAAGAAATGGAGCAAGAGATTTACGGTCAATTGATCCCTCAGTTATTGAAAGAATTGAGGTCATTAAAGGTGCTTCATCCATTTATGGAAACGGAGCTGATGGTGGTATCATTAACTATATAACCAAAAGAAGCAAATCAGATCAGAAGATTTCAGGTATTTCTCAGCTCGGTATTACAGGTCAGCCGTATGGAGGAACATTAGGATTCAGAGCAAGCCAGCTTTTATCTGGTAAAATCACTGACAAATTCGATTATGTAGCCTCTTTAGCCTACGAAAGAACGGGCTATATGAAAGATGCAGATGGTGTTACTTTAAGCCCAACATACAGCACCGCTAAAATGAACAATTACAATGGCATGTTGAAATTGGGTTATAATCTTAATCAAAATCAAAGAATCGAGGCCTCATACATTGGTTATGCTTCAAAATCTGATCTCAATTTAGGTTTAAAAACAGGGAAATATGGAGTAACACCTACCATTGGTGAAGGCAGAGGTTTAGGCCTGGAAACAACACCACAGGGAACTCCTAGAAACCATAATTATAAATTAAGTTACGACAATAAAAATCTCTTCACCGGAACGGCATTAAATGTAAATTTCTATTATCAGGACTTTAGAACAGTATATGGATACAGTGATACATTCCTGAACGGAGGTCAGTCCAATGTTATTTCACAGAAAAAAGGTGCAAGAATAAATCTGGACACTCAATTATGGAATGCCCCCAATTCTCAGGGAGAAGTCATTTACGGAGTAGATATACTTAATGATAAGACTGTACAAAAGTTAGAAGATGGCCGTTATTGGACACCAGATATGAGTATGACCAATATTGCTCCTTTTGCATTAATTAAAATTGATCTGTTAAAAAAGATAACCATAAAGGGAGGACTTCGTTATGAAAATATAAAAGTAAAAGTTGGAGATTTCAATACCCTTTCATCGATCAAAAGCGATGGAACTTTCACGCAAAGTATTTTCGTAACTGGTGGAGATCTAAAATACAATGCTTTAGTAGGAAATATTGGAATCCGTTATAATATTGAAAACTATCTTAATTTATTTGGCAGCTTTTCTCAGGCCTACTCCATCAATGAGTTGGGAAGAATTTTAAGAACTTCTACACAGGGAACCATACAAAACCTTGAAACAAAACCTATTATCGTAAACAACTACGAATTTGGAGCAACCGGTCAGATCTCAAAATGGATCAATTATGAAATTACTTCATATGTGAGTACTTCAAAACTGGGAGCATCATTTGTTCAGAGCCCGGATAGAGCCCTAACAATTCAAAGATCTCCTGAAGTAGTATATGGCGTAGAAGGATTTTTACATTTTACACCTACAAAATGGATCAATTTCGGAGGTAGCTACAGTTGGATGGAAGGAATTACTTCCATAAAAAATGATGGAGATTATTCGGCAAAAATCAATAACAGCAGAATTTCAGCACCAAAGGTTTTAGCTTATGTTCAGGTAAGACCAACACAATCTCTTTCAATAGGCCTTGATATGTTGCATTCTTTTCAGCAGGATCGATTTGAGCCCAATTCAAAAACAGGATTGTATGCTTATGGAGAAGGAAAAGTTGCGGAATACACCGTATTCAACCTAAGATCCAGCTACGAAGTTAACAATAACTGGAAGGTTTCTTTAGGTGTTGAAAACCTTTTTAACAAGATGTATCAGCCTGCCATTGCATGGTGGTCAGCACGAGACAGTGAATTTATCAACTCACTAGGAATGAGAGGAACGTTCATGATTGAATATAAATTTTAATTAAACTAAATAAAAAGATAAACATATCTTTGTCAGACTTTCTATTACGATATGAAGAAAAAACATCACCATAAAAAGCCGGGATTCTTTAAAAAATGGTCAGCTAAACTGCATTTGTGGTTTGGTTTAGGTATTGGATTCTTAATTTTCATTATTTCTATTACCGGAGCATTATATGTTTTTAAAGATGAAATTGAAAACGTTACGAGAAAAGATGTTATTTACCATAACGAGCAAAATATTGATCAAAAACAAATTCTTCCTATCCGAGTTCTTGAAAGATCCGTCACACAGCAGGTAAAGGAAAAATATCCTGTTCATTGGGTGAATATTCCAATCGATAAAAAAATGTCATATGTTTTCTATTGGTACGAACACGATCCAAAAGCCTGGAATTATTTTGATGAATTTCCCGTTTATAAAGCGGCATATGTAAATCCTTACAATGGAAAAGTTTTGAGGACCTACGATGAAAAAAATGGGTTCTTTCAAATTGTAAAAATGATCCATTGGAGCTTTTTATTGAAGCAAGACTGGGGAACTTATGTGGTTGGAATTCCTGTTATTATATTCGTTATCATGTTGATCACCGGAATTGTGCTGTGGTGGCCTAAAAATAAAGCGGCAAGAAAACAACGTTTTTCTTTCAAATGGAAAAATATTAAAAGCTGGAAAAGAAAGAACTATGACCTCCACAACGTGCTAGGTTTCTATGCCTCCATCTTTGCTCTGGTATTCTCTATTACAGGATTGTTTTATGCATTTTTTGTTGTTCAGGCAGCAATGTATGTGATCTTCTCAGGTGGAAATACTGTTTATCCGGATTTCTCTAATATCAAGACCAAGGCTCCTATAGAATTAAGAACAGAAGGCACTTTAGATAAAATTAGCAATACGGTTAAGCAAAAGTATCCTGATTCCTTTGGTTTTGCAATCGATCTTGGACATGAACATATGGACGACCATGAGCATCCTAATTTTGAAGTTTATGTAAAACACCTTTCGTATTCTTACCATAAAAGCAGCAGTTTGATTTTTGATGAAAATTCTGGTGAACTCCTTCACACTCACGATCCTAAAGACAAAAATTTTGGAGAAAAGACAGTGGGCGCGAATTATGATATTCACGTTGGATCTATTTTAGGGCTTCCTACGAAGATCATTGCCTTTATTGTAAGCCTCATATGTGCCTCATTACCAGTGACTGGATTCTTAGTTTGGTGGGGAAGAAGAAAAAAGAAAACACCAAAAACAGCTTAAAAACTTTTTTTAATAAATTCTTTGTTAATAATCCATTAATACAATCTTTTTTATAATTTTAACCCTTTAGAATTATAAAAATAGAAATGTCATTAATAGATTTATCAAAACATGTTGCCCTAGGAATTGACATAGGGGGAACCACTACAAAATTTGGAGTGGTCAACCACCGAGGTGAGGTTCTTGAAAAAGGAAACCTTAGAACGGACGAGTATGAGAAAGTTGAAGATTTTATCGATGCTTTATATGAGAAAGTTCACCCCTTAGTTGAAAAGTACGGCAATGAAAAGAACTTCGATGGAATTGGAGTTGGCGCTCCCAATGGGAACTATTATACAGGAACCATAGAGCAGGCACCCAACTTACCATGGAAAGGAGTAATTCCTTTTGGTGAATTGATGAAAAACAAATTCAATATGCCGTGTACTGTTACCAATGATGCTAATGCAGCAGCATTTGGTGAAATGCTTTTCGGAGCAGCACGCGGAATGAAGGATTTCATCATGATCACTTTAGGAACAGGAGTAGGAAGCGGAATTGTTGCGAGTGGAAAATTAATCTACGGACATGATGGTTTTGCTGGAGAACTGGGACACACTATTGTAAAACCAGGAGGAAGAAAACATTGGAGTACGGGTTCTGAAGGATGTTTAGAAGCGTATGCTTCTGCAACCGGAATTGCCATTACTGCTAAGAAAATGAGGGCAGAATTCCCTGAATCTATGCTTAGCCAGTACCCAGAGGAAGCTATTAATTCGAAAACAGTTCATGAATGTGCTTTAAAAGGAGATCCAATTGCTATTGAAGTCTTCAGATATACAGGGCAGAAATTAGGGGAAGCATTAGCTAACTTTGTGATGTTCTCTTCTCCGGAAGCTATTCTTTTATTTGGTGGCGTTATCAAAGCAGGAGATTTTATCTTAAAGCCTACAAAACTTCATATGGAAAGAAACCTTCTTCCGATCTTTAGAAATAAAGTAAAACTTGTTTTCAGTGAACTTGATGAAGCAGATGCTGCTATTTTAGGAGCAAGTGCTTTGGTTTGGGAAAAATAACTGAATTCTATTTAAATATATTAAAGCATCCAAAAGGATGCTTTTTTTTGCCCACGGATTTACACGGAATTACACGGATGTTTTAGTGCTCGCAGATTTTGGTGATGCTGCAGATGTTTGTGTTTATTATTTGTGTTCATTCGTGAAAAACATTTGTGTTATTTGTTTTTAAACTCAAAAAGTATGTTTCGAGAGAGTCTCAGCCTACAGATATAATAACTACTGAAGGTCAAACGTCATTATTTCTATTCGTAAAATATTCTATTTTTTCGTCGATAAAAGGAGAAAAATTCAGGTATAAAATGAAAAAGTTTTTCCTATTTTTGATTAGTTTTTCACTCATTTCCTTCAACGGATAAGAGAAGAAAAACAACGAACAAAATAATTAATCTAAAATGGATAAAAATAATTTAGAACAGATCACTTTTGGAGGCGGATGCTTCTGGTGTGTGGAAAGCTGTTTCAATATGCTGAAGGGTGTTGAATCTGCTGTTTCAGGATATTCCGGAGGACACAAAGACAATCCAACTTATGAAGAAGTATGTACCGGAGAAACGGGTCATGCAGAAGTCGTACAGATCACTTATGATCCAAGCTTAATTTCCTATGAGCAATTAATGGATGTTTTCTTCTTCCTTCATGATCCAACTCAGTTAAACAGGCAGGGAAATGATATCGGAACACAATACCGGTCAGTTATTTATTATAAGGATGATGGTGAAAAAGCAAAGGCGGAAGAAGCGATCAAGGCATCTCAGGAATCAGAAAGATGGTCTGGAGAATATGTAACAGAATTAACGAAATTCGACACATTTTGGCCGGCAGAACAATATCATCAGGGATATTACAATGAAAACCCTACCCAACCTTATTGCAGTGCTGTGGTGGGCCCTAAAATTCAGAAATTCAAAAAACATTTTGGAGAATTGAAGATGTTGACTGTCGATTCAGAATAAAAAATAAAGCGAAGATCTCTCTTCGCTTTTTTGCTTAAAAATAATCTGATATGAAGAAACTTAATATCCTTGATTTTGTGTGAAGTCTGCCGAAGCATCAAGCGTTGCCTGAGGAATCGGGAAAATTCTTCTGTAAGGTTGTGAAGCGGGTTTTGCAGTTCCCGGCAAATCAAACTTACCGAATCTGATCATCGCCTTTCTTCTGTACATTTCCCAATACAATTCAAATCCAGATTCTCTTAATAATGTATCCGCATCCAAAGAAGCAATCTTAACACCAGGTGTATTTCCTTTTAAAGCGTCATTCGTTCTGCTTGTTCTCAGTATATTAACATCAGCCAAAGCAGCACTAACATTTGATTTTCTGAAATATGCCTCCGCTCTCATCATATAGATCGTACCTAATCTGTACAACGGCACATCCATTCCACTTGTTCCGTTGTTTCCGTAACCAGGATCAAATTCAAACTTGAAAACCCTTACCCCCCTGTTGATCTGAGCCTGAGTAAATACCGATTCTGAAGGGCTGTCAAAGTTCAATTCCGGAGTGAAATCTGCTGCTAATGTTGTGTTTTTTTCAGTAAATAATTTAAATACTTTAATTCTTCCATCAGCAGTCATATCGAAATTTCCATTCGCAAGAATTTTCGGACCATATTGTTGGCCAACCTGCAACCCCCTGTTGAAATGGAACCAAGGTTTTCCTGTTCCTTCCACTTTACTTGTTGATGGTACGCTTACGTCTGTTCCGTCGTTTCTGAACCATGTTCCGTCTTCATACTGATAGGTTCTCTGGAAACGAGGGTCATCATGATTTCCATTCCATGAATAATAAAATTCCGGAGTGACACAATTTGCGTTTGTTCCTCTATTATCAGGTGAAGGTTTCTGAATTCTCTCCATTGACATGTAAGCTAAGTCATTGTCTGAACCTTTATCTGAATTCGCAATTTTCTTCTGAACGATCGTAAAGATCATTTCCTTACTCGTATTATTATTGATATCAAAATTGTGGAAATAATTAGACTCTAAACTGAAGTTCGGATTATTGATTAGCAAATTAGAATATTCAATCACTTTATCCATATCATTTCCGCCGCCATTTACAGATGGTTCCAAAAAGGTAAAATTACTTGTCGTTCTATTCTTCAAAACAGCTCTGTTGAGATACATATCTGCCAAAAGTGCATAAGCTGCCTGTTTTGTAAATCTTCCTGCATGTGTATTTTGAGTATTAATATCCGCTAAATTGGGAATAAGGCCCTCCACTTCAGTAATTAAAGCATCAATGGTCGTTTCTGCCTTTCTGATCTGAATTGGAGCATTGATATTATCCGGATCCCTGTATGGTGCCTGCCCAAACAAATCAATCGTTGTATAGGTGTAATACGCCAATAAACCTTTTGCTTCTGCTAAAAATAATGCTTTATTCGCTCCGGTACTTTTGCTGGCACTTGATATGGCCGTTAAAGACTTTGTAATTCCGAAATTCAATTGATTCCAGGTTGTTTTTACAACATCACTATTGGCATCCCACGTGAATTCGTGCATCGCTCTCCATTTTCCACCATCGCCCCAGTCACTTCCTCTTGTTGGTAACAGTGCTTCGTCAGTAGAATATTCCTGCAAAGCAAAAACACTTCCATGGTCTACAAAAGTTCCTTCCCCAAGCTGGCTATAAGCAGCAGCCAAAGCAGCTTCAGAATCTGCAACTTCAGATCCCAAAACCTCATCAATCACTTGTTCATCCAGATTTGTACATCCAACTAAAGCCAGTACACCAATGGATAAAACAATTTTATTAATATTTAAAAATTTAGATTTCATGATTTCTTTTAACTTAAATTAAAATTTAACAGTTGCTCCCAAAATGAACGTTTTCGCAGACGGATACGTTGTATAGTCAATTCCCAAAGACTGGTTTCCTCCCACCTGTTTGTTTGTATCAACAAGTGGATCATAACCTGTATAGCTGGTAATTGTAAATAAATTCTGCGCGCTTATATAAAGATTGATACTTCTCAGGAATTTTAATTGATTTATATCAAAAGTATATCCTAATCTTACATTGTTCAGACGAAGAAAGTCTGACTTCTCAAGATATAAAGAAGATAATTGCGGCTGGTTCGTGAAGTTAGCTCCCGAATCGTAGAAGTTTTTCAGAACGTTTCTGTCTGAAGCTAAGTTGTTGATATTTAAATCCAACGCCGTATTATTTACCAGATAACCTCCTGTTTGTCCGATGAAAGAGAAAGAAAAATCAAACTTCTTATATTTCATGTAAGAATTGATCCCGAAAGTGAAATTCGGAATAGCTCCTTCGAAAATCTTTCTGTCATTCTGATCAATTCTTCCATCTGCATTAATATCTTCATAGATATATTTTCCGTTGGCATCAACCCCTAAATAATTGTACATATAAAAAGATCCTGCTTCATATCCATTTTTATAGATATTGGCAGTAACTCCAGAAAGTCCTGGACCAGAAACCTCTCCCGAATAAATTGCGGAAACAGGAAGATCTTTTACAACATTATTTACTGTTGCTCCATTGACATCAAAATTCCATGTGAAATTTTCATTTTTAATAATTTCTGAACCTAAAGAGAATTCAAAACCTTTATTAACGATCTGTGCATCAACATTTTTCCATACTGTACTTGTTGGGCTTAATGGTCTTGAAGGAATATTTAAGATAGGATCTTTTGTTGTTTTGTTGTAATATTCCAATGATCCATATAATTTATTTTTCAATAAACTGAAATCTGCACCAATATTGGTTTGCTCTACGACCTCCCATTTCAGATCAGGATTTACAGTTCTGTTTATCGAAACGCCGTTGATCAAATCTAAATTTGGATATAAATAATACCCTGCAGCCTGTGTCAACGAAGAGCTCGCCTGTGTAATTTTGTTCGGAACTTCTTGGTTACCGGTTTGTCCCCAACTTCCTCTTAATTTTAATTCGTTAATGAATTGAGAATCTTTTAAGAAATTTTCATTAGACATCGTCCAACCCACAGCTACGGAAGGGAAATATCCGTATTTGTTGTTCTTTCCGAAACGTGTAGAACCATCGGCTCTTAATGAAGCAGTCAGTAAATATTTTTTATCAAAATTGTAATTTACTCTGCCGAAATACGACTGTAATTCATTCTCCTGAGCATAGCCCGCTCCCGGAACGAATGCTGTTCCCGAATATCCCGGATTAATTTCCGGAGCAATTCCAGCTCCCTGAGCTGCAATATCTTTTACTCCAAAATAAGTGCCTGTAGATTTGAATTTTTGATAAGAAAAACCACCTAACACACTAAAATTATTCTTGTTTAAACTAAAATCATAGGTTAAATAATGTTCCAAAAGCACATTATAAGAGTCAAGATTGGCCTGAACATACATTCCTTTTGGTGTTCTGTCGGTAACGTTCGGATACATGGTTGTATTTCTTTCCGACATTGTCTTATCAATCCCTAAATTGAATTTATAATTTAATCCCGGTAAAATTCTCAATGTAGCTTCCGTATTCCCCAACACTCTGAATGTATTGGTTTTATCATTATAAACACTCAATAAATACAAAGGATTATAGTGGGCGTTCATATTGAAGTTGGTGTAATTTCCGTTTTCATCATACACAGAGCGTGTGGGATTTGCCATCAAAGCATGGATAATCACCTGACCATCAGATCCTGCATTTCCACCGTTCGGAATTCCCGTTTCCCTGATGTCACTCGCCGTAAGATTTACTTTAACCTTTAATCTTTTATTATCAAAAAAAGATTCTTCTGCATTCAAACGGGCTGTCGTTCTTTTGAAACTACTATTCAGCACAATACCATCTTGGTCCATGTGAGAAATGGATGCAAAATAGTTCCCTGTTTCCGTAGCTTTTGAGAATGAAACCGAGTGATTTGATGAAACTGCATTTCTGTAAATTTCATCCTGCCAGTCTGTATTTCCACCATGGTCATACAATTTATTGATTCCCGCGCCTCTATATTGATCCGCTGTTAACAGGTCCAATTTCTTTATAACAGAAGAAAAACCTAAATACGTATCATACGTAAACATGGGCTCACCCTTTTTTCCTCTTTTTGTGGTTACCAAAACAACACCATTTGAACCTCTCGCCCCGTAAATAGCCGCAGCAGAAGCATCTTTCAAAACAGTAATTGATTCAATATCACTGGTATTTAAAAAGTTCAACGGATTTTTTGCCCCAGCATTTCCTAAACCAACGTTCGGACTTGCTGCGCTTACCGCATCATTACTTAAAGGAACACCATCTACAACGAATAAAGGTGTACTTCCACTTCTGATGGATCCAATACCCCTGATAGAAACATTAACACCAGCTCCAGGTTCCCCACTCGATTGAACAATACGAACACCGGCAATTTTCCCCTGCATCAAGTTATCAACAGAAATATTCATTCCTTCTTTGAAATTTTCAGCTTTCAACTGGCTTACAGCACCCGTTAAATCTGATTTTTTCTGAGAACCATAACCTACTAAAGTAACTTCTTCAATAGAAGTAGCTCCCTTCTTAGATTTTAAATTAACCGAAATAGTAGTGCTTGAAATTTTGGTTTTTTGAACTTCATATCCATCATAAGAAATGGATAAGGTCTGCCCAATGGAGGCCGAAATAGTAAAATTTCCCGAAGCATCAGATGTAGCAGTAGCTCCTGTTTCTATAACAGTAATTTTTGCACCTTCTATTGCTGACCCCTCCTGATCCAGAACGATTCCGGATATTGTCTCATTCACCTGCGAGTAAACAGGGCTAATTCTAGTAAATCCTTCTGCATGAGCCTGATTGGCAACCAGAAAGATTAATGCTATTGGAATTAGCTTTTTAAATTTAAAAAAATTAATTTTGTGGTACATATCATTAAGTAATTGTAATAAACATTGCTTATTAAAAAGCCGCTGTTGTTCCCGCAACAGTGGTTTTTTATCTACTCTTTACACAGCTTATTTTCGGCATACAAAGTAAATTGATTTCCTCAGAAACTATTTTAACATAATATTATCTTAAGATCAACAAAATATAAATATCTCAAAATGAGAAAATAATATTCATCTAGTTATCAGTAAATTACAAACACTGAATTTTGACTTATTTACACAATCTTAAAACATTATTAATATAATATGTAACCCACAACAAATAACGACTCGTTAATTTCGCCATAACAAAATTGATTCAAAAATGATAAAGATTTCTACTGTACTTCTTTGCTTATCTCCACTGCATTTAATATGGTCACAAACTAAGGATTTAAATCACCTAAAGATTAATGAAATCCAGGTTATCGGTTCACATAACAGCTATAAAAAAGCAATTCTTCCTGAGGTTTATTCCTACCTGGCTAAGAAAGATTCTTTACATGCCTTACCCAGAATTCAATATGAACATATCGCAATACCGAAGCAATTGGATTTAGGATTACGTAATCTTGAAATCGATGTGTACGCTGACAGCAAGGGCGGAAAGTATGCTCATCCTAAAATTTTAGATCTGGTAAAGACAGTGCAACCTTTCGATCAGGAAGGAAAAATGAAAAAGCCGGGATATAAAATGATCCATATCACAGATATCGATTATCAAACCTGGTATTATACATTAGCGGATTGTTTGAAAGACCTGAAAAAATGGTCTGATGCACATCCAGATCACGACCCTATATTCATCACACTGGAACCTAAAGACGGTAAAGCCAATAGATTTGGAACCGAGCCTGAGCATTATACATCAAAACTCTTTGACGATCTTGACAATGAATTAAAAAATTATTTAGGAAAGAATAAAATCATAACTCCAGATGATATCCGCGGTTCTTACAAAACTTTAAATGAAGCTGTTCTCCATAAGAACTGGCCTAAAGTAAAGGATGCCAAAGGAAAATTTCTTTTTGTGATGGATAACAATGGAGAAAACAGAGATCTATATATAAAAGGCCATCCTTCATTAAAAGAGAGAATGATTTTCACTAATTCGGCTCCTGGAACTCCTGAATCAGCAGTATTATTTATGAACGATCCAAGTCCAAAAATCAACGAACTGGTACAGCAAGGCTATATCATTCGCACGAGAGCAGATGCTGATACAATGGAAGCACGAAGTGAAGATTACTCACGGTTTGAAAAAGCCAAAGAAAGTGGTGCACAAGTGATCTCTACAGATTATTATCAGCCAAGTAAATTGTTCAAATCAAATTATAAGGTCAGTTTTGAAAACAACACCTATGAAAGAAAAAATCCAATAAACGGACAATAACTACACACGTTTTCATTCATATCAAAGGGGAAAGGCAGTCTTATTATAAGGTTGCTTTTCTTTTTCTATAATTTGACCGATGATTATGTTTAAAAAAACGGCTTTATTCACTAAACCTGCGAAACATCAAGAATTAAAAACATCTACAACCTTTTTATCTTCTGCTCCTTTAAGTCAATTTCAAAATGATCTGCCGGATCCCCATTAGACAGCAAAGATAGAATTTTAAAAATGGCTTTCAATCGTACAACAAAAGTATCATTTGACTTATTGAGTTCAAAGGATTTAATCAAAGTTCGATACTGCTGTAATCTTTCTTTTGGAATATCCTTCTTAGCTAGTTCATCAGCAGATTGGAATTTATACAGATCAAGTAGTAGGTCTTCAAAACCCCATTTCTGGAATGAATCAATATTAATTATCTTTTGGGTCGATTCCGTCTTTGAATTTTGTGAAAGCAAAAACAAGTCTTTTCCGCTTAAAAGTTTTCCCCTTTCAATAAAATCGTTAGGCCAGTCATCAGGAATCATTCGCAAGCGAACCAGCTCTTTCAAATGGAATAGCATAAAATCATGATAGGATTTCGTCTTCAGAATATCCCTATTCCATAGAATGGTATTTTTAGTTTTTTGCAATGCTTGATATTCTTTTTCATACAACGGAAATAGCTCGTCAAAACGGGGAACATTATTTAAAACTTCTGTCTGAACCTCCATTTTATTCTGAGAATGAATGGTAAGAACTTTATAGCTTGGTAAATAAGCGGCTAACGAAGGAACCTGAACATTCACCAGCATTTTATCTCCCTCTTTTCGTATCCCAGTGTCATTGATATGCATATGTCCGGCAAAATGAATTTGCAACCCTGCATCTAAGAATTCTTTTGCAACTTCCTCTTCTGGAACTCTTTCCAGCTGCCATTTCTTTTCACCTAAAAGCGTCTTGATTTCATTCGTTGCCCCATCATTAAAATCGATCATTGGATAATGTGTAAAAGCAATTAATGTTTTATTATTTTTTTTAGCTTCAGCAGCAACCTGTTTAACCCATTGAATTAAATGCTGCTTATGGGTCAGGACATTATTATATCCAATACTTGCTCCTTTGTAATTACCTGCATCTTTGGGGTTATGATTAAGATCTTTAGGAATATAGGTATTTCCATCAATCGCAATCATCCAGACTCCTTTTATTGGTTCCACTACATAGCTTAGATCCGGAACTGAAAAACCTTTGGAAACTTCATACATCCTATTTGAGTATTCAGCATAATGTTGTGCGTTAGAATAGGAATAATTGGAATAGGAATGATCATCAAAAGGAGTACTCCAATATATATTCTCTTTATCAGGATAAAATCCGAAATCTTTTAATTCGTCCAAAATTTCAATATATCCAGACTCAGCAATATCTTTAGTAATAATGTGATTCTTCGTTTTTATTAAATCTTTTTTACTGTAAATCCCCAACAGAGATCCGTCTTCTGCCAAAAAATCATCCTTTCCACCATCCTGACGAAATGGACCAACCGGATCGTGATTACCAGTGGTTAAATAAAAATGAATTCCATATTTCTTACGATATTGATCCAAAATCTGATGCAGTCCACGTAAATTATAAGCCTGTCCATCATCCGAGAAATCTCCGGGCATAGCAATGATCTTAATTCCTTTAGCCGCAATATCATCCAAAGCCTTTAAAAAAGCAAAATAATTTTCATTAAAAATTCTGGTAGAATGCAACTGAGAATCCATTGTTCTAAGGATAGTTGGTTTTCCGGTTTTAGGATTAACAATTCCTTGAAAGTCATTATCCGAAAAACTCCCATACAAATCCTGGAAATGCACATCAGAAAGAAAAGCAATCTGCACCGGCTTTTGCTGGGCAGATAAACAAGTGAAAGCAAAAACTAAGGTGGAGAAAATTCCTTTTTTAAACATGGTAAAAAATAACCCGAAAATTAAGGGATTATTTTAGGTATTGCTTTAATAGAAAATTAAATAATTGTGAAAGATGTTATTGTTCTATTTGTAATGAATCTTCTGGCTTACCGGCATATTTGTCAATAATAAATGGTGTTGATTTTCTAAGTTCTCTTCCGTTGTTCGGATCCGTTCCATCGCCAGTAAAAAACTCTACTTCTCCATAATATTTTGAATACCAGGTTTTTCCTAAAGCATTCTCAACCGTCAGAGTATCTTTCCGTGTAATCCTTTTAAAGAACTTCATTCTATCTGAATTAAGAGGTTTTAAATCAAGTAAAGGATTCTTATCCTTACAGTCAGCCAACTTATATTCATTTTCATCCCAATACATACATTCCTTTACAGGTTGAGAATCAAAACCCGATAAAAAACCTTGAGGGGTTGCCTTTCCACTATTTGAGAAAACAACATTTCCGGTAACAAGACTAATAACCAATATAATTTCCATGATCCCTAATCCATTTTGTTTTATAAATTCTGGCATCTTAAAATGTTGCTCATTGGTAATATTAATGATAATATTCGAAAGCTTTTCTGTGAGAGACTCTTCGTCTTTATCTACACTAATCTTTACAGTTGTCTTATTTGCTGCTTCATCTTTCTTGACAAAAGTTCTGGAAAAGTCTGCGAAGTCTTTGTATCCAATATATTGGCTTAATTTATCCTGTTTAAGAGGCTCTATATTAGTATCTCCCGCTTTTTCTATAAAAGTTTCGTAATATCTGCTAAAGGTTTTGTCTGAAATTTTAAAGTCCAATTTATCTTCAAAATAAGACCACAAATAAGCAGCTAATCCGTTTTTCGTATCCTTTCCGGATTCTTCTCTTGCCTGTTTGAATACCTCATGAATTAGTAGTTTTCTTTTGGACATATTTAGTTTTTAAGGTAATTACAAAATAGATGATTTTCACTCATGTCGCATTACGGATTTCCGTAATAACCTCTTGTCCATTTTCTGTCTATCGATGTCTATGTTTTGTCTAATATATGCGTCACCCTTTGTCGCATCTTTGCTTCAGAAATCAGTGACAAACAAAACATTACAAAAACAAAAATACAAAACTGATTTCTAAATCACCAGATAAAACGGAAGAAAACTCCGGGTTGGGAAGCAGATGTTTCTCTTCCGTTTTTGAAGGTTCTACTTCCCAAAAAATTTAAGAAGCGCTTCGAATTTTTTAACCGTGTAAAACTATCTGCGATCGGTTTCGCAGGAAAGAACACGAATGCTTTAACATTAAATTTTTTGAAAAATGATCCAGTTTATATTAATGCTATTAGGTTTAGCATTTCCAAATAATAACGTAAATACAGCAGCATGTCATAACAACCCAACACAAATCACAACACTGACCAGTAGTGATCCAGGTGAGGGAGTAGATCCAGGAGGATCAGAAGGAGACACAGGAGGAGATACAGGGCAAACGCCACCAAGGTAAATAATTATCTTTAATAAGCGAAGGAATGATCTTTCGCTTATTTTTTTTAAATTAGTTAAAACTAATTACCTTGAAAACTAATTACCTTTTTGTTCTATTACTTTTTATCTCCTGTTCTCAAAATAAGAATAAACAAACAAAATTAACTCAAAATACATTTTATGAGAAAGCCTGGGAATTTAAAGACAATAGAGAAGCTGATAGTGCATTAGTATATTTTTATAAAGCCAAGTCTTTTTATTTAAAGCAACAGGATAGTATTGGAGCCGGTAAAAGCCTTATAAATATTGGTATTATTTTAACAGAAAAAGGAGATTATTTTGGAGCACAAGAAACTTCGTTAGAAGCGACAAATTACTTTGATACAAGAATATCTTCTAATAATGAATATCTAAAATCCAATTATAATAATTTAGGAATTGCTTCCTACAACTTGAAAGAATATGATAGTGCCCTAAAATTTTATAATCTAGCAATTAAACTTTCAAATAATATTTTAGACACTAGAATTTATTTAAATAATAAAGCCAGGGCTCTTCAAGATATTTACGATTATGATGGAGCATTAAATATATATAATAATATTTTTAAAGATGTCAGCAAAAATAAGATGGAGTACGCTCGAACATTAACAAATTTAGCCAAGACTAAATGGTTACAAAATCCAGCATATGATCCTATTCCAGAATTAAAAAAATCTTTGAACATCAGATTAGAAGAAAATGATTATTGGGGACAAAATTCGAGCTACGCTAATATCGCAGATTATTATATTAAACAAAATAAGCTTGATTCTGCATTGTTCTTTGCAAATAAAATGTTCAAAATCTCTAAGCAACTTAAAAGTCCCGATGACCAACTTGAAGCTTTACAGAAGTTGGTAATTTCTGAAAGTCCCGAAAATTCGAAACGAGATTTTCTTTTATATCAAAAACTAAATGATAGCATTTACATTGCAAGGAGTAAATCAAAAAATCAATTTGCCTTAATAAGATATGAAACCGAGAAGAATAGAGCTGATTTTCTAAGATCTGAAGCACAAAATGCACAAAAAGAAATTCAGTTATTATGGCAATATTTACTTTCAGGATCATTAATTACTGTCGTCATCATCATCATTATTTTATACAACAGACGGCAAAAGAGGTTAAATCAAGAAAAAGAACTTGAGATTAAAAAAACACAACTTAAAATCTCAAAAAAAGTACACGACGTAGTTGCTAATGGTATCTACCAGGTAATGACCAAAATTGAAAATCAGGAAAATTTCAACAAAAATGATGCTTTGGATGAGCTTGAATTTGTGTATGAAAAATCCAGAGACATTTCTTACGAAAAGGGGGATACAAAAAATATAGAGAAAGATTTCAATGAAAGGATTTCTGAACTTATTGGCTCTTTTAACAATGCTAATGTAAAGACCTATCTCGCAGGAAATGATAAAAACATCTGGAAAGATGTAGACAAATCAAAACAAGATGAACTTTATCAAATCATCCGTGAATTGCTTGTGAACATGAAAAAACACAGTCAGGCAGAGAGAGTGATTTTGAAGTTTGAAAAAGAGAATAACCTCATCACAATCTATTACACAGACAATGGAATTGGTATTCCAGGAGATATTATTTATAAAAATGGTCTATCTTCTACGGTTTCCCGTATAGAAACGATCAATGGAGAAATTATTTTTGACACCAAAACCGAAAAAGGATTGAAGATCACTATTTCATTTCCTGTTTCTTAAAAATTTAAAAAAATGTTCAAAAAAATTTTAATTGCAGAAGATCAAGAAATGGGTAGCTTTTCTGTACAAAAAACACTAGAAGATCTCAATATTCCAAATGTTGATTATGTATATTATTGTGATGATGCATTAGCAAAGGTTCAAAAATCTATTCGAGAAAACATTCCTTATGACTTGTTAATTACAGACCTCTCTTTCGAGGAAGACCATCACAAACAAAATATTAAAGACGGGAAAGAATTAATAAAAAAAATAAGAGAAATCCAACCTTCACTAAAAGTGATTGTTTTTTCTGGTGAGCATAAATCAGGAATTATAGATTCTCTTTTTAAAGAATATCATATTAACGGCTACGTTCGTAAAGCAAGAAATGATTCGAAGGAGTTAAAAAAATCCATGGCTGCTGTTTACATTAACGAAAATTATTTACCCTTCGACCTCAAACAGGATATGAAAAAACTGAATAGCTATGAGTTTTCAGCTTATGATATCACATTAGTTTCACTTCTCTCAAAAGGAATTTTACAGAAAAACATTCCGATACACCTTCAAGAGAAAGATATAAAACCATATAGTTTAAGCAGTGTTGAAAAAAAACTAAACAGTTTAAAAGAAGACTTGCAAGTTACCAGTAATGAACAGCTAGTCGCTTTTTGTAAAGACCTGGGGATTATATAAAGACATTTTTTTAACCTTTCTCATTAAAACCTTTCAATTTTTTTGAAAGGTTTTTTCGTTTTACGGATTCCCGTAAGGATTGGTTTTTAAAGGTTTATACTTTTGGAAT
Source organism: Chryseobacterium paludis (assembly GCF_025403485.1). Taxonomy (NCBI): domain Bacteria; kingdom Pseudomonadati; phylum Bacteroidota; class Flavobacteriia; order Flavobacteriales; family Weeksellaceae; genus Chryseobacterium; species Chryseobacterium paludis. Next base: position 3,362,422 of record NZ_CP099966.1, read on the forward strand.
GTTAAACAATTAAATAAATAATAGTTATGAAAAAGTATTATGTAAACAAAAATGCTCAAAGCAATGGTGACCATGAAGTACATCATGAAGATTGTCGGTATCTGCCAGATACTTTAAATAGAAAATATTTAGGAATGTTCTCCTCATGCAAGGACGCAGTAAAAGAAGCAAAAAAAGAATACACAAAATCCAATGGTTGTAAAACTTGCTCTACCGAGTGTCACACCAGTTAAGAAATTTTAATTAAAACAATCACCATGAAAAAACTAATCTTTACAAGCCTATTAGGTTTAGGCTTATTATTACCCGCAAATATCTCTGCAACAGCAAACAGTGCAGTTTCTAAGACTGAGTTTTCTACAAAGAAACCAAAGAAGAAGTATAAGAAAAGCAGAAGCACTAAAAGTAGAAAAAGCTCAAGAACTTATGCTAAAAGCAAAGGTTGTATGTACAATGGTAATTCTTTAAATGTTGGGCCAAGAGGTGGCTGCTATTACTATTCTGGAAGCAGTAAGGTATATGTAGACAGATCTTACTGCTCTGGCTGCAACTAAATTTCAAGAAAACAACCATGAAATACCTCATCATTGTTGCAGCGCTCTGTTGTTTCATTGGCATCATTGATTTACCTATTGGATACTATACTTTCCTTCGGATACTAGTTTCTTTTATGGCGTTGATTATTATCGTCAATGAATTCAGAAGCAGAAGATTTTGGTTTATCGCTTTTGTGCTGATCTTTATCTTTTTTAATCCATTTCTGCCAATTTATCTTTATTTAAAGCCATATTGGATCATCATTGATATCATTGTCGGGATCTTGCTTTTCATTTATTTCCTAAGGTTGGTCCCCAAAAAGAAAGTAAAACCATCTGAAACAATTGATATAAGACACATTGAAACTCCCCGAACCCGAGATAGAATAATCAAATAAGAAACTATGGAAACAATACAAATCCCTGAAAATCTTAAAGCCCACTTTTTAAGGTTATATCAAATGGCCATCTGTGATGATGATTTTAGTGCATCGGAGCTTAAATTGCTTTATAAATCAGCAGAAGAAAGAGGTATTTCACCAAAAAATCTGGATGAAATCCTTATGAACCCAATTAATTCAAAATCATTAATTCCAGAAACCCTTAATGAAAAGGTTGAATATCTATATGATCTAACGGTAATGATATGGGCGGACGGCGTTGTTTCTCCCAATGAATACGCAGCATTGAAAAAATACATTATAATGTTCGGATTTCTGGAAGAAAATGTAAAAGATATTGCTGATTACTTCATCGAAGCTGTAAAGCAGGGAAAAACAAAAGATGATATTCTAAATGATCTAAAAAACTAACCACTATGAATGCCATGACAAACAATATCAAAAATCTTTTTCGTTTAAAACCAATTCCCCTTGAGGATCCTCAGAATCAACTACCCAGAATAGAATCTTTGAATAGTGAATCTACTGAAGAAAGCAGAAAAAGAACCTACCATGAAACCGGCTACAGAGACAGCACCAGAAACAATGGAAACCATACAGCCCTATCTATTTGCCTGGATGCCATTTATTCTAAATTCCAAAATGAGGAAAAAGAGCTCGTTGAAAAACAGAATAAATTAAAAGAACCCTATCTCAACGAGCAGAAGAACAAAGAAACTGAGATCAAGGGACTTACGGTTTCTTCAGATAACAAAGAGGACCAATTAAAGAATAATGGTGCCGATATCGAAAATGTTCAGGATAAAATTGAAAAACTAAAATTCGAGATCAATGATCTGCCACGAAACCCTGAAATGTATAATGTAAAAGCCACAAAGGGTGCGTCTACAAAATTCTGGATTGGCTTAATTATTCTTATTCCCATAAGTCTGTATCTTTTTACTTTTTATATTTCAACTTCTTATTCTGCTTTCTTTAAAAACTTTGATGCAAATGGTAATATTATTCAAAGTGTTTTGGATGCACAAGCATTCAATAAAGCCTGGGATGAAGGACCACTTGAGGGTGCCTTCGTCACTCTTATTCCATTTGTTTTTTTAGGTTTAGGATATTTGATCCATATGTTTGGTGAAAATAAAAGCATTGCTAACTACTCTAAGATAGTTTTACTTTTCATTATAACTTTTGTTTTTGATGCCATTTTGGCTTACGAAATAGAATCTAAATTATATGAATTAAACAGAACCTTCAACTCTCCTCCTTTTGACCTTTCCATTGCATTTACAAAGAACCAGTTTTGGGGAATTATTTTCGCGGGATTTATTGTTTATATTATTTGGGGGTTGGTTTTCGATTTCGTGATGAAAGAGCATAAAGAAAAAGATAAAATCAGACATGAACAAACCAGAAGGCAAAAGGATATTCTTATTCATCAGGAAAGAATTGAAGATCTAAAAAAACAAAAAGAAGAAATAAGAAATAATATAGGAAGTATAAAGGAACTGATTGCAAAAGCAAAAGGAAGGATTGAAGAACTTCAAAACATTATTGATGGGGTCATTATTCCTACAAAAGATTACAAACTCTATGCTTCAGAATATATGCAGGGCTGGATTACTAATATTAATGAGAGAATTCACTCTCAGAAACTTGTAGACGAATGTATGGAAAAGTACAATGAAAACCTTAGGAAAGTCGGAGCCAACTCTGATAGTCAGAACTCAGTTTATATGTCCATTTTATAAAATAACCATGAAAAAAATATTCTATTTAGTAATAGCCTCTTTTCTTTTCATTCAATGTGGAAAGCCTAAAGAGAAACTTTTAGTGCAATCTGCACCGGTAAACAATTCATCTAAAAATCTAAACATCAGTGTGCTGATCGATCTTTCTGATAGAATTGATCCTGAAAAAAATCCTAATCCTACTATGGAATACTTTCAGAGAGATGTTGAATATATCAAAGCAATTGACAAAGGTTTTTTGGATCATATTAAAGGAAAAAAAGTTATTCAGCTTGATGATCAAATGCAGGTTTTCTTCAATCCAGAACCATCCGATCCGAAAATGAATGATCTTACTAAAAAACTGAAAGTGTCATTTGATAAAAACACTACTAAAGATAATATCAATCTTGTAGAAAACCAGTATTCAACGCTTCCTTTACAAATTTATCAATCAGCAATTAAAGACAAACAATATGTAGGATCAGATATCTGGGAGTTCTTCAAAAACAAGGTAAATGATTATTGCATAAAAGACAACCATAGAAACATTCTTTTCATTTTAACTGATGGGTATATTTATCATAAAGACTCCAAATTTTCCGAAGGAAAGAAGACTTCTTATGTAACACCGGAATTAATAAAATCTTTAAAACTCACTTCCTCAGATTTCAAAACAAAAATCCAAGATGGAAACTTAGGTTTCATTAAAGCAAATGATGATTTAGAAAACCTGGAAGTAATTGTATTGGGAATCAACCCTGTTAAGGGAAATCCATTTGAAGCAGATATTATCAAAGAATACTGGGAAAATTGGTTCAAAGAAATGAAAATCAAAAACTATCAGATCAAATCTGCTGATCTTCCTTCTAATCTTGAACCTATTATCTTGAAAGCCATTACGGGTAAAAACTAAAAACACTCAACATATAACCACAAAAAAAAGCGAAGATAAATCTTCGCTTTTTTATTTTCTTATCATTTCCGTATGTGGAATATCGTCCTCCAGATATTTCTTTCCAGTATCTACAAAACCAAATTCTGAATAGAATCGTATGAGATAATCTTGTGCAGAAATTTTGATTTCAGAGGTATGAAAGCGATTTTCTATCGTTTCAATAGCATACTTCATTAGTTGTTTGCCTAAGCTTTTTCCTCTTGCCTGTTCTGTTGTTAATACCCTTCCAAAAGAAGTTTCGTCATATTTTACGCCTTTATTAAAGACTCTACAGTAGGCAAGGATCTCTCCATCTTCTTCGGCCCAAATATGAATACCTTTTTGATCATTGTTATCCAGATCCGGATATGGACAGTTCTGCTCAATCACAAAAACATCAATACGCGCTTTCAGAATCTTATACAGCTCAGGAACTGTTAATTCATCGAAAGTTTTAATTTTCCAGATTATATTACTCATCAAAGTTTACGCTATTATTTTTTAAAAATTCATTGGTCTTCTGGATGAAATCTAAAATTTTATCACCCCCTTCTTTCTTTTCTGCAGAAGTAATATACAATTCTGGCAGATCTTCCCAGGTCTTATGGAGTTCAGCTTTGTAGTCTTCTACATTTTTTATCACAACATTAGGCTTTAGCTTATCTGCTTTGGTAAAAACAATTGAAAAAGGAACCCCGCTTTCACCACACCATTGGATAAATTCCAGATCGATCTTTTGAGGAGTGTGCCTGGCATCAACTAGAACAAAAAGGTTGACCAGATTTCTTCTGTTCAGTATATAATTGTTAATCAGTTTCTCAAAATCTCTTCTCTGAACTTTTGAAACTTTAGCATACCCATATCCCGGTAAATCGGTAAGATACCAGCTTTCATTGACTATAAAATGGTTGATCAGCTGTGTCTTTCCCGGAGTTTGTGAAGTTTTCGCCAGATCCTTATGATTCATCATTGCATTGATCAATGATGATTTTCCTACGTTTGACCTTCCTATAAAAGCATATTCGGGAATATCCGGTTCCGGGCATTCCTGCCACTTCCCGCTACTTTTTACAAATTCTGCTGTTTTAATTACCATTTTTGAATTATTTTAAGAAAAACAAACCATTAAGATAGCTCTTAATGGTTTAAGTTATTTTACACTTTATCTTTTAACCAGCTGTAGAGAATTTCATTGAATTCATCTGGTTTTTCCATCATTGCTGCGTGGCCGCATTTGTCAATCCAGAATAGATCTGAATTAGGAATGAACTTATGCATGTCTTCTGCCACTTCTGGCGGAGTCACATTATCCTGCTTCCCCCAGATCAGACATGTTGGTGTTAAAATCTTTGGAAGATCATTCAACATATTGTGTTTAATGGCACTTCTTGCAAGCATTACGGTTTTTATCCCTTTCATTCTGTCATTCACCACTCCGAATACCTCATCTACTAAATCTTCTGTTGCTACTGCTGGATCATAGAAAACCTCTTCAGTTTTCTTCCTTATATAGAGTCGGTCACTTTTTCTTGGGAAACTATCTCCGAATGTTCTCTCATACAAACCAGAACTTCCGGTTAAAACAAGATTTTTAACAAGATCAGGCCTTGCCAAAGCTAAAATAAGCCCGACATGTCCGCCCATTGAATTTCCGACAATCGTTACCGGTTCGGAAATATGGCTCTCTATAAACTTAATAATATATTTTGCTATAGTAGTAAGATTGGTATTGAGTACCGGCAAATCATAGATTGGCAATTGAGGTACATATACCTTAAATCCTTTCTCCGAAAAAAAATTCACCATCTTATCGAAATTACTCAAACCACCCATTAAACCGTGCAACAGCACCAATGGATGTCCTTCTCCCGCTTCTACAAAAGTATATTTCTTTTCTTTTTTTGTACTAAATATCATAAAACGCCTTAATAAAGCCTTGCAAAAATACAAATTAAACCTCAAAAATATTTTGATATTCCTAATTTAAGATAAAAATAATATAATAACGGCTTTTTGTCCATCTTTTTTAACATCCTTTTTGTTATGGTCTAAATAATAACAAATACAATATTCAAAATATCAACTACTTACACCATTAACCTTCAATCTTTGATAAAACTTATTAACATTAAGTCAAAAAGTGGGAAAAAGTGGGAAGTTTTGGAAATATTTATATAAATTTGTCCCAAATGAAGAATTTCATTGGAACATATGAGTGTAAAATAGACGACAAAGGTCGCTTAAAAGTACCTGCATCGCTGATCAAGCAGATGGAGAACTTTGAAGACAAAGCCTTTGTAGTCAAACGTTCCGTGTTTCAACCTTGCCTGGAAGTTTACCCTATGAAAGCATGGGATAAGTTGATGGACAAAATTAATAAACTAAACAGATTCATTAAAAAGAATGCTGATTTCATTAGAATGTTTACGGCAGGAGTAAAAACAGTTGAGTTGGATAACGCAGGCAGATTGCAAATTTCAAAAGATCTTACCCTTTTCGCAAGTCTTCAAAAAGATATTGTGATAACAAGTGCGGGAGAATTATTTGAAATCTGGGATAAAGACGCATATGAGAAAGTAATTTCAACCAATGAAACTGATTTTGCAAGCCTTGCTGAAGATGTGATGGGCTCTTTCGATGAAGAATAACTACGCAAAATTGAAAAAAGCGTAAAACACAAATTAAAACATGTATCATAATCCCGTTTTGTTGAAGCAAAGTGTTGATGATTTGGTGACGAATCCAGACGGAACATACGTGGACTGTACTTTTGGTGGCGGAGGCCATTCAAGAGAAATTTTGAGTAGACTTTCTGATAAAGGAAAACTATTCAGTTTTGACCAAGATTTAGATGCTCTTAAAAATAATATTGATGATCCAAGATTTACCTTGATCAATCAGAATTTCAGATTTTTAGAGAACTCCTTACTAATGTATGGAATTTCTCAGGTGGACGGAGTTTTGGCAGATCTTGGAGTGTCATCTCACCAATTTGATGAAGCTGAAAGAGGATTCTCTACGAGAAGCAATGCTCCTTTGGACATGAGAATGAATGTAATGCAGGGTCTGGATGCTAAAAGAGTGATCAACGAATATGAAGAAGAGCAACTGGCAGATATTTTTTATTACTACGGTGAATTAAGGGAAGCCAGAAAATTAGCAAGAGATATTGTTCATCACAGAAAGACCAAGATCATAAATACAACGGAGGACCTGAAAAAACTGTTCAGCTTTCTTCCGCCGCACAAGATTAATAAATTTTATGCACAGCTTTTTCAAGCCATTAGAATTGAAGTTAATCAGGAGCTTGAGGTTTTAAAAGAAATGCTTGTTCAGGCGTATCAGGTTTTAAGACCTGAAGGAAGATTGGTTGTTATCTCTTACCATTCTTTAGAAGACCGTTTGGTTAAAAGATTTTTAAAGAACGGAATGTTTGAAGGAGAACCAGCAAGAGATATTTACGGAAATTATAAGAAAGCCTTTGAGTTACTTAAGAGTAAAGCAATTATTCCAGATGATAAGGAAATTGAAGAAAACTCCAGAGCAAGAAGTGCAAAAATGAGAACAGGAATAAAAATATAAATGATAAAAGATAAGAGATCAATGATCTTGCTTATCAATTATTAACAATCATTTATCAATAATAAACTTTGGCTAAAAGAACAACAAATCGCCCGCAGAAGAGACTCACTTTTATAGATATTATAAAAGGGAATTTCCTTAACCGGGATGAGATAAAAGTACATTACAAGTATTTTCTATTGCTTTTTGTTCTGATGATGGCTATGATCTACAGTAACCACTTAGTGAACAAGAAGATTAAAATTGTAAATGCTTTAAAAGAAGAAACAGAAGAATATAAATCTCGAAATGCATACGCACAAAGCAAACTGATCAAAGTAAAAATGGAATCAGAGCTGGGAAAAGAAGTCGCACGGGATTCTTTAATGACACTGGAAAACCATCCTCACAAACTGCTAATAAAATTGGATAGTACAGATGCAAAAGCAAAATGAATACGATAACAAACGTAAAAAAACGTTAAGGTGGGGCTACCTCTTCGCAGTGGTAGCTTTGTCCGTGTTTGTACTTTTCTTAGCAAGGATCGTTATTCTTCAAAACACTAATGTTCAGGAAATAAAAGACGATTATATTAATAAAAACTATCGTGAAGCCACTTTAAAGGCTGCTCGTGGGAATTTATTTGCTTCAGATGGTTCTATTCTGGCAACCACGGTAATGCGTTATGATATCTTTCTTGATTTCAAAACAATGAAGGATACGATCTACAGCAACAATATTGGCGCATTAACGGATTCTTTAAGCAAGATGTTTGGAAAACCAAGAAGTGAATTCAGACAGAAATTTGACGAACAAAAAAGAAAGAAAAACCAATACTACACTTTAGCAAGAGGATTGGATTTTGATGAATATGATAGAATCCGAAACTTTCCCATTTTTAAAAAAGGAAAGAATAAGGGCGGATTTATCGTTGACAGAAATTATAAACGAGAACTCGCAACTTCCGAAATTGGTGCCGGAACCATCGGAATGGATAATAGCGAATATAAATCCGGACTGGAAGGTGCTTTTTCAAAATATTTAACAGGAACTGACGGAAAAAGATTAGAACAGAGAATCAACTCTTCACAGTGGAAACCGATCGACTTCTGGAAAGTGAAGGAACCTGTGGACGGAGAAGACGTTTATACGACCTTAGATCTTAGAATTCAGGACATTGCGCACTCAGCGTTAGAGAAGCAGTTGGTGAATTTTGAAGCAAAACATGGAACTGTAATTGTAATGGAAGTGGCAACCGGGAAGGTTCGTGCTCTTGTTAATCTAAGAAGAACCGATTCCGGAGATTATGAAGATGCATACAATTATGCTTTAAAAGATAATATAGAACCGGGGTCTACTTTCAAAACTATTTCGCTTTTAGCAGCAATGGATGATGGTTTTATTGATGATAACACTACCGTAAATGTTGGAAACGGAGTTTGGACTTATGCTAAACAAAGAATCTCCGATGGTCATGGTGGCGGAACTTACGACATCAGTGACGTACTGGCAAAATCCAGTAATGTAGGAACCGCAAAACTGATTACAAAATATTATGCCGATAAGCCGCAGATATTTCTGGATCACCTAAAACGCTGGAAATTATTTGACAAAATGGATCTCGAACTTCCTGGAATCGCAAAACCGAAGATCGTTACTCCACAGAATAAAAGATGGAATGCCGCAACACTGGCTTCTATATCATTTGGCTACTCTTCGAATATTAATTTATTACAATTAACGACTTTCTATAATGGAGTTGCTAATAATGGTAAAATGCTGAAGCCTTTATTTATCGACAAAATCATGAAAGATGGTAAAGTAATGTATAGCGCAAAACCAGAGGTAATGGTTAACAAAATGGCATCAGAAAAAGCGATTAAAATGATGACCAGCGCACTAACCAAAGCAGTAGAAAAAGGAACAGGTAAGAGTATTTTCACACCAAATCTTAGGATGGCAGGAAAAACAGGAACAGCAAGATTTGAATACTGGCTTCCTGGGCCGATGAAGTACCGGGCATCTTTTGCTGGTTTTTATCCGGCTGATAATCCGAAGTATACCTGTTATGTAATGATCAGTGAGCCTAATACTGCAAAAGGTTTTTATGGAGCAACTGTATCAGCTCCTGTTTTTAAAGAAATTGCTGGAAAAACATTCTTAAAAACGCCTCAAAATGTTGAAAAAGAAATGCTTGTTGACAGAAAGGTAAACCTCAATAAAATGGTTGAACCAAATGTTAAGGTCGCAGTAAATAATAGCCAAATGCCTAATGTGGTAGGATTGATTGGTAAAAATGTAATCCCACAGTTAGAAAATTTAGGATATCGTGTCGATTATAAAGGAGTTGGAAGAATAAAAGAACAATTTCCTTTGGAAGGCACAGGAATCAGTAAGAACCAGAGAATATATTTATCTCTACAGAATTAAAATAATAAGCATCAAAGAAATGCAATTAATTGAATTATTAAACAGAATCCCAACCTTAGATATTCACGGTGATAACACCCGTGAGGTTTCTGAATTGGTTTTCGACAGCAGAAAGGTTACGGAAAACGCTCTCTATATTGCAGTGAGAGGAACCGTTGCAGATGGACATTCATACATTGCATCTTCTATAGAAAAAGGAGCAAAAACAATAGTTTGTGAAGAATTTCCTGATGATCTGGATGATAACATTACCTATGTAAAAGTAAAAGACTCATCTAAAACTCTGGGACATTTGGCTTCTAATTTTTACGGTAATCCTTCAGAGAAATTAAAACTGATCGGTGTTACCGGAACTAATGGAAAAACATCAGTTTCAACATTACTATTTGATGTTTTCAAGAATTTAGGATATGATTCTGCACTGCTTTCAACGGTAGAAATAAGAATTGGAAACGAAATAATCCCGGCAACTCATACCACTCCTGATGTTATTACCATCAATCAGATCTTAGCTAAAGCTCTTGATGCAGGTTGTGAATTTGCTTTTATGGAGGTAAGTTCCCATGGAATTGCTCAAAACAGAATAGAGGGATTACATTTTAAGATCGCTGGATTTACCAATCTTACACATGATCATTTAGACTATCATAAAACATTTGATGATTATCTGAAAACGAAGAAAAGATTCTTTGATGAGCTTCAGGATACCGCCGTAGCGATTACCAATATCGATGATAAAAATGGTAATGTGATGCTTCAAAACACAAAGGCTGCCAAAAGGTCTTATGCTTTGAAAACAATGGCTGATTATCACGGGAAAGCTTTAGAGATTGATTTCAATGGAATGTTATTGAATTTCAATGGAAAAGAATTCTGGACCACATTAACCGGGAGATTTAATGTTTACAATCTGTTGCTTGTTTTTGGAATCGCATCAGAACTGGGATTTGAGCAAAGTGAAATTCTTCAGGCGATCAGTATCCTGAAAAGAGTTTCAGGGAGATTCGAAACTTTTAAATCTGATGGTGGCATCTTCTTTATTGTTGATTATGCACACACACCAGATGCATTGGAGAACATTCTCGATAGCATTAACGATATCAGAACAAAAAATGAAAGGCTGATTACAGTTTTCGGTTGTGGAGGAGACAGAGATCACTCGAAAAGACCCGAAATGGGAAATATTGCAACAAAAAAATCTACGTTGGCAATTATCACTTCTGATAACCCGAGAACAGAAGACCCAGCAGTTATTATAAAAGAAATTGAAGCAGGTGTTGAACCACAAAATTTCAGCAAATACGCTTCAATTCCAGATAGAAAAGAGGCTATAAAAATGGCTATCAAGTTTGCAGAACCAAAAGATATTGTTTTAGTAGCCGGAAAGGGTCACGAAAACTATCAGGAGATTAATGGTATAAAACACCATTTTGATGACAAAGAAGTAATTAATGAGCTTTGGAAATTAATGAGCAAGTAGTTTATAATCGATAATTGATCAATGCTAGTATTTTTTATCACTCATCAATTATCACTTATCATTTATTAACAACAGGAAATTATGTTATATTATTTATACGAATATCTAACCAATCATGGAATCCATATCCCGGGACTTGGAATGTTGAAATACATTTCATTTCGTGCCGGAATGGCAGTTCTATTGTCATTGACAATCGCTCTTATTTACGGAAAAAGAATCATTAATTACCTGAGAGCAAAGCAAATGGGCGAATTGGTTCGTGATCTTGGGCTCGATGGTCAAAAACAAAAGGAAGGAACTCCAACAATGGGAGGTCTTATTATCATCCTTGCTACGATGATTCCTGTTTTGCTTCTGACAAGAATTACCAATGTTTATATCGTTCTTCTCATCATTTCGGTTTTATGGATGGGGGCTATTGGTTTCGTGGATGATTATTTAAAGAAAGTAAAGAAAAATAAAGACGGCTTAAGCGGTAAATTTAAAATTGTAGGCCAGGTTGGATTAGGGCTAATTGTTGGAGTTACAATGTATTTCCATCCGGATATTACAGTAAAGAGAAAATATGCAGATGCAAAAGTTGTCAATAGAAATAATGTAGAGCAGAATTTTATGCCTACAGAGAAAATTACAGTTTCTACAGTACCTTTTGCCAAAAACAATGAATTCGATTATAGTGGAATGCTATTTTGGATGAATGATAAAGATGCTCACGAATGGGCATGGATTGTTTTCATTCCAATTGTTATTTTTATTGTAACAGCAGTTTCAAACGGTGCTAATATTACCGATGGGATCGATGGGCTCGCGGCGGGCACAAGTACGGTCATACTACTTGCCTTAGCCTTTTTTACCTACGTTTCAGGAAATATCATTTTTGCCGACTATCTCAATATCATGTTCCTCCCCAATATGGGTGAGACCACCATTTTCGTAGTCGCCATGGTGGGTGCTGTCATTGGTTTCTTTTGGTATAATACCTATCCTGCGCAGGTTTTTATGGGTGATACGGGAAGTCTCATGTTAGGGGGAGTTATTGCCGTTTTAGCAATTATATTAAGAAAAGAATTAATGATTCCTGTTTTATGCGGAATCTTTTTAATAGAAAACATATCTGTTATGTTACAGGTTGTTGTTTTTAAGTATAGAAAAAGAAAATACGGGTTGGAATATGCCCAAAATAATAGATTATTTAAGATGTCTCCATTACATCACCATTATCAAAAGGATGGTTTTCACGAAAGTAAAATCGTTAACAGAATGATTATCATTGGTGTAATGCTGGCTATAGTATGTCTGATCACATTGAAAATGAGATAGAATTAATTTAAAAATTGAACGATTTAAATACTAAAAAAATCGTCAATCATTTAATCAAAATTAATATGAAAATAGTTGTTTTAGGGGGTGGGGAAAGTGGCTGTGGAGCCGCTTATTTAGCTAAAAAGAAAGGTTTGGAAGTATTTCTTTCAGACAAAGGAACTATTAAGGATAACTATAAGCAGTTTCTGACCGAAAACAACATTGAATTTGAAGAAGGAAATCACGATGAGGAAAGAGTTTTAAATGCAGACTGGATCGTAAAGAGTCCAGGAATTCCGAAAAAAGCAGATATTATTTATAAAATTCATCAGAAAGGAATCAGACTTTCCTCTGAAATAGAATTTGCTTCAGAATTCACCAATGCTAAAATAATTGCTATTACAGGAAGTAATGGAAAAACAACAACGACTTCATTAATCTACTACATTCTTAAAAATGATGGATTAAAGGTGGGTCTGGGTGGAAATATCGGTTACAGTTTTGCCAAGCAGGTAGCTGATGAGAATCATGAATATTATGTATTGGAAGTAAGTTCTTTCCAATTGGATGATATTCAAAATTTCAGGCCTTATATTTCTTTGCTTTTGAATTTGTCACAGGATCACCTGGATCAATATAATTACAATTATGAAGAGTATGCTTTAGCGAAATTCAGAATTGCTGAAAATCAGGAAAATGACAATTTCTTTATCTACAATAAAGATGATGAAATGAGTAAAAACATTCTTGAAAAATTAGAAATTAAAGCGAAGATGATCCCTTTTTCAACAAAAGAAAAACTGTCTGAAGGAGGTTTTATTGATAACGATAGTATTATAGTAAAATTAAAGGACGCTTTCTCAATGAAAATTGATGAGCTTTCTTTATTAGGCAATCATAATGTTGCCAACAGCTTGGCAGCCTCGATGGCTAGTAAAATACTGAATGTCAACAATGAAAGCATTAGAAATTCATTAATGACATTTCAGGCTGTAGAACATAGGCTGGAATTTGTTTCCGAAATTGATGGAGTAAAATATATCAATGACAGCAAAGCAACCAACGTTAATGCTACTTATTATGCCTTAGAAAGCATGAAAGCACCAACTGTTTGGATTGTAGGAGGACAGGATAAAGGAAACGACTATTCAGAGATTGAAGATCTTGTTAAAAGAAAAGTAAAAGCAATCGTATGTTTAGGAATTGATAATCAAAAAATTATAAACTTCTTTAAAGATAAAAAAGAGTTTATATATGATACCTCAAGCATGGAAGAAGCGGTGAAAATATCAAAATCAATTGCAAAAAACGGAGATACTGTTTTACTTTCTCCTTGTTGTGCAAGTTTTGACCTTTTCAAAAGCTATGAAGATAGAGGCCGACAATTTAAAGAGCAAGTATTAAAATAACTGTATTCATGTAAAATGTACTAAAGTATTAATGATCCCAAACGGTTAAAGTACACGAATACATTTTACATCAATACATGAATACATAAAGTATGAACGAACAGGACACAGAAAACAGATTTGAATTTCTAAAGGGCGATAAGGTACTTTGGATGGTCATTCTTGTGATCTCCATATTCTCTATTTTCCCTGTATATTCAGCAAGTTCGAATCTGGAATATATTGTTAATAACGGGACTACAACCGGTCACGTTATCAAGCATATGTTCTTTGTTGTCCTGGGTTTAGGAATTATGAGATTAGTGGGAACTGTAAAATATGAATACATAGGAAAGCTCAGCAGTATACTGCTTGGTCTGATGATTATTCTATTGGTTATCACCATGTTTACGGGACAAACAATCGATGGTGCCAGTGCATCCAGATGGTTGAAAATCCCGGGAACACCGATCTCTTTTCAGCCTTCATCATTTGCCTTTCTCATGTTGGTTATTTATCTGTGCAGATATTTAACAAAAAAAATAACAAGAGAAAGACTTCCGATAGAAAACATTATGTACATCTTCGGACCAATTCTACTTGTTTTTGTATTGGTTGCAAAAGATAATGGATCTACCGCATTAATGATTTTAATGGTATCGGTCATTGTTTTAATTATTGGCCAGCTTCATTGGAAATACATTGCCGGATTTATATCATCCTCTTTTATTGCAATTGTTTTATTTCTGTTGATTGCTCTGAATACCAATTTAATAGGTGGAAACCGTGTTCACACATGGATGAGCCGTGTAGAAACATTTACATCCAGTAAGGCAAAATCTGCAGACGTAGACGACGAAAGTGTAAAGGCAAAAAATTATCAGGTGATGCAAGCCAAAGCCGCTATCGTTCATGGTGGAATTACAGGAATGGGACCCGGAAAAAGTGCTTTAAAACAAATGCTTCCACAGTCTGCATCTGACTTTATATTCGCTGTAATTGTTGAAGAATATGGGGTAATTGGTGCAGCATTTCTGATTAGTATGTATCTGATAATGGTTATAAGGATCGTGATGATAGCCAGTAAGATGCCCGCATTTTTTGGGTCCTTACTCGTTCTCAGTCTCGGGGTCATGATTTTTATACAGCTTTCAGTAAATATTGCTGTAGCGATTAATCTGATCCCAGTTACCGGACAGCCATTACCTTTAATAAGTTATGGGGGAACCTCTATGTTGGTTACCTATTTGCAGTTAGGAATTATTTTAAATATAAGCTCAAGGATACAGATTTATGATGAAGAAGGAATGGGTAAAAAACAAAGTATTGCAGAAATAAATGATATCGCTTAGATCATTGTGAACAGACTGAAGGTCTGCGAACGTAGTTCAGAAGTGACGAAGCAATTTCAAAATTGAAAAAAATGAACAAGAAACTAAAAGTATTATTATCCGGTGGTGGAACAGGAGGACATATCTTCCCGGCTATCGCGATTGCCGATGAGATCAAGAAAAGATTTCCGGATACAGAATTCTTGTTTATCGGTGCCAACGGGAAAATGGAAATGGAAAAAGTTCCACAAGCCGGTTATAAAATTGAAGGAATTGATATTGCCGGAATTGATAGGGGTAACCTTTTATCCAATTTGGGTCTGCCATTCAAGATTCTGAAAAGCTTATCCAAATCTAAAAAGATCATAAAAAATTTCGTACCTGATTTCGCAATTGGAACAGGAGGTTTTGCAAGCGGACCGGCTCTTTATGAAGCCAGTAAAATGGGAATCCCAATTTTTATCCAGGAACAGAATGCACATGCAGGGGTTACAAATAAGATTTTAAGTAAGAAAGCAAAAGCTGTTTTTACCGCTTATCCACAAGTAGAAGGCTTTCCTACTGAAAAGATCAAATTTCTGGGCAATCCTATCCGTGAAAATATCATTTCAGGAATGGAGGATACAGTACAGGCAAAAGAAAAAATGGGATTAAATACAGAAAAACTTACTATACTTTCTGTTGGTGGATCTCTAGGTTCCAGAACGTTAAATAATGCATGGAAATCCCATCTCGATGAAATTATAAATAAAGATTATCAGCTGATCTGGCAAACCGGAAAGCTGGATTATAAAAATATTATTGAAGAAACTAAAGACAAAAACAGTCCTAATATTCAGATTCATGAATTCATAAAAGACATGGAGAAAGCTTATTCTGCTGCAGATATCATTGTTTCAAGAGCGGGGGCCATTGCTATCTCCGAACTTGCGGTAGCACAAAAACCTGTTTTATTGGTTCCTTTCCCATTTGCGGCAGAAGATCATCAAACTAAGAATGCTTTGAATCTGGTAGAAAAAGATGCGGCTAGAATGGTAAGGGATTCTGAGATGGAAGAAAAATTCTGGAATACACTTGAATCGATATGTGAAAGTGAAAGCTTAAGAAAAGAAATGTCTAAAAATTTAGAGTATTTCGCCAAGCCGAATGCTGCAAAGGAAATTGTTGATGAGATTTTAAAAAAACTACAATAACCAAGACCAACAAGATATGAGAACTAAATTATTAACAGTCCTGCTAATCAGTTTTTTCACTGGTTTGTTTACAGCACAGACGCTTGTAAAGCCCGCAGACTTTAAGATATCATCGCTAGGTACTTTTCTGAAAAGTAAAGGTTATGAAGTATTGGAGCAGGATGAGACTTACATTAAGATAGCAAATAAAGATAAGGCCACTCTTTTTTTGGATGTCGATGCAGGAAAAAAATTTATTAATCTAAACGTAAATATCCTGATAACGAAAGGAGTAGCTAAAGATAAAATTAACGCTCTTATCAATGAGATCAATCAGCTAGCTATGATAAAAGCAGAGTATATAGAAAGTCAAAACTCTATCAATTTTAAGTATTATTTCTGGATTACGAACGGATTTACTAATGAAACATTAGAAGATGCAGTATTGGAATTCTTTTTGTATCAGGGAGATGCTTATGGAATAGATAAAGAAAAGATTTTCGATTATCAATAACTAAATAGAAAATGAAATTATTAGAAACATATCAGACTTTTTACTTCGTTGGAATCGGAGGCATCGGCATGAGTGCCCTGGCGCGTTATTTTAATGCTTCAGGCAAAAAAGTTTTAGGTTATGATAAAACCAACACCAAACTTACTCAGCAGTTGATGAATGAGGGAATTGATATTGTTTTTGAAGATATAACCGATGAAAAAGTAACATCCCTTCAACAGGAAAGTACTTTGGTTATTTATACTCCGGCTATCAAAACATTAGGAATATTAGATTATTTTAATCAAAATGATTTTGAAATTCTAAAGCGCGCAAAGGTTCTGGGCTTAATTACGGAAAATACAAACTGTATAGCCGTTGCAGGAACTCATGGTAAAACAACAACTTCTACATTGGTATCTCATCTATGTAAAGAAGCCGATCTGCCATTTTCATGCTTTTTGGGAGGTATTTCAGAGAATTTCAAATCTAATTTTTTATATAACGGTTCTGAATATTCAGTAGTAGAAGCTGATGAATATGACAGAAGTTTTCTTAACCTTTCCCCCGATTGGGCAGTAATAACCTCTACGGATGCTGATCACCTGGATATTTATGGCGATAAAAGCCATATTGAAGAGGGCTTTAGACAGTTTGCAGCACTAGTTCGTGAAGATAAGAAGTTATTCGTAAGAAAAGGAATTGACATCGGAAGAGATCATCAAACTTACGCTGTCAATGAAAAAGCAGATTATTATTCCGACAATCTTCGTATGGATCATGATAAAATCTATTTTGATTTTCATACTCCTACGGAAATGATAAAAGATTTTGTCTGGGAAATTCCGGGAATTCATAACGTTGAAAATGCAACTGTAGCACTGGCTATTCTTCACAATTTAGGAGTAGATTTTGAAACTTTAAAAAAGGCTATCGCTAATTTCAAAGGAATTAAAAGGAGATATACCAAACATATATATAAAAACGGTAAGATTTATATTGATGATTATGCACACCATCCAACAGAAATTAATGCGGTAGTGGGTTCTATCAAAACGTTTTACCCTGATAAAAAATTATTAGTTGCATTTCAGCCCCATCTGTTCAGCAGAACAAGAGATTTTGCAGACGGATTTGCTGAAAGTTTAAGCAACGCCGACGAACTGATTCTGTTGGATATCTATCCTGCGAGAGAATTACAGGAAAATTTTAAAGGAATTACTTCCACCTGGCTATTAGAAAAAGTAACATTAGGTAAAAAAGAAGGATCAACATTAGCAGAAGCATTTGAGAAAATAAAAGAAAAGGATTTCGATATTCTTCTTACCGTAGGCGCGGGAAATATAGACACCCTCTATGATCCGATATGCCAATGGATGGGAAATAATGAATAAAAGGAAATAATAATGAAATTATAGCGGCTTCTGACATCTGATGTCTGAAATCTCGCATTAAAAAAAGGAATGAAAAATAAATACAGAATATTAAAAATTGCTATCACGGTAATCCTTCTTGGGTTCCTGCTGAGTTTCTCTTTAAAGAAATTCGGCGGTCAGAAGATTACGGATAATAAGATTTCTGTAAAAATGAGTGAAAAAACTCCGGTTTATTTCATTGATGAAAAGGATATAAGAGCAATTGTAAATAAGGAAAACCCTTCAGGAAAAGTTGGTGATCTAAATATTCCCGCTTTGGAAAAAAAGATCAATGCCCTTCCTGCCGTGGACAGCGCCAATGTCTATTTAAATTTAAATGGAAAACTCAATTTGGATATTAAACAAAGGGTTCCTGTTTTCAGGTTAAATAAAGATGGTCGTGATTTTTATGTAGATGAAAAAGGAATTGAATTTCCGATTTCAAAAACGTATTCTCATCCTTGCATGCTTGTCACTGGAAATGTAAAACCAGATGAGTATGAAAAACTGGCAGAACTTGTTGGAAAAATTGATAAAGATGATTTCAGTAAAAAATATTTTATTGGTATTTCAAAAAACAAAGATGATTATAACCTCCTGACAAGTGAGGGAAATTATAAGGTAGAAATTGGAGATTTAGATAATATCGAATTTAAAGTAAAAGGTTTTAAAGCATTTGTTGAGAAATATCTTGTTTATCAGGATCCTCAGAAATACAATATGATCTCAGTAAAATATCAGAATCAAATTGTAACGACATTAAATCCTTATTTTAAAGAAAATGACAGTATTTTAAATGCCGGACGTATGGAGCTGGCAAAAGTTCCTGTCATGGCAGTAGCCAGAAAAGTAGAAGCCAAAACAAAAACGGCAACTGTAAAAAAACAAAGCACAACTTCCAAACCGAAGGAAAGCATAAAGCCAAAAACTACAGCTAAACCGAAGGAAACAAAAAAGACACCTGAGAAGAAAGCAGTAACAAAGCCTAAAGGAAAAGTTAAAATAGAATAAAAAATCAAATCGATATAAACAAATGGAAAATCAAGAGTATTCAGTAGGTCTGGACATCGGGACAACAAAGATAGTCGCGATTGTCGGAAGGAGGAATGCACACGGGAAAATAGAAGTTCTCGGTGTAGGAAAGGCCAAAAGTCTTGGAGTTCATAAAGGTATTGTGAATAATATCTCACAAACCATTAATTCAATCAAGGCGGCTGTTTCTGAAGCACAATCCAGTGCAGGAGTTCCTATCCGCAAGGTCACGGTTGGTATTGCAGGAAAACATATCCGTTCGCTGCAACACTCCGATTATATTATGCGTGAGCATCCAGACAAGTTTATTACAGATGACGACATCGAAGCCTTAAAGGATCAGGTAAAAAAACTGGTCATGCTTCCTGGTGAAGAAATTATCCATGTCCTTCCTCAAGAATATAAGGTGGATTCCGAGGGTGAAATACAAGAACCTGTCGGCATGCACGGAAAACGTTTAGAGGCTAATTTCCATGTTGTTGTAGGACAAATGGGAAGTATCAGAAACATCGCAAGATGTGTAAGAGAGGCTGGCCTGGAAATGGAAGCCCTTACTTTAGAGCCTTTAGCATCTTCTGAAGCTGTTCTTACAAAAGAAGAAAAAGAAGCAGGTGTCGCTATTGTAGATATTGGTGGTGGTACTACGGACATTGCCATTTTTAAAGATAATATCATCCGTCATACATGTGTAATCCCATACGGTGGTGGAATTATTACTGAAGATATCAAAGAGGGCTGTTCCATTATTGAAAAACATGCCGAACAATTGAAAGTGAAATTTGGATCTGCAGTTCCGGAACTGGAAAAAGACAGTACTTTCGTCACTATTCCAGGGCTTCATGGCAGACCAGATAAAGAGATATCGCTTAAAACTTTAGCACAAATTATCAATGCAAGAGTAGAGGAAATTCTTGAAATGGTAAATACAGAGCTAAAAGCGTATGGCGCCTTTGAACAGAAGAAAAAACTGATTGCAGGTATTGTTCTGACGGGAGGTGGTTCTAACCTGAAGCATTTGCGTCAACTTGCCAACTATACCACTGGGTTTGACAGTAGAATCGGTTTTGCAAACGAATATATTGCAAATGATAAGAACCAATATCTAAAAGGTCCTGAATTTGCAACATCTATTGGATTGCTGATGGAAAGCTTAAAAATCAGAGATAAAAAGCAAGTTAATATAGAAGAAGAGGAAATTGTTCAGGAAAAACAACAGCCAGAAACTACAACCAATTCAACTGAAGTGAATACTGTTACCCAACAGGTTTCTTCGGTTCAGGAGCAGGAAGTTGTAAGAGAACAGCAAGAACAAAAAAAAGCGGCAAGATTAACTTTCGGACAGTCGCTAATGGAAAAAGTAAAAAAATTCTTTGAAGAAGTAGAATAAAGTATAAAATGATGAATGATAAGCGATACACGATTATTCCTTATCACTTATCATGAGTCAATTTTAAAAAATATAATTATGGAAAATATAGGTACACAAGGGTTTTCATTTGATTTGCCAAAAGGAAATTCATCAATCATCAAAGTAATTGGTGTTGGTGGCGGTGGAAACAACGCCCTTAAACACATGTACGAGAAAGGGATTCACGGTGTTGATTTCGTGATCTGTAATACGGATGCTCAAACTTTAGATAATAACCCCGTCTCCAATAAAGTTCAGTTAGGTACTACTATTACTGAAGGACTTGGAGCAGGTGCTGATCCTGAAGTTGGAGAAAAATCAGCCATCGAAAGTATTGAAGAAATCAAGGCTGCGATGGGACAAAACACGAAGATGGTTTTCATTACTGCCGGAATGGGTGGTGGTACCGGAACGGGTGCCGCTCCCGTTATTGCTAAAGTGGCTAAAGATATGGGAATTTTAACAGTAGGTATTGTTACTGTTCCATTTAGCTTCGAAGGAAAAAGAAGACTTGAGCAGGCCGAAAATGGTCTTGAAAAATTAAGAAATAATGTTGACTCATTAATTGTCATCAATAACGATAAACTAAGACAGCAATTTGGTAACCTTGGATTTAAACAAGGATTTTCAAAAGCCGATGAAGTTTTGACCAATGCCGCGAAAGGTATGGCAGAAGTTATTACAGGTTACTTCGATGTAAACATTGACTTTAGAGATGCTAAATCTGTTCTTCAGAATTCTGGAACAGCGCTAATGTCTACAGGAACAGCTTCTGGAGACAATAAAGCAGACGAAGCAGTAAGAAAAGCCCTTGATTCCCCATTGTTGAATGACAATAAAATTACAGGTGCTAAAAATGTATTGTTGTTGATCAGAAGTGGTGCTGAAGAAGTTACTATGGATGAGATCGGTATCATCATGGATCATATCCAGAAAGAAGCAGGACATACTGCTGATATCATTTTTGGAGTTGGAGCAGATGAAGAACTGGGTGATGCAGTAAGTGTTCTTGTTATTGCTACCGGTTTTTCAAATGACGATAAAAAATTTGCAGGTCCTACTGAAAAAATCAGAATTGGTTTAAATGATAAATTAGATTCTTTCAAAACATCTCCTTTTAAAACAAGAGAAGAAAGAGAAATAGCTCCTGAACAAGGATATACTTTTGGGGGAAAGAATCTTTTCAGACTAGATGATGAAGACCAGGATAATCCTCAGTTTAAAACATCTACTGAAAAAAAAATGATTATTGAGGATGAAGACGTCAAAACAGAAATAAAATTCTCTGAGAGAGAGGAAGATACGTTAGACAGCCCTATCCAAGACTGGAGAAATGAAGCTGAAGAGGCACAGGATGCATATAGTTTATTTTCTTTCGATGAAGAGCACGATCCAAATGATTTGGAGATCCAATCTTTCTCTTTTGAAACAGAGGAAAAAAAGGAAACGCCTAGTACAAGTTCTTCTGTTCAGTCTTTTTCAGAGGAAAAATCGGTTGAATTTAGCTTCTTCGTAAACGAACCTGTCAATGAACCAAAAGCAGATTATGGGCAGCCAAAAGCAGAGTTTAATAACACAACAAATGCTGTTAGCCAAATAACTGAAGAGCCTGTTCAAAAAGTTGAAAGTTTCTTCCAGCCTGTAAAAGAAGTTCCTGCAGTTGAAGAAAAACCAGCTGTAGAAAATAAAACAGAAAGTGAAGCTCCTAAACCATCAGAAAGCGAATTCACGTTTGTGAATAAAACAATCGATCAGGAAAGAGTAGTTGAAAGAAGAAATAAATTAAAAGAATTCAATTCCCGTTATCAAAGTTTCGATAATGTGAATGAATTCGAATCTGTTCCTGCTTTCAAAAGAAAGAATATTTCGATTGACGGAACCAACGCTTCAGATCAGAATATAAATACATATTTATCGGATAACAATGGTTCTATGCAAATCAGAGAAAACAGATTTTTAAATAAAGATGTAGACTAGTTTAAATGTATTAATGTATTGATGTAAAATGTATTAACGATTTTTACATATTTTAATCTTTACTACATTAATACATTTTACGTTAATACAAATTAAAATTATGAGTTTAGAAAATATAATAAGCGAAGCCATAAAAACGGCAATGAGAGAGAAAGACAGAGTCGCTCTGGATTCTCTTCGTGCTGTAAAATCTCAAATCCAGCTTTTAAAAACCGAAGCTAGAGGAGCAGAAGTTTCAGCAGAACAGGAAATTGCCATTTTGCAAAGAATGATCAAACAGCGTAAGGACTCTTATGAACAGTTTTCAGCTCAGGGAAGAACAGATTTAGCTGAAGTAGAAGATGCTCAGATGAAAGTAATTGAGAAGTTCTTACCTCAACAGCTTACTGCAGAAGAACTGGAAGCGGAAATTAAAAATATCATTTCAGAAACCAGAGCTGAATCTATGAAAGATCTAGGAAAGGTAATGGGAATTGCTTCAAAAACATTAGCCGGAAAATCGGATGGAAAAAGTATTTCCGAGATGGCTAAAAAGTTACTTTCATAACAAAATTAATTCGTGTTCCGGGATATGAGCTATATGTTTAGACCCAAAATGTGGATCCCGAATCCTAAGTAAGGATATTCAACCTTTGCATATCGATTTGATTAATGAAGCCCGAAATTAATTTCGGGCTTCATTTATTGCATAAGATGCTTAAGAATCGTCTGTAAATAACAGACTTAACTGAATGCATCTTTTATGTCGAGGGAATGACGTAAAAAATGCTTTTTCATGGTTGGTTGTTTTTAGAATCATTTCAAAATTAATAAATATATTCTATTATACATAGCTTTTGTTTATATTTTTTCTAATATTATTAAAACATTAATATTGTGTAACTTTTTTGTATCATCCACTTTCCCTAATACATCAATAGTTTTTATGAATTGTTGAAACATAAATAATTTTTTACCTTTGTAAAGATTAAAAAAAACAAAAAATGTATCCAACAGACTTAGTAATGCCTATGAAGGCTGAACTTACAGATAAAGGTTTCGAAGACTTGACGACAACATCTCAGGTAGAAGAAGCATTAAAACAATCAGGAACAACATTATTAGTAATCAATTCGGTATGTGGGTGTGCTGCAGGTGCTGCAAGACCAGGAGTTGTTTATTCTTTGACAGGAGATAAGAAACCTGATCATTTAACAACAGTTTTTGCTGGTTTTGATACTGAAGCAGTTTCAGAAGCTAGAAAACATTTAGCTCCATTCCCCCCTAGCTCACCATGTGTAGCTCTTTTTAAAGATGGAGAATTGGTTCATATGCTAGAAAGACATCATATTGAAGGGAATCCTGCAGGAGCAATCGCTGCAAACCTTCAGGCAGCTTATGATGAATATTGCTAGAAAACAATATTTTCAGATAATCAACCGTTACAATATTGTAACGGTTTTTTTATTTTAAGCCATAAAAAATTCTTTAAAAATCCAAATATCATTATATTTGTTGAAATGGCAACGAAAGCACTCTTCAATACTGTAGTGAATTGGTTTATCCGTCAAAGGATAGATCAGATACAGAATTTTATGAATCATCCTATTGAGACACAAAAGGGTATCTTGTTTTCCCAGCTGTTTCATGCCGAAGATACAGAGTATGGTAAAAAGTATGGTTTCAATTCAATTTCCAGTTACCAGGACTTTAAAAATAAGGTTCCCGTTGTTACCTATGAAGATTTTGAACCTTATATTGAGCGAGCAAGACAAGGTTATAAAGATGTAAGCTGGCCTGGTTATATTAAGCATTTCGCTAAATCCTCAGGAACAACGAATGCTAAAAGCAAGTTCATCCCTATCTCTGCCGAAAGTCTGGAATATTGCCACATGAAAGCAGGAAAAGATATGGTATCGATTTACGCCAACAATCATCCTGAAAATCAATTGTTTACCAACAAGAATCTACGTTTAGGAGGCAGTTCTGAACTCTATGCGGATTTCAATACTAAATTTGGGGACCTTTCTGCAATTCTTATAGATAATCTTCCTTTTTGGGTAGAGATCACGACAACGCCAAGTAAAAAGGTTTCCCTTATGTCCGAATGGGAAAGTAAACTGAAAGCCATTATCTCTGAAGTTAAGAATGAAGATGTGGGTAGTTTATTAGGTGTACCCAGCTGGATGATGGTTTTATTGCAAAGGGTACTAAAAGAAACAGATGTCCAGAATATTTCCGAACTATGGCCTAATTTAGAGGTCTTTTTTCACGGCGGAATCAGTTTTAAGCCCTACAGGGATCAATACAGTCAGATCATCGGAAAAAACATTAATTACTACGAAATTTACAATGCTTCTGAAGGCTTCTTCGGTATCCAGGACAGACCAAATAGTGATGAGATGCTCCTGATGTTGGATTATGGTATTTTCTACGAATTCATTCCGATGGATCAGTTTCACCTTGAAGACCCCTTGGTAATAAACCTTGAAGATGTTGAAGTCGGAAAAAATTATGCTATGGTCATTACCACCAATGGTGGATTATGGAGATATCTGATTGGGGATACTGTTGTATTTACTTCCGTTAATCCATTTAGGATAAAAGTCTCAGGAAGGACAAAACATTATATCAATGCATTTGGAGAAGAGTTAATGATCAATAATGTTGAGCTGGCTCTTACAAAAGCATGTGAGGAAACAGGAGCTGCGATAACAGACTTCACAGGGGCTCCGGTTTTCATGAAAGAAAATGAAAGTGGTGCTCATGAGTGGATATTTGAGTTTAGCAAAAATCCGGATGAT
The DNA here is from genome assembly GCF_025403485.1 of Chryseobacterium paludis. Taxonomy (NCBI): domain Bacteria; kingdom Pseudomonadati; phylum Bacteroidota; class Flavobacteriia; order Flavobacteriales; family Weeksellaceae; genus Chryseobacterium; species Chryseobacterium paludis. The sequence continues at coordinate 3,387,795 of NZ_CP099966.1, forward strand.
CTTGATTGCTTTATCAATGCTTTCGATGATAGCTTAAAGGCTGTAAATTCAGATTATGAAGCTAAAAGATACAATAATATCACACTGAAAAAACCTATCGTTCATATTGCCAGGCCTAATTTATTTTACTGCTGGCTGGAATCTAAAGGAAAGCTAGGTGGGCAGAATAAAGTTCCCAGACTAAGCAATGATAGGGAATACATAGATCCGCTATTAGAACTTAACAAATAAAAAAACCGCAGCTTTTACTACGGTTTTTACTTTTATTTTTTCAAATCTTCTTTTAACTTTTTAGCTCCCTCTTCAACTTTTCCGGCTCCTTTTGCGGCAGCGTCTTTTACATCTTTTCCGATCTCTTTAGCTCCTGCCTTAATATCTTTTCCAGCTTCGTTAAGTTCCGTTTTTGTTTTATGGGCTGCATTATCTATTTTGTCACCTGCAGCATCTACTTTCGCCTTTACATCTTCTTTTGCCTTATTAACCTTTGAAGTATCCACAATATCTGTAGGAGACTGTGTTACCGTAGTGCTGGTTGTAGTAACTGATCCATCTGGATTTTCAACCTGTTCAGTTTTTGTTGTTGATTTGGTACAAGAAACTACTAATCCTGCAGCCATAAGTACTGTTAAAATTTGTTTTTTCATATTGATATTTTTTAAGTGTGTATTCAAATTTATAAAAACTTTTATCCATTTTCACATCTATGGAGAAGTTTTTGATGGTGGAGCTTTTTCCTTATCTGTTTGTTCCGTTTTCTTTTTCTCCTCTTCCTGCTTCTTTTTATTTTCTTTTTCCAGCTCTTCTTTAATACGCTTTTCTTCCTTCTCAAGCTTTAAAGCTTCTTTTAAAGAATCCTGGTATTTTTGAGATGACATTCTAATCTGACGTACAATATCTACTGAAGTTGCACCATTAGAAAAAGAGTCAATAGCTGTTGTATCATAGTGCACTTTCATATCCTGCTCAGCATCGATGTGAGCAGGTTCTCCTTTGGAGCATGAAATAAAAAAGGTGGAAAAAATGATAGCTACAAAAAATAAATTTTTCATGGAACTAATTTAATAGAAATTCCGCAATTACCGGGTAATGGTCTGATAATTTTACGGATTGATCTATTTTAAAGCTTATAGGCCTAATATCTTTTGATGTGAAAATATAATCAATTCTTAAAGGAACTTTGTAGTCGTGAAAACTGGTAGAAACACCGTTTCCTACTGTTAAAAACGCATCATCTAAGTTCTTTCCCAAATTATAATACTCATATGAGTTTGGTACAGAGTTAAAATCCCCAGCAAGTATTACCGGATAAGGAGAGAAATCTATCGCTTTTCTTATTTTCTTTATCTGCTCTTCATGGGCTCTGAACGTTGGCGCCATATGCGAAAAAAGTTGGTGAATCTTATTTGTTCCCTTTCCTGCTCCGCTAAAACTAAACATTGATTTATCTAAGCGAAATGGTTCAAGATATACATTTACTATTCTCACTATCTTTCCATTAATATCAATATCGGCATAAAAAGAATTTCCCCGGGATTTATCTTCTATTAATTCGGCTTGTCTTACAATTCTATGTTTAGTTTTTAAAATCACTACCGGATATTTTATCATATCCTTTCTAAGCGCTGTATTCGTGTCTTTTTCCTGAACAAGAATAATATCTGCATTCTGATCCTGAATATATTTCTTTACCTTATCCCAGCCAAATTCTCCATATTTCACATTGAATGTCAATATCTTAACATCTCTGATAGACTTATAGTTTTCAGTTTTAGGAGAGAAATTAACCCATCGTCTGATAGGATTATAGAAAATAAATGTACTAAGAAGGAATACGATTGCAATTTTATTTCTTTTAATGATCCATATCAGTGTCAATATAATATGTAAAATGACCAAATAAGGAAAACCAAGTGAAAGAAGATTTAAGCTACCTAGGATATTAGGAGGAACCCATGCATTAGCAAGGGTACATAATAGTAGAACAATAATTGCAATATGTGAAAACAATAATATCTGGTTAGGCTTCATGAAAAAACGGTCTAGTCTTTTTTTCATCAAAAACCAAACCAATGTGAGAAACTTTAACGGACTTTATGATTATTACTTTTTTAATTTAAAAGTAGTTATAACCGGATAATGATCTGAAATTCTGACAGAACGGTCAACCTGATAGCTGAGTGGTTGTATAGATTGGGATGTGAAAACATAATCTATTCTTATTGGAAATTTATAGTCATGAAAGCTTGTAGCACTGCCCCTCCCTGATTCTACAAAAGCATCCTTGAGTCCTTTTCCTAAATGATAATACTCATAAGAATTTGGAACTGAGTTGAAATCACCAACCAAAATAACAGGATAGGGAGATTCATCAATCCCCTTTCTTACTTTTTCTATTTGCTCCTGATGCATTTTAAAAGTTGGAATTAATCTTCTTACAACACCTTTCACTTTTTGTTTATCTTCATCACTATCCCCCTGAAGTTTCACCATGCTCTTTTCAAACTTAAATGGCTGAAGGTAAACATTGATAAAGCGGTATACATTTCCTTTTATTTCTATATCTGTTTGATTTGCATAAGCGTTATTAATCTTATGATCACTATCAATCAATTCTTTCTGATCAATAATTTTATATTTAGAAAAGATTGAAACAATAACGTCTCCTTTTCCTTCACCGAATCCGTTGAATTGATACTTTTTGACATCACCATGTTCCTGAAGCATTACAATATCAGCATTTTGATTGTCAATGTATTTTTCAATAGCATCCTGACCCAATATTCCTCCTTTTGCGTTTAGTGAAACAATTTTAAGATCAGATCCAGCTTTATCCACAGAGGTAAAATTCACCCATCTTTTAATTGGGCTTAAAAAAAGCAAGCCCAAAGCAACAAATACAACAGCTCTCTTTTTCCATGAAAAAATCCAGAAAATAGTTAATAATATATAAGCGATAATGAGAACAGGAAAGCCAAGTGACAACAAATTAAACCACGGATATATTTTCGGAGGTATGTAGGCATTGAGCAATGTTCCTAATAATAGAAGCAGTATCCCCAAATGTGCTATTAAAAATATAAGGCGAAGTATTTTCACAGGTTTATTTTAACGGAATCGATATAAATGTTTTTTCCAGATTAGTGCTAATATAAACCCTACAATAGCTCCACCTACATGGGCAAAATGAGCAATACCCCCAACATTTCCTGAAACACCTAAATAAATAGAAATAACGAGTAATATAGGTAACAAATATTTTACTTTAATAGGAACGGGAATAAACATGATTCCAATTTTTGAATCCGGATATAAGGTAGCAAAAGCCGCTATAACTCCAAAAATGGCTCCCGACGCACCTACCATTGGAGTCCTTAATGCATTATACAGGCTCTGAGAAAGCTCTTTTCCTTCTGTTGTTGTTGCACTGATATTCATATCCCCAGCATATCCGATTGCTGCTTTTTTATAAATTTCAGCCGCATTTAATCCCAAACCTTCTAAACTTGAAGTGATTTGCTGAATCTCCACAAAATTCCAAAGATTAAATAAGAAAAACGCTCCTAATCCGCTTACAAAATAAAGAATCAAATATTTCTTTTCTCCTAAAGACTGCTCCAGGATTGGCCCAAAGCTCCACAAAGTCAACATATTAAATAAAATATGCGCAAATCCACCATGCATAAACATATGGGTTATTATCTGCCATGATTTAAAGTTTGGAGATAGCGGGTAATATGCAGCAAGTACACTGAATAACTGCGGAAATATAAAAGATGATACAATAAATACAACAATGTTTATTATAATTATATTTCTTGTAATCGGTGGTATATTATTAAACATTTTTTAAAATTTGTTTTTAAAATCATTGAATGGAACTTCATAAAAGCATCGTTTGCCATTGGGCAAAAATTCAGGAAAACCTAATGCTGTAAAATCCTTAATTAATTGCTCAGCATCTTTTTTATAAATAAAATCAAATCTGGATTTAGATTGCATCTTCGTCCATTGATTCTGATAATACTGCGTAAACTCTTCTTCTGTTTTATAATCTAAAATATCAAACAGATCTTCAAGGAATTTCATTACCTGAGTCTCTTTAAGTCCTTCAGGAACCGCATCTATCCTTAAAACACTTTCATGGGCAATTTTCATATCGAAGCCTAATTCCGGAAGATATTTTTTGATTGATTTATACTTATTTTTCTCAATTTCATTCATATGGTATTCCAGAGAGAAAAGAAGGGCATGGCTGTTTGTTGTCCCTTTTTTTGTGGGCTTATTATTTTCTGAAACGAAAAGCCTGTGCATTCTCCCTAAATCCAACATCAATGTTCGGTCACCTTTATTGAATAACCAATATCCATTGGGAAGTCTCATCAGATCTTCATCAAAATCTTCATCTTCAAATAGATTAATTTTTGATGGTTCTGCAGAAATATTCTGATGGTACATCTCCGCGAGATTTTGTATCTCTGTCTGTCTTATAACTCCTCTTTCTTCTAAAAACGGATTGTAATCTTTATCTACAACGATCTCCGGCATTTTTATAACCCCGCTGCTATTTCCTTTACTAGGAAACGTTTTCTGCATAAGCTCATCCAATTGAGGATCTCTTTCAAAATCCAGACTTGGAGCGACATTATAGATTCCCAAAGATCTTTTTATCGTTGAGCGGATAAGAGCAAAAATAAGATGCTCATCTTCAAACTTCACCTCTGTTTTTTGTGGATGAATATTAACATCTATCTTTTCAGGATCAAGCTCTAAGAAAAGAAAAAATGTAGGAATATATCCGGGTAAAAGCAATCCTTCAAATGCTTCCTGAACTGCTTTATTAAAATATGGGCTTTTAAAGAACCTTCCATTAACGAATATAAACTGTTCGCCTCTGGTTTTTTTTGCTCCTTCAGGTTTTGCAACAAATCCATGAAGTTTACACCAGATAATATCTTCTTTGATAGGAATCAGTTGTGGCTGTAATTTTCTTCCGAAAATATCTACGATCCTTTGCATCTGACTTCCTTTTCTCAATCGGAAAACCGGTTCATCGTCATGAAATAAAGAGAATTCTAAATTTTCATGAGCTAATGCCACTCTTTGGAACTCATCAATTACATGTCTGAATTCGATATTATTATTTTTAAGGAACTTTCTTCTTGCCGGAACATTAAAGAAAAGATTCTTTACTAAAAAGTTTGAACCTTCAGAAGTTTGTACCGGATCCTGAAATTGGAAAACACCGCCTTCAATATATATGTTGGTCCCGATATTTGTTTCCTTTTGCTTAGTGCGCAGCTCTACTTGAGCTACTGCAGCAATAGAAGCCAGAGCTTCGCCACGAAAACCTTTTGTAGAAATTTTAAAGATATCTTCTGTTCCTCTGATCTTAGAGGTAGCATGTCTTTCAAAAGCCATTCTTGCATCCGTCTCAGACATCCCTTTTCCGTCATCAACAACCTGTATCAGATTTTTCCCGGCATCTCTTACGATCAGCTCAATTTTAGAAGCATCTGCATCGATAGCATTCTCCAATAGTTCTTTCACAATGGATGCAGGTCTCTGCACCACTTCTCCTGCCGCAATTTGGTTGGCCACATGATCCGGTAAAAGCTGAATAATATCTGACATAAAAACGTTAAATCAACTTACAAAAATAGTCAATGAAAATGGGAATAAAAACAATAAAACCGTGAATTAAAATTTAATTATCAACATGCAAATATTCTGCCTTTTATTATTTATTCAAAATTCTCTTTATTCTGCGTCTTTTTATAAATCACAATTCCCTAATTGTACGACACAAATAGGGAATTGATTCACAGCTAGTTTACACAAAATTAATACTGATAGTTCTTTATTTATTATTGTATTTTAATCATCAAATACAAGTCTTCTTTTTTCTTTAGTTTTAGCTTCTCCATGAATTTTATCGTATAGATTAGCTAAAACGCTAGGCTTTTTATAGATCTTACTATATCTGTATCGTGTATGGAAGTGCCTGATATTAATTTTGTAGAAATCATATCCAATAACGACAAGAAGACAAACACTGATCACATAGAACACTCTGAACTCCAGATAATAATAGGTTAATCCTGAAAATACCGCTCCCAAAACATACGCCACCATAATACTCGACAGCAACTTTGCCCGTGCTATTAATTCGGGATTTCTTCTGTATTTTTTGTGCGTAAACATCGATAATAAAATCCCTAAGTCAGTTGTTGTACCTGTAAGGTGGGTGGTTTTCACAGAAAAATTGGAAATACTTGCAGTTAAGCCATTCTGTAAGCCTGTTGCAAAAAGCATCAAGGCAACCAGATATTCTGTCTCTTCAACTGTTTTCTGATAAAATAACTGCCCATAGATCCCGACAAACAGCAAACACAAAATTTCCAGTACGATTGGCATCGAATGAGCAAAGTATTTGCTTCTCTTGTTAAAATTAATAACGAAGAAGTTGGCTACAAAACTTCCAAAGAAGAAAAGGAAAATCCATCCACCAACTACCGCGACCTGAGTCCAGTTTCCTTTACTGATTTCAGCCGCAAATATTGCGTAGTGACCTGTTACGTTCGAGGTAAAAGAAAGAAATATTAATAGAGATGCTATATTTATAGTTCCTGCCGTAAAGGCAGTCAGCGTCCCCAGTCTTATATTGTCTCCCAATGTCCTGCTGTTACTATAATTTCTTAACATTTTTTTTAATTTTATAATTGACTTTGTGTTTTTTAAACTTCAACAAAAATTTCAGCGAGTCTTCCTCTTTCCGGAAGTCTTTCAGAAATTTCAAGTGCTATTTCATACGACTCCAGATCTTTGCATTTTTTGATATAAGAAGCAATGTCGAATTTCCCTTTGCCTTTACTTTTTATAGAAGGAGAATAATAAGCCTCTTCTATATTTTCTATTTTTACGTAATTATTAAAGGTTCTTTGAAAGCTCCCTGTAAAAACATCACAGATCACTTTATGAACCAGGTGTGGATATTTATTTTTAACAATACTGATAGCATCAGAAAACTCTACTGGTCTGATCTTATTAAATATTGCAGTTTTGGTTGTGAATAACAGGTCTCTAATAGAATCTCCCATATCATACCCCGATACAAATAAAATAGTGTACTGAGTTTCATCATCTTTACTATCTTTTTCTTTAAGTACTTTTTTCAATATGTTTAAAGACTCAAGAGAGTAATCCGTTGCAATTAAAATCGTTTTGATCATATCTTTAGATTTAGTTTTGTATTATCTTATTTTGATGTTACAAAACTATAGTGACCAAATTAGAGGATCTTTGGAATTGAATTAAAATGTGATTAAAGAGATTAAAATGAGATTAGAAAATTGTTAAGCGAGAGTTAATATTGATAGGAAGAAGAATTACGAAGTCCCAGAAGGTTTTGTTTCAGGTCGCAATTCCACAATTCTAAATGATGTTCGAAGACCTTTAAATAGGTGATCGATCGAATAAGTTAAACTGTCTTCTCTTCAGGTTGTGTACTATAGAAATTAGGGAAACGGAGCTGAACGGTCGTCCCCTGGTTTTCATTGGAACTAACAATAAGCTCCCCATGGTGCATTCTTACAATATTCCGGGCTAGCGGCAAGCCAATACCATACCCTTCATAGTTTTTGGTATTAGAAGCCCTGAAGAACGGATCATAGATCTTATTCATTTCTTCTTTTGGAATTCCGATTCCATTATCTTTTACGATAATATAAACATCGGTATCAGTAGCACCTAATGAAACTTTTACCTGTTGGAAATTAGAATATTTACACCCGTTATTAATAATGTTAGCTACGGCGAGATGGAGCAACTGTTCATTCCCCTGAACTTTTAATTTTTTGGGATTTTCAGGCAGCATACTGATGTCTAAATAGATGTTATTTCGGGTGTCAATTTTTCTTAGTGTTTCAATAACATCCCAAAGCAACTGATCGATCCTAACCTTATCCATTTTCTGAATTTTCCCATCAAAACCTGTTTGAGCAATCATCAGAAGTGCTTTTATCTTTTTATCGAGTTTCTCTGCTTCATCGAGAATGATCTCCAGTGTTTCTTTATATTCATCAGCCGTTCTGTTGATTGAAAGAGCCACATCAGCTTCACCCATAATAGAGGTAAGCGGAGTTCTCAATTCATGAGAAACATTTCCAATCAGATGGTTCTGGGTTTCAAATGAGGTCTCAATACGATTAAGCATGTCATTAAATGTATCTACCAGCTCATTGAGTTCTTTATTGTCAGGATGAGATTCCAGTCTCAGGTGAAGGTTTTCAGAACTGATCTGTTTTACTTTACCTGTGATCTTTAATATGGGTTTAAACAACGTTTTAGATAAATAAAAGGAAAAGATCATGCTGAAGAACAGTGAAAGAACAATACACGTAACCAATGTTCTTTTGAGGAATCCCAAGTAATAAATGAGATAATGATTTTTGGCAGAAGCGATCGCGATATATTCTTTATCATGAAATTTAAATGACTGGCCGATATAATAAAACTCTTTATCATTGTAATTATCTTCCCCTTTTCTCATGATATTCTTAAAAAAAGTATCGGGAATATGAACCTCCTGAGATATTTTTTTGAAATTTGAATCCGTTGGAACCATAAATACATAATCCTTTTCCATTGGAAGTTCTTCATCATTCAGACTATTCAGAACGTAATTTTCCGGAAGATCCAGGTGTTGTTTCCCTTTTTCAATTTGTACAATGGTCGTGGTTCGGATTTTGAGCAGTTCATAAAACCTCTGATGAGAAAAATTGACGATCGAGAAATACACCAATCCACCAAACAGCAATATAATCGTGGTGAAAACCACCATTAAAAGCACCATTGTTTTGGTTTGATTGGTAATTACTTTATTAAACATCAATTAAGGTTTTTTTAAAACATATCCCATTCCAATTACAGTATGTATCAGTTTCTGATCATCCTGGCTATCCAGTTTTTTCCTCAGATAGTTTACATATACATCCACAACATTGGTTCCGAGCTCATAATTTACTCCCCAGACAGCATCCAGAATTTCGGCTCTGGAGATTACTTTTTCAGGATTATTAAGGAAGTACATTAATAACTTATATTCTGTAGAAGTAAGAGAAACCTCATCTCCGGCCCGGGTAACTTTTTTAGTGTAATCGTTCACCATCAGATCTGAAAACCTATAAACATATTCACTGTCAGCTTCAGATTCTAAAGACTCCTGTGTTGTTGTATTGCCGATACTTCTCCTCAATAAGGATTTTATGCGGGCAACCAGTTCAATAAATTTAAAAGGTTTTACAAGATAGTCGTCACCACCACTTTCGAGACCCAGAACGATATTTTCAGAGGTTCCCAATGCGGTCAGAAAAAGGATGGGAACATGTTGATTGGTCTTTCTTATTTCTTTACAGACATCCAGCCCATTCATTTCCGGTAACATAATATCTAAAATTACCAGATCAAAATCATTGGCTTCCACCAGCTGTACTCCGGTACGTCCGTCAAAAGCCACTGAAATCTCATAGCCTTTTTCCTGAAGTCCTTTTTTAATAAAAGATACAACACTGGTTTCGTCTTCGATCAGAATAATTTTTTTCATAAGTAACGAATTTCACAAAAATAACAAAAAGAAAGGAAACATTCCGAAGGTATATACGATGTGATTTTAAATGAAATGATTTTAAAGTTGTTGAAAACTATTGAGAATAATACTACATTTGTTGTTATAAGCAAATAATGAAAACAGTTCAGGTTAAATTTTAATAGTATGAATGATTTTTTAATAGGTATTGGAAAAAGATTAAAAGATATTAGAAAGAAAAATAATTTAACGATCAATGAACTGGCTTTTAAGGCCAATGTGAGTAATGGTCTTGTATCCCGGATCGAAAACGGAAGAACAATTCCTTCTCTTCCTGTTCTGTTGGATCTCATTCAGTCATTAGAAATAGACGCAAGCTTTTTTTTCGAAGGCGTTGAAAAAAAATCAAATGCTAAGTTTATCTATTTACCAAAAGATAGCCAGCAGCTTATTGAAAAAGAAGTGGAAGCTGAAGGCTTTAAATATCTGCACATTTTCAGTAAAAGTCTTCATTCATTAGGTTTTGAAGCTGTTTTATTAACTCTTGAACCCAATTCTAAAAGAGAAAAGGTAATTACGGATGCCTGGGAATTTAAATATATTTTAAAAGGCGAGGTAAAGTATCTGATCGATAATGAGGAAATAATTCTAAAGGAAGGAGATTCATTATATTTCAATGGAAAATTGCCACACGTCCCGGTAAGCATCAGTGATGAAAGCTGCATCATGCTGGTTCTTTATTTCTATTCTGATAAATAGCAACATTCTTTATTTTGTTCCTTATATAGTTGTCAGTTTTACTGTCTTCTTTTTTTAAAAAGTTTACAAATACTCAACTTCCGGTTTTTTGCACTTCATTAAAATTAATGGAGAATTAACGGATTTCCTATCAAATACCATTCGTCTCCTTTTTCATTTAAACTTACAAAAACCATGTAACATACTGTTTAAGGGTATTATTTAAACATTTATTAGATTTTCATAGAACTATTTTTTGTAAGAAATACTTAACAAATCGCCTCTATTTGTTAATCATTACTTAATATCAAATATTTACATATATTAAAATTATTAGCTTGTTTTGCATAAAAATTTAATATTTGTAAAAATGGAAACAAAATTAAAGAAATTACTACTCCTTATTTTTCTTTGTTTCATTGGTTGGGTTTCGGCTCAAAAAAAATCTGTTACGGGAATTGTATCAGATGAGAATCAACCTCTTCCCGGAGCATTAATAAAAATAAAAGGATTATCTAAAAATATAGTTACAGATCTCGATGGTAAATTCACGATCAATGATCTTCCGGCGGGTGAATATAATTTGCAGATTGGATATATCGGATATGAAAACAACGATATTACTGTAGCGGTAAAGCCTGAAGAGAATACGGATCTGGGTATTATCAGATTATCTCAAAAACATAAAAACATAGATGAAGTCGTTGTCACTGCTACGCTTAAAAACAGTGAAGCAAGAGCATTAAGTCTTCAAAAAAATGCAATCAACATTACAAATGTTATTGCTTCTGATGGTATAGGAAAATTACCGGACAGAAACGCTGCTGAAACAGTTCAGCGTGTTCAGGGTGTTTCAATTGAAAGGGATCAGGGAGAAGGAAGATTCGTATCAATCAGAGGACTTCCTCCTTTTTGGGCATCAACTACCATTAATGGAAACAGACTTCCAACAGCCGAAGAGGAAACAACCTCCAGAGCAACAGCTTTTGACTTCTTCCCTACTGAGCTTATTTCCTACGTTCATGTAAATAAATCTTTCACTCCTGATATGGAAGCCGATGGAATTGGTGGTGGTGTTAATTTTATTACAAAAACACCTCCAATGAAGCAGGAATTAAAAATTACAGTCGGAAGCGGCTATAATGCAAAGTCTGATAAAGGGGTTTATAACTTAGGCTTATTGTATGGTGGCAGAACAAAAGATAAAAAGTTTGGATACCTGTTTAATGTTGCTCACTTTACCAGAAACTGGTCCACAGATAATTTTGAAGCAAGAAGAAGTGGCGATGAAGGGGTTTTCAGATTAGAGCTCCGTGATTATAATGGGGTAAGAAAAACAACGGGAATCAATACCGCTTTCGAATATGTGCTATCTCCCAAAAGCACCCTATACTTAAAAGGAATGTATGGTACTTTGTCTGATGACGAAACGCACTATAAGCATAGAATAAGATTTGATAAATTCAGTTCTGCCAACAACACAGCAAGAGTTGAATTACAGAATATTCATAATCTTTTAATCACAGAACTAACTTCTGTTTCATTGGGTGGAGTTCATCAGTTAAACAAAGGAAAAATTGATTGGGATGTGTCCTATTATGATAATAGATTCAAGTATGGAAACATCCCTGATAAACAGAATAACTCTTATTATGTTATTAAATACACCCAATCTGGTGTAGGAATCGATCCTAATTATATTGGAGATCATGGAAATGGACCAAGAGCATATTGGAAAGCTGATGGTGGAAAATTAGATTATAAAGATCCTGATGCCCTATTTGGTTTCTACAGCGATCCCAATTTTAAAATGGATGCTTCTCAAATGAGATTTACTGATCTCGAATTCTATAAGGTCTTTGTTGATGAGAAAGATAAAATTGTAGCTGCATTCAATCATGAAATGAATGTTTCTGACCGACTGACCTTAAAGTATGGTTTTAAATACAGGGATAAAGAACGTACTGCAAAGTTTTCAGATATTTTCTATAACTGGAGCAACGGAACGGCACCTCTTTTATCAGAGTATGGTCAATACATCACAACACAGCCGAATGGTCCTAAATATTTAAGCGAAATGAATGCCCACATTGGGAACACTTTCGGACCTGTTTTATCAACAACGGGGATGGACCAGTTCTGGTTTCAGAATCAGGGAAATTTAAAAATAAACCCTGCAGATTCAGAATCTCTGGAATACAATAAAGCATTAGGAAGAAACTTTGATGTTTTTGAAAAACATGCGGATGCTTATGGGATGGGTACTTATAAAGTGAGTGATAAAATTACGGTTTTAGGAGGAATCAGATTATCAAATACCAATACGAAGGTAAGAGGTTTTAATGTAATCGACGACAAATTGGTTCCCACAGAAAACACTAAGAAATATCTTGCTGTATTACCGATGTTACATATCAAGTATACCTTAAATGACAAGACAAACCTTCGTTTTGCAGCGACAAGAACCTTCTCAAGACCTAATTTCGGGGATCTAACTCCTGGTGGAACTTATATTGAAGCAGACAATGAATTCAAAGGAGGGAACCCAAATCTGAATCCTACTTATTCTCTAAACCTTGACCTGATGGGAGAATATTACTTCTCTAATGTAGGGATTTTAAGTGGTGGAATTTTCTATAAGTCAATTACAGACCCCGTTTTCCAGGACTCTTTCATTGGAACTTACAATGGTAATCCTGGGGTACAGTTTACAGCACCCAATAATGGAAAAGCAGCTTCGTTGGGAGGTCTTGAATTGGGTATGAACAGAAGATTCGACTTTCTTCCTGGTTTCTTACAATATTTCGGAGCTCAGCTTAATGCTACTTTCATGACTTCAAAAATGGAGAAACCCAGTGGTAGAAAAGTTGCTCTTCCTTATCAGGCCAAAGAACTATACAACATACAGTTATTCTTCGAGAAAAAAGGATTCAATGCCAGATTAGCTTATAATTATAAAGGAAAATATGCTGTTGAGTATGCCGAAACAGATCTTAATGATTCTTATTATGGAAAATACAGCAGTTTGGATTTCGGAGGATCTTATCAGTTTACAAAATTTTTAATGCTATATGCAGATGTAAATAACATTCTGAATAAGCCATTGATCTATCATTTCGGAAAGAATGAAGATCGCCCAGAACAGGTTGAATATTACGGAGTAAGATTCAATTTAGGTATCAAGCTAAATTTTTAATCAATAAAAATGGCTGATACGATCAAAAAAAACACATTAGTAACACTGAAAGCAGCATTTTCTGCTTTTGGTGTTTACTTCTGCATGTATGGATTTAGAAAACCTTTCACTGTAGCATCTTTCGAAGGTCTTGCTTACTTTGGAGTGGATTATAAAGTACTGATCATCATTGCTCAGGTCGCAGGGTATTTCATCTCAAAATTTATCGGAATACGATTTATTTCAGAATTAAAACCCGAAAAAAGGATCTTCTATCTATTTACTTTTATTGCCATCGCAGAAATTGCATTACTGGGTTTTGCCCTCGTTCCGGCACCTTATAACATCATTTTTATGTTTATCAATGGATTTCCATTGGGACTGATTTGGGGAATTGTCTTTTCCTATATTGAAGGAAGAAAAACAACCGAGATCATAGGTTTATTTCTGTGCTCGAGTTTTGTCGTTTCTTCAGGGTTCACAAAATCCGTAGGAAAATTTATTATGGATACATTTGATATTTCAGAGTTCTGGATGCCTTTTACCGCTGGTCTGGTTTTTATTATTCCTTTGATCCTTTTTGGTGTTTTATTAAATAAAATTCCTAAACCTACTGAAGAGGACATTTTGTTAAAAAACAAAAGACAACCTCTTGATAAGGCAGCCAGAATAGGATTGATTCGTCAGTTTTTTATTCCAATGGTTTGTATTACTATTTTATACATTAGCTTAACCATCCTTCGGGACTTCAGGGATAATTTTAATCGTGAGATCTGGGATAGTTTAAGTCTCAAAACTGACAGCTCTATCTTTACCCTTACCGAAATTCCCATTGCCATTGTTGTTCTCCTGGTTTTAAGTCTGATGGTAAAAGTAAAGAACAACAAAAAAGCTTTCGCTTACTACCATTATATTCTTTTTGCAGCCATCGCAATAGTTGGTTTTTCAACATACTTTTTCCAGCATCATATGATATCTCCTTTTTTATGGATGATGTTCTCCGGACTTGGAATGTATTTGTGCTATGTTCCGTTCAATGGAATTTATTTTGACAGAATGATTGCGGCTTTTGATATCAAAGGCAATGTAGGTTTTCTAATTTATTTTGTAGATTCATTCGGATATCTGGGAAGTGTTTTAATCTTATTATATAAGAATTTTGGCTCTGCTCAGACATCGTGGCTGAACTTTTACATTCATCTTAATTATATTATTGTTATGATCGTTTTGATTTTTTCGGTCATTGCCTATTTAGCGTTCAAAAAAAAATCAAAGCCAAAATCAAATAACAATAATCAATACATCAATTTCGACACCTCGAAAATGATATAAAACTAAAATATAATGACAACAAAATTTGACTTAATTGTTGTGGGAGGTGGAATCCTAGGAACATTCCACGCTTATCATGCTTTAAAAAGAAACCTCAAAGTTGCTATTCTCGAAAAGAATTCGTTTCCACAAGGAGCAACCGTAAGGAATTTCGGACAAATTGTTCCTTCAGGAATGGATTTAAAATGGCAGAATTTCGGAAGAGAAAGTCTGGCAATATACAATGAATTACAGTCTCAGACAGATTTGACTATAAGAAAAAATGGATCTGTATATTTAGCATCTAACGACGAGGAGCTTCAGCTTATCAACGAGCTGTATGAAATCAATAAAAAAAATGATTACGAATCCGTTCTTTTATCCAAGAACGACTGCATCAAGAAATTCGATGGTCTGCGTTCTGATTACTGTAAGGGAGGGTTGTTTTTTCCACAAGAATTGTCTGTAGATTCAGCAGAAATGATCATAAAACTTCATACTCTTTTAAAAGAAAAATTAGATCTACAAATTTTCTATGATACAACTGTAATAGAAACTTATGAAGATGATCATCAATGTACTGCAATATCTTCCGAAGGTACCAAGTTTAACGCATCAAAGATAATTATCTGCAGTGGACACGAGTTTAAAACATTATATCCAAATATATTTAATGAAAGTGACTTAGTGGTTAGTAAACTACAAATGCTACAGACAAAACCTCAGGGCATCTATTCACTACAGGGAAATATACTGACAGGGTTATCTATAAGAAGATATGAGTCTTTTCAGGAATGCCCTTCTTACAGCCAAATAAAATCTTTAGAGGATGAAAATTCTTTTGAGAAAAAATATGGAGTCCACATTTTATTCAAGCAGGCTCTTGACGGTTCTATTATTTTAGGGGATTCTCATGAATATGCGAGTGCCAAAGATTCTGATTCCCTGGGGTATGATCTGAATATGGAAATCGATGAATTCATGATCAACGAAGCAAAAAAAATAATAGACCTTCCTACTTATGAGATCCAAAGAAGATGGTTTGGAATCTACTCCCAATGCAAAGACAAAGACATCCTTGAATATAACCCTTCACCAAACATTCATATTGTCACTGCAATCGGAGGAAAAGGAATGACCGCAAGTGGAGGTTATTCAAAATTTAACATAGAAAAAATTTATTCATAAAACAATGAAGAACATAGAATTATTGGTTCTGGATATGGCCGGAACAACGATTAATGAAGACAATGTAGTATATAAAACTTTAATGCACTCCGTAAATGATTATGGGTATGGAGTTTCCTTAGAAAAAGTACTTTCAAGCTGCGCCGGAAAGGAAAAGTTAGAAGCTATCACAAGTTTATTGCAGGAAATAGGAGGTAATGAAAATGAGGCTCTTGCTATTTTTGAAAATTTCTCAGAGCAGTTAAAAAGAGCTTATCAAGACCTGGATGTAAAACCTATTAATGGGGTCGAGGATTTCCTGCTGAAAATGAGAGCGAAAAATAAAAAAATAGTCCTTAATACAGGCTATTCTCAGGAGATCGCACAGCAGCTTCTGGATAAATTAGGCTGGAAAGAAAATGTATATTATGATGATCTTATTACGGCGAATGATGTTTCAGAAAGCCGACCAAGTCCTGAAATGATTCATCTTGCTATGAAAAAATTCAATATTGATGATCCGGAGAAAGTACTAAAGGCAGGGGATTCTGCTGTTGATATTGAAGAAGGAAAAAATGCGGGCTGTGGACTGACAATAGCTGTTCTTTCCGGTGCCCAAAAAAGAGGAGAACTCGAAAAATCCAATCCGGATTATATTTTCGATACCATATCTGAGGCTGAAGAAATTCTTTACTAATTCTTTCATCAAAATCTTATCTATTCAGCCTCAATTTCTTATTGTTTTTTTATCTTTTAATTAACTTTAAGTTTACACATGTTTACAAATAGTAAATTAATTTTACAAATAATAAAATATAATTACTATTTGTAAACTTTTTTATTTCTAAACCAATAATTTTTATGAAAACAAAACTATTCTCATTGGCAATCGTAGCGAGTTGCTTTTTAAGCGCTCAGACGAAAAAAGTTCTTTTTATCGGTATCGACGGATGCAGGGCAGATGTCATGATGTCATCCAATACGCCTAACATTAAGAGTCTGATCACAAAATCTATTTATTCATTGGATGGCCTTTGCGCTGCAACTACTTGGAGCGGAAACGGCTGGAGTACCATGCTTACTGGTGTTTGGCATACAAAACACAATGTTCAGGATAATAATTTCACCAATCCAAATTATATCAGTTATCCGGATTTCTTAACCCGTGCAGAAACTTACAATCCAAACTTAAAAACAATTTCATTGGCACATTGGGCTCCTATCAATGATATTATTGTTAAGGATGCAGATGTACAGACTAATTTCAGCACAGATTTAGCAGTGAAAAATGCCGCCGTTAATGCTTTACAAACAAATAACCCTGATATTTTATTTGTTGATTTTGATGATGTTGATCACGCAGGCCACTCGTATGGTTTTTCTTCAACTGTTCCCCAATATGTTTCGTCCATGCAAACAACAGACACTTATATTGGAGAAATTGTAAATGCCATGAAAAACAGAGCTACTTATAATAATGAAGACTGGTTGGTTGTTTTAACCACAGATCATGGTGCTGTAAGTGATGGTCATGGTGGCGGAAATCTTTCTGAAAGAAACATCTTTACCATCTATTCTAACCCTAACCTTACTCCTCAGCAAATAAGCAAGACCGAAATAAATTCGAATATTACGCACAACCAGCTTAACTTCCCTGCAGGAACGTATGCTAAACCGGCTAATCAAACACCTTTTAATTTTGGAGCAACGCAGGATTTTACTATTGAATTTTGGGTAAAACCTAATGCAAGCTTTTCAAGTGATCCTGTAATGATCAGTAATAAAAACTGGGCTAATGGAAAAAATAAAGGATTTGTTATTTCTGGATATTCAGGACAAACCTATAAAATAAATATCGGAGACGGCACAAACAGAATTGATCTTGTCGGTGGTAAAATGGAAACCAATAAATGGAAACACATTGCAGTAAGTTTCGACAGAGATGGTCTTGTAACTCTTTATGAAGATGGTGTTGTGGTAACATTTGCTAAAATGAATACCATTGGAAACATCGATTCGGGACTTCCCCTTACGATTAATCAGGATGGAACAAACACCTACGGACTTAATCTTGCAGCTTCTTATAAAGACATCAGAATCTGGAAATCTGCAATTCCAAACAACGTTTTAGTAAACTGGGCTACTCAGAACATCACTTCTTCCCACCCTTATTATTCTCAGTTACTAGCCAACTGGAAATGTGATGAAACGTCTGGTAATACATTAACCGATTCAAGCCCAAACAACAATAACTCGACGGTCACAGGAAGCCCAACCCGTAATCTGAACACCGCTAATAACTTCAAAATTTATAATTATCTATCAACAACCAGAGAAACAGACCACTTACCAACGGTATTAAACTGGTTATGTATTCCTGTTCAAAGTTCTTGGGGTATAGATGGTGTCAACAGGCTACCTGTTTGTGATCTTAATACATTATCTGTAGGAAATTCAGAAAAAGTATCAGAAGATTTTTCCATATATCCTAATCCTGCAGATCAGAAGGTGAATGTAAAGTTCAAATCTAATGAGAAAGAAGTTACATTTCAGATCATCGATACAAAAGGAACTGTTGTTTCATCTAAAAAAGTAAAATCATCAGATGGACAGTATGAAGAAACATTCGATATCAACACAATGCCAAGTGGTGTATATTTTATAAAACTCACAGAAGGTCAAAAATCTTTGTCAAAAACTTTTATTAAAAAGTAATCAGAGAATTTTCATCATATCATTAGTAGATTTAAATTGGATAGATATTAGAACGCGGATTACTCCAAGTTCTAATATCTTTTTTATTTTTAAATAACACCATATTTATATATTGTTTTTTACCATTTTCCCCAATTTCTCAAGATCACTTTCTACCCTGTCTGTCCATTCTAATGCATAATTCAATCGCATACAGTTTCTGTATTGGTCATATTGAGAAAACATTCTTCCGGGAGCAAAATTGATCTTCTGACTATAAGCTTCGTCAAATAAATCTTCCGTACATATTCTTTTGTCTAGCTCCAGCCATAACATAAAACCTCCTTTTGGTTCGGAAACTTTAGTATTGTCCGGAAAATAAGCCGTAACTGCTTTTTGAATCTGAAGGTAATTAGCATAGAGTTTATTTCTGAATGTCCTCAAGTGATGATCATAACGGCCATGTTCCAGAAAATCTGTAATCACATCAGAATATAATGATGGACTGCATACCGTCTGAACAAGCTTCTGGCGGATAATCCGATCTTTAAACTGACCCGGAGCCACCCACCCAACCCGATAACCGGGAGCCATGGTCTTCGAAACTGAACCCAACCACATCACCAATCCTGCCTCATCATAAAACTTACATGGCTTGGGACGTTCTGCTCCGAAATATAGATTCCCATAGATATCATCTTCGATCAAAGGAACATTATAGTGCGTGATTAATCTCACCAGCTCCCTCTTGTTTTCATCAGGCATTTGAAACCCCATCGGGTTATTAAAGTTCGTCACAAAACAACATGCTGATAATTTTGGCAATACTTTTTTTAAAGCATCAAGATCTACTCCATATACCGGATGAGTGGGAATTTCAACCGCTTTTAGTCCCAATAACTGGATGGCCTGTAAAATTCCAAAATAAGCAGGGCTTTCCACGGCAACCAGATCACCAGGCTTGGTTACGGCCATCAGACTATTATAAATAGCATTCATTGCCCCAGAGGTTATCACCAGATCATCTTCCGTAATTTTCCCTTCCATAACCAATGACCATTTTGCCAGTTCCCGACGAAGGCTCTGTTTTCCCTGTACCGGTTCATAATCCGTTCCGCTGTCATTTCTGCTCTTTACAACATTAATGATCGATTTTTTCATCTTGGCCAAAGGAAGAAAGTTCTTGCCGGGAATTGCCAGAGCAAACTGAGTAAAATCTTTCTCTGAAATAGTTCCAAACACCTTATCAATAAGATCTTCCTTTGTTCCTTCAGCTTCAAAGCTTTTTATTTTGGCAACAGATGGCAACGCCAGTTTTCGTTGTGAAGTATGGCTTACAAAATAGCCAAATTTAGGCTTCGATTCAATAAGAGAATGACTCTCAAGCTCCATATAAGCCAGCTTTATGGTATTCAGGCTAACATTATATAGCTTCTGAGCACTTCGGAGTGAAGGTAGTTTATCTCCAAACTGTAATGTCTCAGTTTGGATTTGCTCCATCATTATTTTTGCTATTTTAAGGTATAAAACTTCTTTGGCCATAGGATGATCGTTTTAAATATAAAGTAAACAGAAAATATCTTTGTTAAACATTGATCCAATTAACAATACTGTTGATTGTACTTTTCAATTGTTGTGGGTTTTTATAATTTTCTGAAGGGTTTCTTTTAAAGTAGTCTTCAACAAAGAATTCAAAAGCTTCTTTTTCTTCCTTATTTAAATCCCCAACTTCATGTATGATAAAATCAGGTTTCCCAAACCTGTTTACCACAAGACATGCAAAAGCAATAATAGCATTTGCTTTCTTTGCCACAAGAAAGGGAAGTCCAAAACTCTCATTAACGATTTTTGAATTTTGCTTTTGAAGAAAAATATTCTTTAAAAGTACCATATCAGAAATATAAACTTCTTGATATTGGAGATTGTGTGGGTACTGAATACGCGTTTCCATAGTGCTTGCTTTATAATAAACAAAATTATAAAGCCTATACGAAAGGACACAGATACAGAACTTAGTATTATCGTGGATACAGCAATATTATTTTGAAAAAGAAATACAAATTCTGATTAAATTTTAATTGATCCTCTTCTTTGAAAAATGAATGATAAAGTCATCAAACTCCCTTTTATAGCTTCTTCCCACAGGAATTGAAGACTTCTCCAATAAAACCTCATCATTATTAAAAGCGGTGACATACCGGGAATTGATCAAAAAAGACCGATGCACTCTTATAAATCCCTTCTCTGAAAGCACATCATTCAGCTCTGAAATTTTATTTTTAGCGACAATATGCAAACTTCCTTTTAATACCACTTTCACATCATTACCATTGCCTTCAAAGTAAATGATCTCATTCAGCAGAATTTTCCTTTGTAAACCTTCAGACTTTAGGAGTATAAACTCCTCAGCTGTTTTCTCTGTTGAAACATTTCGAAGTACACGATCCACAGATTTAAAAAATCGTTCAAAAGTGATTGGCTTTAAAATATAATCTACCGCCTCAAGCTCGAATCCTTCAATAGCAAATTCGCGATAAGCCGTTGTAAAAATAGTTTTAGGTTTTTTATTAAGAGATTTTAAAAAGTCTATCCCATTCAAATCAGGCATCTGGATATCCAGAAACATCAAATCTATTGACTTTTCCTGTAAGAGCTGATACGCTTCAATAGCACTTTTAGCCGTCCCTAAAAGTTTCAACGTTTCAATCTTTGAAATGTGACTTTCCAAAAGCTGTATGGCTAAAGGTTCATCATCCACTATGATACAGTTAATCATTTTGCGCAGGTATCGTTATTTTTATGGTAAACCAGTTATTTTCTTTTAAGGTACTCAACTCAAACCGATTGTCAAAATACAGTCGAAGCTGCTCCTTGATATTTTTCAAACCAAGTCCTTCTTTCTCAGCTTCTACAGCGTCCGGGCACGTATTTTCAACTTTTAAAACTGAGTGATTCCGATTGGTCTCTACCCAGATATTAATTTCTGCTTTTCCTGATATTTTCCCGGCTCCATGTTTAAATGCATTTTCCACTAAAGAAAGAAACAGCAAAGGAGGAATGGTATTTGAGCTTTCCAGTTTCTCGAATTTACGGACTTTTAATCTTTCATCGTATCGTAATTTCTCGAGTTCTATATAGTCATCTATAATTAAAAGCTCATCAGAAATAAGGACTGTTTTCCTTTGTCCCTTGTATAAAATATAATCCAGAATGTCGGAAAGGCGATTGATCGATTCAGAGGTCCGTTCAGAATTAGCAACAGAAAGTGCGTAGATATTATTTAGTGTATTGAATAAAAAGTGTGGGTTTAATTGAGATTTTAATACTTTTAGCTCAAGTTCTGCCTTTTCTTTCAAAAGTTGGGTTGTATTTTCTTTTTCATTTCTATACCGTATCATAAACATCGTAGCGACAAAAATAAAACTTCCTGCTACGATAGAAAATACATAATAAAATAAAAGATAATTCAGGTCAGTTACGATATCCACTAAGCTATCTTTGGGATAATTCATAAAAACAGGTTCTACTGCGTACACAATAAAAATTCTATTAATAACCGAAATAATATAGATGCTTATAACCAGGTAAGTTGAAAATAGAAAATATTTTTTGCTGTTGAAAAACCGGGCAATCAGCACATAATAGATAAAATTGGCACCTGCAATTTGAAAAATCCAATGGCTAATATCATAAATAAGGTTTTCATTGAAATGGGCGTAATCATAATGACCATAATCTTTGGCCATTCCAAACAAAAATAATCCTATCCAAAAAATAACCTGGAAACCAATATTCTGCTGTATTCTCTTCTTTTTCGTAGTCTTCACAATATCCAAAAATATAAAATCCAGATCGATGAAAATACATTTAGTTTTTAATAAAGTAAAATTGCTGGTGAATAACGATATTTTACATTCAGACAGCAAAAGAGGCTTTCTACCATTAAATACATTCATTCTGACACAATCGCTCAAATAAGCGCCTTCTTTTAGAAAAATTTGCAAAAAAAACAATAATGGATACACCATCTGAGCGATTTTATGGACTCGATCACTTAAGAGCTACTGCGATTCTGTTGGTCTTATTTTATCATTACCGGGCATTTACCCATCCTGAATGGGTAGATATTTATGGAAGATTTGGATGGACAGGTGTGGATCTATTCTTTGTGTTAAGCGGATTCCTGATCTCTAATCAGCTCTTCAAAGAAATAAAAATTCATCAGAAGATCGATCTCAGATCATTTTTTGTCAATAGATTCTTCAGGATTATTCCGCCCTATCTCTTCACCGTTTTGCTGTATTTCAGTTTCCCTTTTTTTAGAGAAAGGGAAAGCTTATCTCCGCTTTGGAAATTTCTCACCTTTATCCAAAACTATGGTCTTGATGTGATCAACCAGGGAACTTTTTCTCATGCCTGGTCTTTGTGTATTGAAGAACAATTTTACCTTTTGCTTCCCTTTTCATTGTTATTATTTTTAAAAACAAAAACGTTTAAATATTTAAAAATTTTTATCGCTTCAGTTCTCATTTTCAGTATACTTATCCGATTTATTACATGGCACGGGTTTATAGTTCCTCATATCAATACCGAAAACTTTTGGAAAGAATGGTATATGAATATCTATTATCCTACTTATACCCGTTTGGATAGCTTAGCTATAGGAGTTCTGATTGGTTATTTATTTCAGTTCTCTTTAAAATTTAAAGTCCTGATCAACACCTATGGAAATCCTCTTTTTATTGCTGGTGTTCTCCTTCTGGGATTTTCTTTTTGGTTCTGTGATGAACAAGCTTCAAAAAACGCCTCTGTTTTTGGATTTACCTCAGTTGCCATAAGCTATGGACTGATCGTTATGTCTGCTATTTCCCATTCTTCCTTTATTTCTAAATCGGGATTATTTATTACCAATCAGCTCGCCAGTCTTTCTTATGCAATCTATCTTTCCCATAAAGGTGTTATTCATATGGTACAGGAAGGATTAAAATCTTTAAACATCGCTATTCCCGATAATATAGTGCTTTTGATCTGTTTGTCAGCGTGTATCATTGGGGCATTATTTTACAGATATGCTATTGAAAAACCTTCGGAAAAACTAAAAAGAATTGTAAATCGCTGATACAGACCTATTAAATAAACCATCAACCAACACTTATCTTTAAAATACCTACATCTATATAGAAATAAATCCATTTATTAGCTTGTCCTGGCCTGGTATTAAGTATACTGGTAATTTTAGGATAATAATTTTAAATACAACAACCTATGAAAAATTTTAAGAAGCTTAGCAGACAAGAGCAAAAAGAAATTCTGGGACAAGGTGGAAGTGTTGGTGTAGGTCAATAGGTTGTCCAGCCATCCCATTTTGTAAAAGTGATGCAGACTGCGCTTCAGGCTCTTGCTGTTCCTATTCAGTATGGATGTGCTTTAAACCCAAACCAGAATTTCAATGCGCCACATCCACACCTCCAGAGGTGTCTTAAATTGAATTACTCATTATCATTCAATCTAAAATCTAATAACGCAAACAGGCTAATTAGTCCTGTTTTTATTTATATGAAAATATATTATTGTGAGTTTATCCCTAAATACATCCTTCATTAAAGTAGAATGTTGCTGAGGCAAAATTTTCTTTTTTATACTTCTTACATTCACTAAATACAAAATTCTTCCAGACATTCGTTTTATCATCCTCATTACCAAAAAGTTATTTATTCTCTAAGAGCAGGGAATATCCATTTTAAATAAGCCTAAACTAACATTTCCACTATAATATTTTACTTAAAATATTAAATTTTGTAAACACGATTAACTTTTTAAAAAAATATCAATCAAATGATTGTTTTGTATTAAATTTATACATCCAATTTTTTTTAAGAAGTTTTTAATCCATAAACCGAGATCCTGATGATCTCCTATTTGCTATGAAGATACCCAAACAACTCAATGTTATCAGGAGGAGGGTGATGCGGAGCCTTACAAAAAATATAGGGAAATCAAATTCCACTGTTAAGCAGGGCAAAGAGGTAACGATAAAAAAAATACTCATCTCCCGCCCCAATCATAGATTGGGAAATCTTTTGTTGCTTTCACCAATAGTTCAGGAAGTTATTGACACTTTTCCAAATGCCAAAATTGATCTATTTGTAAAAGGCAGTATTTCACCCATTATTTTTAAAAATTACGAAAATATTGATCGGATCATTCAACTTCCAAAGAAGCCGTTCAGTAATTTATTAAAATATATAAAAGGCTGGAGTCTGCTGCGCTGGACCAAATATGATCTGGTTATCAATACAAGCCACAGCTCATCTTCGGGAAAATTATCTACTCAGATGGCCAATGCTGAGTACAAGTTTTTTAATGAATGGAATGATGAACTCCATTTAAAATACCCGGACTATCCACATGCCGCAAAAAATGCAATCTACAATCTGCGGGCATTTCTTACCCAATTGGGATTTGAAGAAAATACAGGCAAAATCCCTTTTTTAAGTATAAAACTGGATAGAAATGAGATAGAAACCGGCAAAATAAAACTAAACGAAATCATCAACAATGACAAAAGGACCATTTGTCTTTTCACAAACGCTACCGGGGACAAGTGTTATTCGAAAGACTGGTGGGCTTCATTTCATGAAAATTTACAGTCTGCGTTTCCAGATTATAATATCATCGAACTCTTACCCGTGGAAAATATTTCCAGATTAGATTTTAAAATCCCGTCTTTCTACAGTACAGATATTCGGGAGATGGGTTCTTTCATTGCTAATACAAGTGTTTTTATCGCTGCAGATAATGGTGTAATGCATTTGTCCAGCGCTGTAGAAACCCCAACTGTAGGACTGTTTGCAGTAACTGATGAGAACGCATACAAACCTTACAATGACAAAAGTTTTTCTATTAATACAAACCACGTTAATGAACATCAAATAATGGACATGCTAAAAGCAGTTCTTAATTAAAGAATTGCATCGAATACTGAACTTGAAACCTACTGATCTTTACCACAATTACATTTATAATAAGTATGAATATTGTTCTTACACCCGATTATTCTCATTATAAGGATGAAATAATCCGTATCATAAAAAACTTCCATAACGAGGGTACTTTAATTGGTCCCGGAAGCAGAAATATTGTAAAATCATTTACAATCGACGGAAAGCAGCTGAATTTTAAATCATTTAAGCAGCATAACTTTATCAACAGGCATGTTTATAAGTATTACCGTAAGTCTAAAGCAAAACGATCTTTCGAATATGCCAATATGCTGATTGAGAAAAACTTCTACTCCCCACAGCCCATCGCCTACGTAGAATTTCATGATTGGCTGGGGCTAACAAACAGCTATTATATAAGCGAACAACTAGAAAACACCTGTACCTTAGAAAACGTTTTTTATTCCGAAAGACCTTTTGAGGATGTGAAAGAGATTATCAAAGCGTACACCCAGTTAGTTTTTCAATTGCATGAACAGGGAATTGAATTCATTGATAATTCTCCAGGAAATTTCTTAATAGAAAAGATCAACGATGCCTATCGTTTTTTTATGGTAGATCTTAACAGAATGAATTTTCATGCCGATTTTGAACTTCCAAAAAGGATTAAAAACTTTTCACGAATAGCCAATGATCCAAAGATTCTCAAAATCATCAGTACAGAATATTCGTTACTGGCAGGAATTTCCCCCGAATACTTTTTAAAACAAATCGTTAATGCCAGCAACAAGCTACGAACCAAGCGTAAGATAAAAAAAGTATTGAAGTTTTATAAATATTTCCTGAAAGTCATTCCAGTGTCTAGAAATTTAATACTCATTTCAATGATCAGCCTTTTAGAATCTGACTTACCTTTTCTTCTTTCGGTTTAAGTGGATAAGAATTATAATTTAAAATGATTGGGCAACAGATGAAGCTTTGAAGAAGGAGTTGGAGAAGTAATTGTTGCTTTTAGAATAATTGAAAATATAGAATCCTGCTTTTTTAAGTGGGGTTTTTTGTACTATTATTTAGAATCTAATATCAAATTTTAACTTTAAATTTCATCTCCTCTATTTATTTTTCCCTATTATTCTCACAAGTTTTTTTATAACATCGGAGAACATACCCTTATCACTTACTTGTTAAACGGATATTCATTGATCCAGTGAAAACCACGCTTGTTTAGCCGATAATCTTCCTTTTTCTTTCTTATTGTTTTTATTCTTACAGAGTCGCTCCCCATATTTCCTGTAAAAAAAATGATGCTGTCTTTTTGAACATTGTAATGCAGATTTGCGTATATATGGTCTCGTTCCGTTTTACGAATTGTAAGTGTTTTTTTTCGTGTATCTATAACGCCCAGAAATGCCTTAGTCTTATCATTGTTAAGAATTATACCTGTCCGGCCGGGGTAACTGATCAATAGTTTTTTCCAACCAACAGAATCGTTGCTGCAGGACGGTATTTCCCGATTGTTAATTATAAATTTCTCAACAGTATATGCGCCCTCCATTGGTACAGCTGGAGGTGTATAAGACAGCACTGACGAAGAAGTGAGTATAAAATAAGCCACGACAAGTCCCTTGAGGACAATAAGTGTAATACGCTTCCACCTTTTGTCGGATGTTCGTTTTTGAAAACGTAGTTGCGATGGCTGATGCAAAACAAAAAAGCGATACAGCGCAATGGCATCACCGCTTACAATAAATACACAAAACAAAACAATATGGCTGGAAAATATTTTTACGGGGACATCATAAAAAAAATTCAGCAGCGCTACATTGATCATCACCGTCATGGAAAAAAGAGCGCCAAAAGTTTTTGTTCGCCTGAAAAGAAGTAAAAGTCCACCAATAGATTCCAGCAGTCCGGAAACAAATGTATATCCTTTGGAAGCCCCCATCATAGCCCATATTATTCCCATGGGCGACATATCGCCAACTTTTTCTTCCAGCCTCCCAATCGAGTTGGCAGGAAACTGACCGTTGTGCAGTTTCGCAAAACCATACGAAAGCATGATCATAGCAACATAATAACGTGCTACTACTACCGTAAACCAATGAAGATCTTTAAATGTACGCTGCTTTTTATCTGTAAAAAGTATAATGAGCGCCGCCACTGCAGCTAAGCCCATACTGACGAAAACTACCCAATAATCCAATGTTGTATCCCCACTGCCAGTCATCATAATATATTCCACCTGCTGCTGCTGAAAAACATTTTTACACAACCACAACACTCCGCTTTTATATATTCCCGCTAAAGGCGAAAACTGTGAGGTGAGGATAAAAAGATACACATAAGAAATAACATACAAATGCAGGAAACGTAATACAGCATTGGGCTTTCTTTGATTGGGAAAATTGGTAGATCTTGTATCCATATTAACAATCGTTTTGTGAGATTTATTTTTATCTAATATTAACTTGTTCGGGGTTTTGCAATGGTGAGGCAAACGAAGAACAAGTCCAAATTTATACATTTTTATTATTCGTTTGTAAAGTTATATCTGACTTGCCTTTTCTTCTTTCGATTTAAGCAGATGAAAAATTATAATTAAAAACAGATAACCAACGGAAAAACTTTTTATGAACCTTTGAAAAACTAAAATCACCAGAATAACAACAACAATTTTCTTTATATTTGTAGAAAGCACATTTAAGAGGTCACTATGGAAAAGCTAAAAAGTCTAAGAAAGCAGAGAGGATATACTCAGGAATACATGTCACAAATTCTGGCGACGGATGTTTCAAACTATTGCAGAAAAGAAAGCGGCGATGTAAAGATATTTGATGATGAATGGGAGAAGTTGGCTAAAGCTTTGAATGTTCCAGTGGAAGATATTAAAGAAGAAAGAACTAATGGCGTTGTTCAAAACAATGACAACTTAACTTTTAATGATAGTAGTTCTTTTCAGCAAACAGGTAATACAAATCAATATTATAATATTCCGGACTATATGCTGGAAAATCATAAGGAATATATTGATATGTTGAAGGAACAGAATGAAGCTTTGAAAAAGGAATTGGAGAAGTTTAAATCTGGGAAGTAATTTTGTTCTTAGAATAATTGAAAATATATGTCCTGCTTTTTTAAGTGGGATTTTTTGTAGGACATAATTTTAAAAACCCAAAATAAAACTTTGAATTATCTTTTGTAATTCAAAGTTTAATAGAAACACCTCTAAAAGATTGAATTGTAAATCAACTCATAACAAAAAAAGCTCTACTAATAGTAGAGCTTTATATTAAAAAATTTATTTTAAATTTTTTTCGAAAAAAGAACTGTTCAGACTTTGAAACTATCTAGGTCAATATCCATATTGACAACAATATTATTTATTGTTTCACTAATAGGATCATAGTTTATAATCCTATATGTAGTTGAATTATTGAAAAAGGAATATTTCAGGAATATTTAAAGGTCTTTAATCTAGCAATTTAGCTGGCACGTATTTTATTACAGCAGGCATAGATCTCATTAACATTGTAAAAGATGCCTTCTTCGATAAATGACCTTGTAATTGTTTTTGATATTGATGCTTTAAGGTTGTTCCTTCTCCAGCCGCCATCCAATCCATTATTAGATCTATAATTAAATCATATTTTTTATTTGGGGAAAATAGCATTTGCCCCGGTTATTTTCCGTGAGCTGCAAGATGGCGGCATCAGCTAAACAATGGTTTGTCTATGCTAACAGCAGACATAAAAATGCTATAAATTTCTCATATCTATATCTTTGCCGGATTATTATACACCGAACTTGCTGTTATAACTTAATAAACTTTGGCAAACTTATTTCGGTATTCAATAGGCGTAAGTCCTGTTATTTTTCTGAAAATATCACGAAAAGCTTTCGTATCCGTATAGCCTACATCATACATTACTTCCGAAACATTTTTCCGTGATGCTTCAAAAAACTTTTTAGCAGCTTCTATCCGTACCCGCTGCATGTATTCTACAGGAGTATTGTTTGTAGCATCTTTAAACCTTCTTTCAAAGGTACGGCGTCCTGTACCGGCATATGCCGCAAGATTTTCAACATTTATTTTCTCTTCATAGTGTTCCTCTATAAAATCCTGAACCTTCTTAATCTGTTCATCGGTATGGCTTCTCTGACCACGGAAAATCGCAAACTGCGACTGGTTATCTCTGCTTATATCTAATGCAAAATATTTTGAAATCATAATAGCTGTTTCCCTGTCCGAATATTTTTCTACAAGGTATAGTATCAGGTTCCATAAGCTGCTGGCTCCGCCACTGCTGTAAATATTATCATGCTCTGTTATAATAGCGCCGTCTTCTACTTCTACCTGCGGATACCTGTTTTTAAACTCATTGATATAGGCCCAATGGGTGGAACATTTACTGCCGTCAAGAAGACCTGTTTCTGCAAGAAGAAAGGCTCCGACACATAAACTGGCAAGGCTTGTTCCTCCGAAATAAAGCTTCCTGAAATAAGGAATTGCGTCTGCATTGGCTGCTATACCTTCATCCATAGTCCCAAAGGTAGGAGGAATAATAAGCAGATCCGTATGGGTAACGTTCTGAAGTAGCCTGTTGGTCTTTATCGTATATTCCCCACTATTAGCCGGAACATATTCGTTTAATCCTACATATTCCACTTTAAAGATGGGCTTTTTCCCAAACACGGAAAGAAACTCATTGGCCGTATGAAAAGTCCTGAATGCCGGGGTTATGGCTTCTATCGTACCATATTGAGGAACAAAAACTGATATCTGCATAGCTTTTATTTTGTTGTAAAGATACTTATATTTTTTGTCGCAATCCACCCCTTAAGTTGTCGTTTTTGCAACAGCCCTATTTTTATTATCTATGCGACCTTTGTCATAACAATAACAACAAAAAATTAAAACAATGAAAGAACAAGTAAAAATTAAGGTACAAGCTGAAGTTAATGCTCCTGTGGAAAAAGTATGGAAAATGTGGAATTCACCGGAAGATATTATGAACTGGAATTCGGCAGACCCAAGCTGGCATTGTCCGAGTAGTAATAACGATCTTAGAGTAGGAGGTACATTTACAAACAGAATGGAAGCCAGGGATGGAAGTTTCGGTTTCGATTTCTCCGGCACCTATGATAAGGTGGACCCAAACAGGGAAATAACTTATACCATGTCTGATGGAAGAACAGCTTCTACCATCTTCAATGAACAGGACGGAAAAACGTTGGTAACCACAAGCTTTGATCCTGAAACAGAGAATGACCCTGAATTTCAGAAACAAGGCTGGCAGGCTATTCTAAATAGTTTTGTAAAATATGCAGAATCATCTAATAATTAGTAAATCAGAAAACATGAAAAAGAATAGAATAATTTTCTGGGCAGCTACCATTGTACTGTCCTTATGGGAAGGCGTTATGCCTGCTGCAACATTATTGTTTGCACCGGAATATGTAAATGCAGGAACAAAAGCGCTGGGGTATCCCGACTATTTTGCTTACGCATTAATTATCAGTAAAATATTAGGAATTGTAGCAATATCTCTTAATAAGATACCGGCTACAATAAAAGAATGGGCTTATGCAGGCCTGGCATTTAACCTAATATTTGCATTTATAAGCCACGCATGTGTTGATGGGAATCCGGCATATATGCTTATGCCTCTTATATTTCTGGCTTTGCTGGCAGTTTCTTATCGCTTCCGGAAATGGAATGTCCGAAAAGAAAACGTATCGGCTTCCGGAGTTGCTGCCTAGGATGAAATATCTGCAGCACAATAAGGTTTCGGATAATGATAAAAAAAACTGAAATATATTCAAACATCTAAAATCAAACAAAATGACAAATAACAGCGTTTCATTACACAGAATAATCCAGGCTGCTCCAGAAAAAGTTTTTCGCGCATTTGCCGATGTGACAGCTTATGCCTCCTGGATTCCGCCTTATGGATTTATATGCACTGTACAGCAGGCAGATTTTAAAGAAGGCGGAAAGTTTAAAATGACTTTCATCAATTTCAGTACTGGTAATGGGCATTCCTTTGGTGGTACTTATGCTGAGATCAGAGAAGGGCAGTTCCTTAAATATATTGAGCAGTTTGATAATCCTGTTTTACAGGGAGAAATGACAACTACAGTCTCATTCGGTAAAGTATCGTGCGGAACAGAAATCAGAATTGAACAAACTGGTATTCCGGAACAGATACCTGCAGAAATGTGCTATCTGGGCTGGCAGGAATCTCTTGATAAATTAAAAAGGCTTGTTGAACCCGAAATTCCGGATGCTTAATGTAACTACATGCTTAAACAACAATATAAATCTGCAAAATTCGGAATATTCATAACGCTGGCAGGAAATTGTAAAGAAGCATTTACTTTTTACCAATCATGCTTTGGAGGCGAACTTTTTTTTGAAATATTGGAAATACCTCTAAATCAATACCCCAATAAACCGGTGATTAGTGGTTCTCTAATTTCTGAACGCATCGTTCTTTATGGTTCCGACCTGATTCATGATGAAGGATATCAAATCGGCAATCACCTTGCTATTTATTTTCCTTGCCACAATTCATCCGAACGATTTAGGCTCATCATACAGCTCGGCGGGAATATAGAAGATTCTTCTCTGGAGTTGAAAAAGCAAAGGCTCATCGAAATAACCGATATTTTTGGGGTTCGGTGGATATTGGGATTGGTTCACGAAAAGTAAAAAAAGACTTAAGGATAAAAACTATCAAAATTAAATTTTTGATAGTTTTATTTATAAATAGGATTTACATCTCCTGTATTTCACTTTTCTTTATCCTGTTGTAAAGGTTCGTCGGACTGGGGTTATAGCATTCTGTTATAAATTTTTGGCAGACCCATTTCGGTTTGAAGCCAAAGAAGCCATTAAATTAAGAACAATAGAATTAACAAAACCCCTAAAACCAAAAAATCCTCTGCAACAAAGTTACAGAGGATCTTGTACCCCAGACGGGACTTGAACCCGTACGTCCTTACGGACACAGGATTTTAAGTCCTGCGTGTCTACCAGTTCCACCACCAGGGCATGGAGTGGAGCGAAAAACGGGATTCGAACCCGCGACCCCAACCTTGGCAAGGTTGTGCTCTACCAGCTGAGCTATTTTCGCAAACGTAGTGCGGATGAAGGGACTCGAACCCCCACGCCTCACGGCACCAGATCCTAAGTCTGGCGTGGCTACCAATTACACCACATCCGCTGGTTTTGTTGATCTCTATTAATAGAGATAACCGACTTTCTTATCACAAATATAAGAAATCAATTTTAAAAAATAATCATCTTAAAAAACAAAAAAAATCCTCCGTAACTAAGTTACAGAGGATTTTAGTACCCCGGGCGGGACTTGAACCCGCACGTTCTTACGAACACAGGATTTTAAGTCCTGCGTGTCTACCAGTTCCACCACCAGGGCATGAAGTAGAGCGAAAAACGGGACTCGAACCCGCGACCCCAACCTTGGCAAGGTTGTGCTCTACCAGCTGAGCTATTTTCGCAAAACGTAGTGCGGATGAAGGGACTCGAACCCCCACGCCTCACGGCACCAGATCCTAAGTCTGGCGTGGCTACCAATTACACCACATCCGCATTGTTTTGTTAAGATATATTTTAAAGATCTTCTCTCGTTTTTGTGAGTGCAAATATAGGGCAATTTTCTTTAATTGCAAGAGTTTTCAAAAAAAAATTAAAATTTCGGCATTTTTTTTTCCTGACCCCAAATATTACATTTCATTTTCTTACTTTTACATCGTTAATTATATACGATATGGAATTACAAGGAACGGTAAAGAAACTTTTTGATGCTCAGACATTTGCGAGTGGATTTCAAAAGAGAGAAATGGTTATTTTAACTCAGGAACAGTATCCACAGCCGATAAACATAGAGTTTTTGTCTGATAAGATCAGTTTATTAGATAACCTTAAAGAAGGAGAAAATGTAAAGGTGGGAATCAACATCAGAGGAAGAGAATGGACGTCTCCACAAGGGGAAACTAAATATTTCAACTCTATTACAGGTTGGAAAATAGAAAAAGTAATGGATAATGGATCTGAGCCAACTCAGGCTAGTCCATCACAATCTGCTTCTCCGGTTTCAAATGAGAATCCATTTGCAGGAGATGAGGATGATGATTTACCTTTTTAATTAAGATACAACGATTAAAAATACAAAATCCTGCTTTTTAAGTGGGATTTTTTTTCCTCAACATGGTTCGATTAGACAAAAACGAGATTTCATTTCCTGATCCGGAACTTTATGACGGGCATGAAGGAGTTATAGCTTTTGGGGGTGATCTATCAGTAGACAGGATTTGGTTTGCTTATCAGTTGGGCATTTTTCCCTGGTACAATCCCGGGGAAGAGATTCTTTGGTGGAGTCCTGATCCGCGTTTTGTTTTATTTCCTAATGAATTAAAGGTTTCCAAATCGATGCGGAAAATACTCAACAGGGGTGTTTTCACATTTACTGAAAACAAGGATTTCAGGGGCGTGATCAAAAACTGCCAGGAAATAAGCAGAAGTGGCCAGTCGGGTACCTGGCTTTCTGACGAACTCATGGAATCGTTTATTAAACTTCACGAATATGGATTAGCAAAAAGCATCGAGGTGTGGAAAGATGAAGAATTGGTGGGTGGTTTTTATGGTCTTCAGATCGGGAATGTCTTTTGTGGCGAGAGCATGTTTGCGAAAGTAAGCAATGCTTCTAAAGCCGGTTTTATTCATTTTGTAGAAACCTACAAAGATCAGCTGGACCTCGTAGACTGCCAGTCTCATACCGAGCATCTGGAAAGTCTGGGAGCAAGGATGATTCCTAAAAAACAATTTTTACACCACTTACACAAAAAATAATGAAAGCAGAAAAAGAGAAATGGATTCTTTTAATTGTACTCACCCTTATTTGGGGATCCTCTTTTATTTTAATAAAAAAATCTTTAGAACATTATAATCCCTATCAGGTAGGAGCCCTTCGGGTTCTTATTGCAGGAATTATATTACTTCCGGTCGCGATTTCCAAATATAAATTATTCCCGAAAAAACACTTGAAGTGGCTTATTTTAGCCGCGATCACCGGAAATTTCATTCCGATGTTCCTCTTCCCTATTGCGGAAACAGAAGTGAGCAGCAGTATTGCCGGGATCATAAATTCCATGATGCCTATTTTCGTGATTATTGTAGGCGCGCTGATCTGGAAGTTCGACACGACAAAACAACAGATTATTGGCGTCTGTATTAGCTTCGCAGGAGTTTGTCTGCTGGCTTTCGGAGGTGATGACGAAGGAAAGTTTAAACTCATTCCTATCTTATTGCTTCTATTGGCCACCTTATGTTATGCAATAAGCACAACGACGGTGAAATCCAAACTTATGGAATTGTCTTCCGTTATTTTATCATCATTCGTATTCTCTTTCGTATTGTTTTTCCCTTCTATAATTGCTTTGGCGCTAACCGGATTCTTTTCGGAATTTAGTTTTTCAGAAGATAACATGATGGGTCTTATGTTTGTAGGATTACTTTCCGTATTCGGAACTGGTCTGGCTATGACGATGAATTACAGACTACTGAAAGTATCTTCTCCTCTTTTTGCCTCTACGGTAACTTTATTGATGCCTATTGTTGCGATCATCTGGGGAATTTTAGATGGCGAATCTTTAACCTTTTTACAATTTGTAGGTGCAGCCATCATTATTGGAGGCCTGATCTTTTTAAGAACGAAACCCACTATAAAAAAATAAATCCTGCATTACTGCAGGATTTTTATTTAAATAATCATTTACTGATTGTTAATTCTTTTTCTTCACTTTAGCTTTAGCCTTTTTAACCCCATCTTTTATAAAAGGATATTTTTTCTGCATATCCTGAACAAGAGTTGAGTCCAAGTCTAACGCCTGTTGAAGCGATTCAATTCCTTTTTCCTGTTCTCTCAGGTTGAAATAACAGTTGCTTAGCTGATAATACAATTCTGCTCTGTTGTGATTTTCTATTGCTTTATATAAAATCGTAACCGCTTCTTCATACTCACCCAAAAGCATTAATACTTCTGAATATGCATACCAATTGTAAAACCTTGAAGGCTCAGAAGCGACCAGTTTCTTTAAGCAAGAAAGGCTTTCTTCAAACTTTCCTGAATCGATGAACAAAAATGCCAATCTTTTCTGATAATCAAGATTGCTGTCGTTCAGGTGAGTTGCTTCTTTTGCAAAATGCAGTGCTTCTGCCATTCCGCCCATCTCTTCATATAAGTACGACTGCTCCATCATAGAAAGATAGAACTGAGGATCTTCTCTCAATGACTTCTGAAAAGAATTTAATGCCACGATCGGCTGTTTCAATGCTTTATAGCACAATCCGATTTTATAATAAGTAAATGCTTTCGTATATTCCAATTCAAGCATTTCCTCATAAACCTCGATTGCTTTCTTATATTGCCCTAAAGCCTCATAACAAGCAGACTTATTAGCATACACTCCCACAGAAGATGAATTGATCGCTAAAAGGTAATCAAACCCTTTGATCGCCTCCTCATAATTCTTTCTGTTGAAATAGAATTGTCCGTATTCATACCAAGCGGTCTCAGAATAAGAAAATTCATCTAAATATTCATTCAAAAAGGCAATAGCCTCCTCACTCTTTTTTAAATCATTAAAGCAGATCATACAGTTCTCCAACGCATATTCATCCGTTGGGTCTTCTTTCAATGCTTTTTTATAATGTATAAGAGCGTTGAAAGGATCTCCCAGGTTTACATATTCATCCGCAATAAAATTGTGAAGGAAGTTTTCTTCTTCTTTCAATTCTAATGCTTTTTTACAAATATCGATAGCCCTTCTAGGATTTCCCAAATTCGAATAATACTTGGCGTAACAAACTAAAAAGTCCGTGTGCTCCATGGATGAAGCCTTTAACTCGTCAATTAGTTCTTTTGCCGTATTATAATCTTCCCACTCCAACAGAACTTCAAGCTTTTTGATCTTGATGTCTAGTGAATTAGGATGAAGCTTTAGGCCATAAGTAACAGCATTATCTGCATAGTTAAAATCGCCCAGCTCCAGATAATAAACAATAATGTCTTCCAGTTCTTCTGTATCGAAATAGAATTCATCATTATTTTCAATCATTTCTTCGAACTTTTTTACAAGTTCATTTCCAAAATATTCTTCCAATATAGTGTCTACTCAGTCAGCCAATGCCCGAATTTTCTTGCGAACCTCGGCAAACTTATTTAATTAATATACTACTTCTGAAATTGTTATTCAAAATTACTGCAAATTTGCGACTTTTTTTGAATTATGTTTTCGTAATTTTCTATCCTAAAGATAGTAAAAAGAAGAATATAATAAAAGAAATGTGGATAAAAAGAGGGATTCACATTAAATTAATACGACTAACCTTTTTCTGTTAGGAATTTCATTTTCCCAAATTGCTTTAATGTCTTTTAAATCAACGTTTTCCGTTTCCATTTTCAATTTTCCATCTGCTGCTGCCTGAAACATTTCGGGAATAATCTCTGTGAGTAATAATCTAAATTCCTCCGGAGACCAGCTTCCCAAACCGGAACCCGAAATCTGCAGGTCAGTACCCCTCAGGATTTGTGACGATAACTGAATGGTATCTCCACTCATTCCCCCTACAGAAACCAGCCTTGTTTTATGAGAAAAATTTCCATCTCCTTTTATGGCTGATAAAAGAAGCTCAACAGAATGCCCCCAGATATAATCCAGAACAACATCGATAGGAGTCTGATGATGGATATCTTTTATTCTTTGCTTAAAATCTTCATCATCCAATTTTAAAGAGATCACCTCATCGGCTCCCAATTCATGTAGAGATTTCAGCGCGTCTTCATTTCTTCCTGTAACAATTATTTTTTTGGCTCCGTATAATTTCGCCACCTGAACGGCAATTTTACCTGTTACTCCTGTAGCCCCGTTAATAAGAACTGTTTCCCCTTCTTTTAACTGTGTTTTAAATTTCAGTCCCATTGCTGATCCCATTACTGCATTGGGTAATGCTGAGGCTATTGAAAAGTCTAATCCCTCGGGAACAGGAACGATCATTTTTTTGTCGGCTACTGCTTTTTCGGCTACGGTTCCTTTTTTACTGAAGAAATAGACTTTAGATCCGTCTTCCAATAATCCGGCGCCATCACTTCCGACAACAGTAGGTTTATGTTCCTCATTTGCCGTTGAATAATGTTTTCCGCTTGCCCTTGCTCTGTCGAGATGTTTGATAGACGCTGCTTTTACATAAATCAACTGTTCATTATCCTGAACTTCAGGATCAGGGAAATCTGCATATTGAGGAATTTCTCCTTTTTCAAATACTATTGCTGCTTTCATTCTATTTAATTTTTATACAAAATTATTCCTAAAGCGACTCGTTGTGCAATAACATTTGTTATCAGTTAAGCTCTTATTTTTCTTTCAGGATCTTACTTTTTATTCTGCTGAGATGCACCGTGGTAATTCCAAGATAAGATGCAATATAATGCTGAGGGGCTCTTTTGATGATCCCTGGCTTTTCCCTTGTAAGATTGAGGTATCGTTGTTGTGGACTGTCTTTAATAAATGAAAAAAAATGTTTCATATAATCAAAAGTCCGCTCAAAAATGGAATCCATAAACCGGTCTCTTAATTGAGGATCTTCATAGATCTCAGCTAAAATTTTATCAACAGTAGGCTTGTCTATTTTCCACAACACACAGGGTTCAATCGTTTCAAAAGAAACCATACTTGGCAATCCTTTTCTAAAGCTTTCCAGGGATGAAAACATGGTATTTTCCATAAAAAACTGGAATGTGATATCTTTTCCATCATTATTATACCAGGCCCGCGCCATTCCTTTTTCTACATAATAAGCATGTAAAGACACTTCATCTTCTTTCAAAAGGATTGTTTTTGCGGGAACTTCTATTCGTTTGAATTCTTTCACAAATTCTGCACATTTGGCTTTTGGAAAAGGAAATCTGTTTTTGAGGTGCTCAAACATTTTTTAAGTATAAAAAAAGAACGGAACATAATGCCCCGTTCTTGTTATTTTTAAATCAAACTATTTATTTTTGCGATGATCTCATCTGCCAGCTGATCTGCTTCTTCCTGAGATTTAGCTTCAGTATATATTCTGATAATAGGTTCTGTATTCGATTTACGAAGGTGCACCCAATTATTTTCAAAATCTATTTTTACGCCATCTATCGTAGAAACCTCTTCATTCTGATATTCCTTTTCCATTTTTGCT
Source organism: Chryseobacterium paludis (assembly GCF_025403485.1). Taxonomy (NCBI): domain Bacteria; kingdom Pseudomonadati; phylum Bacteroidota; class Flavobacteriia; order Flavobacteriales; family Weeksellaceae; genus Chryseobacterium; species Chryseobacterium paludis. The sequence goes on from NZ_CP099966.1 coordinate 3,426,662, forward strand.
AAAATATCATCTACATTGATTTCAGGAGTCAGTTCAATTTTCTTTTTACCCATAAAATAACTTGGATAACCAGCTCTTAATTCTGAAACGGTCTTATTTTCTTTAGCTAAATAGGTAAGGAAAAGGGCTACACCAACCAATGAATCTCTTCCGTAATGCAAGTCAGGATAAATGATCCCTCCGTTTCCTTCACCTCCGATTACTGCATTTTTCTCTTTCATTAAGGTAACCACGTTTACCTCTCCTACAGCACTTGCGAAATATTCTGAATGATGATTTTGAGCGATATCTCTCAAAGCACGGCTTGAAGAAAGGTTTGAAATAGCCACCCCATTTTTATTCTTTAATAAATAATCTGCGATAGCTACCAGGGTATATTCTTCCCCGAACATTTCTCCTTTCTCATCGATCAGTGCCAATCTGTCTACATCCGGATCTACAACAACTCCGAAGTCAGCATTTTCTTTCTTCACCAATTCGCAGATATCTCCTAAATGCTCTTTTAATGGTTCAGGATTGTGAGGAAATTGTCCGTTGGGCTCACAGTATAGTTTTACCGTTTCACACCCTAGCTTGTCAAGCAACATTGGAATAGCAATTCCTCCTGTTGAGTTTACGGCGTCTAAAACAACTTTGAATTTTTTAGCTTTAATCGCTTCTACATCTACCATTGGTAAATCAAGGATCTGCTGAATATGAATATCAAAAGCATCATCTCTTGTTTCATATTTTCCTAAATCATCTACTTCTGCAAAATTGAAATCTTCGCTTTCAGCGATAGCCAACATTTCTGCTCCATTCTCACCACTGATGAATTCTCCTTTTTCGTTAAGTAATTTAAGCGCGTTCCACTGTTTTGGATTGTGAGAAGCGGTAAGGATAATCCCTCCGTCTGCCTTCAGTTCAGGCACCATGATTTCAACCGTAGGCGTTGTAGAAAGTCCAAGATCAACAACATTAATTCCTAAACCTTGTAATGTAGCCGTTACCAGAGAAGAAACCATTCCACCGGAAATTCTGGCGTCTCTTCCTATAACAAGCGTTAAATCTTTTTTGTTTTTATTATTCTGAAGCCAAGTTCCGAATGCTGAAGCGAACTTTACCACATCAAGTGGTGTTAGGTTATCATTCACTTTTCCTCCGATCGTTCCTCGGATTCCTGAAATACTTTTAATTAATGACATTGTGGGTCTTTTGTAAGTTTAAATTCTATTTAATATTTTGCTTAAGGCAAAGCAAAATTAGAAATTATTTACATGATTTGCATGACAAATTTATGAACAACCGCAATCTTTGTCACAACCCCCGCCTTTAGAATTGAATTTTTTAGGGGCAAAGTTCTTCCTGATCACTCTAAATAAAGAGTAGCAGGCAAATCCCACGATTAATATTACGATTATGTATTGAAAAATTAATGAAGAGTTCATTATTTTAAAATTTGATAAATAAACATTGACACAAAGTATGCCAAACCGGTCATCATTACCACCTGAAAGCCAGTCCATTTCCAGCTTTTGGTTTCTCTGTAAACTACTGCAAGTGTAGAAACACACTGCATTGCAAATGCGTAAAACATAAGTACGGATATTCCTGTTGCAAAATTAAACACTTTCTCCCCATTTGGTTTTACATCATGTCTCATTTTATCTATTACTTTCATTTCAGGAGCATCATCATCCAAACTGTATAAAGTAGACATTGTTCCCACGAAAACTTCTCTGGCAACAAAACTGGTTATAATTCCAACGCCCATTTTCCAGTCATATCCCAATGGGGCAATTGCCGGCTCTATCGCTTTACCCATCTTTGCAAGATAGGAATGATCTAATTTTACATCAGTAGCGACCATCTGATTGGATTTTTGTGATGGGCCGAAATAACTTAAAAACCAAATAATGATACTCACAATAAAGATTATTTTCCCGGCTCCGGTGATAAAATCCCAAACTTTTCCTAACACCATTTTAAAGTCGTATCCGAAAAGTGGTTTTTTATAGGTTGGTAAATCCATTACCAGATAGGTCTTCCCTTTATCTTTAATAAATCTTTTAAGAATAGCAGCAGAAAATAAAGCAACAAGGAAACCTAATAAATACATTCCCATTAAAACAAGTGCCTTATATTTTATTCCTAAAAAGCTTTTGTCTGAAATGACCAATCCAATGATGATACTGTAAACAGGAAGTCTGGCAGAACAAGTCATAAATGGTGTTACCAAAATGGTTAACAATCTTTCCTTTACGTTTTCAATATTTCGGGTTGAGATCACTGCAGGAATAGCACAGGCTGTTCCCGAAACCAGCGGCACTATACTTTTTCCATTTAATCCAAAAGGACGTAAGAACCTATCCATCAGGAAAATAACCCTTGCCATATATCCTGAATCTTCCAATAAATATAAGAAGTAAAGTAAAATACCAATTTGTGGCGCAAAAACCATAATCCCTCCCAATCCAGGAATAATTCCGTTTGACACTAAAGAATTAACTGGACCATCAGGAAGATGTTCGCCTGTAAATGCAGATAGCCATGAAAAGAAACTTTCAATCCAGTTCATAGGAAATTCTGCCAGAAAGAAAACGCTCTGGAATATGATTAGTAAGATAAACATAAAAACGACATATCCCCAGAATTTATGAACCAGAACCTTATCGAGTTTTTCCGTCAATAATTCTTTGAACTGAGGTTTTTTAGTGATAACATTTGCTAAAACCTTATCTATATTTTGATATCTTCTTACGGTTTCCTGAACCTGTAATCTTTTTGGAACTAAACTTTTAGCATCTGCTCCATTAAGCAAATCATGTATTGATTCTATTTTTCCAAGCCCTGGACCAGAAGATATACTCATCCATGCTTTATACTCATTATCAAAACCTTTGTGAGCCTTAATTTGAGAAATAAAATCTTTATGTTCGTTAGGTGTTTCAAAAGAAATGTGATCTCTTTTTTGAAAATCACTGTTGAAAACAGCTTCTCTTATTTCATCAATACCAATCTGCTCTTTGGCATTGGTCTGGATAATTTTAATATTTAAAGCTTCTGAAAATTGTTTGATATCAATATTTATCCCTCTTCTCTCTGCCTGGTCAATCTGATTAACCACCAAAATCATGGGAATTCCCAGATCCTGGATCTGTTGGAAAAGAAGAAGTCCTCTTTTTAAACTTAGTGCTTCAAGAATATAAACTACTCCTGCATAATTCTTCTGTTCATCGATCAGAAATTTAGAAAAAATAGCCTCATCCTCGGAGCTTGGGTAAATACTGTAAGAACCTGGTAGATCAATTACCTCAACCTCTTCATCTTTATACCTGTAGTTCCCGGAATAACTAGCTACAGTAACACCCGCATAATTTCCTGTTTTCTGCTTTTTATTGCAGAGTGTGTTGAAAACCGTAGATTTTCCCACATTAGGATTTCCTACTAAAAGGATCTGTTTTTTCGTATTTTCCTGCATTAATCCAAATCTTGTACAATGATATAATCTCCTTCTTCCTCTCTAAGAGCAATCCGGCTTTTCTCCTCTCCAAATTCAACATACATGGGACCATTAAACGGAGCCTGATACAAAATCCTAAAAACAGTTTCCGGTAAAAGTCCCATTTCTATAATTTTGTTCGGCATCTTTAGATGGTCATTATCATAGTCCAGTATTTTCCCCATTTTATTCTTAGGAAAACCGCTTAATTTATGTAGATCCTTCTCTTTCAAAGCCTGCTTTTTGTACATGCAAATGTACGCTATTTAAATTTAATCTAAATAACCTTTGGTTTAAAAAAAATAAACCCAAATGCTTAAAAAACATTTGGGTTCACTTGATAAAATATAATTTAGTTAGTTGAATGTCTATTTTTTCTTCTTGTCTGCTACCTCAACTTTTTCAATTGGGTTATCGTTGGCATTAAAGAATTCTTTGTATTGCTTTTCCTGCTTTTTCATCATATCTCCAAGTGTTCCGTCCATTCCTGGTATCGTCTTGGAAAGCATTTCCTGAGTCATCATAGGTCTCATGGTAGCAAAAGGATCCTTCTTAAAATCATTGTATGTTTTTTCAAACTTCTCTCTTGTCAGTTCATTTACTTTTCCTCCTTTCGCCTGCATTAGATTTTCAACATATGAATACTCTGTATAATCTTTTACTTTTTTATTTCCTTGAAGAACCCAAGAATAATCTTTAGCATCATCTTCTATTTTAACAATTAGTCCCGGAAGACCAGAAAACTTATAAGGTCCGTCCTGGAAGGGTAGATCAGTACTGAACCACGCCGTCCATTTTCTTCCTCCAAACTCTGTAGTCGCCTTTTGAGTGTTATATGCTCCTATCTTTTGTTTCTCATTCTGAATGTTCCAGTTAAATTTCGGTTCTTCATTATAGCCGATATTACTTGGTGTAAATCCACTGGCAATTTTATCCACATACTGAACTTTCATGCTCGGGTATGATTTATAGATCCTTGCTGAAAGTTTTGGCTGCTTAATCGTTTTTGAAAGGTCTTTCATCACGCCTGCCTTCTGCATTGCTTCTATTTCTATTTTCAGAATAGAATCCTGGGCGATGATCGTGTAATCTTGGTATATAGATCTGTTTTTGTCTGTAATATCCAATATAGTGACCACCTTATCAATTTTTGTAGAATCCTTTTTAGGTTTAAAGGTAAGTTCGTAAAAGAAACGGTTTGCAGTTTCTTTAGATTCCTGAGCATTTGCAACAGCAAAAAGAGCAATTAAAAATACTGAGAAGAGCTTTTTCATTGTAATAATGTTTACTTATTAGTTACCATTTCTATGAAAATGTTACAGTTTTTTTTGGTTTTAATCATAACACTTTCATTTTGAGTTAATTGAAAAAAAGTTTTCAAGCCTATTTGACAACACGCTAAGATTGATTTCAATATTGTTCTTGCTTCTTTATTTTGTTTTTTTAAAAGATTATTATTCTCTTAAAATGATATTCATACTAAAAGCTTTAACTTTAAATACCTAAAAACAAAAATTAATATGGACACCTTATCTCAATTAAAATCAGAACTCGATAACGAGTATCAGACGACCAGAAAGTTCTTCGACATTTATCCTGATGACAAAAATGATTTCGCTCCTCATGAAAAGAGCATGAAAATGAAACCTCTAGCCAATCACCTTGCCGACATTTTTGAATGGCCGAATACGATGCTGAAAACATCAGAACTGGATTTTGGCACCGCTGAGTATCCTACATTATCTTCTACAAAAGAAGATCTGTTGAAAAAATTAGATGACAACTTTAAATCAGGTATTGATGCATTAGAAAATGCAAAAGAAGAAGAGCTAGATTCCACCTGGGCTTTGAAAAACAACGGTCATGAATTGGCAAAGTGGACGAAGTATGCGTCAATCCGTCATAGTTTAAATCAAATAACCCATCACAGAGCACAACTTGGAGTGTATTACAGACTCAATGACATTCCATTACCTGGAAGTTATGGGCCATCTGCGGATGTACAGAGTTTTTAAAAATATTTTTAAATAAAAAAACCAATCTCTCGGGATTGGTTTTTTTTCTGTTTATTTTAGTTTATTATTTGAAGTTGAATTTTACGGTAAACATGACCTGACTTGGACGGAGCTGAACTCTAGTGTAAGCAATGCTGTTAGTTGTTGCATTAATATTATAAGTTTCAAAAACCTTTCTATTCGCTATATTTAACCATTTCAGCTCAAAATCAATCTTCTTCTTGGCCCAGGTAAATTGGTAAGTTAAATCATAAAAAGCATTATGGTATTTTTGAGTTCCGTCACTCGTATTTACCTGATCCCAGTTAAATCCAATTGTGTGGTTTTCTATAGGATAAAAGAACAATCCTAAATTATGATTGAATCCCTCATTTATCCCCAGTCTCCCTCCATTATTTAACCCTATATTTTCTTGTTTATTTCTAGACAAATTAAGGTTGTAATCTACACTCATCCAGCTAAAATAAGTGTTATTGAGTTTAAATCCGTAGGTCTGTGTATTGTTTTTATTTTGAAATTGATTTTCATTTAAAAAGGCGTCTGATTTAGCAACTGTATTACCATAGCTAATCGAAGCATTTGTTTTAAATTTTGGGAAGTATTTACCTACTTCAACACTAAATGCATTGTTTTTTGCATGATTTTCCTGTTCAATAAATTGCATTAATGTAAAACCTGTTGTTGGATCTAGGATAGGTGAAGAAAGTAAATTTTTCTTACTATCACTCAGTCTATAATTAAGGTTAAAGAATAGATTGTTCAGTGGATTTCTGTATTCAATTCGTGCTCCTGCCGATTTTGTATTCGTTTGTGGAATAGGATTGTTAGGACTCATTACGTTAAATCCTCCCGGACTGGTTAAAATATATCCTGCATATGCAGAGTTTACATCACCAAAATTATTACTGATATTTACATTTGCACTTGCTTTCCAAAAAGAAGCAAACGTATATTGTGCAAAAATATTAGGAGTAAAAGTCGTTTTATTTAACGATTTAGAAACACCTCTCAATCCATCTTCTGCCTTAATGTTATTTAAATTCACAGGAAAATTGGCAAATAAGCTCCAAGAATCAGATTTATAATTCACCCCGACTGAAGCTTTAGGTGTAATTTCTGTAAACCTTAAACTATTTTCATAAATAGGATCATTAAAATTAGGAGGAAGGTCATTTGGTATATCCGGATTTGGTATAGCAACCCCGCTAAAATTAGTATTTAGTTTATCTGTAGAAAAATCAATCCCAACTTCTGGTGTAAACGTCCAGCCTTTTGTTGAAAAGCTAATATTAGCAGAATGAGAAGTATCAAGCGTTTTAATTCTCATATTTTGTATTGCTCTACTACCTGGAGCAAAATTAATAGTTGTAATTGAATCAACAGCCGGATTTCTGTAAGGAAATTGTAAATAATTGGCTGGAGTTATTTCCAAGGTTTGCCTATCATCTTGGTAATTAATATATGATTTAAGATTAACCATTTTCTCCTTCCATGGGATAATTGTACTTAAAGAGTTTTGGAAAGAGGATGTCGGAGACTCTATTCCTTCATTTCCTAATCTTCCTCCTCTTGTTGCAACGGCTCTATCTGCATTCCAAAATTGACTAAAGCTGGTTGTATTTTTGAAAAATCCTTTTTTAGCATTTTTTGTAAAAATTAATTCTCCCTTTATTTTATCTGTATAATAATTATTTTTTGTACTTGTTACAACAGTAGATAAAACATTATTATCCGGAGAAAAATATTTGGTTTCTACATTATCTTCTCTTTCCACTGCATTATTTGTATAGTTTGCATTGGCCTTTAGTTCCCATTCTTTTTTCTTGTCAATATTGGTCAAATAATTAGCTGATAAATAATGCACATTATTCATTAAGTATCTTTTTACTGGTAAATTTGGTGTGGTTGCATTCTCAACATTCAACCAATCGTTTTGAGCTGCATTAATTCGTCGTCCCTCCCAACTATTTCCAAAGGCCAGAATATTTCCTTCATTTTCTACCTGCTCGCCCATGTTATTGGTTTTATAATTAACAACCCATTGGCTTTTCTGTCCAAAGAACATCGGTGTTAACTTCACATTCCACAGCCATGGATCTCCAAAACCGGTTCCGACTTCACCTCTACCTGTCATGGTAACCGAATTTTTTAGCTTAATATTAATGGCAGCCTGATCTGAAGGTACTTTGTCCTGAAGTATTTTTACGGGTTGGTGATTCTCAAGAACTTCAACTTTCTGCACCGCATCTTTTGGCAGTGAGTTGTTAATGGTTCCATAGCCACCTTCCATAAGGTCTTTTCCATTAACATAGAATTTATTGATGGCATTTCCCTGATAAAGAATCGTTCCATCCGTATTCACTTCAATACCCGGGATCTTTTTCATCACGTCAGCAAGTGTTCTGTCACTTTTACTATCGAAAGCCTTAAGGTCATAGGCAATCGTGTCTCCTCTTGAGGTGATCATTTTGGTTTTAAGCTGGACTTCTTTGATTTCTGTCGCTTCGGACTCCATTTTAAAACTTAAAGTCTGATCGCTGTTGCTTATTTGTTTCGTTAGCGGTTTTTGATTAAATGCCTTTACTTTCAGATCTACATTGGATTCAGCTGAAGTAAAGCTTACTTTATATTCTCCTTTTGAGTTGGTAATTCCATACGCTAAAATGGCATCTTTTCCAGGTTCTTCAACTGTTACACTTGCGCTTGGAATAGGAACACCATCTTCATCTGTGATCTTTCCGGTAACTGATTTCTGTGCATAGGTAAGTACAGAGAGAAAAATCATCAGAAACAAAGTAATATTCTTTTTCATATTCTAGTTATTTGCTTAATTAGTTACTGTTGTGTGTTTTTTGTTACATATGTATAGAGATGCATTTTAGAGGAATAAGTTAAACCGCTGCATTTCACTATGTTTTTAGTGATAATTTTTTTCGAAATTTTTCCTTTTCCAGATTTTACACTCAATTTGTTTCAGTATGAACAGATTATTTTTAGATTATTACTTACATCTTCATTTAATATTTATAGTTTTGTTTATTTCGACTAAATAAAACTGCGATAAGAGTTATAGATTAATAAAATCTTAAATGTTTTATTGTAAATATTTTATTAATAATTTTGTAACATAAAATTTATAAGAATGGGAGTCATTTTAAAGCCTATTGATATTGTAGACGACATCACCAAAGAGGAGTTCTTTGAAAAATATCTAAAGCCAAGAAGGCCAGTCGTTATTAAAAATATGGCAAAAAAATGGCCAGCTTATCAAAAATGGACGATGGAGTACATAAAAGAAGTAGTAGGAGATGTCGAAGTTCCTTTATATGATAGTTCAAAGGCTGATCCTTCCGCTCCTATAAATACACCTACCACAAGAATGAAGTTCGTTGATTATATTGATCTTATCCAAAGAGAACCAACTGATCTGAGGATCTTCTTTTTTGATCCGATAAAATTTGCGAATAAATTACTGGAAGATTATATTTCTCCAAAAGATTTAATGGGTGGGTTCCTCGATAAATACCCTTCGATGTTTTTCGGAGGAAAAGGTTCTGTTACATTTTTGCATTATGATATAGACTTACCTCATATTTTTCATACCCACTTCAATGGGCGGAAGCATGTGATCCTTTTTGAAAATAAGTGGAAAGAAAGATTATATAAGATTCCTTATACAACCTACGCACTGGAAGATTATGATATTGAAAATCCTGATTTCGAAAAGTTCCCTGCCCTGAATGGTATCGAAGGAATTGAATGTTTCCTTGAGCATGGTGACACCCTGTTTATGCCTACCGGATGGTGGCACTGGATGAAATATCTGGATGGAAGTTTCTCACTTTCTCTTAGAGCATGGGATAAATCCTGGGCTGTGAAAGCACATTCTATATGGAATCTTACTGTTCAGCGTAAATTTGACGATGTCATGAAAGTCAATTTCAAGAAAAAATATATGGACTGGAAGGAAAAGAAAGCTGTTAAAATAGCAGAAAGTGCATTAAAAAATAACTTACCAAAGTAACAACGATCCAAAATAACAGGCGTACAGTTTTTCTAAAATTGTACGCTTTTTTTTGCGATATATTGATTGATAAAACAATCTCCCTGAAACTTGAGTTTGTCAATTTAATCCCTTTTATAAAAGCAAAACTCTTTATTTGTAAATTCTCATTAAATCTTGCAAATAAATAGCTATAATGCATAAATGTTGAATATTTCTCACATGCCAGAGTTTTTATCACACTGCTATTATCCTTATCCTACTACCTTATCGAAGTCATAAGCTCTTTTCATTATTTTTGTTTAGTCTAAATATCGAAAACTGTGATTTGAATCATAGATTAAAAAAAACTTAAACTCACCATCATATTTATTTATTTAATAATTTTGTAACATAAAATTTATAAGAATGGGAGTTATTCTAAAACCTATAGATGTTGTCGACGATATTTCTAAAGAAGATTTCTTCGAAAAATACCTGAGACCCAGAAAACCGGTTGTCATAAAGAACATGGCAAAAAAATGGCCAGCTTACCAAAAATGGACGATGGAATATGTAAAGGAAGTGGTAGGAGATGTTGTTGTTCCTTTATATGATAGTGCCAAAGCCGATCCCGCAGCTCCGATCAATGCTCCTACTACAGAAATGAAGTTTGCTGATTATATAGACCTGATTCAGAGAGAACCAACAGACTTGAGAATTTTCTTTTTTGATCCTATAAAACGTGCTAATAAATTATTGGACGATTATATTTCCCCAAAAGAATTGATGGGCGGATTTCTCGATAAATATCCTTCTATGTTTTTTGGAGGTAAAGGTTCAGTAACATTTTTGCATTTTGACATTGATTTAGCGCATATTTTCCATACTCACTTCAATGGAAGAAAACACGTATTGCTTTTTGATTATAAATGGAAAGACAGGTTATACAAACTTCCTTATGCAACTTATGCTCTGGAAGATTATGATATTGAAAACCCTGATTTCAAAAATTTTCCGGCTTTAGATGGCGTAGAAGGGATTGAGTGTTTTCTTGAACATGGTGATACGCTATTTATGCCTACCGGATGGTGGCACTGGATGAAATATCTTGATGGAAGCTTTTCTATTTCTCTAAGAGCATGGGACAAATCCTGGGCCGTGAAAGCGAATTCCCTTTGGAACCTTACCGTTCAAAGGAACTTTGACAATTTCATGAAAGGCCGCTTTAAGAAAAGATACATGGACTGGAAAGAGAAAAAAGCTGTTGAAAGAGCAAATTATGCTTTGAAAAGAGGCTTACCTAAATAATATGAAAAAGGCGTTTCAATTGAAACGCCTTTTATTTTTATAAGATCCTATAGACGGGATATTGTCTGAATGTTTTTTCCTCAAAATAAGGGGAATGTCTATATACCCAGTCCAATTGAGCATCTCCGTCTTCAGCAAATTTCTTGTCTGAAGATTTCTTATCCTCAAAAGCTTTTTTCAGTGTATTATCCTTTTTCAGAAGTTCGGCAGCAGTATCTTCAAAAATATAGGCTGAAAAGTATTCTTTCTGAGCTAAAATGCCATCAAAGAAATTCCAGTTAAAGAAAGAATCTAAAGCTTCGGGTTCTAAAGTCTCAATAATATATTTAACCCCGGGCTGTTGAGTTGGAACAATATAATCACCTGCTGAGAAAGCCTGTTTTTTATCTGATTTATCCACTGTCGTTTCATAGTGCAGATAATGTCCTTCATATGGGTTTTTAACCGTCTTAAAGTCATTGATCTTATACGACTCTACCATCATTATACTGTCTTTCTGAAGTCGTTTCATCTCTATCTTATTTCTTCTAAACTCCTCAATTATGCGGTACTGCGATTGTGGAATCACATAATACTTAGGTATTGTAATATAGCCTGTAGGAACGGCTGTGGTAAACAGTTTTATTTTCTTTGTAAAAGGCTTGTTTCTATCATAATATAACCTTGGTTTTCCTGAAATTTCACTTGGTTTATACTTTCCTTCATATCCCTTAAAATCCATGGTCGAATATTTTGTAGAATCTATCTTCCATCGTATTCCATATTGCTTCCCTGCCTGATATTGTTTTAGGTTTTCAAGACGAAGTTCTTTAATTTTTCTATAATCCTTATCAAGATTCTGAAGATTGACGAGCATATACTTGTAGGTTGCATCCACCCTTTTGTCATAAGGTTTCAGCATATGTGTTTCAGGAACCGTTCCCAAGGAATTAAATAAAGAGGTATATCCTGTAGAATATCTTGGTGAGTCTTCAAAAGAAGCAAATCCAATCTCCGGAACATCCCCATGGATATTGACATATGGTGTACTTTCATATCCTGTTTTCTTTAAATCATCAAGATTTTTAGCCTGATAATCATTGTAAAAATAATTCCCCAGAACATTTCCCAAGCGTTCTTTAAAAGTTGAGATATAGGTAAACGTATACTGATAATCTGCCCCGTTGCTTACGTGATTATCAATGAAAATATCCGGCTTCAGCCATTGATAGATCTCCTGAAAGCTTCTGGCATTTTTAGAATCAGCTTTAATAAAATCCCTGTTGAGATCATAATTTCTGGCATTTCCTCTAAAGCCATATTGTTCAGGACCGTTTTGATTGGCTCTTGAATAAGAACCCCTATTGAGCATTCCACTTATATTATAAGCAGAAATGGCGGCAACAATAAAGTTTTGAGGTGTTTTTATTTTTTTTGTAGCAAGATCGCGCATCAACATCATGGTCGCGTCAATTCCGTCCGGTTCTCCTGGATGAATTCCGTTATTAACAAAGAGAATCGCTTTATCTTTCCTCAGTTTGTCCAGATCTTTTTCAGGAAAAGGATTATAAATGACGACATAAATAGGTTTTCCGTTGTCATCCTCCCCTTTTTTAAGATATTGAATGGTAGGAAATTTCGCCGAAAGACCTTGATAGTACGCATTCATTTCTTCATAAGTAACCGTCTGATTACCATTCCCCTTTTCAAAAGGAGTTTGATAAGACTGTTGAGAAAAAAATAGCGAAGAGCTCAGAAATAATAGGAAATATTTAAGTTTCATGAAGGTATAATTTCAGTTTTTAAAATTACTGAAATTATCTTTTCAAAAAGCTTTGGTTAATCGCAAAGACGCAATCGTTGCATAATAGACTTTTTATTATAGATTAAAAACTTACGCCTTAGTCATTAACAATCAATTCCGTCCTCTTTCATCAGGATATAAGCTTGTAAGCGGATCGCTCTGCCAGAACTCTTTGGTTTCAACATCCATAATAGATAAAGGTCCTGTATAAGCAGCTCCTGTATCTAAATTCCAGATATTCGCTTTATTAAGAGGATAAGTAATTCCCAGTTCTGTAGTTGAAGTATGACCAATAAAAATTTCTTTAAATAAAAGCAGCCTTTTAGGATACAATTCTGAGTTCTTAGTCAGCTTCTTGTCCATTGCTACAGCGGTTTCCCAAAGAGTCCTATCCCAACGATAATTGCTCATATACATTTCTTTTTCTGGACCATGCATTGAAGAATATCCAGCATGAATAAACAAGCGGTTTTGATCATCTACATAATAATTTCTCATTCGCTGGACGAACTCTAAATGCTTTTCCAAATCTTCTAAAGAATAGGTTTCATAGCTTTCAACCGTTTTTCGACCTCCATTGAAAAGCCATGCATCTGCTTTTTCACCAGACAAAAACCAATCTTCACACCAGGCATCATGATTTCCTTTAATGAAAATACAGTCTTGGGTTTTGGAAAGTTCCATTAAAAATTTAATGATTTGAGAAGATTCGCTCCAGCCATCCACATAATCTCCTAGAAAGATCAATTGATCATCAGCAGTTACCTTTGCGCGTTCCAGAACCTGAATTAAGGCTTTAAAGCCACCATGAATATCTCCAATTACTAATGTCCGCTTCACTTTTTACTTTGAAATATATTTAACGTCTACAAAATCAGTTAACCAGACTCCATTATCCGAAAGATAAAATTCAATATTTTCCTTAAACATTTCGCCCGTTCTGATTATCAAAATTACGGGTTTTCCGTGACGCATACCCACTTTTGTGGCCGTTTCTTTATCCGAACTTAAATGAACATGCTGTCTGTTTCTTTTCTCAATTCCTTTTTCTAAAATCGAAGCCATATTTGCTTCTGCCGTTCCGTGATAAAGGAATTCTGGAGGCTGTTGAGAAATCAATGCCAGATCAACATCAATGGAATGTCCCTGATTGGCTCTTATCTTCGTTTTATCTTCATTAAAAGCAAACCTTTTTTTGTTATTGGTTTCAACGACCTCATCTAATTCTCCCAATGTAAAACGCATTCTGTTCCTAGCTGATTTTTCGATCAACTCTCTGACATCTGCCCAGCCATTTTCATCCAGTTTCAGATGAATTGTTTCCGGTTGGTGTCTAAGAATCAGACTTAAGAATTTACTTATTTTTTTGTTTTCTATTTCGTTCATGATTTGTTTTTATTTCATTAGTTTATTCTCTAATTTATTACAAAGCTTTTCAATATCCCCCTCCTTACTAATTCTGAAACCCATTCTTCAGGAATATTTTCAAATCCATAATAAATTCCGGCAATTCCTCCTGTGATAGCTCCAGTTGTATCGGTATCTTCTCCCAGATTAACGGCTCTCAAGACAGCTTCTGAGTAACTTTCTGATTTCATAAAACACCATAAAGATGCCTCTAAACTATGAAGAACATATCCACCAGAACTGATGCTATCCTCTTTATATTCAAAAATATTATTGTTCAAAACTCTATCAAATCTATCCATTTCGTCTTGTGAACAAATTGGATTGTTGTTCAGGAATTGTTTTACTGTCATTTGCATGACTTGATATGCTTCAAATTTTTCCTTTCCTTTCAATATTTCCAATGAAAATTCTAAATAAATAAAGCATGAAATTACTGAACGAATATGAGCATGAGTAATAGAAGAAACTTCCCTTATTACATCGAAACGTTTTTCAATTGGAAAACCCTTTATATAAAACAACAAGGGTAAGATTCTCATTAAAGATCCATTTCCATTATCCCTTTCACTTGTCCCTCCACATAAATAAGTAGTATATCCTTTACTTATTTTATGAATAGCTTGTCGAGTTGCAATTCCAATATCAAAAACTTTTCCGTGAGGAGTCCAGTGTCCATATTTGTACCATTTAACAAAACTCTGTGCTATTCTTTCCTGATCATATCCTTTTGTAAGTTCTTCAGCCAGACAAAGTGTTAACGAACTATCATCGCTCCATGTACCAATTGGTTGGTGATGGGTTCCAAACTCCATCATTTTAATGACAGGTGAATTTTTCAATTGTTCTCTGCTTTTAAACTCCACAGGAACACCTAACGCATCTCCAATACAGACTCCAAAAATTCCTGATTTTACAACATCTTTCATTATGCCATATTTATCAGTTTATCAAACAACAGTTTCATTCCTCTCGTTGCGCTTTCTTTCATAACAACCGCTCTTTGCCCATACCCGAATTCCATTTCATTAGGATTAATTACAATCAATAGACAATCATCTTTGATCTCATGAATTAAACCTGCTGCCGGATACACCTGTAAAGAAGTTCCAATAACGATTAAAATATCTGCATCCTTTACCTTATCTCTTGCCACATTATACAAAGGAACATCTTCTCCAAACCATACGATAAAAGGCCTTAACTGCGCTCCGTCTTCTGCCTTGTCGCCAAGATTAATATCATCTTTCTGTTCGTAAATAAGATTTTTATTATTGCACGAACAGGATTTAAATAATTCTCCATGAATATGAATGATATTGGTTGATCCCGCTCTTTCATGTAAATCATCTATATTTTGAGTAATGATCTGCACATCAAAATACTTTTCTAAATCTGCGACCAATTGGTGAGCCTCGTTAGGTTGTACCTCATGCAGTTGGCGACGTCTCTGATTATAAAATTCCAATACCAAAGCTCTGTCTTTTCTCCACCCTTCGGGGCTTGCTACATCTGTTACATCATGATTTTCCCAGAGACCATCTCCATCTCTGAACGTTTTTATTCCACTTTCGGCACTAATTCCTGCACCGCTTAATATGGTTAGTTTTTTCATTGTTTCTCTTTTAATAGTTTATCATAGATAGTCTCATTCTCTTCATCAAAACAAACAAAAATAATTTTCTCAATCTTTTCCGTGTTGAATTTTTGAACTTCCTGAATAGCAATTTTTGCGGCTAATTCTTTAGGGAAATGATAAATCCCAGTACTGATGTTTGGAAAGGCAATCGTTTTGACATCCAGGCTTTCTGCTAGTTTTAAAGAATTAATATAACAATTCGCTAAAAGCGTCGAGCTTTTTTCTTCATTATTATTCCAAACAGGTCCTACGGTATGAATGACATATTTTGCTGGCAGGTTTCCAGCAGAAGTTACAACCGCTTCACCGGTCTTACATTTCCCCTGTCTGTTTCTGATTTCAATACATTCATCTAATATTTGTTTTCCTCCTGCACGATGAATGGCTCCATCTACACCACCTCCACCAAGTAGAGAAGAATTAGCCGCATTAACGATAGCATCAGCCTGAACTTTTGTAAGGTCTCCTTTTAGTACTTCAATAACTGGTTTCATTTAATTTCAATATTAGTTCTTCTATCTCAGTATTTTCAGATTGGATAAAATCATTGCCAATAAATACCTTTGTTACATTAATTTCTCCAACGATAGCCTGATTAAATTTATCTAATTCTTCTGCCGGTACCCATAATTCATTGTGGTTTTTTGCTCCAACATTTTGAGGTGGATATTTATCTGCTTCACTTTCCACAACATCAAATTGAGTCACAAACCCAAGATAGTTTCCAGATTGATCTCTGGTATTCCATTTTTCAGCTATCTCCGAAGCATAATCTTCATTAAGTACCGGATAGAAGGTAGGTTGCCATTCCAATCTTGGTGGAAAATTTTTATAATCACTTTCAATAATTAAAATCATTTCCTTTTCTCCTACTGGCCTATAAAGTCTTATTGTTTTCATTTTTCTAATTTAATTATGATTCTTACTCGAAATCATATACACATACTTTTACATTATTTTTCAACAATGTTCTATTAATTATCGGCTCTATTTCCTCCCATTTCCCTCTTGCTAAGCCACAACCTATTCTCGGCATATGGATACTCGCATTTAATCTT
The DNA here is from genome assembly GCF_025403485.1 of Chryseobacterium paludis. NCBI lineage: Bacteria > Pseudomonadati > Bacteroidota > Flavobacteriia > Flavobacteriales > Weeksellaceae > Chryseobacterium > Chryseobacterium paludis. The sequence continues at coordinate 3,443,338 of NZ_CP099966.1, forward strand.
AAAGCTGCATCATTTAGTTTTTCTAAACATTCTTCTACAGCCTTATATCTAATTGGTGGAATACCCTGGGAATTTGTATTTATTTTATGTTGCCCAATCATATTCGCTACCCATATTTCCTTTTCCACATTAACCAACTGGATTTCTCCGAGATCAAAGTTCGAATTGATCTTAAACCAATTTCTATATTCTTTTTCAGGAGCTTTCCGTTTTTTAGAAATAGCTAAAACAAAACCTTTTCCCCACCCTCCCATATCATTACAGATATGCGCAATAATTTTATTTCCTTCAGTTTGAGGATTTGTTGCATCTCCTTTTAAATAGTTTATCGTCTTCATCTTTAATTTCCTAATTAATTACCAAAACCGCCTCTTCATCAGACAGCTTAATTTCTGCCGTCGCCCCACTGTTGAATTGCAAAAAATCCTTTTCAATTCCATCACTAAATATAAAACCATTATTTGGCATTAATGATTCTATGATCAGCTTATTTCTTCTTTTTAAGATCCCTCCACAGATGTCCGTTTGCGTTGCTTTACTTTTAAACGGTTCTCTCACCGCAAAGTATAGATCCTCATCATTGAGTTCTGGATATTTTAGTTTTTTTGATCCTAAAATGCCATATGCCATATTGAAAATAGAACTTAGCCAGCCCGTGCTTCCTGTTTTTGTAGAAACAATAATTCCACTGGAAGAATGCGTTTCTTCTTTTCCGTTCAGCATTAACTTATATCTGGCAGAGCTGTGGGAAGAAATACCAATAAACAGATCATTAACTGCTAAGAGTTTTTGTCCATCATTCAGAACAGCTTCTGCAAACCTCATCTTCTTTGAACTAAAATTTTCGTTTATTACAGCATTTACTCCATTGAGAAAGTTTTTAACATTAAAAGGAAGCAGTACACCATCATACCTTTCTTCATCAGGATTGATCGCGACAATAGGAATGTTTTTAGCGTATTTCGCAACATTTGCAACCAACCCATCCTGTCCTATGACCACAATAAGATTCTTTTCAGAAAAAATATAGGAAGGCATAAATTCTCTTTCCAGTACTTTATTCTTGATCACTTTAGAAAGCTTTGTCTGAACTTCCAGAAAAGACTGACAGAACTTTTCATGTTCAGCAACATACTCCTGAAAATCCCCACCTGAACTTTCAATATAAAACTGAGCCTGGGCTTTGGTATTAAATCTTTCAATCAAAGATTCCAATCTCGTTTTGTTCTTAATGATAATTGCGTATTCTATTTTCATGGCTTTTCTTTAATTGTAAAATGTACAATGTATTACTGATTGCGTTAGTTTACTATTTTAACTTCAATGTCCTCGCCTCTCTCTTCAAGTTTTTAATGTTCCTTCAACAGGTTTTCTAATAAATCAGGACTGATGTTTAAGTTTCCGATCTTTCCTGCATTTTCTGCCAGTTCCCTGAAAGCAAGGGCAATATTTGATCTTGCATCCTGATTTCCATTTAAAGCTGTTAAAACTTTCCAATCCATTTCTTTATATGGTTTTAAAGAAGTTTCTAATACGTAGCCTTGTGTTTCCGCTTCTTTTCGGTCGTTTTCTGTCTTTTGTTCGATCAGTTGTTTTCTTTGGTTTTCAACTGATATATCAGCAGCGATCTTCATTTCTCTCAGGATCTTATTATTTTCTTCCTGTTGAATTTCGGTCTCCATTCTCTTTTCTTCGATCTGTTTTTGTTTTTCTTCGATCGCTATTTCTGTATTCAACTCAGATTCTTTGATTTTCCTTTCTTGTTCTACTGCAAAGTTTCTCCTTTCATAAATAGCCTCGTCTGCCTGTTGCTGAAGTTTTTCTCTGGTTTCTGTTTCTAATGCCCGTGCCATTTCCGGAGTGGTCTGAACCGCTAAAATACTCGCTCCTAATATTTCAACTCCCATCGTTTGGATCGTTTCTGAAGTTTTAAGCCCTTCCAGAATATGCTCCTCTATCTTTTTAGCAGAGCGGATCGCATCTTTTAAACTCATTTCATGAATAAATGATGATGTAGATGTCTGCGCAAGATTGATGATCCTTTGATTAAGCTTCTCAATATCATTCTTTTTATACACTCCTGATTCATTAACTGTAAAATCCAATGTGTTGGACAAAGCCTTTGGATCAAAAATTTTATAACTGATCTGCCCCTGAATATTTACCATCTGATAATCAAACGTATTTTCATTAAAAATAAAAGGGAGATCATTACTTCCCATTGGAATAGCAACAATAGAACTGTTTGGAGCAAAATAGAAGAATGATAAGCCCCTTCCTTCTCTTACGGTTCCTCCATTTTTAAAATGAAGAACGTAAGTCATTGAGTCGAATTTGATGTGTCTGAAACCAAACATAGCTTTAAGTTTTAAAAATTTAATATTTGTGTTGTTTTTACACTAATTCTATTAGACATGAGTTTGCACTTATTTTTCAAACTACTTTCTAATAGTATACATTACATCGGTCCGCAGTACATATTTAGCCCCACTGATCAATGTTTTACCTTCGTGTCTTAATGGATGATAAAAGACCAATGCCATTCCTTTTTTAGGAGCAATTGTAAACAGGTTTTCAAATTCTGTTTCCCCACCTTCAAAGTCATCGTTCAGATACATTAAAAACGTATAGAAGCTTTTTTCATTCTCGTCTCTTACATAGCTTCCATCTCTGTGCATTTTAAATCTTTGTCCTGGAGAATATTTATAAACCCTGAACATCTCATTAAAGTCACATATTTCATTTCCATCGTGATTTTCTGGAAGAAATTCAAAAGCTCTCTCAAAAAGATTGTTAGCAAGATCCTTACTAAAAAGCATTAATCGGTCGTTATTTCGAATACCCTTACTCATTAACTGCTGACCGTTTATATTGACTTTCGCTTCCTCAAAAGCCTGGTCTTCTGCCATTTTAATGTAGCTCTCACATTCCTGGTTGGTTAGAAAATCTTCAATCAGAAATATCTGTGGATGTAAATCGATCTTTTCCATGATTTCTATATTGTGATTATGATTGTGTTATCTTCTCAATTCATCTCTTACCTCCATCAGAGCGAATCCTAACAGATTTTCTCCACGCCATTGAGATGGATTCTCTGCTTTGGAATCAGACTCTGACATTCCTATTCCCCAAATGGTATCATAAGGACTTGCTTCTACAATAACTTTATCTTCGGTAGATAAAAGAAATTCCCTGAATTCTGAGTTTTGTGAAAATTTTAAAAAGTTTCCCTTCTTTACAATTTCATACTTATGATTATCCCAAGTCTGATGATCAAAGTTTTTTATTTCTCTTCCCAAGCTCTTTGCTTCTTTAGGGTTTCCTGATTCAAGGATTTTCAACATCGCCTCATCATCATTAAATAATCTCGCCTTCTCTGCCATCATATAATGTTCAGCAGTTCTATACTCAATACTATTTTCTTTGAAACTTGCAGGAAACCACTGGCTAAAACAAGCTTTTGAAATTTCATTTTTAATGGTATATCCCCAGAAAAACAAAAATTGCAAGTTTCCTTTTTCCTGAAAAAGTTCAATTGTATTTTGTATGATGTATTTCATGATTGCGTTATTATTACACAAATGTAAAATAAAATCATTTTATCCTCCAAATTTATTTGTGTTATTTTTACGCTAATAAATTAACTAACTGATAATCAATTTATTTATTTTATCCTATCTAGATATTAATAGTACAAATAATACATTACAATGACACAAGCTATAATCTATTTTTATGTTTTGGCTAAAGTCGATGAATTACCATTAATAAAAAAACGGACTAAAGCCCGTTTATATTGATGTCTTTTGACGTCTATCTGATATCAAATATTTTGTTTTTCCTTATAATGTTGTGCCATTTGTGAAAAGCATTTTGTGTTTTCCTATCATTTAATCTCAAAATAAAACCCTTGTTCTTCAAGTTCCTTATATTTTTCCTGATTAAAAGTAAATAATTTCCCGGGCCTTCCACTCCCTTCTTTTTTTACATTATTGGTTTCATTAAGAAGGCCATAGCTCATTATTTTCTTTCGGAAGTTTCTACGGTCAATTTCCTGTCCAACAATCGTTTTGTATAAATTTTCAAGATCCGAAAATGGAAACTCTTCATTAAGAAGATTAAAGCCGATCGGCTGATACTGAATTTTTGTGCGAAGTCTCTTTAAAGCAATATCAATGATACTTTTATGATCAAAAGCCAGCTTTGGTAATTGATTGACACTGAACCATTGAGCATCTTCAGCATCTGAGTCTGCAAACAGTTCATGATAAGAAGGGTTCACTAGTCCCAGATAAGCCACAGAAACCACTCTGTTTCTGGGATCACGACCCACATTACCAAAAGTATAGAGTTGTTCTAAAAAATCAGGCTTTATGCCCGCTTCTTCATACAGCTCTCTTTTTACGGCATCATCCAGATTTTCATCATCCAGAACAAGTCCACCAGGCAAAGCCCAGCCTCCCTTAAAAGGATCGATCTTTCTTTTTATTAAAAGGATCTGTAAATCTTTTTTATCAAAGTATCCAAATATAACAGCGTCTACCGCTACTTTAATATCCTGCATAATATAGTTTGCGTTATGAATACACAAAATTACATTTTTGAATTAAAAGTCCCACCATTAAAAAACCAAAAAGCGTAAAAATAAAATTCCTTATCTTTAAGATTGATTATAACCAACTTAAAATTAAATATTTATGAAAAATCTAATGTTCATTTTCTGCGCTGCATTTTTGTTAACTGCATGCGAAAAAGGAAAACCCACCATGGGTAAGGAATCAACCGGAACTGATTCTACAGCATGGAAACCGGTAGACTCTGCTACTGCAGCAAAAGCATGGATGGAATATGCTACTCCTGGCGACATGCACAAAATGTTAGCTAAATCTGATGGAGTATGGATAGGAGACAATACAATGTGGATGGAAGAAGGAGGAAAGCCAATGAAAAGTACTTCTGAATGTACCAATAAAATGATCTTTGGTGGACGTTATCAGGAAAGTACCCACAAAGGTAATTTTTGGGGAATGCCATTCGAAGGAAGAAGTATTGTAGGATATGATAATGCCACTAAAAAATTTGTAAGCACCTGGATGGATAATATGGGAACAGGGATAATGTATACCACCGGAGAATGGAATGCTTCAAAAAAATCAATTGAATTTAAAGGTAAAATGCCAGATCTTACAAGACCGGGGAAGGAGTGTGATGTAAGAGAAGTCTTCACATTTGTTGACGACAACAATCAAACCCTTGAAATGTATGGTCCAGGTTCGAAAACCGGTAAAGAAATGAAAACAATGGAAATAAAATTCACCCGTAAGAAATAAAATAAAACCGCTTCAAATGAAGCGGCTTTTTATTTTTAATTGGTTTCAGAAGCACTTGTTACAGGAATACTAAAACTGTTATTATAATAATTGACATTGTACAACTGTGATGCCCAGTTTCCTGTTTTGGAATTGAAAACATATACTTTCCTGTCATATTTATCAACAAAGATAAAATTCCCGTTGGACGCTGTTACATCAGGAATACTCATGCTGTTATTATAATAGTTAACATTAAATACCTGAGAAGCCCATGTCATTGTTTTGGCATTAAAAACAGACACTTTATGGTCATATTTGTCAACAAAAGCAACATTACTTCCAGAAGAAATTGAGGTTGGAAAACTATTGTTATTGTTATAATAATTGACATTAAATACCTGTGATGACCAGCTTCCACTTATATAATTAAAGACATACATTTTGTGATCATACTTATCCGAAAATACTAAATTTCCATTGGATAAGGGAACTAAAGTAGGGGTCGAAAAGTTATTATTATAATAGTTTACGTTATAAATCTGTGATGACCAGGTTCCTGTTTTAGAATTAAATACATATACTTTTCTATCATATTTATCAATAAACATAAAGTTACCGTTAGAGGACGTTACCTCTGGCACCGCAAAATTATTGTTGTAATAATTCACGTTATAAATTTGTGGAGTCCATGTTCCCGTTTTAGAATTAAAAGCATAGACTTTTCGGTCATATTTATCTGTAAAGACATAATTTACACTTTTATTTTCAATAAGATCATCTCCCAATGATGAATCTGAAGAAGAGACATCTATCTTTTTGGCGACATAAGCATAAGGTACACTCATCAATTGATTCACGCCTACATTTGTATAATTAGTCCCTCCTGCAGCATCCATTTCTACTTTTACAAACTTTGAATTCGTGCTCCAATTTATTGCAGAAAATGTCCCTGACACAGCCGTTCCCTGCCCTATATTAAGATTTATCAATCCCTTGGAGTTGGTCGTCTTTGAATGCGTTTCCGTATAGATATTCGTTCCTGTAGCAGAATTATCCAAAATGCTTATTCTTAAAGAAACAGGCCCGTTAACAACCGGATTTCCCGAAGCATTGAAGGCAACAGCCTGATAAGCAAATCCCTTTGGAACCTGAGCAAATACTGCCGTAGTAAGCAGTGCTAAAAATAAAGTATATATTTTTTTCATGGTATCGTTTTATTTTTTAATGATTTTTACTGGCTTTAATTCAGAATTATTAAATTTCAGAATATATATCCCCTGAAGCAGAAAGGATAAATCTAATTTATTGTTAACTATCTTATTTTGAGAAACTAGCTTTCCTGACATATCATAAATAGAAACATCTTCAAGCCTCGTTGAGGAGGAAACATTAAAATTAATGTAGCCGGCTGTAGGATTCGGATAAATACTAACCGCTTTTTCGGTAACGATCTCGTTTACCCCTAAAACATTTAAAACAGTCTGATAAAGAACCCCAATGGTTCCGGAATTCTGATCATCGGGATTGGTAGGAATCACATAGATTTCTCCTACCGTGTGCATCAGGTTTTCATTAGAAACTCCTCCAGAGTTTATTCCTCCAATAAGACTTTGGGAACAAATAGGAACAGAAACTAAAAAACCGACCAGTAAGTAGATTTTTTTCATTTAAAATAAATTTTTCGTAAATATAAGATAAAGAATAATAGTTTAAAATGAAATTTATACTATTTGAAATTTAGTGAAAAACACACCTCATTTTCAGGGTTTTAACTGATTATCTTGGTCTTTTTATTACAGAACTTTGAAGTAATAAAAGGGGCAAGCCGAAAACCTTAAAGAGTAGGCATATAAAAACTAAAAAAACACCATTATGAATGCTAAAACTTTATTGAGAGCACTTATCGTAATCATCATCATTATCGGAGGAGTGATTATCATTGTTATTGGAAAGAAACCATTTCCTGAACCCGAATGTATTGTATGCGGAACTAATCTGATTACCATGTTAGGAATCGTTGAAATTATCCTGGGACTGGGAGCACTGGTTGTTCAGGGAAGCCTGGTTGACAAGCAAAGAAATCTTTAAAAATAAAAAGACCGATATGATATCGGTCTTTTTTTATATTAATCGTTTAGTTTTAAAACTGCCATAAATGCAGATTGTGGTACTTCTACTCTACCAATCTGTTTCATTTTCTTCTTCCCTTCTTTCTGCTTTTCCAAAAGTTTACGTTTTCTGGAAATATCCCCTCCATAACATTTAGCGGTAACATCTTTTCTTAGGGCTTTAATGGTTTCTCTTGCGATAACTTTAGCTCCCAGAGCTGCTTGTACAGCAATATCAAACTGTTGTCTAGGAATTAGCTCACGAAGCTTTTCACACATCTTTTTACCAATATGATAAGCATTACTATCGTGAATTAATGAAGAAAGAGCATCTACCATATCTCCGTTGATCAGGATATCCATTTTTACCAATTTAGAAGCACGCATTCCAATTGGTGTATAATCAAATGAAGCATATCCTTTTGAAATAGATTTCAGACGGTCATAAAAGTCGAATACAACTTCCGCCAAAGGCATATTAAATGTAAGCTCTACCCTATCTGCGGTCAAATAGCTCTGGTTAACAATCTCACCTCTCTTTTCAATACAAAGGGTCATAACCGGACCTACAAAATCTGATTTCGTAATAATAGAAGCTTTTATAAAAGGTTCTTCTACCCTATCCAGAATCGTTGGATCCATCATCTCGGATGGGTTATTAATTAAGATTGCCGTTTCAGGTTCTCTTTTAGAATATCCAAGATATGAAACGTTAGGTACCGTTGTAATAACGTTCATATTAAATTCTCTATCCAAACGTTCCTGTACAATTTCCATGTGAAGCATTCCTAAGAATCCGCAACGGAAACCAAATCCAAGTGCCGCAGAACTTTCCGGTTCGAAAACCAGGGAAGCATCGTTCAGTCTTAGTTTTTCCAGTGAAAACCTTAATTCTTCAAAATCCTCAGAATCAATAGGATAAATTCCCGCAAAAACCATTGGCTTTACTTCTTCAAATCCATCAATAGCTTCTAAAGCAGGATTTTCAAATGAAGTAATAGTATCCCCTACTTTTACCTCCCGTGCATCTTTGATCCCTGAGATAATATACCCTACATCACCACATTCAATCTTTTTCTTAGGAACCTGTTTTAGTTTCAATGTTCCTACTTCATCAGCACCATATTCTTTTCCTGTAGCAAAAAACTTAATTTTTTCGTTTTTGGAAATACTTCCATTGACTACTTTAAAATAAGCTTCAATTCCTCTGAAAGGATTATAAACAGAATCGAAAATCAAAGCCTGTAATGGACCGTCAGGATTTCCAACCGGAGCTGGAATTCTATTAACGATCTGTTCAAGCAAATCATGGACTCCTTCTCCTGTTTTTCCTGAAACTCTTAAAACGTCCTCAGGCTTACATCCCAAAAGACCAACAATTTCATCGGTTACTTCTTCAGGGTTTGCTGAAGGAAGATCTATTTTATTAAGAATAGGAATGATCTCTAAATCATTCTCTAACGCCAAGTAAAGATTACTAATTGTTTGTGCCTGAATACTTTGCGCAGCATCTACAATAAGAAGTGCACCTTCGCAGGCTGCTATTGATCGGGAAACTTCGTAGGAGAAATCTACGTGGCCAGGGGTATCGATCAGGTTTAAAATATATTTTTCCCCCTTGTATTCATAATCCATCTGGATCGCATGAGATTTAATTGTAATCCCACGTTCTTTCTCCAAATCCATATCATCCAGGGTCTGAGACTGTAATTCTCTTTGGGTAACAGTATTGGTATATTCCAATAAACGATCAGCCAAAGTACTCTTACCGTGGTCAATATGAGCGATTATGCAAAAATTTCGTATGTTTTTCATTTAAGAACCTTGTAATTTGCAAAGATAAAAAAAACGAAGACAATTCCTCTCTCTTAATTTTATTGGGTGAAATTAATTTTAATTATTGATTTTAAGCAGATAATACTTGTTGATATTATTACGTTAAATTAAGTAATATATTCCTGCAATAAGCAATACAACACGGATCTGTTTATAAAAAAAATGTGTTGCAATTGCCTGTAAAATTTTAAAAATATTTATCTTTTCAGTTTATTTTCAAATCATAAAGCTCAGGTACATTTGAAAAACATTTAATTAAAACCTGAATTATGGCAATAACCGATCTATACTCATGAAAAAATTAACCTATCTGTTACTTTTTATTATTCCGTTAACTCAATTAAAATCACAATGGGTGGAAAAAGCTTTGGATCATCCGGAAGAATGGGTAAATCCATTAATTGGAACACTTTCCAAACCTTCGCTTTCTAATGGAAATACATATCCCGCTGTAACAGTACCCTACGGAATGAACCTGTGGACTCCTCAAACCGGTAAAAATGGTGATGGCTGGCAGTATCAGTACGATGCAGATAAAATACGTGGCATAAAACAAACCCATCAGCCTTCGCCCTGGATGAATGACTACGGCATGTTTTCTATTATGCCGGTTACAGGAAAAATGAGTTTTAATGAAGATGAAAGAGCAAGTTGGTTTTCACACAAATCGGAGGTATCAAAACCTTATTATTATAGTGTTTACCTCGCTAATCATAATGTAACGGCTGAAGTTACACCAACTGAACGTGCTGCACAATTTCGATTGACATACCCCAAATCTGACAGTTCATGGGTTGTTATCGATGCATTCGATAAAGGATCAAGTATTACCATCATCCCTTCCCAAAAGAAAATTGTTGGTTATTCTACAAGGTACTCACGTGGAAAATTAGTGGGCTTCAAAAACTATTTTGTTATTTATTCAGATAAACCATTTACAAAATACACTTCATGGAAGGATAAAAGTCTTGTAAAAGATTCTCTTCATATTACAGGAAATCATTGTGGTGCTATCATTGGTTTTGCTACGCAGAAAGGAGAAAAAGTAAACTTACGTGTTGCTTCTTCATTCATTAGTTTAGAACAGGCGGAACTCAATTTACAACGTGAGCTTTCTAAGGACTCATTTGATACTACTTACGAAAAGGCCAAGTTATCATGGAATGAAAAGTTGAAAAAAGTGGAAGTATCTGGTGGAAGTATCGATCAGATGCGTACATTCTACTCTGCATTATACCGCATGCTGTGCTTTCCTCATAAAATGTATGAGATCAATAAAAACAATGAGGTTGTACATTACAGCCCCTATAAAGGAAAAACGGAACCTGGTTATCGCTTTGCAGGAACAGGATTCTGGGACACCTTTAGGGCTCTTTATCCATTTTTAAATCTTGTCTACCCAAGCATCAATGTTGAAATGCAGAAAGGACTGATCAGTGACTATAAGGAAGGCGGCTGGTTACCGGAATGGTCCAGTCCGGCGTATGCAGACTGTATGATCGGAAACAATTCTGCTTCTGTTGTTGCGGATGCTTATATAAAAGGACTTAGAGGTTATGATATCAATACGTTGTATGAGGCTCTTCTTCATGGTGCAAATAATGCCGGCCCTGAAGCAACAGGTAGAATGGGAATTGAGTACTATAAAAAATTAGGATATGTTCCTTATGATGTTAAAATTAATGAAAACGCTGCAAGAACTTTAGAATATGCATATGATGATTTCACCATCTATAAGCTTGGAAAAGCCTTGGGTCGTCCGGAATCCGAATGGGCCGAATATGCCAAACGTTCTCAGAATTATCAAAAAATAATAGATCCAGAAACAAAACTGGCAAGAGGACGAAATCTTGACGGAAGTTTCCAAAAACCTTTCAATCCTTTCAAATGGGGTGATGCATTCACAGAAGGCAATAGCTGGCATTATACATGGTCTGTTTTTCACGATATAGAAGGGCTTTCAAAATTAATGGGTGGCAAAAAACAATTTGTAAAAAAATTGGATTCACTTTTCGAAATGCCCCCTCTTTTTGATGATAGCTATTATGGCAGTACGATTCATGAAATACAGGAAATGATCAATGCCAATATGGGGCAATATGCACATGGAAATCAACCGGCACAACATATCATTTATTTATACAATTATGCTGGTGAACCCTGGAAAACACAATATTGGGTTCGTGAAACCCTTAATCGTCTTTACCAGCCAACACCAGATGGCTATTGTGGAGATGAGGACAATGGCCAAACTTCTGCATGGTATATATTCTCAGCATTAGGATTTTATCCTGTCACTCCGGCTACAGATCAATATGTTTTGGGAGCTCCACTGTTTCAAAAAGCAATTATCCATTTGGAAAACGGCAAAAACATTGAAATCAATGCTCAGGAAAACAGTAAGGAAAAAATGTATGTAAAATCATTAAATATGAATGGTCAGCCCTATTCCAAAAACTGGTTAAACCATCAGGAATTAATGAAAGGTGCTGTGCTGCAATTTATAATGGATGATAAACCGAATAAGAATCGGGGAACCAATGAAAAAGATTTTCCATATTCTTATTCTACGGACAAAAAGTAAAAACAAAAGAGAGACAAGTTGTCTCTCTTTTGTTTTATAGATTATTTTGTTTTATCAAAACCTTCGGGTAAAATATAATGTCCTGTAAAGGGATCAAGATAAACTTCAGATCCGGGATCTCCTTTTCTTTTACTTTGAATCCCTGCATCTATTACTGCACCAATAATGCCACCAACTAAACCGCCTGCCATTCCTCCAATCATAGCTCCATTGGTTGATGTTTCCGGAAATAGATCTGACTTTTTAGCCTCAATAAAAAGCCCCTGATCATTTTTGAAAATCTCAACATAACCAACTGGTATATTTTTATAAGCAATGCCATTATGTACAAAAGCATAAAAGTGTCGTATCCCCATTTTTTCTTCTCCATTCACAGCCTTTGTAACAATTCCTTTATCATTGGTCTTCAATGTAAAATCAGGATCAGGATTGTGTGTAAAAAAGCTGTAATAGTCTTTATAAACTCCATCTTTTAATTTATCTGTTTTAAAAATATCCAGTTTTTCCTTCAACAAAACAGCATAATCTGTTAGCTCATTTTCCGCAACTGCGAATTCCCAAGGAGTTTTTTGATAAGAATTTTTAAATAGATCTGTGAAAATAAGTGTAATTTTTTTAGATAGACTTTGTGCCAGATAAGGCGATGTACGAGATGAAACGCTCGCAGCAGTATCTTTTCTGAAGAGAAAATGATAGCCGTCTTCTTTTTTAATAAATGTGCTTGCTCGGAAATTAAGCTTCCCTATTGAAAATTTTTCTTTTTTATCTTCTATTATTTCTATGTTTTCTAATAATAGAACCAGCTCATCTTTTCCTCTTATCGGATTATCTTTGAAAAACCAGTCAGTAATATCTTTTTCAGCACTGTTTTCAAAAACAATATTTACCTGATCTTTATGATACATTACATGGCCCACTTCCTTATTAGGTCTTTGATCGATCACTGTAAGTCTTTTAACAGAATTTTTTTTGTCTTTAATAGATTTGGAAAGATCTATAATCTCAGTTTTCTGGGCAAATAGTGATCCTGAGAATAAAATAAATAATAATATTTTTTTCATAATTTACTTTTGCGCAAAAGTATGTATTTGGCCTGAAAATCAAACGACTCTTACAAAAAATCTTCGTAAGAGTCGTCCAACATTAAAAAAATAAACTATTATGGGTTTTGTTTAGGTGTTGCCGTATTGTCATCGTGATCATGAGGTTTTCTATCATTCATTTTATCTCTCATCTTCCACTCTGATTGAAATAACTTCAATACTTTCTGGCAAGGAATCACCTGCTGCATCTTCTCAGCATATTTTTTTCTATTATCTAATAATTTCTGTCCAAGTTCAAAACTTTGCTGTAGCTTGATCTTAGCCTCTTCATCAGACATCTTTTCAGGATCAAAATCGGGGTTAAACTGGCTTTTTATTTGTTTCTGATTATCTATATATTCATTATAGATTGCAGTAAATGCAGCTTTATCCTTTGCATCAACATTCAGATTATCCAACATCATATTATCTCTAAATTTCTTCAAAAGCTCTTTTCTTTCTTCGGGAGAAAGGTTATTTATTATCTCTTTTCTCTGTTTAGGGTCCATTTTCTTCCAGTCGTAATCCGTTCTTTGAGCCTGTAAACAAAAGCCATAAATAATAAAAAGTGTAAATAATATCTTTTTCATCTTTTCTTTTAATTATATAAATCTAAATAAACGTCTTCTGTGGAATTCTTAGCTAATTCTGCAATTTCTGTATTAGAAAATGAATCCAGATACTCGTTCATTTTAGTATCCGTTTGTTTTGAAACAGTATTCCCTATCTGAGGTTTTGTTATATTTTCTGTTTCATTATCCTGAGAATACTCTGTATTTTTATTTTTCTTATTTTCAACTATTTGATCTGTATTTTCCACAGAATTTAAATCAGATTTCAAAGTTTCATAGGCAATCTCGCTTTCACTTTTGGGAGCTTGGTCATTCTTAGCATAGTTTGCTTCCGATACACCGGATCCTTTTGCTGTATTCTGATTTTGATCTGAATTATAAACAAAAGTAACTCCAAAGATTAAAGCTAATGACGCCGCAACTGCATACACCCAGTTTAATTTAAAGATGGGCGCTTTTTTGTTTGCTTTCACGTCATTCATTACTCTTTCCTGGATGTTATCAAACATATCATCAGGAATCTTGTAAATGTTTTTACGTTCTAATTTCTCTATATCGAATTCTTTCATCTTATGTTGGTCAAAAATTATTTTCGTAATTTTCTTTTATATATTCTTCTATCTTTTGCTTGGCATAATGGTAATTTGTTTTTAATGTTCCTACAGACATATCTACTATTTTTGATATTTCTTCGTAGGGCAAATCATCATAATACCGCATCATAAATACGAGTTTCTGTTTTTCAGGCAGACTCTGTATGGCATTCTGTAGTAAAATTTGTATTTCGTCAGCATTCTTTTCTGCATTATCTGCTACAAGATTCTGCATATAATATTCAGCGTCTTCATCAGTTTTCTGCATTTTTTTCATTTTATTTATTTGCTGTAATGCTTCGTTGGTAGCAATTCTATACAACCAGGTGTATAGTTGGCTATCATTTTTGAACTGGTGAAAATTCTGATATGCTTTTATAAATGTATCCTGCAAAGTATCCTGAGCAAGATCTCCATCTACAATGATCCTTCTTATATGCCAATACAATCTACTTTGATAAGCATCCATCAACGCACGAACTCCTTTATCTTGAGTTCGTGGGTCTTGCATCAGCGTAATAATTTCCGCGTCCTTAATCTTCATAGATGCTTTCACTGTTTTGGATTACAAAAATATCTAAAAGTTAAATACTTTGTTCAATTTTCAGTCCAAAACTCATAAAATATTATCTTTGTTATATGCAAATTGTAATTATAGGTTCCGGAAATGTGGCTTATCACCTGGCAAAAGCTTTTGTTCTGAGTAACATTCCATTAGCTCAAATTTTTGGAAGAAATGAAAAAGACCTTGAAAAAATAGGTTCAGAGTTACATATCCCATATTCTACAGAACGGCTGGAAGATGCTGATATATATCTTATATGTGTCAGCGACAATTCTGTAGAGGATGTTTCTAAGATCATTACTAAAAAAAATGTTCTTGTCGCTCACACCTCTGGTTCGCTTCCTAAAGAAATTTTAGCAGGGGAGTACAGAAAAGCTAGTTTTTATCCTTTGCAAACTTTTTCTAAATCTAAAGATCTGAACTATGAGAAAATTCCTTTTTTTATAGAAACAGAAAATGAAGAAGATAGAAAACTGCTTTTCGAACTGGCCTCAAAAGTGTCAAAAAACGTCATGGAAAGCAATCATGAAAAAAGAAGATATATCCATCTTACGGCAGTTTTTGCCAGTAATTTTGTGAATCATCTTTTTTCTAAAGCTAAAGAAATTTCAGATTCTCAAGAAATTCCTTTTGACTATTTTTTACCATTAATTGATGAAACAGTACAGAAAATTCATGAAATTGAACCTAAGCTAGCACAGACAGGGCCAGCAGTAAGAAACGATATAAGGGTTCTGGAACTTCATGAGCAACTGTTAAAAGATGAAAGTCTTGAAATATACAAAACAATAAATCACTCTATTAAAAAAATGTATGAGCTATAAAGAGAAGTTAAAAGATATAAAGGCATTCGTATTTGATGTGGATGGCGTTTTTACAGATGGCAGCGTTTATTTGATGCCTGGTGGAAATATGAGTAGGGTAATGAATGTCTTAGATGGCTATGCAGTTGTTAAAGCATTAAAAAACAATTATTTAATAGGAGTTATCACGGGGGGAAATGATGAGATGGTAAAACACAGGATCCATTATTTGGGTATAGAAGATTATTATGCTAAATCTCATAATAAAATGGTTGATTTTGAAGATTTTAAAAAGAAATATAACCTCAAGAACGAAGAAATTCTGACGATGGGTGATGATCTGCCAGATCTACATATTATGGAAAATTCTGCTATAGCAGCGTGTCCTGAAAATGCCGTTCCTGAGATCAAAGGAATTTCGGATTATATATCAACAAAGCAGGGTGGAAGTGGAGCTGTACGTGATGTTATCGAACAGGTGATGAAAGTACAGGGAAACTGGCACGATGATAATACACAATCTGTATAATTGGTCGATATGAAATTACTTTTAGCATCACAATCTCCAAGAAGAAAAGAATTGCTTTCCAGTTTAGGATTTGATTTTGAAGTGGTAAAAATAGATTGTGAGGAAATTCTTCCTGAAAATATTACAATAGAAAATGCTGCCGCTTATCTTTCAAAATTAAAGGCGAATGCATTTAGATCTCTTCATGATGACGAAGTTTTATTGACCGCAGATACAGTGGTCGCAATAGATCATCAAATTCTTGGGAAACCGAAAGACGAAGCAGATGCAAAGAATATGTTGAAAATGCTTTCCGGGAAAACACATCAGGTTTATACCGGGATAACCATCCAAACATCCAATAAAACTTATACAGAGACAGATGTTGCAGATGTTGAGCTTGATGAAATTTCTGATGATGAAATTAATTACTATGTGAAAAATTATAAACCTTTCGACAAAGCGGGAAGTTATGGCATCCAGGAATGGCTGGGAATGGCAAAAATCAATAAATTATCCGGTAGCTTTTATACCATTATGGGTCTTCCTACCCATTTGGTATATAAAATTTTGAGAGAAATATAAATTTTTTCAAAATAAAATTTTATTATTTTTACAAAAATCATCAAACTACTGATAATAAAAAGTAGATTAGCTAGTTATATTGAAATAATGAAAAAGAATATTTTATTCCTTTTAGCAGCATGTATTGTTATTTCCTGTGCTACCAAAGTAAAAAGGCCGGAACAACGATCAAAGTTCCTAAAAGGTTTTTCCACACATTATAATACCCTATTTAATGCAAAAGATGCATTAAATAGTGAGTTTACGACCAGAGATAAAGGCCATAAAGATAATTTTTATGCCCCTTATATTCCTATACTTACTTACGAAAACCAGCCTTTAGGCAGTGATCTTGGACAATCTTCAGCTTTTGCAGAAAATTCAATGAAAATGGCGGATATTAATAGATCTGCTTCAACTTCAGACAGGGGAGGAAATGCAAGTGGCCCTCCGGGTAAACCTGGCCTTCAGGAAGCTGTTGGAGCGGTGAAGGATAAAATTAATTCTGCTGTATCCGGTATAACAGGGAATGGAAACGATCCTAATCAACCTGAAACAAAAGGAGCGACTGCACTCGAAATTGCAGAAGCAAAAGCTTTAAAATCAATCAATAAATATTCCGTGATCAGAAGCGGAGAAGAAAAAAACAAACAGATTTTTGAAGCTTACATGATTCTTGTACAATCAAGAATTTATCAAAATAAGGCTGTACAAGCTCTTGATGCTTTAAATTATGTTTTCACTCACATGAAAGATGATAAAAGGCTTCCTTTAGCGAAGATCTACCAAGGTGAAGCCTATGCTCAGATCAAGGATTATCATAAAGCTCAGGAGATATTCTCTAAGCTAAAAGGAGAGGGGATCAGTAAAAGTTATGATAAACTGCTAAGTATCTATAATTCTGAAGCTCTTTTAGATGCTGGAAAAAAAGAAGAAGCAGTAAAAGAACTTGACCGTGCTTATGATCTCAACGGCAACAGAAAGCTAAAAAGCAGAATTTCTTTTCTAAGAGGACAGATTTTAGAAGGTTTAGGACAGAATGAAAAAGCTAGAGAAAGCTTTTTAGCAGCGTATAAATATGCCAATGATTTTGAATTTGAAGTTAAATCTCAAATAGAAATTGCAAAAACATTTAATGGAAAAGGAGACTATGAAGGAGCTAAAAATTATTTAGAAAAGATCAGTAACAAGGGAACTTATATGTCCAGAAAAAACGAGTTCTATTATGCTCTTGGTCTGATGGCCAATAAGGCTGGTAAAAAAGATGAAGGTCAACAGTTCTTTAGAAAATCTTTATCTGAAAAGGTTTCAGATCCACAAGTCCGTGGTTTGGCTTACTACGAAATAGGAAAGAATTACCTGGATAAAAATGATTATATCGGTGCGGGAAGTTATTATGATTCTGCACTTGCTGTAATGACATATGAGCCTTCTAAAGTGCTTTTAAAAGATCAATCTGAAAATATTAAAAAGATCTCAAAGAATTACTATCTGATCAAAAAGAATGACAGTATCCTTTCTTTAGCGAAAATGAGTGATGCTCAAAAAAATGATTTTTTTGCGAAACATATTGCAAAATTAAAAGCTAAAGAGGAAAAAGAAGAATTGGAAAGAAAACGTGCTGAAAGAAGTAAAGGTTTCGATACTGGAGATTATAATTCTAATTCTATATTTGCTAATGGTTCAACTTCTTTTGAAGATTTCGGAACAGCTCCTAAAGGGTTTTATTTCAGTAATACAGGAACCGTAAGTAAAGGAACTTCTTCGTTCAAACAAGTTTGGGGTGATAGAGCATTGAGTGATAACTGGCGTTATTCAAAGAAAATGTCAACGATTGATGACATGAAAAATGAAGCACTGGGAGTAACTTCAGCTCCTAATCCAAGACGTTTTGAGCCTGCTTTTTACATAGAGCAGATTCCTACAGATGCAGGTAAGCTAGGGCAGTTGAAAAAGGATAGGGATACAGCGTCTCTAGGTCTTGGTATCATGTATCAAAATTACTTTACAAATACTCCATTAGCGACCAAAACATTATATGATCTGGTAGATGTAAAACCCGAAGAAAAGGTGATGTTACAGGCATTATATGAGATCTTTGCGATGAATTATGAGAAAAATCCACAAGCGGGAGATAAAGCGAAGCAGATCCTGCTTACAGATTATCCATATACTTCTTATGCCGAATTTGCAAGAAACCCTAAAAATAACTCTTTTGTAAAATCTTCTGAAGACGTTGAAAATGAGTACAAACGGGCTTATGCATTATTTGAATCAGAAAAATTTGGAGAAAGTAAAGATGTCATCGATCAGACCATTCAAAAGTATCCTAAAGATGCATTAGTCCCGAAATTATATTTATTAAATGCATTTAATACAGGAAAATCAAGTGGAAAGGAAGTAATGATCCTACAATTGGAACAAATTGCACTTAACTATGCTAAGACACCTGAAGGTATAAAGGCTAAAGAAATGTTGAATTATCTGAAGAGTGACCTCGCTTTCCAGTCAACGGATAACAAAGGAAATGTTGTTCCTCAAAATCAGAATAATGCTCCTGTACAGCCAGATTTACAGAATAATAATATTCCTGCAAATCCGAATAATCCGAATATTCAGGATCTTAACGCGCCACCGCCAGTGAAAAGAAAATCGAAAAGATTGGGCACAAATCAGAATCAACAAGATCTTAAAATGCAGAACCCTAATGACGTTCCTGCAAAACCAAAATAAATAAAAAAGCGAAGATTAATCTTCGCTTTTCTTTTTCTTTACTCCATGGAAATCTTTTAAATAAAAAGGTTCGAAGTAGGCAATATCTTCGACGTCCTTTTTTTCTATTTTTTCAAGGGTTTTCTTTATTAAATACTGTGCGGAAGGGTAGATGCTTTCATTAAATTCAGCATTCGGAAGCTGAAGGATTTCTTTTGCTTTTTTAGCACCATCACCAACGAATATTATTTTTTTATCTGCAAATTCTGTAAAAGAATGTTCATCCAGAATTTTAGCTTCAGTCGCAGCAATTTCTTCTCCCGTATTTCCGTCATATATGGCAGTATAAACCTCCATTCTCCTTGCATCGACCAATGGCACTATATAATCATAGTTCTTTCCTAAAAAAGGCTCCATCATGCTTTCTAATGAATTAACAGCAATAAGTGGGATCTTTAATCCATAACAAAAGCCTTTTGCTGAAGCTGCACCAATTCTTAATCCGGTATAAGAACCTGGTCCTTTGCCTAAAGAAACCGCCTGAATATCTTTCATCGAAATACCAGCGCCTTCAAGTACCCATTCTACAAAAGTGTGTAAGCTTTCGGACTGTTTATAATTTTCAGAAACTTCTTCACATAAACATAATAGTTTTTCATTGTCTGAAATGGCTACAGAACAATTCTTAGAAGAGGTTTCAAGATATAATATTTTCATTTTTTCTAAACTAAACTGCAAATTCGCAAAAAGGCAAAAATGCTTTTAAATAATTAACGCAAATTTAATCCTTTTTTGAAACTATTTTCTGTAGATCGTTCTAGGTTCACTCTGCGCACTTGGATAGATGGTCATATCAGAAACATTTACATGTTTCGGCGCGTTCACACAATAAGCAATAGCATCTGCAATATCTTCAGCCTTTAAAGGTTCATAACCCGCATAAACTGTGGAAGCTCTTTCATTATCTCCTTTAAATCTCACTAATGAAAAATCTGTTTCTACGGCGCCCGGTTGAATATTTGTTACTCTAATTCCAAATTCTGTAAGCTCTAAACGCATTCCTTCAGAGATCACATCGACTGCTTTTTTTGTCGCACAGTAAACAACTCCATTTATATACGTCTGTCTTGCAGCTACAGAACTTATATTAACAATATGGCCAGAGTTATTGTCTTTCATTCCCGGAATAAGTATTTTAGACACATATAAAAGCCCTTTTACATTTCCATCGATCATAGAATCCCAATCATCGGTTTTCCCGGCTGAAAGAGGATCTAAACCGTGTGCATTGCCTGCGTTATTAATCAGAACATCAATATTTTTCCAATCAGCAGGAAGAGATTTAATAGCATTTTCTACTTCTTCTAACTTCCTTACATCAAATTTTAAACTAAATACTTCCGTAAAAGCAGATAATTCAGTTTTTACTTCTTCCAGTATCTCACTTCTTCTTCCGCAGATAATGATTCTGTTTCCCTGTTTAGCAAATACTTCAGCGGTTGATTTTCCAATTCCGGAAGTAGCTCCGGTTATTAATATTGTTTTCATATATAAATGTAGCTGTAATAGTGTATCAATGTAACAATTTATGGTAAACGGATCATTGATACGTTTGTTAAATTAATTTTAGTTTGCATCAAATGCTTCAAAAGCATTCGTTATATGTTCAATAACTAATTTTCTTTTTTCATCGGGCATAACCGTTATAATGTCGAACCGCACTTCGTTATGTTTATCGAATTCTTCAAGATAATGGTTTGTAGCAAAAACAATAGATTTGATTTTCGTTTTGGTAACAGCTTCCTGTGGTAATATAAAAGCGTCTGTAGAGCGTGCTTTTACTTCGGTAATAATAATTAAATTATCTTTTTCAGCTATAATATCAATCTCTGCTTTTTGAAATCGAAAGTTCCTGGTGAGAATCTTATACCCATTTTTTACCAGGTGCTCAACGGCCATATCTTCTGCTATTTTTCCGAAATCATTATGCGTTGCCATTCCTCTTTGATTAAAAATTATAGATTCCCCGTTAATTTAAAATTCAATCTTGACTTTATTATCAACTTTCATTTTTATACTTCCCCCAATAATCAAAGGTCTGTTATCTTTGATATGGCCGTTTGGAAAACTAAAAACAACTGGGAATTTATATTTTGAAACTCTCTCTGAGATTAGCTTATAAGCAAAATCATCAAAGCTTTCTTCGTAATTTTTATTATCTTTTTCATCACCCATATTGGTCATTCCGCCAATAATAAGTCCTTTTATTTTTTTGAAGACTCCTGCCAGTTCCAGGCTCATGATCATTCGATCTAAAGCATAATAATTTTCACCTATATCTTCAATAAATAATATTTTATCTTTAAAATCAAAAGAATATTTAGTTCCTAAAAGAGCATAGATCAGAGCCAGATTTCCGCCAACCAATTCTCCTTCCACGGTCCCCTGTTTATTGAACTGATTTGATGGTATGTTATATTTTGGAGTCTTTCCTTTCAGAACATCAAATAATAAATCATAGCTTTCATCTGTAACTCCAAAGCTGGAAGTTTTAATGGTCTGGCCATGAATAGATGCAAAACCATTTTTTAATAAATAACTTTGAATTACAGTATTATCAGAGTAACCGATATACCATTTTGGCTTTTCAGTAAATTGTTTAAGCTTCAGGTGCTGGACCAGATGCTGACACCCATATCCACCTCTGGAAGCCCAGATTGCAGAAATATCGGTATCATTTAAAGCCCAGTTGATATCTTTTAATCTTTCTTTTTCTGTTCCAGCATAATTATAACCATTAGAAAATTTGGTATAAAGGTGTTCTCCTATAACAGGTTCAAAACCTTTTGCTTTAATCATTGAAATTCCTTTTTCAAGTTGAGCTTCTTCTACAGCTCCTGCCGGAGAAATAAGAGCAATTTTATCCCCTTTTTTTAGGGATTTTGGAAAGATAATTTTTTTCATTTTGTTTTTTGAAATTTGACTTCTTTCTTCTCTGCTTCTTCTAATCGTTTATCAAACTGATTAAATTTTTTAAAGCTTTGTAAAAAGATAAAGAAACTGAAAATGATAAGAATTCCACCTACAATTCTTCTGATCTTATTGGCTAAAGTTTGTGTTAATTTATCATGGAATTGTTTAGCCAGAAATATTTTAGCGAGATCGATACATAAATAAGTACCAATTACCAAGCCTATATACAGGATAAAATTACTGATATCAGGATATTGATTTCGTACCGAAATTACTGTTACCAACCAGAAAAGAATTACCCCAACATTTAAAAGATTAAAGAAAAAACCATTAATAAAAGTTTTAAAATAATTTTGACTAATGATTCTTTCTTCTCCAGGCATATGCATTTTGGTTTTGGTAACCAACATTACGATCCCATATACAAAAATAAGAATAGACGTAATCCTGTAAAAACCAGGATGTTTGTCTATTAAACTAACAAGATCTGCACTTGCATAATATGCTGCAACGATACACAACAGGTCAGCGGTTATAACTCCGAGATCCAGTGCTAAAGCGTGTCTGGGACCTCTTGAGAAACTGGTTTCAATTAAAAGGAAAAAAATAGGTCCTATGAAAACCAGGCTCAACATAAATCCTAATATGACAGCAGAAAGTACAAGTTCAAACATTTTATTCTAGACAGTTTTCATTATAAAAAAATTGGTAATCTTTTCTAATTTTCAATCCAAAGATACCTTTTTCGAAAATATAAGTAATTTGATTTTTAAATTCCATCCTTTTATAATCAATGAAAAAACTACGAATCATATATTCGTATTCGTAAGCACTGTTACTCAAATAGATATAGGTAGTTTTTCCTCTATAATGATTACTCCTTCCTCCTACATCTGCCATTTTACATTTAAAACAATACGTTTCCTTAGTAGGGTTTGATCCTGTAACATAATTGATTAAAAAAAATAAATTTATTATTAAAGGAAATTTAATCAAAAAAAAATATTTTTTTTCCCAATTCTCTATCTTAATAATCTTTTTATTGATGAGTACATTTATAAAAAGGCAAAGCACAAATATAATACTTACCAGTAAGAAAAAATTAATAACGGTTTTAAAAACAATTGTAAATAGTAAAATAACATTGGCAATACTAAAGACAATAATTTTATCTATCCTTGTCATTAATCAACAATCTTGAAATCCAGTTGTTTCTGAATTAAGTTAGCTTTAACCACTTTGATCTGAACCTGATCTCCCAATTGATATTTTTTACCGGTTCTTGAGCCATAAACTGCGTGTGTCGACTTATCATAGGTATAAGAATCATCTACCAGATCTCTTAATTTGATCAATCCTTCAGCACCATTTTCAGGTATTTCAACCCAGAAACCAAATTCTGCTACTCCCGAAATCACACCCGTGAAAGTTTCACCAAGATGTTTTTCCATGAATTTCACCTGCATGAATTTGATTGAATCTCTTTCTGCATCTGCAGCCAGTCTTTCCATAGCACTGCAATGTTTTGCCTTTTCTTCCAATTCAGTTCTATCAGGAGATTTTCCACCATCAAGGTAGTGTTGCAACAAACGGTGTGCAAGTAAATCAGGATATCGTCTGATAGGAGATGTAAAGTGCGAATAATATTCAAATCCTAAACCATAATGTCCGATAGGTTCAGTGGAGTAGACCGCTTTGCTCATGCTTCGCATTGCCAAAGTTTCGATCATATTTTCTTCTCCTTTTCCTTTTACATCATACAGTAATTTATTTAAAGATTCGGCAACTTTCTTAGTATTTGCAAGGTTCATCTGATATCCAAAAGTGGATACAAAATCTCTTAATGCTTCTAATTTTGCTGGATCCGGATCATCATGAACTCTATAAATGAATGTATTATTAGACATCCCTCCTTTATTAGTAAGAGATACAAATTCCGAAACTTTTTTATTCGCTAAAAGCATGAATTCTTCAATCAGGTGATTAGAATCTTTGCTTATTTTAAAGTAAACTCCAACAGGTTCGTTATTTTCATTAAGATTAAATCTTACTTCACTTCTGTCAAAGGTAATAGCTCCGTTTTTGATACGTTCATCACGCATTATTTTTGCCAGCCTATCCAACACAAGAATTTCTTCTGTTAAATCTCCTTGCTGGGTTTCAATACGTTCCTGAGCTTCTTCGTAGGTAAATCTTCTGTCAGAATGAATTACTGTTCTACCAAACCATTGTTTCTGTATTTCTGCATGATCATTCAGTTCAAAAACTGCAGAGAATGTATATTTATCTTCATTAGGACGAAGTGAACAAACATCATTACTTAAAACTTCTGGTAACATAGGAACCACACGGTCAACCAAATATACTGAAGTTGCCCTTTGATAAGCTTCATCATCTAAAATAGTTCCCGGAACCACATAATGAGAAACATCCGCAATATGGACTCCAATTTCCCAGTTTCCATTTTGTAATTTCTGGATTGATAAAGCATCATCAAAATCTTTTGCATCTTTAGGGTCAATAGTAAACGTGCAGATATTACGCATATCACGACGTTTTGCAACTTCATCATCCGTAATCTGTCTGTTGATCTTATCAGCATCTGCTTCTACTTCCTCAGGAAACTCATAGGGTAATCCATATTCTGCTAAAATAGAATGAATCTCTGTTTCGTGCTCTCCAGGAGCTCCTAAAACTTTAATGATTTCTCCTTCAGGATTTTTATCCCCAGGTCTCCATTCTGTCATCTTAACAATAACTTTAGCACCATCTTCAGCACCACCAAATTTCCCTTTTGGAATAAAAATATCAGTATTGATCGACTTTTTATCGCAAACAACAAATCCGAAATCTTTATGAGCAACCACTTGTAAAGTACCTACAAATTCCGTTCTCGTTCTTTCCAAAACTTCCAAGACAGAACCTTCCAGCTTCTTTCCTTTATAAGTATAGGTTACTATTAAAACTTTATCCCCTTGTAAAGCATCCTTTACATTTTTTGAATGGATAAAAATATCATCTTCCATTCCATCTACATTCACGTAGGCATTTCCAGATTGATTAAAATCAATAACTCCGGTTAAAGTTCCTGCGATATTCAAGTTAATAATATATTTTCCTTTATCTGTTTCTTTAATTTTTTCTGAAGATTGCAGCTTATGTAAAGCCTGGATCACCAGTTCCCTTTGTCTTGGGTTCTTATGATCAATTCCGTCTGCGATCTGCTTATAGTTATAGATCTTCGACGAGTTTTCGTTCATAAATCTTAAGATCAATCTTCCGATCTCCATTAATTTATGGTCATTTTTCTGACTTATATATTTTCTTTTTTTCATTTTTTAATAATTGTTTAAAATATCAACAACATCATTTTCCTTCCCAGTGTTTTGATAACGGGAGTTTTAGTTCGTATAAATTTAATACAAATATGGAGAAGAGGGGAGAAAACCTGTTATAAATAAACTTAATATTACGAGTATAAGTTTCGAGAGAGAATATAGAATGTGTTTCTATTTGATAGTACAAAGATATGTAATTTAAAATAAATAAGGCTTGTAATTTGATTTACAAGCCTTTATATTTTTAGCAAACTGCTATTTTGTCAACTCTTGTTTGGTGTCTGCCCCCTTCAAAGTTTGTAGAGAGAAATTTTTCTACGATCTCTATTGCCAATTCCTTAGATATGAATCTTGCAGGCATAGAAATCATATTGGCATCATTATGTTGTCTTGCCAACGATGCAATCTCCGGCATCCAACATAAAGCGCAACGAATTTTCTGATGTTTGTTTGCAGTGATCTGCACACCATTTCCGCTACCACAAATTAGAATTCCCAATTCATTTTCCCCATTTTCTACAGAAGTTGCTGCAGGGTGAACAAAGTCAGGATAATCCACACTGTCTGTGGAAAACGTTCCAAAATCTTGAATATCAAATTGTTCTGAAAAATAGTTCTTAACAATCTCCTTATATTCAAAGCCTGCATGATCAGCTGCGATCGCAATTTTTCTTTTCATAATACTTTTATTAGACTTAATATAGATTTATTTCCCTACAAATTTAAGTATTAAATATTAATTGTTAGTTCAACACTAGTTAATTGTGAAAAGCATTGTGAATAACTGTGGAAAACTTTTATAAAGTAAATAATTTTTGAATATGAAAATTTACTAATGGACAAATTCTCTCAAAAGTCAATACAGAATTTTCAAAATCTTTTTTGGGACTATTCGTTAGTTTTTCCATAAATCAGTAATTAATAATTAAAATTGTTAACAACTAACTCATTTTTGTTAGTAACCATCTGAATAATCAGATTTACAAGAAATTGCATTGTGAATTAAATATGAATTAAATAAAAATTAAGTGTTATGAACTTTTTAGAGGAAAGTTATCCCCTAAACCCCCAACACTCAACAACAATACTCACTCATATTTTCTTTATTAAAAAAAAATTGTTGATTAGTGAGTGTTGGGTCTGTGGGAAGATTTCTGAAAACTTTTTTTGATTCAATCTTTTCCAAAAGTTTAAAATCTTACATTTGTGAAACGAAAATTCAAAGCTATTTATGAAAACAATCAATGATTTCAATTTTAGAGACAAGAAAGCTTTAGTGAGAGTGGATTTCAATGTTCCGCAAGATGATCAACTGAAAGTTACAGACAATACAAGAATCGTAGCAGTGAAACCTACTGTAGAAAAAATTCTTAATGATGGTGGTTCTGTAATTCTCATGACTCACCTGGGAAGACCTAAAGGAGAAGTGAAGGATGAATTTTCTCTGAAACACATCCTTGCTGAAGTTTCTAATGTTTTGGGAAGAGAAGTAAAGTTTGTAGAAGAGTCTATAGGTCCTAAAGCTGAACAAGCAGCTGCTGAACTTAAACCGGGGGAAATTCTATTATTGGAAAATTTACGTTTTCATAATGAAGAAGAGAAAGGAGATGAAGGGTTTGCTGAGCAACTTTCCAAATTAGGAGATGCTTATGTGAACGATGCATTCGGTACAGCACACAGAGCTCATGCTTCTACAGCTGTAATTGCTAACTATTTCACCTCAACTAAATTTTTCGGTTTATTAATGGCTAATGAATTAAAAGCTATCGATAAAGTTTTAAAAAACGGTGAAAGACCTGTTACAGCTATACTTGGAGGGTCTAAGGTTTCAACTAAAATTACCATTATAGAAAATATCCTGCCTGCAATTGATAATTTGATCATTGGTGGCGGGATGGCCTTTACTTTTATAAAAGCGCTGGGTGGTAAAATTGGAACTTCCTTGGTAGAGCAGGATAAGTTGCCTCTAGCACTTGAGATATTGGCAAAAGCAAAAGAACACAACGTTAAAGTATATCTTCCATCTGATACTATTATAGCTGAAAGTTTCAGTAATGATGCTGAAAGAAAGGAGATAGATATTTATGCAATTCCTGAAGGATGGATGGGATTGGATGCCGGATCAAAATCAAGGGATCAGTTTAATGATGTTCTTTTAAATTCAAGAACTATTCTATGGAATGGACCAATTGGAGTTTTTGAGATGTCCAACTTTGCTGCCGGTACTGTTGCTTTAGGTGATAGTATTGCTGAAGCGACTAGACTTGGAGCTTTCTCTTTAGTAGGAGGAGGGGATAGTGTTGCGTTTGTAAAGCAATTTGGATATGATGACAAAGTAAGCTATGTATCGACTGGTGGTGGTGCCATGCTTGAAAGCTTGGAAGGATTAGAACTTCCTGGAATTGCTGCTATTAATAAATAAAAAACTGTTATTATAAATAAAAAAATAACCCTCTCTTTTTGAGAAGGTTATTTTTTATTAGTCATTATCTTATTGAACGTAAGCTACATAACATTCATTAATTGCTCCATTATTTGCTTTCGCAAAGAATGAATAATCAATCCAAAAGTATCCGTTGTTCCCCCAATTTGTACCCCATTGATTTTGTACTTTAAACGCTTGTTTTGCATCGTCATATCCTATTACGGCAATTGCATGTCCTCCTCGGACATTACCTGAATGTGACTTCCATATCCATCCGTTTGATGAACTTAAATGATCAAAGCTGTAATCTACTGTAACTGCGATAACTATGGGTAAATTCATACTTAAAAGCGTTTTTACGTTGCTTATATCCGTATTGTCGACGGTTGCCCAGGTAGTAAATTTATGACTACTAGCTGCATTTTTTTGGGAAGTATTAGGCTGAGTAGAGCAACCTGTATCCGTGTAAGGCATTTCACTCCAGCTGCAAACTCCCTGATTTTTAATTAAGTTTAAACCATCACTAACATAAGCACCTGCATCACAAGAACCAAGTTTGATCTGGTTGTAAACATATTCAGGGCTTCTTTTTGCAGTAACTCCTTTAAAATTGGATTCTAAACCACTGGTTGTGGTATACGCGGTCGCCCATGCAACACATGATCCTTCACCGCCCTGATCACCAATTGCTGGCAAACCGGGAATAAAATAACTGGATGCTAAAGCATTTTTAGCAGTTGATTCACTTTTTCCCTTTAATTTCAGCGTAAGTTCATTGATGTTTACTTTTGCAAAATTTCTGTAGATAGATTGATCTATAAGCCGTGCCCCCAATGCGTAGTTTTTTTGAACTTCAGTAGAGGTGGTGTTTTGATCGTCATCTGTTTTTGCGCATGATGTAACAGATAGCATTCCTATCGCTATCATTACGAGTTTAAAATTTTTCATTGATTAATATTTAAAAATGGTTCTGTGAATGTATAAATTATTTTCACATATCAATGAATTATTTAATGCAATTGAGTGTATTTATTGAATTAAATTTATTATTTAATAATATTTCCTTTTTTTTATTCATTTTCATTTAATTTATTTTGTTTTTTTATCATTTATTATATTTTTTTTATCATTTAGCACATTACTTATGTTTTTGGATAAGGGTTATTAAAATTATATTTAAATAATTTATATTTTATTAATTAATTTATTTAAAATAATATATTTAATGTAAATTTTATTTGGTTTATTTTTATTATAATTTGAATTTTGTTAGGTATTTGACATATTATGAGTGAAAAAAATGTGCTTTAAGTAATGATTTTATTTATATTTTGAATTTTTTGTGAAAAAGAGAGTGAAATGACATGAGCTATTTATTAAATATGTTTTTGTTAAAATTTTTATTTAAATGGAAATAAAAAAACTCTCAATATTTTGAGAGTTTTTAATTTTTAGGTGGAAATCGGTGAAAATTGGCTTTCAGAAATAGCTCAAAAATCGATTTTCTATCTTTTTTCGATTATATATATCAAACTTGAAAATTCATTCGAAAACAATGCTTTTACGTTCGAAATCGTTCCGTAGATGAGAGCTTTTAGCCAAAAAAGTGGTGATTTCTTGTATTTTTCGCTCAACATGGAGATGTAGTAGGAATCGAGGATCAAAGGTTTGATCTTTCTTAATTTCCAGTCAGGGTTTTTAGAAATTAAATTTTCCATACCATTTTTTGAAAAGTGATAGATATGTCTGGGTACATCATAGGCTGCCCAATATTCTTTATAATGTTTTGCATCATAAGAAGTAGGATTGGGAACTGCTATAATAAGCAATCCTTTTTCATTTAATTTACTATGAAATATCTGAAGTATTTCTGCCTGGTTTTCGATATGTTCAAAAACATGCCAGAGTGTAATAGCATCTAAAGCTTTATCTTCAATTAAATTAATATCATCAATAATCTTCGTTTTTGATACTTTAGTTTGCGCCGCTTTTCTTGCATCAGCATCAGGTTCATATCCTAAAGTCTGAAAGTCATTCTCTATAAACTTTACAAATTCTCCTGCACCACATCCATAGTCCAGAATCTTGGAATTCTTTTTAATTCTGTCAATCAGGATTGTTTTTTTATACTGAAGATTAAAAGACTGAAGAAATTTATATAGCTTTTCTTTTAAACTTCCTGAATCCTGATGGTGGGAAATGTAATCTTCGCTTTCATAATATTTTGAAATATTCGATGGGATAGGGGAGGTTTTAAAAACCCCTTTAGTTTCTGTTTCTTTAATTTCGAATATTTCCTGAGTAAGAAAGTGATCTTTAATTTTCATTAAATTATTCTTTTATATTAAAAATTAAGATATTCAGAGTTTAATGTAAGCTCATAAATACCTTAATTTTTGCTTTAATTTTAAAGATGTTTCACGTGAAACATATATTAATTATCGTCCTAAATAGACCAGTAAAACATTAATGTCAGCAGGAGAAACACCACTTATTCTTCCAGCCTGTGCAATTGTTTTTGGTCTTACATTATTCATTTTTTGTTTAGCTTCAGATGAAAGACTGGAAAGTCTTAAGTAATCGAAGTCTTCTGGAATCTTAATGTTTTCTAAGCGATTTAGCTTTGCCACATTCTCTTTTTCCTTTTCGATATACCCTTTATATTTAATATTAATCTCAGCTTGTTCTCTTACTTCATCCTCAAACTGAGAAGTAAATTCTTTGATAACTTCAATATTTTCCAGCTTTTCAAGTGTGATATTAGGTCTTGTAAGAAACTGGGATGCTCTGTAAGCCTGATCTACCGGATTGCTTTCTTCTCTTTCAAGAATTGGATTAATGATGCCTGGTTTTAAAGAAGTTTCTCGTAAAAAGCCTTCAAGTTCCTCACTTTTAGTAATTTTGTTTTCAACTTTTCTTAACCTTTCTTCTTTTGCAAGGCCTAGATGATATGCTTTTTCAGTTAATCTGATATCAGCATTATCTTGTCTTAGCAGGAGTCTGTATTCTGCACGGGAAGTAAACATTCTATAAGGTTCTTCAGTTCCTTTTGTGATAAGATCATCAATCAGAACTCCTATATATGCTTCATCTCTGTTTAATATAAACTCTCCTTTATCATGTACTTTATTGTGAGCATTGATCCCTGCCATCAAACCTTGTCCTGCAGCTTCTTCGTATCCTGTAGTACCGTTAATTTGGCCGGCAAAATAAAGATTGTCTATCAATTTTGTTTCTAGAGTATGCTTTAATTGAGTAGGGGGGAAGTAGTCATATTCAATAGCATAGCCAGGACGGAATACTTTTACATTTTCGAATCCGGGAATATGCTTCATTGCTTTTACCTGTACATCTTCTGGTAATGAGGAGCTGAACCCATTCACATATATTTCTACTGTTCTCCAACCTTCTGGCTCTACAAATAACTGATGTCTTGTTCTTTCTGCAAAACGGTTGATCTTGTCTTCAATACTAGGGCAGTATCTTGGACCTAAACTTTGAATGGTACCATTGAACATTGGGCTTCTGTCAAAGCCTTCTCTAAGTATATTGTGTACAGTTTCGTTCGTATATACGATATGACAGCTTAATTGTTTGGTTAACTTGGGTGTGTCTAAATAGCTGAATTTTTGTGGTTTTTCATCTCCTTTTTGTTCTTCCATTTTAGAATAATCAAGACTTCTTCCATCTACTCTGGGAGGAGTTCCGGTCTTCATTCTTCCAGCTTCAAAACCTAAGGATACCAATTGTTCGGTGATACCAAATGCTCTTGGTTCACCCATTCTTCCACCACCTAATTGTTTATCTCCAACATGGATTAATCCATTAAGGAAGGTACCATTTGTAAGCACTACAGATTTTGATTTTATAGAGATTCCCAGAGAGGTTATAACTCCGGTTACTTTATTATTTTCAACAATAAGCTGTTTTACCATATCCTGAAAGAAATCAAGATTAGGTGTGTTTTCTAATGCTAAACGCCATTCTTCTGCAAAAAGCATTCTATCATTTTGGGTTCTAGGGGACCACATCGCTGGTCCTTTTGAAAGGTTTAGCATTTTAAACTGAATGGCAGATTTATCAGCTATAATTCCTGAATAACCTCCCATTGCATCTATTTCGCGAACAATCTGTCCTTTTGCGATACCTCCCATTGCGGGGTTACAGCTCATTTGACCAATGGTTTGCATGTTCATTGTGACAAGCAAAGTTTTTGATCCTAAATTGGCAGCAGCAGCAGCGGCTTCACAACCAGCATGGCCGGCACCAACTACTATTACATCATATATTTCTGAAATCATTTTCTTACCTATTTTAAGGCTTAAATTTTAATCTTTATAATAAATGTTTCACGTGAAACATTGTTTAAAAATACAGCTTAAAAGAGCTTGTATTCTGCATTATCCGGCTTGTTTTATATTTTATTTAATTATAAAAGTTATTTAACAAGGACGAAATGAAAGATTTTATTGGCTTAAGATATTAGTCTTTATACGTAGCTAAATAAAAATCTTCTTTTCTACGCATTTCCTCTTCTTCATCTTCTGTTTTATCCTTATAACCGCAAAGATGAAGAATGCCATGGGCTAAAACTCTTCTTAGTTCTTCTTCGTAGTTTCTGGATAGGGTAGAAGCGTTGTCTGAAATGCGCTGCAAAGATACAAAAATCTCCGCGCTTATTGTTTTGCCTTTAACATAATCGAAAGTGATGATATCCGTATAGTAATCATGCTGCAGATAATCTTGATTTATCTTAAGCAAATATTCATCATCACAAAAGATGTAATTGATTTCGCCTAATTTTTTTTCTTCTGAAAGAATGATATCTTCCAGCCATTTAGTATAGTCTGTATTTACAGAATCTGGTAAGTTTTCGTAAAAGAATTGTATCATTGTTTTAAAACCAGTGTCCTAATATAACACTGAATATGCCTTTTTGATTATTTTTTAATGAATGACTGAAATTAACCTTAATCTGGCCGAAAGGAGATTTATATCCCGCAGTTATTCCAAGTGAACTGTAATTAAGTTTAACAGCATCTTCGAAGGTAATATCATTTGAAAGGTTCGCAAAAGAGAAATTCCCACTGATGAAATAATTTTTGTTGAATCTAAACTGAAGATCATTTGAAATAAGAATAACATTATTGGTACTAAGCTGAGCAAAATAAAAACCAGCAAAGCTTTTAAAGTTAACCACATTTTGTTCAAAAATTCCCCCTAATCTATATTTATAAAATTCAGGCAGATGCTCTCCTAAAGTTACTCCACCATATAAGTTCAGTCGATAAGTTAATTGTTTTGCAAGAGGAACATTTATTCTTATATCTGCCTTTATCTGAACTATTCTTTTTTCCAATTCGGATTTCATCAGATCGATAACTTTACCTTCAGCTGATATGTATATTCCTTTTGTCGGAAAATCCTTATCATTTTGAGTATCACTTTTTATAAATACATAAGGATTCAGAAAACGACTTACTCTTTCATTGGTACCATTATTATCAGCACTAAAATAGTCATGGCTTATTCCACCCCCAATTGCAAATTTATCCTTCCAAATGGACTGGATATAGGCTTCATTTCTCAACCATTGCCAACTATCAAATACATTGTTATTTATATCCTTTAGATCAATACTCATCCCAGAAGAATAAATTCCGAATCCTGGTATATATCCATTGTCAATAAAATAGTTCAGATAGTACCTTGGCTGATCTCCCACAATAACATCTAAAGATAAATTTGAGTTTCTGAATAAAAGACGCTTAGCAGAATAGTTGAGTAATAACCCTGTCTTGAAAACTTCATCATAATGCAGGCCGAATTTAAAAAAATGTCTGGCATCATCTTCAGTAACATATAATTTCAGATAGTTTGCATTGTTCTCTGTTACAATATCGTAATTGATAAACTTGTAATTATTGGTTGCAACCAGCCTATCTATTTTTTTATTGATACTGCCATAGGTTTCCAAAGAGGGGAGATGTAATCCCATTTTCCCTAAGGCGTAGTTTTTACCATATATTTTGCTTCCAATTAAAGAAAGACTATCAATCTTATATACGTTGGAATAAATTGGATTTATACGCTGTCTAAGGCGGTCAAACGATCGCTTTGGCAACTGATCTAATATATCAACGTATTTTAACCCTTCAACATATCCACTATCGAGAATTTTTTTCTTTTCATCGTAGCTGGTAGCAGACATCCCTTTTAAATTAGGTTTAATATTGATATCTGTGTATTTATATTGCCGTTTGGTATCTTTATGAATATTCATATCGATAATCTGATTGAGAATGGCAATAATATTAGTTAAATCCTCTCTTTTCGATAAATCCTGATTAAGGTCGACACCGATAACAATGTCGATTCCTTTGTCCTTTAATGGCTTTGAAGGATAATTTACAGTCATGGCCCCATCTATGTAAATGCTGTCACCAACCTTTACGGGATCCATTAGTGACGGAAATGCTGAACTCGCCATAATAGACTGTACAAGATCTCCCTTTTCAAAAATCTGCATATTTCCACTTTCCAGATTAGTTGCTACACACATAAAGGGAATGGGTAGTTTTGAAAAATCATCGATATTGGAAACGTTTTTAAATAGTTCCTTTAAAAGAT
Source organism: Chryseobacterium paludis (assembly GCF_025403485.1). NCBI lineage: Bacteria > Pseudomonadati > Bacteroidota > Flavobacteriia > Flavobacteriales > Weeksellaceae > Chryseobacterium > Chryseobacterium paludis. The sequence continues at coordinate 3,477,943 of NZ_CP099966.1, forward strand.
ATACATTTTTCTGACCCGTGCTTATGGAAGAGGGGAGGTTAATCTTTCCATTCTTGATAGGAATTGACAAAAGATATTTGTCTACAGATTTATTAAAAAATGTACTTTCTTTCCTTGACTTAGGATCCATTATTAAAGAATAGAAATCCGTATCCATTACAATTTTTTCTATTTCTTTTCCTGAATATCCCGAAGCATATAGACCACCAACAATGGCTCCCATACTTGTACCAGCAATATAATCAACCTTTACCCCTAAGGAGTCCAATACTTTCAGTACTCCTACATGAGAAAATCCTTTAGCTCCACCTCCGGCTAGCGAAAGCCCAATTCTGGGATTTTTTGGAATTACCAATCCTTTTTTTACCTGCGAATGCAGCAAAAGCAATTGGAATACGAGTATAAGAACCAGGAGTTTTCTCATAGAGTTAATCTTTTATATAAATCCGCTTCACCCGCGGCGAAATGGAAGTTAATACTTCATAGGTTATTGTTTTGCAGTAATCTGCAAATTCTTTTAAACTTGGCTTTGAATTAAAGATAGTTACCATATCCCCTTCTTCAACATTAGGAATATGATCTATATTGATCATCATCATATCCATACAAATACTTCCAACGATAGGAGCTAGGGTTTTATGTATTCCAACATTACCAATCTGATTGCCAATCAATCTTGGAATTCCATCTGCATAACCTACCGGGATTGTGGCTATTTTCGTCGTGTGATCGGTCTTATATCTTCTGCTATAGCCCACAGATTCTCCATTTTCTACGGTTGAAATCTGAGAAATAACGGTTTTAAAGCTTACAGTGGATTGAAGCTGTTTTTGTATTTCACTATTTGGTGACTCACCTAACATTCCGATACCAATTCTTACCATATCATATTGATGGTCCGTATAACTTGTAATTCCTGACGAATTCAGAATATGACGGATAGGCTGATATCCCAGCTTTTCAATAAGATAGTTGGAGTTTTTCTCAAAGATTTCAAACTGATTTAAAGTAAACTCTCTTTCATCCGGCATATCAGAAGATGATAAGTGGGTCAGGATACTTTGAACCTTTACATTTTTATTTTTTAAAGTTTCACTTAACTGATCTAACTCAAATCCTTTAAAACCAAGTCGATGCATTCCTGTTTCCAGTTTGATATGGATAGGGAATTTTTGGTCATATCCGGATTTCTGAACGGCTTCATTAAATAATTCTAATACCCTGAAGCTGTAAATTTCCGGCTCCAGATTATATTGTATAATCGCATCATAACTATGCTGTGCAGCATTCATGACAACGATAGGGGTTGTAATTCCTTTTTTTCGGAGTTCTACGCCTTCATCGGTATATGCAACACCAAGATAATCTATATGGTGATGTTGTAAAAATTCTGAAATCTCATAACTTCCTAAACCATAAGCATTTGCTTTTACCATTGCCATTACTTTAGTCTCAGGTTTCAATAGAGATTTATGATAGTTGATATTATGAAGAATTGCGTTCAGATTGATTTCCAAAACGGTATCATGCTTTCTGAGTTCAAGAATATCTTTAAGCCTTTCGATCTCAAATTTTCGCGCTCCTTTCAAAAGAATAATCTGATTTTCAATATCCGTAAGGTATTTACTTTCAATTAATTCCTGAGTATTGATAAAAGTAAAGGTTTTAGATTTAAACAGATCGCTAAATTGGGTTATTTCGTTTCCAATTAAGAATACAGAGTCAAATTTTTGTTCATTAACAAGTTCAGAAACCTCTTCATACAACTCTTTTGAATTCGAATTCACCCCTACAATATCAGTTAAAACCAGAGATTTTTTTGGTTTTTTATATTCGTTTAAAAATTGTAAAGCTGTTTTCAAAGAATCCAGATCCAGATTAAAGGAATCATTAATAATGATATTATTTTTATTTCCTTCAATTGCCTCTAATCTCATTTCTACAGTTTTCAGAGCGTTGATTTTTTCGATGATCTTTTGATTGTCAATATTCAGCTCTTTTAAAACCGTAATAAGGGCTAAAGCATTCGTTAGAGTAGCTTCATCCCTTTGATGAACGGGAAAACTTATTTCCTCATTAAAATATTTTACGATGATGTTTTCATCTTTAGAAATACTATTTTTAATAAATACCTGATTTTCATTTTTGAAACCGTAGGATATTAATTTTTTACTTGAATATAATTCTTTTATTTTCTGATTAACTAGGGAATTATCTCCGTTGTAAACAATGACTTCAGAATCTTTGAACAGCTTGATCTTTTCATTGATCAATTCATCATCAGACTCAAAGTTTGCAGCATGTGCAGTTCCGATATGAGTGAGAAGACCAATCTGAGGTTTGAAAATATTTTCCAGCTTTTCCATTTCATTGGGCTTGGAAATTCCAACCTCAAAAATCCCTAGCTCATAAGAATCATTAATTTGAAGTAATGAAAGAGGGAGTCCTATTTGCGAATTAAAACTTTTAGGACTCTTTACTGTAGAAAATTCGTTCCACAAACACTGATAAAGCCATTCTTTTAAAATGGTCTTTCCATTACTTCCTGTAATTCCTATCGATTTCAGATGGGAATGTTCAAAATGGTATTTAGAAAGTTTTTGAAGAAAGTCAATAGAACTTTCAACTAAGATCCAGGTGATATTTTCAAATTGCGGATACTGATGTTCGGAAATAATAACGTTTATCCCCCTATCAATGGCCGATTCTATGAATTTTTCACCGGAATTTTTTTTTGTATTAATTGCAATGAATGCAGTATTCTTGATTGAATAGATAATTCTGCTATCAAAAGCTATATTTTTTATAATAATATCAGTATCACCAATAACTTGTGAATTGGTGATATCTGCAATTTCTTGTATCGTATAATTCATTACTTCCCGTCAGCTTATTTTTTTATAAACAGCCAAAACGTAAAGTTCTCTAAAAAGAATATTTTTATGACCTGTTAAAATCAGAAATTTCTCAACAAGGTATGAGGCTTAATTTTACCAGGGATAAAATCTCGGCACCCTAAAAAGATTACTATTAAATTATTTTTACGTCTTTGCGTTTAACTTAGTATATAAAATTATAAATTAAAATTAATCTAATTTTAGGTTATTTAAAAATTATTTTTTTTTCTTTAAAAGGACTTCATCTATAAAAACCCTGCGGCTTACAGCTTCATAACTTTCTGTTTCTCCCAATTCCACTAAATTATTTCCCTGAGAAGTTCTCATAGAGTAATTAGCCAGATTACCCGTTCTCTTACAAATAGCGTGCACTTTGGTTACATATTCTGCAGTGGCCATAAGATTGGGCATTGGTCCAAATGGACGTCCTAAAAAGTCCATGTCTAAACCCGCAATAACAACTCTTATTCCACTATTTGCCAACTGATTGGCAATGTCAACAATACTTTCATCAAAAAACTGTGCTTCATCAATTCCTACCACATCACAATTAGAACCCAACAAAAGGATTTCGTTGGGATTTTCTACCGCGGTGCTTCGGATCTTATTCTGATTATGTGATACCACATCTTCTTCAGAATATCTGGTATCAGTTTTTGGTTTAAAAATTTCCACATTCTGCCCTGCCATTTCTGCTCTTCTCAGCCTTCTGATCAACTCTTCGGTTTTTCCGGAAAACATTGAGCCACAAATAACTTCCATCCAACCGCTTTGTTTGGAGTGATTAATTGTATTTTCTAAAAACATTTGTTAAATTAGCCGTAATATTTTAACATCAAAAGTAAGCAATTTTTAACAAGAATCTTATATGCAGAATATCCAAGATTTAAAGGAAAAAATTTTTTTCGAATCCAAGAATATCATTGATATTTTGGAGAAAATAAACAATGTGGATGAATTACTTTCCAAGCAAGATCTTGTGGATGAGCTTGCCAATAGGATTTCTTTTTTGAAGATGCTGGAAAAGAATATAGAGTATTTTATACCCAATACATCGTCACAAAATACCGAAAGTCAAACGAATAACTCTTTTGTGAATGATGAACTTGATAGCCAGGAGTCAGCACATGAAGTGACGGAAGAAGAGGCGATTTTCAATAATGAACTGAATGAAATTGATGAAAATGAGGCTTCAGAATATGAAGAGATTGAGCATGTAAATGCTCCAACTACGGCAGAACAAGATGAAATTTTCAACAATCAATTGACTGAAATTGTTGAGAATGGATATCATGAAAATGTAGTTAATTTTGCAGATGAGGAAAAAATCGCACAAAATTTCGAAACAGAAATTGTAGAAAAAGATACTGAAGAAGACTCACATGATGATCAGATTGAAGAAGAGGTGATCTTTACGAATCAACTCAATGAGATCAATGAGTTTGAGAACGAACCTTCTAATTATCAGGAATCGAGTATGAATTCTTTTGATGAAGAGGAAAGTATTCAGAATAGTATAGAAGAGGAAATGAAAACTAATGAAGAAAGGATTTTTGCGAGTGATGTAAAAGAATTTCCTGAAGTAAATGAAAAGATTCCAAGTATTTTCGATAGTGAGGTTTTAGAAGATGATGAAATGCTGATTGAAGAAAATGAATCACAGTTTATATCTTCAAATGTAGCGATTGAACAAGGTGAGATGGTAATGGAAACTTCTAATGTAGAAAATATCCTTAGCGAAATAAAAAATGATGCCCAGGTTGAAGAGATACATGAAGAACAAGCTATTTCTGATGAAATTAATAAAAGAAAAATTGTTGATATAGATCATGGATATCAGGAATCTGAAAAAGAGAAATATCCTTCTGATGAAAGCTTTGAAAATCTCGATGCTTATAATCAGGAGAAAAAAATAAAATTAGCAAATATTAAAGGATTAAAATCTATTCAGTCACTGTTTGATGATGATCCTTTAGAAAGAGAAATTCCTCGGGAAAAGAATGAGCCGGTTGTAAAAGAAGACAATGGAAGTTTGTTGAAGACCAATATCCCAACAAATTTTATGGAAGCTGAAAAATCTAAACCTGAGTTCAGATTGGATCTGAATGATAGGATAGCTTTTTCAAAAATGCTATTTGATGGAAGTCAGTCCGAGTTGAATACTGTAATTTCAGACCTAAACAGTTTTAGAACGCTAGAGGAAGCTAAAGAATATTTAAGTGACTTATATTACTCCAGAAACTGGAGAAAAGTAGATGAATATGCCCAGAGATTATGGGTATTGGTGGAAAATAAATTTTTATAATTTTAATTTTGAGCGGAATCCTATATTTTGTTCCTACTCCCGTAGGAAACTTAGAAGATATGACTTTCAGAGCCGTGAATGTACTGAAAGAAGTAGATTATATTTTATGTGAAGATACGAGAACATCCGGAGTCCTTTTAAAGCATTTCGAGATTTCTAAACCTTTAAGATCTTATCATTTGCATAATGAACATCAGGCAACGGAGAAAGTAATTTCCGACCTTGAAAGCGGCCAAAATGTTGCTATTATTACAGATGCAGGAACACCTGGAATTTCTGATCCCGGTTATTTATTGGGAAAAGCAGGGGCAGATCATAATATTGAGATGATTTGCTTACCTGGAGCAACAGCTTTTGTTCCGGCACTTGTGGTATCCGGACTTCCAAATAATGAATTTTTATTTGCCGGTTTTCTCCCACAAAAGAAAGGAAGACAAACCAAGCTTAAACAGCTTGCAGAAGAGAAAAAAACAATTGTTTTATATGAGAGTCCTCATAAAATAAACACAACACTAGAACAGATCAAAGAGTTCTTCGGTGAACATACAAAAGTAAGTTTAAGCCGTGAAATTTCTAAAAAATTTGAAGAAACTAAAAGAGGAACGATCAATGAATTAATCGAATTTTCTAAAAGTAAAACTTTAAAAGGAGAAATTGTTCTTATTGTGAATAATTCTAATTAATTGAAAAAGCTATTTTTTATACTACTTTCATCAGTTTCTTTCGCACAGCAAACTGATCAATACAAACAGATCTTACTATCAAAAAAACTGGGTAAAGAAGTACGCTTTTACTCAAAGGGATATGGAATAATTTCTGAAACCGGTAAATCGAGTATAGTAGATTCTTTAGGAGTCATTACTGCTGATTTCCCTTACAAAAGTGAGATCTCCCGCCTGACGAAAGACCGATTCATTGTAAAAGGGAGAGAAGGAGCTTTTAATGGAAAAACGGCTCTGATTGACAATAGAGGAATTCAGTTAATACCATTCGATAATTTTAAGTTCAGAACCTGGGAAAATAAACAAAGACTCATTTATTCCAAAAGTGGACGGGATTGTGTTTATGATTACAACGGAAAGCAGATCATTCCTTTCTCTGATAGAATAGAATTTGCCAGTGAGAATAGATTCTTTGTGAAAATTGGAAAAAGCTGGAAGATCTATGATTTTGATGGTCAATTAGTTTCCGATAGGGAGTTTGATGAAAATTTGCATTTTTATAAGGGAAGGGTATATATTATTACCGGTTTTAGAAAAGGCGAGATCATTGATAATAATGGGAAAACGATAAGTTCTATTTCCGACCACTATATTGATGGAATTATTTCCTATCCTTTTCTCGTTACTAAAAATATTCCTAAAGATAAATATGGAATTGTAGATGCAGATGAAAATATATTGGCTGAAGAGATCTACGATCAGGCTTTTGTGGGAACAGAATACATCTATCTTAAGAAAGATGATAAAGTAAGTATCTTTTCTAAGAAAGATAAAAAAGTACATGCTACGGATTTCGGATATGTAAACCATTTATTTAATGGCTTATTCAGAACGGTTCCTGAGAATAAAAATCCTAAAGTTGCTGTAATCAGAACCAACGGAGAAATTGTATTGCCTCAAGAGTATGATGATGTAGATGCTCTTAAAATTTCAGGGCAAGACTTTCTTTATCTGAGAAAAAATAATGAAGAAACACTTTTAGATAAAAATCTGAATAGTGTTTTAGATGGGGATTATGAGATCGAGAAAATATTTTCTAATTATCTGATTCTTAAAAAAGAAGGGGTGTTCTACAGATTTTCACCAAAGGATAAACAATACAAAGTGCTGGAGAATATTGTTTCTATAAAACCTTTTGTACGTTTACCTGGGCTGATCTATAAAAATAAAGAAAATAAATTCGGAATGATGAATGAAGAAGGAATTGAAATAATTCCAGGGATCTACGATGATATGATCACTTTCCTTTCTGCCAATGAAATTGTTGTAAAAAAAGAAAATAAATTCGGAGTTACAAACTATAAGAATGAACCTCTTAAAGATGTAGTTTATGATAGCTACTCATCGGATAGAAAAGGGGTAAAACTGACGAAGGGTAAAAATTCAGAATTTTTATATTTTACGCATTCTGAAGATAAAACAGTCTGGGATTGATCCTCAAACATGACAAAAAACAGACTTAATACGAAAGTAATGTATGATTAATAATGCGTTGAATAACAAATTATAATATCTTTGCGGCTATTTATTTTGTCAAAAAAAATATATTAAATTAGCCGCTAATCAATACATTAGTAAATAGAAAAGAAAATAATTGTCATAGATATGAAACTATTAGAAGGAAAGGTAGCACTAATTACCGGAGCTACAAGAGGAATTGGAAAAGGAATAGCTGAGATTTTTGCTCAACAGGGAGCAAAAGTGGCTTTTACTTATGCCGGTTCTGTAGACAAAGCAAAAGAATTAGAAGCGACTTTAAGTTCTGTAACTCAAATAAAAGGTTACCAATCTGATGCATCAGATTATGATGCTGCTCAAAAATTAGTAGATGATGTAATGGAAGAATTTGGCAAGATCGATATACTGGTCAACAACGCTGGAATTACAAGAGATAATCTGTTATTGAGAATGTCTAAAGATGATTGGGATACTATTATCAGGGTAAATTTAGATTCTGTATTCAACCTTACTAAAGCTGTAATCAAACCTATGATGAAAGCAAAATCAGGTTCTATTATCAATATAACTTCAGTAGTTGGGGTAAAAGGAAATGCGGGACAGTCTAATTATGCAGCTTCTAAAGCTGGAGCAATTGGATTTACAAAATCTATCGCCCTTGAATTAGGATCAAGAAATATCCGTTGTAACGCTGTTGCCCCAGGATTTATTGAAACTGAAATGACCGCTTCTTTAGATGAGAAAACACTTAAAGCCTGGAGAGATGGAATTCCAATGAAGAGAGGTGGACAGCCTCAGGATATTGCAAATGCCTGTGTATTTTTAGGAAGTGAAATGTCAACTTATATTACCGGACAAACATTACATGTTGACGGTGGAATGTTAACATAAAAATAAAGAAAGCCAGATCAATTGATCTGGCTTTTTATTTATCTTAATCTTTGAAGATTTGATTTTCCTGTTCCTGAACCCTGATGAATGTGGTTCTCTTGGATAGTTCTTTAAGTTTGGAGGCCCCTACATAAGTGCAGGTAGACCGTACACCTCCTAAAATATCTTTTACAGTTTCCGAAACCGGACCTTTATAGCCTACTTTCACAGTTTTACCCTCTGAGGCTCTATATTCTGCAACACCACCGGAATGTTTATCCATGGCTGTTTTTGAACTCATTCCATAAAAAAGACGGTATTTTTTTCCGTTTTCTTCAATCATCTCACCACCACTTTCATCATGTCCGGCAAACATTCCACCAAGCATGACAAAATCTGCACCACCTCCAAAAGCCTTAGCGACATCGCCTGGAACTTTACAACCACCATCTGCAATAATATGACCACCCAAACCATGAGCAGCGTCAGAACATTCGATAATAGCAGAAAGCTGAGGATAACCAACACCGGTCTTCACTCGCGTTGTGCACACGGAACCAGGCCCGATGCCAACTTTAATGATATCTGCACCTACTAAAAGTAGTTCTTCAACCATTTCACCGGTTACCACATTACCTGCTATAATGATTTTATCAGGAAAATTAGCTCTTGCCTGCTTTACAAAGTCAACAAAATGTTCAGAATAACCATTGGCTACATCAATACACAGAAACTCGATTTTTGGATGCTTTTCGATGATTTGTTTAAGCTTTTCTTCATCCGTTTTTCCGGTTCCTGTACTTAAAGCAATATATTGGTGAATACTTTCTGGCTGACTATTCAGAAACTGATCCCATTCCTCCACGGAATAATGTTTGTGAACTGCTGTAATAATTTTATCTTTTGCGAGTTCTACAGCCATTTCGAAAGTACCTACAGTATCCATATTGGCAGCAATGATGGGAGTACCTGTCCATTTCTTTTTGGTATATCTGAATGTAAATTCTCTTTCTAAACTCACTTCAGATCTGGATTTCAGGGTAGATCTTTTCGGACGGAACATTACATCCTTAAACCCTAATTTTATATCATTTTCTATACGCATTGTAATTATTTAGAATATTAAAATTAGCAAATAATATTAAATATAGTATTTTTGAAAGCATGGATTTTCCTGTTACTTTTCAATTATTTGGTAATACAGTGTTAGCGCATCCTCTTTTTGAAGCGTTGGGGATGTTTATGGGGATGCGGTATTATTTTTATTTAAAAAGAAAATCAACAGAAAAGCTTACTTTTAATACTTCTGCAGCGGTTCTTATTGGAGCAACAGCAGGCGCTTTAATCGGGTCAAAGTTAATTGGTAATCTCGAAAACCCTTACAAACTATTTGAACACTTTGACTTGAAAAGTATTTGGTCGAATAATACAATAGTGGGTGGACTTGCTTTTGGTTTAATGGGCGTGGAATTGGCGAAAAAGATTGTTAAACATAAGGAAAGTACTGGCGATCTCATTGTTTTTCCTTTAATGCTGGCGATCATTATTGGTAGAATAGGCTGTTTTCTTACCGGGGTTTATGAAGAAACCTATGGTTTGCCAACAGACTCAATATTTGGGATGCATCTTGGAGATCAGTATTTACGTCATCCTGTTGCGCTTTATGAAATCGTATTCTTAATCAGTCTTTGGGTTATTTTAAAGATAAAAAAAAGTACAAAAGAGTACCCATCCGGGTATATTTTCCAACTATTTATGTTGAGTTATTTTACCTTTAGATTTTTTCTGGATTTTATAAAACCGAGGGTAGGTATTATTGGAAGCCTGGGGACGATTCAGCTTTTATGTATTTGTGTAATTATTTATTACATCTTTAAGATTAGAAAAACAAAAACCGTAAATTCACCTTAAAATATTTAAAAATGAAACTCTTAACCCTTTTGGAAGGTGGAAATCTGGGCGGAATGGTTGCAATGATTATTTTAATAATAATATTGGGAGCCCTATTTATTTCATTCATTATTACAATGATTGTGAAGATCTCCTATGAATGGAAAGGAGATAAAAAATTTACCAAAAAACAATTTATTCAGAGCATGCTGATTTGTCTGTTGATCTGTGGTTTGATCAGTGGGTATATTTGTGGTGGAGGAATATAAAATTACATTATGCCAATACGAAATTATACATATTACGATTATACAATTAGTCTTTGCCCGGAATGTCTGAAAAGAGTGGGAGCTAAGATCATTATAGAAGATGAATCCGTTTTCATGACGAAAAGATGTCCTGATCATGGTTTTTTCAAAACAAAAATTGCTTCCGATGTCCATTATTATAAAAACATCAGAAACTATAATAAAGCATCAGAAATGCCTTTGCATTTTGGAACGGACGTAGAATACGGCTGCCCTTATGATTGTGGACTGTGTGTGGATCATGAACAGCACAGCTGTCTTTCCATTGTAGAAGTAACAGATCGTTGTAATTTGACTTGTCCTACATGCTATGCAATGTCATCTCCTCATTACGGAAGTCATAGAAGTCTCGAAGAAATAGAAGCGATGTTTGATGTGATTGTAAAAAATGAAGGCCAGCCGGATGTTGTTCAGATCAGTGGCGGAGAGCCTACCATCCATCCTGAGTTCTTTAAGATCATGGATATTGCTAAGTCGAAGCCGATCAAACATTTAATGCTCAATACAAACGGGGTTAGAATTGCCAATGATCCGGGTTTTGCAGAAAAGCTGGCAACTTACGCTCCCGAGTTTGAGGTTTATCTTCAATTTGATTCTTTTAAACCAGAGATTTTGATCGATTTTAGAGGAAAAGACCTCACCGATATCAGAATGAAGGCTCTTGAAAAGCTAAACGAGCTTAACCTTTCTACGACATTGGTCATTGTTCTTCAACAAGGCAAAAATATAGATGAGATTGGAAAGATCATTGATTTTGCATTGAAACAAAAATGTGTGCGTGGAATTACATTTCAGCCTGTAGAAATTGCAGGAAGAAACAGGGAAGATTCAGCACATGAAAAAATTACTTTAACGGAAGTAAGACAAGAGATACTGAATCAATTCCCATTATTGAATTCAGATGATATTATTCCCGTTCCCTGTAACCCAGATGCTTTGGCAATGGGATATATTTTAAAACTTGAGGGTGAAATTATTCCTTTAACGAGGTATATCAATCCAGCTGATTTACTGAATAATGAGTCTCGAAATACAATTGTGTATGAGCAGGATGCCGGACTCCAAATGCAGCTTTTGGACATTTTCAGTACTGGAATATCTGTAGATAAAGTAAAACCTAAAGTGAATCAATTACTTTGCTGTCTTCCTGAGGTTTCGGCTCCAAATCTGGATTATGATAATTTATTCAGAATTATTATCATGAATTTTATGGATGCTCATGATTTTGATGTTCGCGCAGTAAAGAAATCCTGTGTTCACATTGTGAATAAAGATCTGAAATTAATCCCTTTTGAAACAATGAATCTTTTTTACAGAGATGGGAAAAAGGAATATCTGGAAGAATTAAGGAGAGAGGATAAGGTTCTGTTTTAGTATTATCCAGGACCTAGTTCTTTTATACTCAAAAAATTTGAAAGAAATAAAAAAGGGTGAAAAACTATCGTTTAACACCCCATAAATTTATTGTTCCTCTATGATGGAAACCTAGTTTCTCATATAGCTTTTTAGCTCCGGTATTAGTTTCAGCAACATGAAGAAAAGGTGTTTTGTTATCTTCAAATATTTTCCCGGAAACAAAAGCGACAAGTTGCTTTGCATAGCCTTTTCCAAGATAATCTGTATCTGTAATAACAGCACTTACTTCCGTCATATCATTCATCTGCATTCTTTCTCCTGTTACTGCTACCAGTTTGTTATCTTTAAATATACCAAAATAACGACCCAATTCCGGAGTTCTGTTTTTAAAATAATGCGGATAGAACTTTTTGATAAAATGAAGGAGTTCTTCATTATTCTCCTCTCTTAAAAGATCAATTTTTTCTGTAAAGTCCAGATCAATTTTATTCTCCAATACATACTGATCACAAACAAGCTGAGATAATTCTTTTTCAAAATTACCATAAGGTTTAGCCCCAAAAATAAGAAAGTCATCACAGATTTTTGAGTATTCTGTGATATCTTTTTCTTTTGCAACCTCTGATGAACCTCCGAAAGCTGCGACTTCAGGATTGTAAAATTTAGAATCTCCAAAGTTTAAGCAAAACTTTTTATGATGCTCATTAAGTGAATGATAAACAGGATTGTCTAGTTTCTCGTACATTAATCGAAATTCATTACTTCTTCCAGAGTCTTCATATATTCATAAGCTGTTAAATCAAACTTTACAGGAACAATGGAGATATATCCATTGGCTAAAGCGGTTTCATCAGCATCTTCGGATTCATCCATGTTATTGAAATATCCTGTTAACCAGTAATATTTTTTTCCGTGTGGATTTACTCTTTCATCAAAACTTTCTTCCCATTTTGCATGAGCCTGCTTACAAACTTTGATTCCTTTTATATCTCCGGCAGGAAGTTTTGGAATATTTACATTGAGAACGATCCCTCTAGGCATTGGATTTTCCAATGTTCTCCTAACGATATTTTGAATAAATTCTTTGGCTTGTGTAAAATCTGCTTCCCAGCTAAAATCAAGTAATGAAAATCCAATTGCTGGAATTCCTTCTACACCAGCCTCTACAGCTGCAGACATTGTCCCGGAGTAGATTACATTAATAGATGAGTTCGCTCCATGATTGATCCCAGAAACAACAATGTCGGGTCTTCTTGTTAAAATTTTATCAAGAGCCATTTTGACACAGTCTACGGGGGTTCCACTACAAGAATAATCTGTTTGAGGACCATCTAGCTGTACTTCTTCGTAACTTAAGGTAGAATTAATAGTAATAGCATGTCCCTTTCCACTTTGTGGGGAGTCGGGTGCTACCACAATCACTTCTCCGATTTCGTTCATAAAACTGATAAGATTTCTGATACCAGGTGCTGTAATTCCATCATCATTAGTAACCAGAATAAGTGGTCTTTCCATAAAATATTTTAATTTTAACAAAAATACTCAAAACTATCCGATATTTGTAAATAAGGTATTAAATTTGATAGTTTGTAACAGTAATTTAAATATTACTACTAATTAATATTATTTAAAAAAAATATAATAAAATACATAACAGATTTATGTGGAAAAATTTTAAACTCAATAAATTTTTACTTCTAATTCCATTGACAAGTCTAATGTTTTGTTTCAACTCGCCTAAGAATGATGATGAAAAGATGCAGACGATAATGGTGAGCGTAAAGAATACACTTTCTTATTTGCATTATAGCCCAAAACCCATCAATGATGCTTATTCAAAAGATGTTTATAAGCATTATTTTGAAATGGTAGATCCTGGAAAAAGATATTTTCTTCAATCGGATATGGATGAATTCGGCAAACATGAAACAAAGCTGGATGATTATCTGAACCTTGGAGATTTAACATTTTATAAACTTACTATCGATAGGTTATACCAAAGAGTAGATGAAATTGATAAGATTACCCAGGACATTTTCAGTAAGCCTATCAACCTGGAGGAAGATGAGACCCTTACTCTGGAACCAAAACTAAAAAAAATCCCGGGCAACAAGCAAGAGCAGTATAATGAATGGAGAAAATTCATAAAATATAATATCCTTCAGGAGATTGAATCTATGAATAGTAAAGAGCAGGCTCAAAAAGAAAAAAAGGACTCTGTACAAAAATTCAATCTAAAGGATACAATTAAGCTTCAGATCCTTACTCCCGATCAAAAAAGAGTAAAAGCTACAGATGAAGTAAAAGACCTTGTGAAAGAGACATTCACAAGATTTAAAAAGAGAAAAAAGATGGATTGGTTCACGGTGTATATGAATGCATATACGGAGGTTTTTGATCCACATACCAACTATTATTCTCCAAAAGATAAAGAAGATTTCGATACACAGTTTACTGGAAAAGTAATTGGTATTGGAGCCATTATTCAGGAGAAAAAAGGGAATCTTTATCTGGGTGCTTTAACGATTGGAGCTCCGGCATGGAAATCGAAGCAGCTTTCAGAAGGTGATAAGATCCTGAAAGTAAAGTCTAAACCTAAAGAAGATGCAGTAAACGTAGTAGGAATGCTTTCTGATGAGGCGGTAAGATTGATCAGAGGTGAAAAAGGAACTCCTGTAACACTTACGGTTCAGAAAAAAGATGGTACAACTAAAGAGGTTACCATGATCCGTGAAGAAGTAGCTATTGAAGATACTTTTGCAAAAAGTGTAGTTGTAAACTCTCCAAACGGAAAGAAATATGGTTTCATCAATTTACCAAGCTTTAACGCTGATTTTGAAGATTCTAAAGGTAGAAACGCTTCAGATGATATCAAAAATGAGATTATTAAATTAAAGGCTCAGAATATTGAAGGGATTGTTCTAGATCTAAGAAATAATGGGGGTGGATCATTAACGGAAGTTGGTGATATTATGGGACTTTTCATGAATGCCGGACCTTATGTTCAAGTAAAAGATGGAAACGGTAAAATCCAGACCTTAAAGAATAAAAATGAAACTCCAATCTGGACAGGGCCGTTAGTAATTATGCAAAATGAACTTTCAGCTTCAGCTTCAGAGATTTTAGCTGGAGTAATGCAAGATTACGGAAGAGCAGTGATTGTGGGTGCTCCACAATCTTTCGGAAAAGGAACTGTACAGACTTTTGTAGATCTGAACAGATTCTTAAATACAGAGGATGATTTCGGATCATTAAAGCTAACCATTCAAAAGTTTTATAGAATTACTGGAGAATCTAATCAGAGAAAAGGAATTGTTTCAGATATTCAGATGAAAGATTTCTTTACGTATGCTGAAATAGGAGAGCGATATGACGACTTTGCGCTGGCTTGGGATAAGATTCCAAGTGCACAGTTCCAAAAATTAAACTATTTTGATGTTAAAGCATTGGAAAAAGCAAGTAATGATAGAATGGCTAAAAACTCAAACTATCAATTGTTATTGGAATCTGCTCAATGGAGAGAGAAATTGGATAAAGAAGAAACAATTACATTAAATATTACGAAGTTCAATGAAGTTATGAAGCAGAGAAAAGCTCAGATTGAGAAGTTCAAAGCGCTGACTAAATTTATGAATGGACTTCAGTTTACAATGTATCCAAATGAAGTTGAACGTGAGAAGAAAGATGAAGCATTTAAGAAGAAGTCTGAAATGTGGATTAAAAATCTTAAAAAAGATGTATACCTACAGGAAGCAATGAACATTATTGCAGACATGAGTGTAAAATCATAATCTAAAATACCCGGCCTGAAAGGCCGGGTATTTTTTAAGGCTTATAAAAAATAAATTAAATAAAAGCGGGAATTTATATTCCCGCTTTTATTTTTAAAACTGTTTAGTACTAAACAGTCATTTTTTTAATGGTTAGATGTGCAAGTATTACTTGATCTCTACACATCCCACTCGTCCACCGGCATTTCCTGTTGGCTGAGTATGAAAGTCATCTGCAGCAGCATGTACAATAAGCCCTTTTCCAATGATATTCTTAGACTCATCGGTACATCCAAGACACCATTTATTGGTTTTGAAAGTTAATGTTGCAGTTCCTGTCTGATCAGCAACCAAGTTACCGATATCTCCCATATGGAAATGTTCAGCACCCCATTTACCATGGTCATCTTTTGCCGGATTCCAGTGTCCTCCAGTAGAAGTCCCATCAGCAGCAGAACAATCTCCTTTTTCGTGGATGTGTACTGCGTGGATTCCCGGAGTTAAATTCGTTACATCCAGTTTCATGATAACTTCATCTCCTTTCTGAGTAAACTTAGCCGTTCCTCCAGTCTGTGTTCCGCTTTTAGCGTTGACCATGTACGTATTTGTTGTTCCACAAGAAACAGCAAATAGGGCAAATCCTGTTAATAATACTAATTTTTGTAGTTTCATTTTAAAATGATTTAAAGTGATTTTTTATGATTACCTAAATTTAGAAATAATTTTCTAAAACACTTTATGATTCTGATCTGTTTTCGAAAATCCGCAATAAAAGACAAATCTGCTCTATTTAATCTTGTTATTTTTGTGAATAAAAACAATAATTGGAAGAATATAAAAAAAGGATTATTAAAATAATTCAATATATAGAACAGCATCTTGACACGGATCTCAGTCTGGAGAAAGTTGCAGAGATCAGCGCATACTCTCCCTTCCATTTTCACCGGGTTTTTAAGCTTATTACCGGAGAAACTCTTCAGAATTATACCATAAGAAAGAGGATAGAAAAAAGTGCCTTATATCTTGCTATGAGAAAGAGAGTGGATATAAAGGAAATATATTTAGAATTGGGATTTGACAATCATTCGGGTTTTAATAAAGCCTTTAAAAAATATTACGGAAAGTCCCCTTCTGAATTTCGTAAATCTGCTCCTGAAAATTTTCACAAGATCTTAAAAATTGAAAGCAAGAATGGACAAGTTGATGCCGTTTTTCACCAATATATTTGTAATGTAGAAAACCTATTAAAATGGAGAACAATGAATTTAGAAATTAAAGTCGCAGATCTGGAAGAGATGCATCTTGCGTCTGTAATGAGCCTTGGTATTGAAAATGTAGAATCGTCTTATGATGTCTTGATCAATTGGGCTAAAAAGAAACACTTATTTCCCCGGGATCATGTAAAAATGATTTCTGTGTATCACGACAGCTTCAAAACGACATCTCCGGATAAGGTACGAATTCATGCCGGGATGCTTGTCGAAGATAAGCTGGAAGCCCAGGATGAGGAGATTTTTCCAGAGATCCTTGAGGCGGGAAAATTTATCATTGGTAGTGGAGAGGTGACTCTTGATGATTTTGAGCAATGCTGGGTATCTTTATTCTTATGGATGAATGAAAACCATTATACAACCAGAAAAGCTTTCCCATTTGAGATCTACCATTCCAACTTTAAAGAACATCCGGAAGGAAAAATGTTGGTTGATTTTTGTATTCCAATACATTAATTTCCGGTTCAGTATTCAAACTATACCTTTCAGTAATATTTTTTTAACTGGAAGGTATTTTCAATAGTATTTTTGAATCGAAAATTAACAACCATGAAAATGCAGACACAAAAATTATTATTTCTAATTGCCTTTCTATCGTTCTTTTTAAGTTACACTCAAGTAAAAATTACAGGGAAGGTAACCTTTAGAAATAAGGGGGTTAGTGATATCAACGTCACATTGAAAGGAACTTACGACGGTGCTACAACAGATGCTAAAGGTAATTTCTCTTTTGAAACCACTGAAAAAGGGGATCATATACTTACTTTTACCCATCCAAAATATAACGATGTTGAAAAGCCGATTGTCATTGGAAATCAAGACATAGCTGTAGATGCGGAACTGAAAGAGCAGATCAACGAAATTGACGCGGTGGTGATTTCTGCAGGATCGATAGAAGCCAGTGATAAAAAAAGAGCGACCGCATTATTGACACCGATTGATATCTACACAACAGCAGGAGCAGACGGACAGATTTCTTCAGCATTGAATTATCTTCCAGGAGTGCAGAAAGTAGGAGAAACGGAAGGCTTATTTATCAGAGGTGGTACTGGAACAGAATCTAAGATCTTTATGGATGGAAGCCTTATCAATAATTATTTCTCCAGTTCAGTTCCTGGAATTGCAGGAAGGGACCGATTCAATACTTCTCTTTTTAAAGGAAATGTATTTTCCAGTGGTGGATATTCAGCTTTATATGGGCAGGCTCTTTCAGGAGCGTTAATGCTTGAGAGTGTTGATTTACCTGATCAGAGCTCTTATGATTTTGGCATTTCTCCAATCTTTCTAAGTGGTGGGTTTCAAAAATTAAGCGATGATAAAAATCACTCGTATGGTGCTACTTTAGGATATTCTCTTTTAAGTCTTATGTCTAATGTTCTCAATTTCAATACTGATTTTATTGATGCACCGCAAGGTCTAAATGGAGATGCTAATTTTCGGATTAAAACAAAATCCGGAGGATTTTTTAAGTATTACGGAATGTATGACACGAATAAAATGGGAGTGAGGACAGAAAGCTTAGAGCCAGATTATGATTTTGCTCTCGTAAGATTGAAAGGAAAAAACACTTACCATAATCTTTCTTTTAAACAAAAGTTCGGAAAGTATCTGTTAAATACAGGAGCTTCCTATTCATACAACAGATCAGATCTTAATTTCTCAACAGAAAAAAGCGAGATAGAATCCGATAAGACACAGCTTTTGACTACCGGAAATTACATCAATTTTAAAGCTGTTTTGGAAAGAAAGATCAATAAAATAAGTGCAGTGCGTGGCGGCGTTGAATTAAATAATGCCGATGAAAAGCTAAATTTTGAAGAGGTAAACAAGCATTATCAGGATTTTATCTCTTCTGTTTTTGCTGAAACAGATTTAGGATTTAGCAATCAGTTTTCAGCGAAGATAGGAGTGCGGGCTGAAAATTCTTCTTTCTTAAATAAAAGCAATATTGCTCCTCGTTTAGCCTTAGCTTATCGTTTAGCTCAAAACTGGACCACTTCTTTCGCATATGGCCTTTTCTATCAAAACCCCGAAAGCAAATATATTAATGGGCCTGCCAATTTGGATTTTCAAAAATCACAGCATTACATTCTCCAGGTTCAAAGAACATCAGAGGGAAGGAGTTTGAGATTTGAAGCTTTTTATAAAAAATATGATCAGCTGATAAAAGTGAAGGATATTGCTTCAATCAATGATCAGAGCCAACCTGTTCAGACAGCCATCAATAACAATGGATATGGCTATGCAAAAGGATTGGAATTGTTTTGGCGGGACAAAAAAACATTTGAAAATATTGATTACTGGATCAGTTATTCATTTTTGGATTCTAAAAGGGATTTTATGAATTATCCTGTTAGCTTAAAGCCTAATTTTGCATCAGAGCATACCCTATCAGCGGTTGCCAAGAGATTTATTCCTGAGTGGAAATTAGGGGTTAATCTTTCTTACACCTATGCAAAAGGCCGTCCTTATTATGATATTGCAACGAAAGACGTAAACGGAAACATTGTAAGTTTTACGAGAAATGAAGGAAGGTTGAAAGATTATAATGCTCTCAATTTGAGCTTTAATTATCTTCCCAATCTTGGAAAAAAAGAGGCAAAGATGTTTACTGTTTTCGTGTTGAGTATTTCCAATATACTGGGAACAAAAAATGTATATGGATACAATTTTTCACAAGATGGATCCAGAAGCTCTACAGTGGTTCCTCCAGTAAATACATTTGTCTTCGTTGGAGCATTTATCAGCTTCGGAGTTGATAAGACACAAGATGCAATCAATAATAATTTATAATAAAATAAAAGACTGTATTTTTAATCACGTGATGACATACATGAAATACATATCTTTCTATACAATAAAACGAACTCTAAAAAAATAAAAAACAATGAAAAAGTATCTATTAAGTTTTGCTTTAGCTTTTATGAGCTTAACCGCTTTTGCTCAGGCCGATTATGAAAAAATAATGTCTGAAAAAATCGCAAAGATCGAAACCTGTAAGACAGCAGAGGACTTCCAAACCTTAGCAAACGATTTTGAGAGAATAGGAAGTAAAGAAAGTGGAAAATGGCTTCCAAGTTACTATACGGCATTTTCTTATATCCAAAAAGGGAGAGTGATGATGAGAGAAGGGAAAACCCAGGATCTGGATGAGGTAGCTAATCAGGCTGAAAAACATTTGGCTACAGCACAAAATCTTGCAGGAGCAGATAATGCGGAAATTCATCTCCTTAGAAAAATGGCTTATTCTTTAAGAATGATGGTAAATCCACAACAGAGATATATGACTGACGGAATGAAAGCTATAGAAGAGCTTAAAATAGCAGAAAAGTTGGATCCCAACAATCCAAGAATTGCTCTGATTAAAGCCGAAGACCTCTACTTTACTCCAGAACAATATGGGGGAAGTAAAACAAAAGGGATTGAAATGTTTAAAAAGACATTGGACCAATATAATATCTACAAGCCAAAAACGGCAATGGATCCAAATTGGGGGAAAGGAGAGGCAGAATATTTTATCAGTCAGCCAGCAAAATAGCATTAAAATATAAGATTAATAAAAGTCTTCCTCAATAGGAAGACTTTTATTTTGCCTTTCAGAACATTAAATTGACGGTTCGGTGAAAAATAATTTTTGGTACATTTAATATCAACTAATTTTGAACCAAGAAAAAAACTCATGAAACGTAAAAGTCTTATCGTATTACTTTGGGTATCCATTGGAACCGCATTATTTTTCTTTTTGTTCTTTACAAAAGAAAAGACGATAGATAATTTTATGCTTTCCTTTCTTATTTCCACCATGTATTCTTTTCTTTTGGGGATGGGAAATGGGCTAATAAACGACTATCTAAATAAAAAGATTCCGTGGTCGGAGGCAACTACTAAAAGAGCCATATTAAGTATTGTTTCAATTCTTATAGCTAACATTATCTTGGTCTACATCTGCAACTATATCAATTTTGTTATTTTTCAGAAAGCAGCCACTCCGGAGGAATTTTTTTCAGGGAAGTATAATTTTACCAACTGGTTTATGGTGAATATTGCCCTGCTTATTTCTGCCTTTCTCCATGCTAGAGGATTTATGGAAGAGCTCAAAAAGACCTCTAAGAAAGAGGTAGTAGAGCAGAAATTAATTGCAACATCTGCAAATGCACAGTTTGAGACGCTTAAAAATCAGCTGGATCCACACTTTCTTTTTAATTCCTTAAATGTTTTAAGCTCTTTAATTGATGAAAACCCAAAACAGGCTCAGAAGTTTACGGCTTCAATGTCAAAGATTTATCGTTATGTTTTAGAACAAAAAGATAAAGAACTGGTGACCGTAGAAGATGAAATAGAATTTGCAAAAACCTATTGCGATTTATTAAAAACGAGATTCGAGGATAGTGTAGACTTTATTTTTGATGTACGAAAAGAAGATTACAGAAGATATGTAGTTCCGCTTTCTTTGCAGCTGCTTTTGGAAAACTGTATCAAACATAATTTTGCAACATCTTCAAAACCTTTGGTTATTAAAGTATTTTCAGAAAATGACACTTTATGTATTGAAAACAATCTCCAGGAAAGAGAACAGATCAAGGAAAGTGCAGGAATTGGATTAGCGAATATTGTACAGCGCTATTCTCTGCTTACTAAGAGAAATGTTTTTATTGAAAAATCCGAAGATTATTTTAAAGTGAAACTTCCGGTTTTATCAGATAAGCCAACGGTTGTCGGTTTGAAAAAAGAAGATCAGGATAAAGCATACAAAAGAGCACGAAAGAGGGTAAAAGAAATTAAGGGATTTTATGCCAATCTTATTTCTTATTGCATTGTTATTCCCTTTTTAATTTTTATTAATATTTATACCCAAAACAAATATCACTGGTTTTGGTGGCCACTGTTAGGATGGGGTATTGGAGTTGCTTCACATGCTTTTCAGGTTTTTGGAGTTGGAGAACCTTGGCAGGAAAGGAAAATTCAGGAAATCATGAATAAACAAAAAAACAGAGACAATGGAAACATTTGATGAAAATGATATTCAATATCAGCAAGCCAAAAGAAAGGTAGATAAACTGAGAGGATTTTACGGACACTTATTCTCCTATATTGCTGTAAACATTATGATTGCTTACTTTAATTATACGAATTTAAAACCAGGAGAAAGCTATTTTGAGTTTAAAAATTTCTTTACTGCAACATTCTGGGGCATTGGACTTCTTGCACATGCGCTGGTTGTATTTTTACCTAGTTTTAATTTTATGAGAAAATGGGAAGAAAGAAAAATTAAAGAACTAATGGACAAAAATAAAGAATGAAGGCAAGGGTGCTACAAAGTTAAACCGCCAAATGGCTAATGGCAAAACAGTTCATCATAGAGATTTACTACTTCGCAATATTATTCCAAAATCTAAAACAATAACAATGAATCTACAAATCTTATTTTATGTTTCTATGGGAGTTTGGTTTTTAAGTGAAATTATTTACAAACAAAAACTGAAATCTGCAGATCAAGATCAGAAAAAAGATAGATCTACACTCAATATCCTTTGGTTGGTGATTATAGTATCAATTGCAAGTGCGGTTACTGTTTCGAATATATCCAGTTTCCCGATCTCTAATTCAGCATGGATTCTGTATTTAGGGGTGGCGCTTATTCTAATCGGAATTATTTTCAGATTAATTATAATAAGATCTCTGGGAAAATATTTTACAGTTGATATCACAATAAAAGATGACCATAAAATTAAAAAAGAAGGATTTTACAATTATCTTAGACATCCTTCTTATAGTTTCTCACTATTAACTTTTCTGGGGCTTGGTTTATATTTAAATAATTGGTTTTCTCTGGCTTTAGCATTTATTCCGCCATTCTTGGCATTCAGTTATAGAATTAAAATTGAAGAACAGGCTCTTGTAGAGCAATTTGGAGATGAATATATTCAATACCGAAAAATGACCAAGAAGTTAATTCCTTTTATTTATTAATTTAAAAAAGAATGACATATGATGTAATCAATAAAAGAAATTACACAAAATAAAAATCCCGGCCACAATTGAGTCGGGATTTTTGCAACTCAGAATTCAAATTCTACAGTTCAGTAAGATATAGTTGATTTGAGAGTGGTATTCGACATACATTTGATTCAAGAAAAAAATATAAATCAAAATTCATTACTATGGAAACACTATCATTCAACAAAGAAAACCGCGCTTACGAAAAAGCAGCAAAGAGAGTAAAAGAATTAAAAGGGTTTTATGGAAATCTGACGTCTTATTGTCTGATCATTCCTTTTTTACTGGCTTTAAATCTTTTAACATCACCTACTCATTTATGGTTTTATTGGCCAATGTTAGGATGGGGAATGGGACTTGTAGCTCATGGAATAAATGTTTTCGGAATCGGAAAAGACTGGGAAGAAAATAAAATAAAAGAACTGATGGAAGCAGATAAAAGAAATCATGGAAAAACACTTTAATACAATGGATTATAATCAGGCATACGAGCGGGTAAAACGATTGAAAAGTTTTTATAAAAGTCTTACATGGTATGGTATTATTGCGGGGATATTATTTTTCAACGATTATTTTGAAAATGGAAAAATTGATTTTTCATTCTATCACGGATCAATCCTGTTGCTAATCTGGGGAATAATATTATTCATTAAAGGGGTTAAATTATTTATCTTTGATTCAACCTGGGAACAAAGAATTCTGAATAAGGAATTAGAAAAAAGCAAATCGAAATTATAAGTCAGAATCAAATCCTTTTATATAATTTTAATTCCAGGATTTTAAAAACTAAAACCACTATTCTATGATCAAAACTGTCATTATTGAGGATGAAAAACCGGCTTCAAGGAAGTTAGAGCGGATGTTAAGTATATTCCCTGAAATAGAGGTTATTGCAAAAATTGAATCCGTAGAAGAAGGTATTGCTTGGTTTTCTGAAAATGAACATCCTCAGTTGATATTTTCGGACATTGTTCTCGGTGATGGATTGTCCTTCGATATTTTTGAAAAAATTCCTTCAAAAGGATTTATGATCTACACAACTGCCTTTGATCAATATACACTAAAAGCCTTTAAACTAAATAGTATAGATTATTTATTAAAACCGATTTTAGAAGAGGATCTGGCTGGAGCGATAGAAAAATTTAAATCATTTCTTCCTTCAGATAACTCAGTTACTTCACAGGATATTAAGCAGTTAATTAAAAAAGATAAATCAACTCTTTCCAGGATCTTAGTAAAAATAGGATATAATTTGAAGATTGTTCAAACCCATGAAATAAGCTGTTTCTACAGTGAAAATAAGATTGTTTATTTACAGACCCAGGAAAGAAACTATCCTTCAGATTTTACATTGGATGAATTGGAAGATACTTTGGATGAGAAAAAGTTTTTCAGAGTAAACAGACAATTTATCATCAATTCAGATTATATTAAGAATATTCATACATCGCCAAATTATAAGGTTGAAATGGAATTTCAGCCAAAAGAAGAGATTACAGTCAGCAGGGATCGCGTTAAAGATTTTAAAGACTGGTTGGTAAGTTAATTACTTGTAATCTATTCGGTTAGATTCAGTGTCTTCAAGTTGTTTGATGATAGAAGTAGGAATCTCATCGCTATCAATTGGGAAGCTGATGGAATCGGGAAGGAAATTTTTACGATCTGCTTTTTGGAAAATTTCGAATAGAGCAATAGGCTCTTGATTAAAACTAATACATGTACTTATAAAATGCAATTCATGGAGTTTATATTCTGGATTCTTGAGTTTTTCATTGATATCTTTTATCCTTGAAATAAAGTGTCTTTGTCTGATAAAAGTATTGCTGTTCATGATAATGAATACATAATCGGAATATGCAGTAACCTTTCCGAAATACTTGTGATGATCCCCTCCGCTTCTTTCAATGAAGTACTCTCCAGATGTTTCAGATTTATAGATTTCCATGGCTGAACGCCATATTCTATCTTCTTTAGTTTGTAAGGGATTATCGGGAAGATTTCTGTTATAGGAATACCAACAGCCGACAAGCCGGTCTAAAAGAATTACGTTTTGTTTAGCATTGTTCATCTCGATCCTAAGATCATTGAAATTAAATACTTCTGTATTGGAATTAATGAAATCAATGTAATTAGAATATCCTAAAGCTCTTACAATAAGACTTAGCTTCGCCAGATTAGGTTTACTGATACTGGCACCGCTATTTTGATTGTACTTCTTTAGTTTGTTGATTATCAGGTGTTCATAAAGATAATTTGATCCTAAGATATCAGTTTTTACTTTGATGTTCCGCTCTGAATGGTTGCTGGAAATGAGCTCATTAAGTTCATCGACAATGTAGGACCATTCCGTTTTAGTAACGTCTTCCCAATTGTTCTTCTTTAAAAAGTGCATGCTAAGAAAATTCATCAATTTCTCAAGATGACTAATATCTTCTTTTCTCATAAGACTAATTTAAGATTTTTTTACAACCAAAAGAGATTGTTGTAAGACTTTTATATTTTTTAATCCTCTGAAATTTGAGTAGAAATTAAAAGTTTAAACAATGGAAACGACAATCATTATAAAAGAAGATTCCCTATGGAATAGGATTAGCGAGTTTTCACTAGATGCTGCGGAAGCTAGCTTTCCCTTTTCAAGGAAATTAGCAAAAGAAGAAAAATGGACCTTAGATTTTACCCAAAAAGCCATAGAAGAGTATAAAAAATTTGTTTATCTGTGTTGTATTTTGCCCAATGGGGCTTCGCCAAGTGAAATAATTGATAAAGTATGGCATATGCACCTTATTTACACGCAAAATTATTGGGAAGACTTTTGTCCGAATATCTTAAAAAGAAAGCTTCATCATCATCCTTCCAAAGGAGGCTATACTGAAAAATTAAAACACGATGATTGGTTTAATGGTACCTTAAAATATTACAGGGAAATATTTCAATATGAGGCTCCTGAGGACATCTGGAAAAATCACGATAATATAAATTCTAAAAAACACTGGATTAAAAGGCTGTACCTGTCTCTTTTACTTCTAACTCCATTTTTGTTTTCCTCCTGTTTAGGGCAGGTTATCAGTGTTTTAAGTCCTATTATTCTAACAATAATTGCAGTATTGGGATTTGGATATTTAATTTTCTTACTTCAGGATAATGGTAAAAACAATCGCTCGACCAATGATGGCGGTGGTGGTTCAAGTTGTGGTGGAAACAGTTGCAGTGGAGGAGGAGACGGAGGCGGTTGTGGAGGCGGATGTGGCGGATGTGGTGGTTGTGGAGGCGGGTAAAATGCAATCGTTGTGTCATGAAAAAGTTACTATTTAACTCAGCGTCAAGTATAGTTGGTATGATCTGGCTTCTCTTTGAACATCAGACTTTTAATCCTATTTCTTTAAAAGGTTCCGAGTTTCTGAAGTTTTATTTAATTGTTTTATTAGGATTTTATGCCTCAATGATTATTCAAAAATTCTCTGGGAGTAAAATTCCGAAATCAACATTTTATTTTCTGATTTTCATTTTGTTTTTAGGAGTGGTAAAATTGATCAAAGGTTTGGTTTTAGCAAAACCTGTAGGATACCTTGTGATGCTGTTGATCACAGAATGTATTATGATCTATGGATATAATTTAAACATAAACAATAAGAAATAAGCTTATGGTAAGAACATTTACCGAAAAAGAGAAAAATATTTTATATAAAAATATTCCTTTACAGAAACAAGGACATAATGTAAGTTGGGAAACAGTTCTCTTCATCATTTTGAATATCATCCTTTTTACATTTAGCCTTAAAGTGATTCTTTTTGACCATAACCCTTTTTCAGCAGAGGGCGAAGATGATTTGGCGTCCTTTTTTTATTTTTTTGTCGGTTTTATACCACTCTGTGTGATTTCTTTTTTAGTAATAGTTGCCCTGTTCATTTCTATAAGAGGACTTATAGTGTATGTGAAATATGGAAAATATGCCGTACAAAACATTTACCATGTTGCAAGAATAGAAGTTATTCAAGGAAGAAATGATGAAGATTTTATAATACAGATTTTCAATACTAAAGACGTGAAAATAGAGATAAAGGTATACCTGAAAATATATGTTGAATCATCTTTTAAAACGGATTTTCTGGAAGAGATTGAAAAATACAGAATGTCTGGTTCTCAGAATATTGATATTTCTTTTCAGAAAGTCTTACGGATAACAGAGTCTAAAAGCCCCTCTCGGATGGCTTACATCAATTCTAGTGATTTTTCTACAGATATAAAGTTGGATTCTGATCAGGAAATAGACTCTTTTCATGATTTTTTGAAAACAAAGTACGATCTCATTTATAGCCTGAGAACGAAGGAATTACTTTTTATAAGTTTTTCAGGAGAGTATATAGAAAAGCAAATCGATATAATTGTGAAAGATGTTGAAAATAAAATTGTCTACTATGTTGATTTTGAATAATTTAAAGTGAGAAGACTAACTTTATAACGATGTCTTGTAATCATATAAAAAAGGCCTGAAATATTTCAGACCTTATTATTATTCATTACTCAGATTCATTCTCTGACTGTTTATTTGAGTCGTATTTCTCTACCATAATGTAAGTCATCATAATTAAGAGGAGACTTAGTATAAGATGTGATCTTTCCGGATTTACAATAGCTTGATAGATATTATAGCCTAAAACGGAAGATACTACAGCAATTAATATTTGATTTGTAATAGTGTACTGGTTTTTTAAAGAAGTTTTCATAGTGATTGATTTTGTTAATATTTACAGAGTAAGTATCATTTCTGAAAATATGTTACAAAAATTATTAGTTTAAAAACTAAGCAATAACTCCACTTCCTAAAAGTTCATCACCAATATACCAGGAAGCAAACTGTCCTTCAGCAATTGCAGATTGAGGCTCCTCAAATTCCATGTAAAATGCATTTTCAAATTGATAGATAATAGCTTTCTGAAGTGCCTGTCTGTAACGGAACCTAGCCATTACTTCCATGCTTTCTCCGTTCTTCAGTTTTAGATCCTCGCGAACCCAATGAAGTTCAGAATTATCAACCTTTAGAGCTTTTTTATGCAACCCTGGGAAACTATGTCCTTCTCCTACAAAGATGATATTGTTTTCCATATCTCTGGACACAATAAAACAACTTTCTTTATGCCCACCTATTCCTAAGCCTTTGCTTTGTCCGATCGTGAAAAATTGAGCGCCTTGATGCTTTCCAATTACTTTTCCATCAGATTTTTTATAGTTGATCTTTTGAGCTAAGTAGTCTAATTCTTCTTCTTTAGAAGAAAACCCGGGTTTTTCTTGTGAGAATAAAGGAGAATCACTGAAAATTTCCACAATTTCACCCTCATTAGGCTTTAATTGTTGTTGTAAAAATTGAGGTAAACTTACTTTTCCAATAAAACATAATCCCTGAGAATCTTTTTTATCAGCAGTTACCAAACCAATTTCTTTTGCAATTTCTCTAACCTCAGGTTTTGTAAGTTCACCAATTGGGAATAATGCTTTAGATAATTGATCCTGATTCAGCTGGCAAAGAAAATAAGACTGGTCTTTATTGTTATCTTTTCCTGCTAAAAGATGAAAAATTTCTTTTCCGTTTTCATCAAAAGTTGAATTTACTCTTGCATAATGACCTGTTGCAACTTTATCAGCACCTAAAGACATTGCTGTTTTCATAAAAACATCAAACTTAACCTCCCTGTTGCATAAAACATCTGGGTTTGGAGTTCTTCCCTTTTCATACTCTGCAAACATATAGTCTACAATACGCTCCTTATAAAGTTCACTCATATCAATAACCTGGAAAGGGATTCCAAGTTTTTGAGCTACCATTAATGCATCATTACTGTCCTCTATCCAAGGGCATTCATCTTCTAGAGTTACGGATGCATCATTCCAGTTCCTCATAAACAAAGCCACTACTTCATGACCTTGCTGTTGCAGCAAATATGCTGTAACACTGGAATCTACACCTCCCGACAATCCTACAACTACTTTCATAATATTTTTGATAGAGTTTTTATCTCTATCTTAACGGGTGCAAAATTACAACAATCCTTTTCGCAAAAAAAGTTATAATTTTAAACATTGATAAAAACGATAGTATATGAAATCACGGTGTGCCAGATTAAATACAAGCACCTATCAAGATAAGTGATTCCATGTGATCATTAAAACAATTAATTATCCGCATATGAAAAAAATAATTATTCCATTGATGTTGATGTTTTCACTATCAGTCTATTCCCAGGTTTCGGTAGGAACTCCTTCAGTAGCAGAAAGTAACCGATGGACTTTTGGTGGTGGTATTGGATTAGGCTTCGGCAGTAATAGTGCATTTTATCTACAGGCTTCTCCCAGAGTAGGCTACAGACTTACTGAAGATCTTGAAGGTGGAGTTATAGGAAGTGTTTCCTGGCAGACTTCAGATTATTACAGATCAACAATGTTTGGAGTAGGACCTTTTGTTAATTATTATTTTGCGAGGTCTTTTTATGTAGGGGCAAACCTGCAACATTATTTTATTGATTATAAAGATAAGTTTTACGATTTTAAAGATAACAGGGAAGAAACAGCTCTTTATCTCGGTGGTGGATATATGCAGCGGATCGGAGGAAATTCTTTTATGCAGTTGGGACTGATGTATAATGTTTTATGGAAAGAGAATTCAAGTATTTTTTCAAGTGGTTTAGTTCCTAATATTGGATTTGTTATAGGATTGTAATAACCTGATTAGAATTAAAACTAAAGATTATAAAAACAAAAAGCACCGAATTTTTCGGTGCTTTTTGTTTTAACAAAATTATTTATTATTGTGAAGACTTTTCAGTCGTCTTTTTTGTTTTATGAGCTTTACCGGTTAATCCGTCTTTAGCTTCATTAACATCCAGAATGATGGTTTCTCCCTCATTTAATTGTTTGTTTACCAACATTTCAGCTAATAAATCTTCAATGTATTTCTGGATTGCTCTCTTTAATGGTCTTGCACCGAAATCTTTATCCCATCCTTTTTCAGAAATAAAGTCTTTTGCTGCATCAGTTAAATCAACTTTATATCCTAATTTTTCAAGTCTGCTGTAAAGCTTGTTCAATTCAAGGTCAATGATTCTCTTAATATCACTTTGCTCAAGAGAGTTAAAGATCACGATATCATCAATTCTGTTCAGGAATTCTGGAGCAAATGCTTTTTTAAGTGCATTTTCAATTGTACTTCTTGCTCTTGTATCTGTATTTGACTTTTTAGCAGAAGTTCCGAATCCTACGCCATCCCCGAAATCTTTAAGATCTCTGGTACCAATGTTTGAAGTAAGGATGATAATCGTATTTCTGAAATCAATTTTTCTACCTAAGCTATCAGTAACATGACCCTCATCTAAGATCTGTAAAAGGATATTGAACACATCAGGGTGCGCTTTTTCAATCTCATCTAAAAGAACCACAGCATAAGGTTTTCTTCTTACAGCTTCCGTTAACTGACCACCTTCTTCATATCCAACATATCCCGGAGGCGCACCTACCAATCTCGATACCGCGAATTTTTCCATGTATTCACTCATATCGATTCTGATCAATGCTTCATCTGAGTCGAAAAGCTCTCTTGCCATTACTTTTGCAAGCTCTGTTTTACCAACACCAGTTGTACCCAGGAAGATAAATGTTCCAATTGGACGATTCGGATCTTTCAGACCAGCTCTGTTTCTTTGAATAGCTTTAACTACTTTTTTCACAGCGTCTTCCTGTCCGATTACTTTTCCGTTTAGATTATTATCCATTTGAGCTAATTTATCAAGCTCATTTTTACCAACCTTGGTTACCGGAACACCACTCATCATAGAAACCACCTCTGCAACATTTTCTTCTGTTACGGTTTCTTTTTTCTCTTTTACATCTTTATCCCACTGGTCCTGAGCGGCATTAAGTTCCATTTGAAGGCGTTCTTCTTCATCTTTTAGCTTTCGGGCTTCAAGATAATCCTGAGCCTTAACAGCTTTCTGCTTCATTTCTTTGATATCTTCAATTTTCTTTTCAAAATCAATGATCTCAGTAGGGACTTTCATATTTTTAATATAAACACGAGAACCTGCTTCATCCATTGCATCAATTGCTTTATCTGGTAAGAAACGGTCTGTAATATATCTCGATGTCAAATTGACACAAGCTAATATTGCTTCCGGTGTATAAATCACATTGTGATGCTCTTCATACTTATCTTTGATCTGATTTAAAATCTGAATGGTTTCTTCAATATTAGTTGGCTCCACCATAACTTTTTGGAACCTTCTTTCCAATGCTCCGTCTTTTTCAATATACTGACGGTATTCATCTAAAGTAGTTGCCCCGATGCATTGGATCTCTCCTCTTGCTAAAGCAGGCTTGAACATGTTGGATGCATCTAAGCTTCCTGTAGAACTTCCTGCACCAACAATAGTATGAAGCTCATCAATGAATAAGATTACATCACGGTTCTTTTCAAGTTCCGTCATGATTGCCTTCATTCTTTCTTCGAATTGGCCACGATATTTTGTTCCTGCAACTAAACTTGCAAGATCAAGGGTAATGACTCTTTTACCAAAAAGAACTCTTGAAACCTTCTTCTGCTGGATTCTTAAAGCTAAACCTTCCGCAATAGCAGATTTACCAACTCCGGGCTCTCCAATAAGAAGTGGATTGTTTTTCTTTCTACGAGAAAGGATCTGAGACACACGCTCAATTTCTTTCTCACGACCGATTACAGGATCCAGTTTCCCATCTCTTGCCAAAGAAGTAAGGTCTCTACCAAAGTTGTCAAGGGTAGGAGTCTTGCTTTTTGCAGAACCTAAGTTTCCTGCAGGCTTTCTCATTTGCTCAAATTCCTCTCTTTCATCGTCGTCGTCGTATGCACTCATTTGAGGTGCCTGCCCAGAATTTTTAAGCATTGTTTGATATTCTCTTGAAACTCCTTCATAGTCAATATCATAGGCTCCTAATATATTGGAGGTTGGGTCTTCATATTTATATAGAATACCCAGAAGTAAATGAACGGTATTAATTTCATTACTTTTGTATTGTCGGCATTCTAACTCTGCACGTTTAACAGCATGATCTGCCATTTTAGTGAAAGAAATATTGGTTACCTCCTCAGAAATAGGATTAAGACTTGTTGTATTTAGAGTTTCAATTTTTCTTCTGATTTGTGTTAAATCGGCATTAAGGTTTTGAAGGATTTCTTTTGCAGAGTTTTCTGTTTTTATAATACCTAAAAGTAGATGTTCTGTATTAAGAAATTCACTTTTCAGCCTTTTAGCTTCATTTTTGCTCTGTTTGAACACTTGGCTCAAACCTTGTGAAAACTTATAATCCATAATATATCTCAATTAGAATAAAGATAGAATTATCTTTTATTCATTATTCTAAATTACAAATATTTTACCAAAAATCAATTAATGACTTTATGGCAGAAAAAAGTTTTATTATCTTATTGAAAATGACTAAGTTTGTTTTCTTTAAATTTTCCTTATGAGTCCCGAAATTGCTACTTATGTTGGATATTCTGCCTCGCTTTTTATAGTGTTGAGTTTTATATTGAAAGATGTAAGAAAAATCAGAATCGTAAATATGGTGGGCTGTATTTGTTTTGTCATTTATGGTATTTTTAGCGGAATGCTTTGGCCGGTCATCATACCAAATGGGTTAATCTGCTTCATACAAATTTATCATTTGATTGCAGGAAAGAAAAATTAATGAAAAAGAAAATAATTACTTCTGCCTTTAGCAACCTGTATACAGATCAACGAATAGAAAAGGTATGCAGGACTTTATATGAAAAGGGATACCAAATCGAGCTGATAGGAAATAACTGGGGTGGAGCCGAGGAAATGAAGCGGCCATACTCTTTTTTCAGAATACCTTTACTGTCAAAAAGTTTAAAAACAGCTTATTTCGAATTCAATTGGAAGTTATATAAGGAATTAAAAAAGAAAGCTGATCAGAATACAATTCTCCACGCTAATGATATAGACGCTTTGCTTCCCAATTATCTTATTGCTAAACGGCTAAATATTCCCTTAGTTTTTGATAGTCATGAAATTTTTTCTGAGATGCCGGCAATTCAAGGCAAAATGTCACAAAAAATGTGGCGTAACCTGGAAAAAAATATAATTCCAAAATTGGAATATATGATTACAGCTAGTGGAAGCTATGCAAAATGGTTTAAAAAAAAATATCTTGTGAATCCTGTGGTTGTTCAAAATGCACCCAGAAAAATAGATTTCAGCATAGAAATTCCAGAGAATAATCCGAAAATACTGTTATATCAAGGAGCAATAAACCCGTTTAGGGGAATTGAAAAGGCAATTATGGCAATGCATCACCTAGAGAATGTAGTATTTAAAATTGCAGGTGACGGACCAAGAAGAAAAGAATATGAAGATCTGGTCGTTCGTGAGAATCTCCAACAAAAAGTCCGGTTTTTGGGAAAGCTCCTGCCTGAAGATTTGAGAAAAGTTACTCTGACTGCCGATGTCGGGATGAGTATTGAAGAAAATGGAGGGGATAGCTATTTATATTCTTTACCCAATAAAGTATTAGACTGTATTCAGAGCCGGGTTCCATTAATTATGGCTAGTTTTCCTGAGATGCAGAATATTAAAAACCAGTTCGATGTTGGAGAGCTTATTAAAGATCATCAACCTGAAAATATAGCTGCGGCGGTGCAAGCCGTTTTAAATAAAGGAAGAAAAGGATATTTGGCAGAATTAGAAAGAGCTTCCAAAGTCCTTTGTTGGGAAAATGAAGAAATAAAGCTGTTGGAAGTTTTTGAAAAAGCATCCAATAAATAATCCTTACAAAATTGGTATCTTTGCATAAAGAATTGTTGAAAAATGACCATTAAAGAAAAACAACAGGAAATAATTGACGAATTTGCATTTCTTGAGGACTGGGAACAGAAGTATGAATACATAATTGACCTGGGTAAAGATTTGAAAGGTCTTTCTGAGGACAAAAAGACAGATGATAATCTTATTAAGGGTTGTCAGAGTAAAGTTTGGATCGATGCAGAATTTAAAGAAGGGAAACTTTTTTTTGATGCAGATTCCGACGGTATTTTGCCAAAGGGGATCGTTTCTTTGTTGGTAAGTATTTATAGTGGTCATTCTACACAGGAAATCTTAGATTCTGATTTTCAGTTTATCTCAGAAATCGGATTGCAGGAGTTTCTTTCTCCTTCCAGAGCTAATGGTCTAATGGCAATGACCAAGCAGATTAAATTTTACGCCGTGGCTTACCAACTGAAGTCGTAGTTGTGACAAGAATTTTAGCATATCGTTTTTCCGCTTTTGGTGATGTTGCGATGACAGTACCTGTCTTTCGTGAGTTTCTTGAACAAAATCCCAATGTAGAAATTATAATAGTTTCCAGAAAAAATTTTGAAAGCTTATTCTCTGATATCCCAAATGTTATATTTAAAGGAATTAACCTCGATGATTATAAAGGTTTTTTTGGATTAAATAGATTGGCAAATGAGCTTATAAAAGAATTTCATCCTGATTATATTGCGAATCTGCATGATGTGATCAGAACAAAAATATTGGATAAGATTTATAGAAGAAAAGGCTATAAAGTATTTAAAATCAACAAAGGAAAGGAGGAAAAGGAAGTACTTACAGATATTTGGAATCTTAATAAAGTGCAATTAAAGCGTACTGTTGAGCGATATGCTGATGTATTTAGAGAAATGGGATTTAAGGTGATATTA
This sequence comes from Chryseobacterium paludis, assembly GCF_025403485.1. Taxonomy (NCBI): domain Bacteria; kingdom Pseudomonadati; phylum Bacteroidota; class Flavobacteriia; order Flavobacteriales; family Weeksellaceae; genus Chryseobacterium; species Chryseobacterium paludis. Next base: position 3,512,510 of record NZ_CP099966.1, read on the forward strand.
TCCAATCAGTTGAGGCCAATCGCAAAAAAGAAGTCCGGAATAGGATTTGCCCCATTTGCTCAACATAAAGGGAAGATGCTTCCTTTAGAAAAGTCTTATGAACTGGTGAAGATTTTGTCTCAAAAAGAAAAGGTGTATTTTTTTGGTGGCGGAAAAAATGAAACTGATACTCTTGAGAAGTGGGAAAGTGAAATTCCTAATACCCAGAGTTTATCCGGAAAATTAAATCTTAAAGAAGAACTTAACAAGATTGCAGAATTGGAACTCATGATTTCAATGGATTCAGCCAATATGCATTTGGCAAGTATTGTTGGGACAAGGTGTGTTTCCATATGGGGCTCCACTCATCCTTATGCTGGGTTTCTTGGATTTGGCCAGAGTGAAAATGATGTTGTTCAAATAAAAGATCTCACCTGCAGACCTTGTTCTGTATTTGGAGATAAAGAATGTTTTAGAGGAGATTGGGCTTGCCTGGAAGAGTTGAACATTCAGAAGATCATTGAAAAAATCTGATCTGATGAAAGTTTCTATCTGTATCCCTGTGTATAATTTTGATGTCCGGGAATTGGTCTCAAACCTGATAAAAGAAATTAATGCACAAGATTATGATGCAGAAATCATTTTAATAGATGATGAATCTGAAATAAAATTCAAAGATATAAATAAAGACCTTCACAATCAGGTCGACCAATTGATCTATCTTGATAAAAACATAGGAAGATCACAAATTCGTAATTTATTTCTTACTTATTCTAAAGGAGATTATTTACTTTTCCTCGATTGTGACGGAAGAATAATTGAGGAAAATTTTTTAACAGACTATATTCAATTCATACAGGAAAACCCATCTACAAAGGTTATTTACGGGGGTAGAAGTGTATCGGCAGAACTTCCTGATCAGAAACATTTTCTACGATGGAAATTTGCAACAGAACGTGAAAATCTACCTGTAGAACTTCGGATTGAAAAACCATATCTGAGCTTTCAGACCAATAATTTTATTATAAAAAAAGAAGTGCTTGAAAAAGTTCGATTCAATCCTGAATTTCAAAAATACGGATATGAAGACCTGCTCTTTGCAATGGATTTAAAATCAGAAGGAATCGTAGTTGATCATATTAAAAATCCCATTTTTAATTATGATTTAGAAGATAATAGAGTCTATCTGGAAAAAGTAAAAGAGTCTGTGGAAAGTTTATCTCAAATGCTTAAAGACCACCAGTTAAGCTTAAAACTGTCTGAGATTAAGCTTGTAAAAGCCCATAATGTAATGAATAAAATAGGGTTAAAAAGCCTCTTCAAGTTTTTTTTCAGGATGAATAAACGAAGGATAGAGCAGAGCCTTTTGAAGGGAAACGTAAGCCTTAGATATCTCGACCTTTACAAACTTGGATTACTTTTAGATAATCCGGATTCTTAAAAACAATTTAATTTTCTTTGATTGATTCTAAAAATGTAATTAAAAAAAAGCATTGTCGGAGTTAAATAGCAATGCTTTTTCTATTGATGGATAGGTTTATCTTACAACTTCTAGTGGAGATCCCTTTTTAGGACGGTGAAGTACCAATTCATAAATCTCCGTACTATGATCTTTAAGCCTTGCCTGTAAAGCAGATTCATCTTTACTTTTTTCATCAGTTCTTATTAAAGAAACCATTCTGCCATTTCCATAAAAAACCATTTTATAATTGTCTACGGGTAAAACTTCAACAATGTTTTGGATGGTTGCTGAGGTTTCTGACTGATCCTTTTTACTATCAGAGGAAGAGAGATACAATGCTTTATCAATTTCAGCATCTCTTATTTTGGTTTTTGTAAAGAAACTGCCAGTATCTTTTTTCTGAAGAATATCCCTGAAGTTATTATATGTATCTAAAACTTCTTTAAGTAATGCGTCTTTATCTTCGTTCAACAAAACCGTTGATTGAGACCATCCAGTTACCTGGTAAGGAACATCAGAGTTAAAATCCCAGGTTTGAGTAATCTCCTTTGCGGGTTTGTTTTCATCTGTATTAAATTTACAGTCTACAACCACATCATAATCTGGCGAATCGAAAGAAGCATATTTTAAAATCCTGAATTTATAATATTTAAGTTCATTTTCATCCAATTCTTTATCAGACTTAAGAACGATCTTAACGGTCTGTTTACCTGACCCTAAAATCTCACGATTAATAGGTAAGGTAAGAGATGTACCACCGTTTTTATAATAATAAGCAACCAGGATATCATTGATATAAACCTGAAAATCGCCTGCTGCATCAAGGCTTAAAGCATATAAAGGATGAGAAGCCATAGTCTTTGTCATTTTTTTTTCGTTATTATTCGTATTGAGATTTGATGTGTGGGTTATTGTATCTTTTTTTTGGCAGCTTATGATGTTAAATAACAATAGACCAAATAATATCTTCCTGTTCATTTTATTAAAATTTATTTTCTTCGCCTTCTCCAAAAGTCATACTTACCGGGTTTCCTGAATAGCTTGGTATCAATTTAAAAGGATCCAGAGTTTCGGGGCCTTTGTTTTTGGAATTTCTTTTCATGGAAAACTTATAATAAACGGTAACCATAAGCCCCGAGAACTTGGTTGTAAAATCAAGCTTATTTCCCCAGTCAAAATTTGGACTTGCCGTTATTTTAAAAGAACAATCTGCTCTTACACCAGCCTGAAGTTCTATTTCCGGGAATTTTTCGATCTGCTTAGCACTCATAGTAAGGCCCAATTCAAGTTCAAGCTTACCTCCAAGAGTTCCCGAAAGAGTTAGATCTGTATCAAACTTATTTCCTTCTTTTGCGTCATTCCATTTTACATATGCTTCTTCTATTGCTAAATTAGCATAAAATATCAAATCGATACGGTAGGTGATGCTTAATGCATCCATCGAAATCTTTTCAATCAACCAAGTCGTGAGGTCTAGAAAAGTAATAAACTTTCCATAAACCGGGATCTTATCCGCTAAAGCCAATAAATCAATTTTAAGTTCACCACCGATAAGGGGAGAACACTTGGCCTTACCAGCAAGTTCCAGGCCTACAGAGTCTCCTGTTTTAGCGAATTTCCAGCTGATCCCAACAGATGGGGCAGGAGCCAGGAGTGAAAGGCTCATCATGCTTCTTCTTCCAGCCAAAGATGGAGGTAGAGATTCTGCACCTTTTCTAGCATCTTTTGCTCCGGCAATATCATCAACAGTATCATAGATAGATTTTAGAATGCCAAGCATCTTACGATACTTCTCAGCAAATTTCCAGCTTAATTCGTGAGAAACCCCGCTATTATAGGAAACCTTGGCTGATAATCCGTAGCTGCCTTTCATATCGCCCATAAAGCGGTTAGCTGCTGTGCCTATTTTTTTTTGCCCGTCTTTTTTATTTTTATTTTCATTTCTTTCTTCTCTTCTTAATTCTGCTAGTGAGATTACATCTCCTTTAGTTTTAAGATCTTTTACAGATATTGTATCCCTGGTCGCTTTACTCTCAGTCCCATAGATATTGTATGTAGGTTCAGAGTTCCCATACCATACCGGATCTGAAGTGTTATAAAAAAAGTTTAATGACCATTCAACATCTGGAAATAGCCTTAATTTGACTAATTGATTGGGATAACGACAGGTAGAAATAGGAACAAAATAAGTCTGTATTTTGTCCTTCGACAGCCAGAAATAATTGGCAAGCCATACTTCTGTTGCTGGCACATCGCTAAATTCTTTACTTCCAATAGCGATGGTTTTATTATAAATATAATCAAGGTTTAACTGGAGTTTATTTTCTCCTATGTAATTGTAATCAGTATTTTCTGTCCATCCTTGTACATCAGCAACATTTTGAGAAGGAGCTTTAGTTTCGTCCGCATAAACATCAGTATCATTTGCCTGTGTAGAGTCATTTTTAACGGAAGGTATTTTACCTGTATAATGTGGTATCAATACCTTATCTAATAAAAAGACATGCTTTGGAATATTGTGTTTTTCATCTTTAGGAAGTAAAACACCTGTGCATAAAACGTTTTTATTCTGAAGGTTATCCAATGTAATGGTTACCTTTTTCTTTTCCTTATCACCAGTGATAACATCAAAAGTATTTTTGGTGTTATCTATTTTGTCTTTTGCATCTTCATCAAAGATAACATACGGACTACGCTTTTTATCAGATTCATCGGCTACGGTTATTTTACTGTATCCACAGGGATCATATTCTTTTTTAAGATATTCAATATCTCCAATGTACTGAATCTGATTATTTTTTTGTTTTTCAAATTCACCAAATAGAGCACTCATGTCATTATAAGGAACCAATAGATCAGGGGAGGTATTAAAGATCCATTTTCCTTTTTCCATTCTGCCCCAGTTTGACGTGTCCTTTTGAGAGTCGTATGCTCCTTCCTGAGACAAAAAACCTTTTGGAAGTAAAACGGGTCCTGTAAATCCGACATAGCCTTTTAATCTAAGAAAGAACTGTTCATCCTTCTTTTCTTTGTTGTGGTTTTTTTGCCAGTCAGGATTTAGTTGAAATTTTAGAGCTTTTACTGAATTGTAAACAAATGGCCCAGGACTGGTGATTTCTACTCTTTCCTGTTTAGAAACAACTTTACCCTTGTTAATAAGTTCGACATCAAATATGAATTTTGAAAGATTATTATTCCAATCAGGAAGTAAATGAGTATATACTTCTACATCTACTGTTTGCCCATACAGAGCTTTTTTCTCATTATTTGTTAAAGGGATATATCCGGTTTTTGGAAATTTAAAATGACAATATAGAACCTGTGGTTTATCTACAACCACGACTCTTAAAACCTCATTCCCATCTGCCTCCGGAAAAGTGCTGTAGGGAATTAAAAGATGGATAACACCTATGCTTTTGGAATTTGTTTGAATATCTCCAGTGCTGAATACCTTATTATTTCCCTCAAACAGTTTATAATCTTTATTTTCTTCATTTTGAGTTTTTATGGTGTTAAAAAACTCATTAGGACCAAGGGTTGGATAAAGCTGTTTATAGGCTGTCCATATATGTTCTCTTATAAGAAACCATTTGACCTCTTTCATGGTAGATTCCGGATTACGCGTGCCTTTTCCAAGGCAGGTTTTATCCAGATAGGCTGTGAAAGAATTCTGCGAGTGACCTAGTTCCACAATGAACCCGGTACCATACTTTTTAACGTTTTCTTTCGGCTCTTTGATCAGTGCCTTTTTAATTCCTGCTGTACCCATACCTAAAATCCAAATTTATACATGTCCTTCGCATTATATTGTGACATATCAATGATAGGATTTACATGAGGCTGAAGTTCTTCGTCAGCGTTTTTAATGTTGCTTTGGGATGGTTCTCCGATCTGTCCTGTTTTAATAATACTTATGCAGTCTTTGCCTCCAACAGGGCAGGTGGCCTTGCTGTCTTCCAATAAAATATAACCGTCTGGTGGAGAATATTTTTCCTTTTCATAGTAACCACTCCATTCTGTAACGATGGCAACGCAAGGAGTATTAAGCTTCTTTTTACACGAACCAAAGCAGTTTTTTTCAAAAGTGGGTCCTATATCTTTATGAGTGGCAGCAAGTTTAGAACTTCCATTAAGATCATTAATGAAATATTTCTGTTGCGTGAGTACCATTAATTTATCTGGAGTAGTACCAAACTGGCATTGGCACAAGGCTCCCTGTACTACTTTTTCTTTTAAAGGCATATTAATATAATTTGTGTGGTCTGTAAAATTAATGTTTTTTATACAAATGGATTTTTACCAGTCATTCTCATATATGTTTTTATAGAATCCCCATTTATTAGGCTCTGATATAACTAAACCTCCCGTAATAAAAGGACTCTCTTTGCTTAATTCCTTATGTTTATAATCTTCATTATTGAGTTGGAATTGAGTGTAATTTATTTTTTTCACTAAAGTTTTATTTCCTAAGGAATCATTGGTGAAAACTTCAAAATAAGCTCTCGTATGCATAGGAAAATGATGATATAAGTCCAAATCAAAAATAACATGTAAAGACATAAAGTAAGATGACGGGTCTGGATGATTTTTAGGAATAAAGTAAGGGTCTGCAGGCATTTCCTCACTCTTGAACTCTATCACAAAAGAATGGTAGCCGGTTGGGATCTTATTGATTGTTTGAAGTCCGGAAAATCTAATTGGAAATTGATAAGGAATTACCGAGAGAAATAAAGCTGTTTTTGCTTTTCTGGTTTCTCCGTAATCAATGAATTTAGAATGGAAAAAAAGGTTCCAAAACCAATCATATTGAAGACTTTTTTCCAGGTCCGTTTTATTATCTATTTTATGATCAACTGATGTGAAAAGATCAGTAAGAGGTTTGCTCGAGTATTTTTGTGATAGTTTAGATTTTTCATCTTTCCATCGTTCTTTAATCTCTTCCAGATTAGTGATTTCATTGGTGCCGATACCTTTTTCATTCAGGTGAGTTTGAATAGGGTATAAGGCTTTTGATATTGAGTCTGCTAAAATTTCACTGATATTGTCGGGCTGATGCTGATTATAGAAAATATTTTTTTTGTTAATCGTTAAAACACCCTTATTATATTCAAGATTTAGATCTGCTGTTGCCTCGTAATCAATTCTTTTTGATGGGACTTTCTCATCATAGGAATAGTATTTAATTGAGATGCCATAGTTTCTGGGTTCCAGTCCCAAAGGATTGATTCTAAGCGTATTTAATCTCCTTAATATTTCTTTTTTTGACATTACGATGCCCATAACCATATCATTTTAACCTGTCAAACATTAGTTGTAATAATCAAATTTAATGAATTGTTTGTAAAATCTTTAAATTTTTAAAAGGAGAGTTAAATATAGTATAGATGTGCTATTTTTGTGACTTAACCGAAGCTAATAAACCAATTAAAATATGAGAATAAAATCTACATTAATCTTCCTGGGGATAACTTCTTTTTGTAACGCTCAGATACTTAGTATTCCTGATTCGCAATTCAAAGCTAAATTATTACAGGCGGATATCACCAATGATATTGCGAAAAATATAAATGGCAGCTCTATTAAAATAGATGCCAACAACAATAATGAAATAGAGCAAAATGAAGTTTTGGCTGTTTATCAATTGCAAATTCAAAATATTTCTGCAACTTCACCAACTAAGATATCAGATCTAACAGGTTTGAATGCATTTTCAAATTTAAAAGTGTTAGTCGCTTTTAATAATGCGGTTACTAATGCTGATGTTTCTCCTCTTGTGAACCTGGAGCACATTGATTTTACAAATAATTTACTTAATTCAATTAATCTCAATGGTTTGCTTAATCTAAAAAGGCTTAATTGTTCTTATAACAACCTCGTAACGTTAAATATTACAGGGTTATCTAATCTGCAGATCCTCGATTGTGGACACAATCAAATTGCCAATTTAGATTTAAGTAATAAGCCGGAGTTAATACAACTGGAAGCTCGAAATAATAATATTTCGACTTTGGATGTAAGTAGCCTAATTAAAGTTAACGATTTTGTTGTTAATGACAATCCTATTTCGGTACTGGACTTGTCAATGATTAATAAAATAGGAACTCTTCAATGTATGCATACCAATGTGAGTGTAGTCGATGTATCCAATCAGACAGGTTTAACTACTTTATTGTGTGGTAATAATCCAAATTTGGAGAGGATTTTCATGAAAAACGGAAGTGTAGAATCTGGACTGAATTTTGAAAATCTCCCTAATTTAAAATATGTATGTGTTGACGAGTGGGAGATGTACACGATTCAACAGCATGTAAATATTAATGGCAGTACAAATTGTTCCGTTAATACCTATTGTTCATTTAATCCGGGTGGGACTTATTATGTAGCTCAAGGAAGCACGAAATATGATTTTAATAATGATGGCTGTGGTATTACAGACCCTATATATCCAAATATGAAGTTCAATGTGACCAATCAAGGAGGGTATTTAACAGGAGTATTGATAGGTAATTCATCTGGAAACTATGGTTTACCAGTATTAGCAGGAACACATACGCTTACTCCTATTCTGGAAACCCCGGCTTATTTTACGGTTAATCCATCAAGTGCTACTTTCTCTTTTCCCTCTATGGTAAGTCCACAAACTCAAAACTTTTGTGTTATCCCGAATGGAGTTCATAATGACCTTGAAATCAACGTTATTCCTTTAGATGGTGCAAGACCGGGATTTGATGCGCATTATAAAATAATTTATAAGAATAAAGGAAATCAGACTCAATCGGGTTTAATTACTCTGCAATTTAATGACGCCGTTTTGGACTTTGTGTCTTCTGTTCCGGGTATTTCAAATCAGGTGCCCAATATTTTATCATGGAATTTTTCAAACATCCAGCCTTTTGAAACAAGAGTAATCAATTTTGTGCTGAATTTAAATGCGCCTACAGAAGTACCTCCTTTAAATTTAGGTGATATTTTGAATTTTAACGCACATATTTCAGACAATAGTGATGAGACTCCCCAAGATAATATTTCCGTATTGAACCAAAATGTTGTCAATGCTTTTGATCCGAATGATAAAACCTGTTTAGAAGGGAATATGATTTCACAGAGTTCTGCAGGTGGTTATGTGCATTATTTAATCCGTTTTGAAAACAATGGTACTGCAAATGCTCAGAACATTTTAGTGAAAGATATCATAGATGGGAACAAGTTTGATATAAACAGTTTAATACCTATTGGAGGAAGTCATGATTATGAAACCAAAATTACAGGGACAAAAGTAGAATTTATCTTTCAGGGTATTAATCTTCCTTTTGATGATGCTAATAATGACGGTTATGTGATATTTAAAATTAAGGTAAAACCGACATTGCTTGCTGGAGAGTCGTTTGCAAATATGGCAAATATTTATTTTGATTATAATTTCCCAATAGAAACAAATAACTATGTTACAACTGTTCAAAACTCATTAGGAATAAAAGACACGGAGTTTAAAACTGATATTGCAATTTATCCAAATCCTGTAAAGGATGTTTTAATATTTAAAACAAGTGAAAAATTGATAAAAATTGAAATATATGACCTGGCAGGAAGAATTGTTAGAAAAGCTTTTCTAAGTGAAAACAAAATAGATATAAATGATTTGAAATCTGGAAATTATATTATAAAAGTCTATACAAAAGAAGCTTCAAATACCTTAAAATTAATTAAGAAGTAAAATTGTTGAAATATTAATATACGTGAGGTTGATCAATGGATCAACCTTTTTTGTTATAAGCGATTGATATAAAAAAGAAAAATCTCCCAGTTTCCTGAGAGATTTTCTGTGGGCCCTGAGGGATTCGAACCCCCGACCCTCTGGGTGTAAACCAGATGCTCTGAACCAACTGAGCTAAGAGCCCTGAATTTTTTTTAAAAGGCTTCAGTTACCTTTCTCTGTGGGCCCTGAGGGATTCGAACCCCCGACCCTCTGGGTGTAAACCAGATGCTCTGAACCAACTGAGCTAAGAGCCCCACTTACGATTTCTCGTTTTGAGTGGTGCAAATATACGACTTATTCTTTTACAGACAAATTTTTTTCTAAAAATTCTCCGACTACAAAGTTGCTTCCGCCAATAAAAATCATTTCATCATTTGTACATTCTTGTTTTGCAGATAAATACGCTTCCTGTACAGAATCAAAAATTTTGTAAATTATTTTTGCATTAATGAGCAAATCTTCATAATCTTTTGGATGGCGTCCCCTGTGAATAGCTGGTTTTGCAAAATAAAACTTAGAATTTTCAGGCAGCAAATTCATCACTTCATCTATTTTTTTATCATTTACAAAACCTAAAATAACATGTTTGTGGCGATCAATTGAATTGAGCTGGGAAAAAACCTGTTCTAATCCTGCTTGATTGTGAGCGGTATCACAAATCGTTAATGGAGTTTTGGAAAACTCAAACCAACGACCAATAAATCCGGTGTTCTGATTAACATTTAGTAATCCACTTTCAATATCCTGGTGTGAAATTTCAACATTTAACCTTGTTAATTCATCTGTTAAAGCTAAAACAACCCGGATATTCTTTTGTTGATAGTTTCCTTTTAAATCTGATTTTAAATCTGATTTTATGGAAGTAGCGTCAATAAAATTGGCATTTTCTTTTTTGGCTTTATCCCTAATAATATTTTTTACAGTCTCATTTTCATCTCCCGAAATGATTGTAATATTACTTTTAATAATGCCTGCTTTCTCATAGGCAATTTCCTCGATGGTATTACCTAATATGTTCTGATGGTCTAATTGTACATTCGTAATGGCAGAAACCATAGGTTTTATTATGTTTGTAGAGTCTAGTCTGCCTCCCAATCCTACTTCTATAATAGCAAAATCGACTTGCTGCTGATAAAAATACTCAAAAGCCATTATGGTTGTGAACTCAAAAAAAGAGGGTAGAATGTCCTCTGGAAGAGTTTTTAGTTTCTGAATGAAATTAAAAACAAATTCTTTATCACAATTTTCACCGTTCACTTTTATACGTTCTGTAAAATCAATAAGATGAGGTGAATTATATATTCCGACTTTGTATCCTGCTTCCTGGAGTATAGAGGCCAACATATTACTTGTTGAACCCTTTCCATTCGTTCCTCCAATATGAATACATTTTATTTTTTCCTGTGGGTTGTCAAAAAAAGCACAAAGCTTGGTTATATTATCCAATCCCGGCTTGTAAGCCTTCTCACCATCGATCTGATAGTTGGGTGCTTGCACGAAAAGCCAGTCTACGGCTTCTTGATATTCTTTGGTTGTCATGATGCAAAATTCTCAAAAGTTTTATTAAAATGAAACATTAATTTTTAAATGTGTAACTTTTTTATATTTACTACGTCTAATATGGTAAAATCTCTATATGAAAAAAGTTTGGATTATCGTTTTCGGATTAACTTGTCTGGGTATGAATGCTCAGAAGAAATGGTCCTTAAGAGAATGTGTGGATTATGCGGTAAAACATAATCTTCAGGTTATCCAAAATGAATATTCGAAACAAGTTCAGGATTCTAATCTTAAAATTGCTAAAAAAGGATATTTACCCTCTGTATCAGCGAGTGTGGGGAACACAGTAAGTTTTGGACAGGCCTCATTGGGAACAGGAAGTATCAGGAATGATAGGTTCAGTAATAATGCTAATCTCTCAGCAGATGTTTTAGTTTATAATAATGGACGACTAGAGAAAACAATTAGAAAATCACAATTTGATGTTGAGGCAAGCCAGTATGATATAGAAACAATAAAGAATGATATTTCTTTACAGATTGCACAACAGTATTTAACAACTTTACTGAACAAAGAAATTGTGAAAATTTCTCAAAGTGCTGTTGAGAATGCTCAAAAACAATATGAAAGAGCAAAAATAACTACCTTGGTAGGAACAACTGCTGAAACCGTTCTTGCTGAAGCACAATCAGCCGTAGCTAGAGAAAAGCAGAACCTTAAAACCGCAGAAATCAATACCGGAAGAAGTTTATTTGCCTTAGCTCAACTATTGCAGCTGCAGGAATACAAAGATTTTGATGTTGAAGATGTAGACGTTCCGGACGAGCTTACTCCACAATTGAAATCTGTAGATGAGGTTTTAACGACTGCTTATGACAATCAGCCGCAGATAAAAGCAGCGGAAAGTAGAATTAGATCTGCTGAAGCGCAAACAGAAGTGTCTAAAACAGCATTTTGGCCAACGGTAACAGCAAGTGCAGGAATCGGAAGTTTTTATAATAACTTACTTAATACAAATAATGTGGGTAATGCACTGGTTTACATTGAAGAGCCCAATTTTTTCCAACAATATAAAGACAACTTCGGGCAGCAGGCCGGATTGTCAGTGAGTATTCCAGTTTTTAATAAAGGAATAACAAAGTTACAAGTCGAGCAATCCAGGATCAATGAAAGTGTTGCCAAAAATACATTGGAACAACAGAAGCAAACGGTAAGACAAAATGTTCAGAAAGCACAATTTGACGTAGATGCTAATTATGAAGCATATATTGCTGCAGTTGAAGCAGCAAAAAGCACAAAGCTTTCAATGGATTTTGCAGATAAAAGTTATGCAGCAGGAAGAACCACTATCTTTGATTTAAATGTAGCCAGAAATAATTATGCGAATGCACAGGGTTCTGTGGCTCAAGCTAAATTTAATTATCTTTTCAGTCTTAAATTGTTGAATTTCTATGCAGGAATTCCACTAAGTTTGTAAAATGTCTATCCAATCATTAGAAAAATATTTACCACCGAATACACTTCAGTACTTGAAAATCTGGTTTTCAGATTATTATATTCATATAAAAATTACTCGAAATAGGAATTCCAAGCTGGGAGACTATAGAAAGCTCCCAGATCATTCCCATGAAATAACAATCAATTCTACATTGGTTCCCCAACTCTTTTTCTTCGTGCTTACTCATGAGTTAGCTCATCTTATTGCCTTTGAAAAATATGGAAGAAGAATTTCTCCTCATGGTAACGAATGGAAAGAGACTTTCAGACGGATGCTTCTGGAAAGTACTGAGGTATATGATGAAGCTTTGAGGCCAATTATCATGAAATTTTCAAAGTCTCCAAAGGCCAATTTTATGGCAAGTCCGGATTTGGTTAAATATTTCCATATTGAGAAACAAGATGATAAACTTCAATTTATTGAAGAATTAAAAGAAGGAGACTACTTTATGTACCGAAACGAGAAGTATTTTCTAGAAGGTCTGATTAAAAAAAACTATCTTTGTAAGAACCTGGCTACTGGAAGGAAGTATTCTTTCAAACCTTTGGCAAGGGTAGAAAAATGTAGTTAAACATGTCAAAATCAGATAAATACTGTGTAATTATGGCAGGTGGGATTGGTAGCAGATTCTGGCCTATGAGTACGCAGAAGTTTCCAAAACAATTTCAGGATATTTTAGGAGTAGGACGTACAATGATCCAACAGACTTACGACAGGATTAGTAAGATCATTCCTAATGAAAATATTTTTGTTATTACAAATAAGGAGTATATGAGTCTTTCTCATCAACAATTGCCTGAAATTCCTGAAAGTAATATCGTTGGAGAGCCCTTGATGAAAAACACGGCAGCATGTAATCTTTATATGGCAAATAAAATTGCTGAGATTGATCCTGATGCTACAATAGTTGTTTTGCCTGCAGATCATTTAATATTAAAAGAAAATGTTTTCCTTGAAAAAGTAGAACTTGCCTTTGACCTGGCTTCAAAAAATGATTATCTGGTTACGTTAGGAATCACACCAACAAGGCCGGATACCGGTTATGGATATATTCAATTTGTTGATAAAAAAGAAGCTGAATGTTTTAAAGTTAAAACATTCACAGAAAAACCAATTTTAGAAATCGCTCAAAGTTTCTTAGAAAGTGGAGACTTTCTTTGGAATGCAGGAATCTTTATCTGGAATGTGAAAAGTATTCATAAGGCGTTCGAAACCTACCTTCCTGAAATGACTCAACATTTTATGGCTTGTGAATATAATGCTGAGAGTGAGGATAATTGTATTGAGCTTATTTATCCAAAAGTTCAAAAGATCTCTATAGATAATGGAATTTTGGAAAAAGCTAAAAATGTATATGTTATACCTTCAGATCTTGGATGGAGCGATTTAGGGACATGGACCTCTGTTTATGAAAATGCGGAAAAAGATGCTAATGAAAATACGGTAAAGCTTAAATATCTCCTTGCATATAACTCGAAAGGGAATATTGTTCGGATGAAGAGCAACAACAAGGCTGTCATTATAGATGGACTGGAAAACTACATTATCGTAGATACGGATAAAGCACTGCTTATTTGTCCGCGAGACAATGATCAGCTTATAAAAGATTATGTTCTTGACCTGAAGAACTTCAAAAAAGGAGAGAAGTTTATGTAGTAGTGCTTTACTTTTTATAACTTTCAAATTATGATAAAATTGGCATCTAAACTTGTTACATTCACTTTTATTCTTTTAGGAATTTTGACATATTCTCAGGAAAAAAAGAAATTTTCAAGTATCCCAAATGTTCTAAAAGAAATTGAACCCAATGGGAAAATTGATTTTTGGGTGTTAGTTTATAATACCTATGCAAAAGATCAGGAGATAAAAATCTCAGGGGCAAAAAAAGATTATACACCACAATTCTCGGGCTTTGATCTGTTTCCGGACGAAGATAGTTTTTATTATATAGCTTATTCTTCAGGAGGTAAAATAAGTTATATCACTGATCTTGAAAGCCTGAAAGGGTTTATTGGAAAAGTAGATAATGTTGAAGAAGCGGCGATTGCTGCGACTATAGATGGATACATGATAGATGAGGAATTTACGGATGTGGCAGGAAATTATTACGAAGACCGGAATAATTATTATTTAGATTTAGGAAAATTAACATCAAAGGAATGTCCATATCAAAAAACACATTATACATTAACGGTAAACAAAACTACCGGAGCCATAACTAATGTAAAGGATAATGGAACTTATATTGAACTTTATAATAAGAAGTGTGCCAACAACCCAAGGCTTTTAAAAATTGAAAAAAAGGAAGAACCAAAAAAAGATGAGCCTAAGAAATCAACCAAAAGAAAATAATTTCTACGAAACTGAAAGATTGATCATTCGTCCAATATCTTTGGATGATAGTGCTTTTATATTTGATCTTTATAACAGGCCAAAATTTATTAAATTTATTGGAGATCGCCAGCTAAAAACGATTTCTGATGCAGAAGACTATATTAAAAACAGATTTCTTCCTCAGCTTGAAAAGTTAGGATTTGGAAATTATTTGGTTGTAACGAAAGATGAGAATAAAAAAGTCGGTGCTGTAGGTATTTTTGAACGTGATGGGCTTGATATTTTGGATATTGGCTTCTCTCTGTTGGATGAATTTGAAGGAAAAGGTTATGCCTATGAAGCAGCAATGATGGTTAAATCAATTGGAATGGATGAATTCGGATTGAAGAAGATATCTGCTATTACTTCCAAAGATAATTTTTCTTCACAAAAGTTAATCGAGAAACTTGGATTGAAATTCCAAAAATATGTAACTCTTCCCAATGATGAGGAGGAATTAAGATATTACGAAACTGAGTAAACGAATAATAAATAACACGAATTCTTAAATTGAAAAAATTCGTGTTATTTACCTTTAATCTTATTCTTCTAAGATCTGTTCTGCAGCTGTTTTTGAACTTACTTTTTCAATAACTCTTGTGCAAATTCCCTTTTCGTTAAAGATAAAAGTAGTTCTTACAATTCCCATATAAGTTTTGCCAAATGTCTTTTTCTCCTGCCAAACACCAAATTTCTCGATAATATCACGGTTTTCATCAGCAACCAAATCATATGGAAAAGCAAATTTGCTGTGAAAGTTTTTTTGTTTTTTTACAGAGTCTCCACTTATCCCTAAAAGCTGAAACCCGGCTTTCTTTAGTTGAGAATAATTATCACTTAAATTACATGCTTCCACAGTACACGTTGGTGTATTGGCCTGCGGATAAAAGAATATAACTAATTTTTTTCCAATCAATTCCGATGAGATTATTTTTCCTCCGTCCTGATTGATTCCTTCAAAATCGGGTAATTTGTCTCCTACTTTCAACATAATGTTTATTTTTGTTCAAATTTAGTGGTTAAATGACAAAAAAACAAAGGGCAGAACTTGTTCAGTTTGAATTAGAAAAACTATATCCCGAAGTTCCTATTCCGTTAGCTCATACTGACGCTTACACATTGATGGTTGCTGTAGCGCTTTCTGCGCAGACAACAGATAAAAAGGTGAACGAGGTAACCCCGCAGCTTTTTAAAGTGGCAGGAACGCCAGAAAAGATGGCTAAACTGGAAGTTTCAGAGATTAAAGAACTCATCAAAGAAATAGGACTTTCAAATACAAAAGCTAAAAATCTAAAAAGAATGGCTGAACTTTTATTGGAAAGACATCATGGGGTAGTGCCCCAGACATATGAAGAACTTGAAGCTCTACCGGGAGTTGGTCATAAAACAGCCTCCGTAGTAATGAGCCAGGGGTTTGGATTTCCCGCGTTTCCTGTTGATACGCATATTCATAGATTAATGACCCAATGGAAACTCACCTCAGGAAAAAATGTGATAGAAACGGAAAAAGACGCAAAAAACATATGGAAGGAAAGTGTTTGGAATAAGCTTCATCTCCAGATCATTTTCTATGGCAGAGAATATTCTCCTGCAAGAGGAAAAGGAGACAAAGATTTTATTACAAAGATGATGTTTGAGAAATAATTAGTGATCCAGCAACCTTCTGTGGTAATTAATTTGCCCCAGGTGATAGCTCAAATGCCCGATCAAATGAATCAGGAAATATTCAGTTGTCATTTTATATCCCAAAGCTTCAAGAGGATATTCGTTCTTTAGGTGAGAATCAGTTAATTTGTCAAGGGAAGAATTTACAACTTCAATTGTACTTTCTATTTGCTGAATTAATTCAGTTCGTGGAATATTTTTTAATGAAAATTCAAGTTCTCTGTTTCTTATATATCCGGAATGTCCAAGTATTGCACCCACAAAATGGCTAAGATTTCCAACCAAATGAAGACAGAGGTTTCCTGCAGAATTTGAAATATGCTTGTCTATTAACCAGATTGACTCTTCATTTTGGTACGCTTCAATTTCTGATTTTAATTTATTTAAATCTCTGGTATAAAGAGATTTTAGCGAATCTGTTATCATTTTATTATATTTAAGTAAATGTAAAAAAAGCCGCAAATATTAATTCATGGCTTTTTTATTTTGTTGAAAATTACTTCTGCTTCTTTGCCCAAAGTTCCATTTTTCTATTCAGGACATCCAAAGGAAGACATCCCTGACTCAAAACTTCGTCATGGAAACTTGCCAGACTAAATTTACTGCCTAGTTGTTTCTGGTATTTATCACGAAGTTCACGAATTCTTAAAGAACCTATTTTATATCCTAAAGCCTGTCCCGGCATTGCCATGTATCTTTCCACTTCTGCAGTAGCTCCTGCTTCATCATAGGAAATATTGCTTAAGAAATATTTTATAGCTTCTTCTCTTGTCATTCTTCCTGTATGTAATCCAGTGTCCACGACCAATCGTACCGCTCTCAGCATCTGATCGCTTAAGTAGCCCATTTTTTGATAAGGATCGGTGTATAATCCAAACTCAGGACCTAAAGTTTCACAGTAATGTGCCCAACCTTCTCCATAGGCTCCAAACCAACCAAATCTCATAAACTTTGGTAACTTCGTGTTTTCCTGTTGAAGGGAAACCTGATAATGGTGTCCCGGAATAGCTTCATGTAAGAATAGGGATTCCATTCCTGAAGTCACATTAAATTTTGAAGGATCGGGAAGAGGAACATAGAAAATGCCGGCTCTTTTTCCATCTGGAGTTCCCTGGATGTATTCTGCACTCGCACTTGCTTCCCTGAATTTCTCGGTTTGTCTGATTTCAAATTTTGTTTTTGGAGTTACACTAAACATGGTCTTTAGTTTCGGGGTAATTTTAGATAAAATCCCGTTAAAACCATCCAGAACTTCTTTTGAAGTTTTATAAGGCATTGCTTTAGGATCAGTTTTTACAAAATTGATAAATTCTTCCAGGCTTCCGGTAAATCCAACCTGTTGCTTCACTTTTTCCATTTCTGCACGAAGCATGGCTACCTGCTGAAGTCCAATTTTATTAATTTCTTCAGGCGATTTATTAGTTGTGGTCCAACTTTTTACATAATATTGGTAGATTTCATTTCCTCTTGGAAGACTGTTGTATCCATCAGTATCTCTTCCTTTAGGAAGGTATTCCGTTTCTAAAAACACACCCATTTTGGTATAAGCAGGAATGATTTTTTTCAAAATAGCGTCTTTATAAAGAGCTGTAAATTTATCTTTTTGAGCTTTCGAAAAATCTTTTGGGAAATTTTTGATGGGTCCGTAGAAAATATTTTTGTCAAAATCAGGGGTAATAATTTCCTCCGCTTTCATCTGAGGAATCATTTTTACAATCAGTTTTTTAGGTAAAACGACTTTATTATTGATTCCTTCTTTAAAATTTTCTATTGCACTATCCATCCATAAGGGAAATTTATTCATCCTTTGTAGCCAATCTGCGTAATCTTTTTCTGTTTTAAATGGCTGGCTCCCTTCACCACTTCCAAATAAAGGGAAATTTAAAGGCAGGCCCGTAAACTGACTAAATGGAATGTATTCCGGATGGTAAGCATAAGCTTCAATTTTATCTTTCAATGTATAATCCAGAACATCGTAAACTACCTTGTCATCGTCTGAAAGACCATTGTAATCTACCTTGTCTAATTGATTTTGAATTGAATTGTAAAAAGCGATCTCTCCTGTGATAAAATCTTTATCGATATTAATCGGCAGTTGATCGTTATATCTCGGATCACCTTGTGAGGTAGCATCCAATGGATATAATTTTAGGTATTGTTCATAATAGTTTGAAGCAATAGAATCCAGGTTGGTGGGAGTCACTTTTGTTAAGGGTGAATCAGATTTTTTACAAGCTGTAAGGCTTACTACTAATCCTAAGCACAAAATACCTTTACATAAAACATTTTTCATTTCAGAATCTTTATAACAACAAAAGTAAGTAATATTAGGAGATCAGAAATGTCCTGATTGTCGATTTTAGAAAAATAATTTTGAAAATATTTTTCAAATTCAATCTATTTTTTATCTTTGCTTAAAACATTTAACAATCATATTATTACAGCTCTTTTTTAAGAAATAATGAAAGGGATTTTAAAAATTTACCATCCGGACGAGACATTAAAATACAATATAAGAAGCACTTATTGCAAGGCTATTTATAGTAACCAACAACACTTTCTTGAAGTTGAAGTCATAACGGATGATGGCTTGGATCACGTAGACGATGATTCTTTACAGTATAACTTTCCTCAACTTTCACTTGAAGTTTTCGATTTTCCGATTGAATCTGCGGAGATTGAAGGAAAAACGATTAACATCAATGATTCCGATGAAGACACCTTTACAGAGGTAGATTTGTTTGATGATGAAGATGCTTTTATCTACGATAATGAGCTTTCATTTGAGAAAAATGAAGCGGGAGAGCTAGAATTGATCTGGAAAGGGACCATTGATGATTTCTACACAGGATCAGATACTCCAATTGCTTTTAGACTTAAATGCGAATTTAAACAAGACCATATTGAGATAGACGAAGATTAAATTCATCTTCCTCAGTCTTACTATAATCAATTTCTTTTCAAAATTCTTTTTTGGAAAGAAATTTGCTGTTTATGTGGCAATGGAAAAAATTTAAGTTGTTTTTAAGCATTTTTTAAGACATCAATTAATAATATTCCATTACTTTTGTCGTTTAAAATCATTATAAAATATTCAAATTAATGCTGTTAACGGAACTTACCCAGATCTTATTTGCACAAATTGCGACACCCGCAGTTGCCACAGACAATTTAGAATTTTCATTTTGGAAAATAATGTTCCATGGAGGAGCTTTCGCTAAGATAGTGATGGCCATTGTGTTACTTCTTGGTGTATTTTCTGTTTATCTGTTTTTTGAACGTTTTTTCTTTATTAAAAGATTATCGTCGAAAACAGATTCCAACTTTATGAATAATATTGAAGACTTTATAAAAGAAGGAAAAATTGAATCTGCTGCTGATTACTGCAAAAGGCAGAATTCACCCGAAGGTAGAATTTTGGAAAAAGGAATTTCAAGATTAGGACGTCCTGTGTCAGATATTGTAAGTGCAATGGAATCGCAGGCTCAGGTTGAAGTAGCCAATATGGAGAAAAACCTAAATCTTTTAGCTGTAGTTCCAAGTATTGCTCCTATGTTAGGACTTTTAGGAACTGTTATCGGGATGATTATTGCTTTCTTTAATCTATCTCATGCAACAGGATCTTTCTCTCCAAAAACTCTTTCAGAAGGTATTTATACTGCGTTGGGACAAACGGCAGTTGGTTTAGCTGTAGCTATTCCTGCAAACTTTTTTTATAACATCCTTTTAACAAGGATTGATAAATTTGTACTGAAGACCCAGAATATGTCTGGAGAATTTTTAGATCTTATCAACAAACCTTTATAAATCTTTCTTATGAAACCGAAAGGTTCCATCTGACCATTTAAAAAAAAGTAAAAGTAAACAGATGAAAATTCAAAGAAGAAATAAAGCGAATCCGGAATTCAGTTTGGCAGCGATGACTGACGTTATTTTGCTGATGCTGATATTTTTTATGATCACTTCTTCAGCGGCCAACCAAAGTGCAATTGATGTTAAATTGCCAAAAACAACTTCCGTTGATGATAATATACCCAATCCACTGACTGTTAGTATAAAGCCTGATGGATCTTATTATGTAGATGATAAACCAGTGACTAAACAGCTGCTTGAACAAACTATTGTAAACAGTTTAGCCAATCAAAGCAATAAGTCGTTTACGATTCGTGCCGATGAAAATACATTACATAAAGATGTTGTTTTTGCAATGGAAATAGCTGAGAAATATAAATTCAACCTTGCGCTTGCAACAGTTAAAGATAAATAACCATTAGGTTGGTAAGTATTTAAAGAAATGAAAAGTTATATCGTAAACAAAAATGAGGAAACGAGAGATCGGATAAAAAGTGGAATACTTTCTATTCTGATATGGTCTGCAATTCTACTTTTTGTTTTTCTTTATAAATTAAAACCCGAACAAGATAAAGAACCTGAAGTAATCACTACGATGTTGGTTAACTTTGGGGACAATCGAAATGGGAATGGGGTAGAAGAGCCGGCAGAGCAGGAAGGAAGCTTAGCCGCTAAAACAGAAGAAATCACTCCAGAACCTGTAGAAGCAGCGGTTCCGGAAACTAAAACAGTAGTAAAACCTGAGCCGGAGCCTGAGACGAAAAAATCAGAATCAAAGGAAAAAATTATTACAGGAAATAATAAAAAAGTTAGTGTTCCAAAAAAGGAAGAATCTAAATCGAATAAAAAAGAAACAACAAGCTCTTCTGCTTCCAAAAATACTAAAAAGGCCACTGCTACAACGGCTAATTCAAAAACAGGTAACGGAGATGGAAAAGGAAATGCAGCGATTGGAAATTTAATTAAAGGGAGAGGAACAAAAGCAGGAGGCCAAGGAACAGGGACAGGTATTGGAAACGCTGGAGATCCTTTAGGAGGAGATGGAAACGGAGACAGTAAAGTAGGAATTGACAGAAAATTGGTAGGATATATACCCGGAACAATGGGCAGGGGTGGAGCACAGCCTCAACATAGCTGTACGGCAAGTGGTTCTGTTACCGTTGCTTATACAGTAGACAAAGCAGGAAATGTAGTCTCCGCAAGACGGGCAGGAGGAATATCTGATCCGTGTGTCTCTTCAACATCGGTAGCATGGGTTAAAAAGTATGTGAAAGCTGAAAAAGCAAGTACCTCTTCAACAGGAACCTACAAAATTACATTCTAATATATAAAATAAAAAAAGCACTTTATTCAAGTGCTTTTTTTATTTCGTTGATTCTATTTATAATGGGAAGTGCAAAAATTCCACTTGTCTGAAGATATAATTCATAAAACGTTTTTGCTTTGACAAGGAAATCAGTATTGTTGCTTTGTTTTCCTGTAAAGTAAAAAAGATTTCCCAGCATTTCATAATAATCTTTATGATCTCTTTCCTGTCTTTCGTTGACAATTGCAATGATTTCTTCTTTGGATTTTGAAGATATTTCTACGAAGTCTATTTTAAAAATATCCTTCATTAAGGAATCAAAATCCAATTCTTTCTGCATTAAGCTTTCTTCCGGTTTATCTAAAATAAGTTTTTCGAGTGCTTGGGTTAACTGGCGGATGAGTCTTAATGTGAATTCTTTATCTGTTATCATATTCTGGTTTTTTGTTGCAAGTTGTTAGAAGGTTGTTTTTAGTTTTGTTATGCGAAAAATAAATAGGCTAACGCAATAGAAGTGATAACACCTACCAGATCCGCCAAAAGCATGGCAATTACAGCATATCTTGTGTTTTTAACGGCTACGGCTCCAAAATAAACTGCAATCACGTAAAATGTAGTGTCTGAGCTTCCCTGAAGAACAGCGGCTAATTTTCCCTGGAAGCTATCTGCCCCAAAAGTAGACATGGTGTCAACCATCATTCCGCGAGCTCCGGAACCAGAGAGAGGCTTAATTAAAGCAGTTGGCAGTCCGTCGACAAATCTTGCATCTAAATTCGCTGCATTAGCAACCCATTTCATTCCGTCTATAATCACATCAAAAACGCCGGAAGTTCTTAGGAGTGATATCGCAATCAACATTCCGACTAAATAAGGGATGATTTTCACACAGGTGGTAAAGCCTTCTTTTGCGCCGTCTATAAAAGCATCAAATACATTGATCTTTTTGTAGACTGCTCCAAGAACAATAGCTAAAAATATAAAGAGAATCAATCCGTTACTAAGGATTTTACTGAATGTATCTAATTCATCTTTGCTTAATTGGACAAGATATAAAACCAAAAGTCCGATAATAGCAGAAATTACTCCTACATAGGCAATTACAACCGGACGTAGTAAATTGATCTTCTGATATAAGGAAACAATGATCATTGCTGCCAATGTTGCTGTAAAAGTAGCAATCATACAGGGAAGAAAGATATCAGTCGGTGTTTTTGATCCCATCGAAGCTCTGATGGCAATAATAGAAACCGGAATCAGCGTCATTCCACCTGCGTGGAGACAAAGAAACATGATCTGAGAATTGCTTGCCGTATCTTTATTGGGATTTAAGGTCTGTAAACTTTCCATTGCTTTTAAACCAAATGGCGTAGCCGCATTATCAAGACCTAAAAGGTTAGCACTAAAATTCATTAGCATATGCCCAAATGCTGGGTGATTCTTGGGAATATCAGGAAATAATTTCGAAAAAAATGGTTGAATCAACCTGCTTAACAAATTAATTCCACCTGCCTTTTCTGCAATACTCATAAAACCCATAAACAGGGTCATGATGCCGATCAGTCCAATGCATATTTTCACAGCTGTTTCTGCAGTGCCAATAACTCCATCTGCCTCCTGAACACGGTAAACTTTTACATTTTGTTTTAATGAATCTGCTTTATAATGAATTCTGTTATCTGCGAAATCAGATTTCTTCATCAGGCTATCTCCGATGATTGGGGAGAGCGTGTTCATCTTTTGTGTTGCAATCTGTACAGTATCTCCTCCTTTTCCAACTACCATATCGTTGAAAATGGTATTATAATGACCTGAAGAAATATATTTTATACTTGCAATAGCAATAGCTATAATAATGAAAGCGGACCAAATTCTGCTGAGAACCATTTGATTGAATTAAAATTTAAGAAAAGATAATAAATTATATGTAAAACTATTTAAACTTTTGCTTTTTTGAAATACTAAGATTCAATAAGTTATTAGGAGATCAAAATGATTCATCTAAACTTAAGTTCTTAACAGCCTGTAATAGGTTGATAAAACTATTTTTCATCAAGATAGACCAAATATCCCTCAAAATCATCATCGAGATTTTTAAGAACTTTGGCATCGTTCATCTTTTCAATCAGAGCATCTATAAAGAAACTTTTTTCAAAAAACTGACGGTGGATACCAGGGAGAATTTCCATAAAATAATCCATTCCGATTTTATTATTATGAAGATCCATTTTTGTTTCTAATGGTTTGTTGGGAAACAATTCTTCGTGTAAATCTGTTATTCTCTTACAAAAGTCGAGTGCTTTTTGAGGTGAGGAAATTTTAGAACAATACATGATAATAAAACAGCACCACAAGGCATGTCTGAATGCATTTCCTATTCCATTATTGGAAGCTGTATCGGGAAACCGTTTTTGAGCGATAGTAAAAGCTTTGACGGTAGCATGAAAACTTAATATAGAAAACAAAGGATGTGGTAAGACAAGTGATAAAAGACGAAGAATCTTTTTAAAACTCATTGTCCGAATCGTACTGAAAAATATCTTAAAAGTTCTCATAAATAAAAATCTCTCCCTAATTAGAGAGAGATTATATTGTTTTTGTTACAAATTTTAAGCATGTACTGCTAATAAATTTACTGTTTTAGCAACAACATCTTTAATCTCGGTTCTTTTTACGATAAAGTCCACAAAACCTTTTTCCTGAAGGAATTCTGAGGTTTGGAAGCCTTCTGGTAAATCTCTACCAATCGTTTCACGGATAACTCTTGGTCCCGCAAAACCGATTAAAGCTTTAGGTTCAGCCATAATAATATCGGCTGTCATTGCAAAAGAAGCCGTAATACCTCCAAAAGTAGGATCACATAAATAAGCAATATATAAAAGACCTGCTTCTGAAAGTTGAGCTAATTTAGCCTGTACTTTTGCCAGTTGCATTAGAGAATAAGTTGCCTCCTGCATTCTAGCACCTCCAGACTGACAAATGATCATATAAGGAAGTTTATGAGCAATACAGTAATCTACAGCTCTCCTGATTTTTTCACCCATTACAGAACCTAATGATCCCCCAATAAAAGCAAAGTCCATACAAGAAACTACCATTTGAGTTCCATTTACAGTTCCTACTGCATTTCTGATAGAATCCGTAAGTTTTGTTTTTGCTCTTACTTCTTTTAAACGGTCTACGTAAGGCTTTGTATCTTTAAAGTTTAGGATGTCTATACTTTCAACATTAGCATCTAGTTCAGTGAATTTACCTTCATCAAAAAGGATATCAAAAAATTCTGCACTTCCTATTCTTACATGAAACCCATCTTCAGGAGAAACGTAATTATTTTTCTTAAGTTCCTCGTGTTCTACTACTTTTCCTGATGGAGTTTGGTGCCAAAGCCCCTTAGGAACATCCTTTTTTTCATCAGTAGAAGTGGTAATGTTTTTAGCTTTTCTTTTAAACCAGTCGAATGCCATTTATAAAATTTTAGATTTAGACTTTGGATTAGTTAGATTTTAAAAAAGTTATTTAAAACCTAAAATCCAAAATTTATAATTTATTTAAGCGTATTTACGTTATTTAAATCTTCAAAAGCTTTACCCAATCTTGTAGAGAAAGTTTCCTCACCTTTTCTTACCCAAACTCTTGGATCATAGAATTTCTTGTTAGGCTTTTCCTCTCCCTCAGGGTTTCCGATTTGAGATCTTAAATATTCAATATTGTTTACCATATAATCTCTTACGCCTTCTGTATAAGCGAATTGAAGATCTGTGTCGATATTCATTTTGATAACACCATAATCAATAGCTTCTCTGATCTCCTCTAAAGTAGAACCAGAACCTCCATGGAATACAAAGTTTACAGGTTTATCAGCTGTTCCGAATTTCTCCTGAACAAATTTCTGAGAATTATCTAATATTTTTGGTGTAAGAACCACATTTCCTGGTTTATATACTCCATGTACGTTCCCAAAAGCAGCAGCGATAGTAAAGTTGTCAGAAACAGCTTTTAATTTTTCATATGTATAAGCTACATCTTCTGGTTGAGTATATAATTTAGAGTTGTCTACATCAGAATTGTCAACACCATCTTCTTCTCCTCCTGTTACACCAATCTCAACCTCTAAAGTCATTTTCATTTTAGCCATTCTTTCGAAATATCTGGCAGAAACTTCAATGTTTTCTTCTAAAGGCTCCTCAGAAAGATCCAACATGTGAGATGAATAAAGAGATTTTCCTGTTAATTTAAAGAATTCCTCATTAGCATCCATTATACCATCAATCCATGGCAATAATTTTTTTGCACAGTGGTCTGTATGTAAAATTACAGTAGCTCCGTAAGCTTCAGCTAAAGTATGAATATGTTTTGCTCCGGCAATTGCTCCTAGTACAGCAGCTTTTTGTCCGTCGTTGCTTAATCCTTTTCCTGCATTGAAAGCAGCTCCACCATTTGAAAACTGAATAATAACAGGAGAATTTAATTTTGCTGCAGTCTCCATAACAGCGTTTACATTGCTAGAACCGATAACGTTTACAGCTGGTAACGCAAATTTATTTTCTTTAGCATACTGAAAAATATCAGTAACTAATTGACCTGTGGCAACTCCTGCCGGAAAAATTCTGCTCATGTTTTACTTTTTAAAAATATTATTAGGTGTTTGTAAAGTTGTTGTAAAGGTAAGAAATTTTGCTTAATTGCTAATTTCTTTTATCCCGTCCCCAGAGTAGTTTTTGGCGGATGGTTTCGTAGAAACTTAAGTTGTTAGGTTGAACCAAAAGGATCTGAAAATCAGCCTTTTTGATGACGATTTCTTTATCTGTTTCTATATGTATCAATCTTGAATCCAAAGAAAGAGAGTATTGGGATACCCGGCTTTCTACTTTAAATTTTATTTCTACCCGATCATTAACCACCAAAGGTCTCACATTCAAATTGTGAGGAGCAATAGGAGTAATGACAAAGTTTTCGTTATTGGGAGAGATAATTGGTCCGCCACAACTTAAAGAATAAGCAGTAGAACCAGTAGGTGTAGAAACAATAACCCCGTCTCCCCAGAATACATTTAGAAATTCATCGTTTATAAAAGAATCTACAGTAATCATTGATGTGGTTTCCTTTCTTGAAACAGTGACATCATTCAAAGCATATGGGAAAAATTCATCTGATCTTGGTGAAACTACTTCAATTACAGAACGGCGACTGGTTTTTACATCTCCTTTTAAGATGGCATCCAGTTCCTTGAAAGCTTCTTCTTTAGTAAAACTTGCTAAAAAACCCAGTCTTCCTGTATTTACCCCAACAATAGGGATTTCAA
The DNA here is from genome assembly GCF_025403485.1 of Chryseobacterium paludis. Lineage (NCBI taxonomy): Bacteria > Pseudomonadati > Bacteroidota > Flavobacteriia > Flavobacteriales > Weeksellaceae > Chryseobacterium > Chryseobacterium paludis. Next base: position 3,539,200 of record NZ_CP099966.1, read on the forward strand.
GGTCTTCAATAAAAGTAAGTGAATTTACAATAGTTCCATCACCTCCAAAAGTGAAGAAAAGGTCTACTTCTTTATCTATAAGATCCTGCTTATTGTTAAATGTTTCGAAAATTTTTGAAAACTGAAGAGCTTCAGCCATTTCATCATACAAAACAGATTTTACACCTCTGCCTTCAAGTTCTGAAACAAATTTGCTTAAATATAAAAAAGTATCGAGATCTTTTTTTTGAGAATATATAGCTGCCTTCATGTTATATTTCTATAAATTTTTGGAAAAAACCAAATCGGTCTTTAAACAGATCGGTCTTTTCATCAGAATAGAATTTTTCAACAATTCTGTAATCATATCGATCAAAAGTTGCATCAATAGACGCCAGATTTTCATTGCTGATCTTAATGGTAACACGAACAACCTCTTCAGACATAAAACTGATAAAACCACCATAAAACTTTGAATTGTTGCTTTCCACAATATTGGCAATTTCAGTCATCGAATATTTTCTCGCCGGAGCTTCTACCGTGAGAATGGCCCCAGATTCTGAAAATAAAGGATAGCGTGACATATCTTGAAAAACATCTTCACAGGTGATATATCCCAAATATTTTTCTGTCTTACTGATTACAGGGATCACATTGGAATTGAACGTGTAAAACAAACGGATACTGTCCATGATATTGTTATCTTCAAGAATAGCAAATCGCTCAACCTGATGCTCAAGATCTTTTAACGTTCCTTCTGTCTCATGAAGAAAGTCTTTAGCAATAGCCCCATAAAAGTGATGGGATTTTTTAATGAAAATATGGGTATATCCAAAATCTTCTAATGTACTTCTTGCTGATTCTATTGAGTCAGTCAGGCTAAAACACGGGAAATCCTTTGAGATATAGTCCTTGATAAACATTGTGCTAATTTATAAAAAATTAAACGAAACTGTTTTGTAATATTCGGTTTTTTTTTCGGAAAAATAAAAAATGCGAACCAAAAATTTGTTTGTAAATAAAAAAAAATTATCTTTGTCGCCTTTCATTTTTACTTTTTATTAGATTTATTTCAAACTGCACTGTCTTTTAGACATATGCAGTTTTTTATTTTAAAGCCTTTGTGAACTCCCACATTACGATACCTCCACACACACTTACATTTAAAGAATGTTTAGTTCCTAACTGAGGAATTTCCAAGAATACATCAATGTTTTCCAAAGCTTCATCACTTATACCATCCACTTCATTACCGAGGATTAAAGCATATTTCTTTGATTTATCGATTGTAAAATCAGTGATCATCGTACTGTTGCTGGTTTGTTCGATACCAATAATTTCAAATCCCTGACTTTTTAAATCCTGAATCGTTATATTAATATCTTTTTCATAACCCCAATCCACACTTTCTGTAGCCCCCAATGCCGCTTTATGAATTTCGCGATGAGGAGGTTGCGGGGTAATTCCGCAAAGAATTATTTTTTCAATTAAAAAAGCATCAGCCGTTCTGAACGTGGCTCCCACATTATGCATACTTCTTATATTATCCAAAATGACGATCAAAGGAATCTTCTCAACTTTCTTAAATGTTTCTACATCTATTCTGTTGAGTTCTTCCAGTTTTAATTTATGTACCAATTATATTATTTTGTAGAGATTAATTTTCCGTTTTTGTAAATTTCTGTTTTTTCAACACTTCCATCTTCACGATAATGAACCCTGGTACCATTCCATTGGTCATTGGCAAACTCGGTCTCACGCTGAACTTTTCCCGATGGATAAAGCATTTTCCATTTCCCTGTTGCCACCCCATTTTCATAATAACCAATCTGTTTTACAGACTTTCCATTTTCATAAAAGACTTTGCTTTCACCATTCAGTTTTCCTAACTTATAATTAGAAATTTCAGTAATCGTTCCCGAAGGTGAATAAAAGGTACCTGTTAAACTATTATCATAGACATTTTTTTCACCATTCCTAAAAGCTTCTTTTGAGGTTAAGACTCCGTTTTTGTCATAATAAACCCATTCCTTTATTTTGTAGTCTTTTTTGTACTCTCCTTGAGCTTGAATTTTTCCATTTTCATAATAGAAAACAGCATCACCATCAAGCTTTCCCTTTTTCCATTCAGCAACTTCTTTTACCTGTCCATTTTCAAAGAATTGTTTGCAGCTTCCTTCCTGTAACCCATCTTTATATCCGCATGGTTTTTGTGCAATAGCCAACGAAGATGCAGAAAATAATAAAAGAAAAATGTATTTCATAGATTTTTTTATTTCAAAAATAGTAAAATAGTTATATTTGAAATAAAAAAATATGATATGAAAAATTTACTTATACTAATAACGTTAATGTCTGCTTTTATATTATCAAAGGCACAAAATACATATTATCCACAAGCTTTCTTCGATAAAAAATTAGCTCAGAGTATGATTGGTTTTGGAAATTCTACCATTGAAGGAGTAGCATCCACAAAACAAAAAAACAGTTGGGGATTTAAACCATTGCTTGGGGAAAAACATTATGCTCCTGAAGGAACCGTAGTCATGCTTTTTCCTGTAACCCCATACTTTGAAGAGTTTTACAACATGAGAAAGAAATATGAAAATAGAAAAACAACTGTTTATATGTCCGAAGAAGCGTTTAAATATAGAATAGATGCTTATACAGACGCTCATGGACGGTTTAAATTTGAAAAACTGAAACCAGGCAAATATTATCTGGAAACGATTGTAAACTTTACAGCTACAGCAAATTATCAACAACAAACCGGACAATCAGATGCTTACAATGTTTATGGTGGCTATCTGTACTCCACTCCGATATATCAAACTTTTTTCTATAATTATGCTTCATCAAGTAGAGAAAGTAAATTCGTAGAAATAAAACAAGATGGCGAGTTAAAAGAAATCAACCTTTAAAGGTTGATTTTATTTTTTAGTCCCATAATCTGGTGAACACTCTTTTCGATATTTTGTGCTATTGTTTCCATAGGAATATCATTTTCGTCATTATTGAAAGGATCTTCTATTTCTTCTGCAATAAGTTCCAGACTCATTAAAACGTAATAGACAAAGACTGTAAGAGGGATCATGAATAAGCCAATGCTAATTACATAAGCCACAGGCAGTGCCAATACATAAAGTATAATGAATTTCTTCACAAAGGAAGAATAAGAATAGGGGATCGGTGTGTTTTTTATTCTTTCACAACCCCCACATATATCTAGGAAACCGGAAAGTTGAGTGTCAAGAAATACCATTTCTATATCTGAAATTTTACCTTCTTTTTTCAATTGGTTTAATTTGTGGCTAAGGAGAATAACAATTTCACTCGGCCCATGATGTTTAAGAGATTTTTCTATCTCTGAATAATCTTCATCTAATGCGAGTCTTGTAGATTCTTTAGAGAGATGTTTAGCCAGAAAATGAGGAAAAAACTTTAAATACCGTGCTATTTGTTCCGCACTTTGTCTGTCATTTTCAAGAATAAGATTAATTTTTATAGCAAAATTTCTGGTATCATTAACCAGTTTTCCCCATAACTTTCTTCCTTCCCACCATCTGTCATATGCTGTATTGGTTCTGAAAACCAGTAATAAAGAAAGTACAAAACCTAGCAGAGAATGAATCATACCCACATTGCTTACCGCTGATTTTGAAGTGAGGTGAAGGTATTCAATTTCCAGATATTCTATCCCATAAGAGTATATCCCAACTACGATCATCGACGGAAAAAGAATTTTCAAAGTATCACTTTTATGTAAACTGAAAAGGATCTTCAGGAAATGTTTGGTGTTGTAGACTCTCATAAATTTAGTTGATGGTACAAATATAATTTTTTTCGATTTATCCTTAGTCTATGCATTATTGATTTATTTTCTTACACAATCCTTTCTATTAACAGTACTATTAGGATTTTAAAGAAAATGTAAAAAGTAAAATTTTTATAAATTTCAAAAAAACATTACTTTTATTTCACATTAAATCAGCCAACAAAATGATTCTCGAAAAAGTAGATGTTGTAAATGATATTAGTAAAGAAGATTTTCAGAAAGATTATTTCAGGAAAAAAAAGCCTCTGCTGATCAAAAATTTCGCAAGCCGGTGGGAAGCTTTTGATCAATGGAATCTCGCTTATATTCGTGAAAAAGCGGGAGAACAAGAAGTTCCATTATATGATAATAAACCGGCAAATGCAGCCAAAAGTTCAGATGCTCCGGTTACCCATATGAAAATGAAGGATTATATAGATACTATAAAAAGCAAACCTTCAGATCTCCGTATTTTCTTCTATATTATTACTGACAGACTTCCTGAGCTTTTAAAAAACTTTACCTATCCTGATCTTGGCATAAAATTTTTTAAAAGGCTTCCTACCTTATTTTTTGGAGGAAGCGAGGCTCATGTTTTAATGCATTATGATGTTGATTTGGGAGATTTCATGCATATTCATTTTGAAGGAAAAAAAAGGATATTATTGTTTGATCAGGAGCAGTCTGCTTTTCTTTATAAGGTTCCTTTATCTGTTCATACAGTCTATGATATAGATTATGAAAATCCAGATTATGAGAAATTTCCGGCTTTACAATATGCTAAAGGATATGAGATTTTTATGGAACATGGAGATGCTCTTTTCATACCGGGAGCATTTTGGCATTTTAACAGATATCTTGAACCTGGTTTTTCATTGTCACTCCGAGCACTTCCTAATAAACCAAAGGTTTTTGCAAGTATGCTTTACCATGTTTTTGTTATGAGATATACTGATAAGCTGTTAAGGAAGTTCTTTAAAGCAAAGTGGGTAAATTATAAACAAAAATGGGCTTATGAAAAAAGCACAAAAGCGTTAGAAAAACAGTTGAAGGGAAACAAATAAAATTACTTTCTGCCTGCAGATATTTTCAGCTTATTAATAAGTCCAAAAATAGTAGCGTCTACAAATTTTCCTTTTTCAAAGAAGAAATCACGCATTGTACCTTCTTCATTAAAATCGAGTGACAATAAAAGTTTTTCGGATGAAATATTAGCAGGATCAATGAAAGCTTCTATGCGATGTAAATTCATTGTTGTAAAAGCAAACGGAATAATGGCCTGTACAGCTTCTTTCATATAGGCTTTTCTCCAGAATTTCGGATTGAGCTCATAGCCAAGTTCGGCTTTAAAATGTTCGCGAAACCAGTTGTGGTAACCACAGGTTCCAATTACTTTTTTTTCGGATTTCAATTCAATAGCCCATCGGAATCCCTTTTTATTTTCAAATTCACTATTGAAATGGTCAATTAGTTTTTCGGCCTCTTTAATTTGAGTAAAGGTTTCTAAATCATAATATTCCATGACAATATCCAAAGAGAAATAGTCAAATAAATCTTTAGCATCCTTATTAGTTAGTTGTCTTAAAATTAACCTTTCAGTTTCTAATATTGGAAAATCCATTACTCAATTTTATTGAAAAATACGATAAAAAATTAATTAGACCAAGGTAGTTTTTGAAAACATTAATCCACAAACAATTTCCTAAGCCTGAATTTATTTTCTAAATTTGACGTTCATTTTTTACTATGGCAAAAACGAAGAAGGAAACTCCATTAATGACTCAGTATAATACCATCAAGGCAAAATATCCTGATGCACTCTTATTATTCCGGGTTGGAGATTTTTATGAAACTTTTGGACAGGATGCGATCCGTGCTTCTCAGGTATTGGGTATTGTTCTGACAAAGAGAGCAAATGGAGAAGGGCATATAGAATTGGCTGGATTTCCGCACCATTCTGTGGATTCTTATCTTCCAAAGCTGGTTAGAGCTGGACTTCGTGTTGCTATTTGTGATCAGTTGGAAGATCCTAAAATGGTAAAGGGAATTGTAAAAAGAGGAGTTACAGAACTGGTTACCCCAGGTGTTACATTTAATGATCAGGTATTAAGTTCGAAGAAAAATAACTTTCTGCTTTCCCTTCATAAAGAAAAAGAAAAATTTGGAATTGCTTTGGTTGATATCTCCACAGGAGAGTTTTTAGTAAGCGAAGGAAATCTGGAAAAGCTTTTACATATTGTCGGGACGTTTGATCCCAGTGAGATTATTTATCAGAGAAGTGTTCAGCTTCCTGATCAGTTTAAGAATAAAAGTGCTTTTAAGCTGGAAGACTGGGCTTTTCAATACAATTTTGCGTATGAGAAATTAACGAATCATTTTAAAACAAATTCTTTAAAAGGGTTTGGTATAGAAAACCTTCCTTTAGCAATTACGGCGGCAGGAGCTATTTTTGCTTATCTGGTTGAAGATACACATCATAATCTACTGGCTCACCTTACAAAAATTAAAGTGATCCCTCAGGATGATTTCCTGATGATGGATAATTTTACATTAAGAAATCTGGAGATTGTGTATCCAAGTAATCCACAGGGAAAATCGCTATTAGATATTATAGATAAGACATCAACTCCAATGGGAGGGAGACTCTTGAGACGCAGAATTATTCTCCCCCTAAAATCCGTTAGTGAGATCCAAAGAAGATTGTCATTAATTGATTTTTTAAACGAAAATGATGGTTTAAAGTATGAAATTTCACAGTTACTAAAGTCTATTTCTGACTTAGACCGATTAATGGGGAAACTGGCAGCTGAAAAGATCTCACCGAAAGAACTGGGATATCTTCGTCAGAGCTTAGTTAATATTCATACCATCAAAGAGTTACTTCATCCATTTGCAGATGTGCTGGCATGGATAGAACCATTATATGACCTGGATGAGTTGATTAAGTTTTTGCAAAATAGGTTGAATGAAGAACTTCCTGTCAATATTTCGAAAGGAAAAGTGATAAAAGATGGTATTTCTGAAGAATTGGACAGGTTACGAAATCTACAAAGCAAAGGTCGTGGCTTTTTGGATGAGATGTGTCAGAGAGAAATTGAAAGAACAGGAATTACAAGTCTTAAAATTGATTTTAATAATGTATTCGGGTATTTTATTGAAGTTCGGAATACCCATAAAGATAAAGTTCCGGGAGATTGGCTAAGAAAGCAAACCTTAGTGAACGCTGAAAGATATATCACAGAAGAATTAAAAGAATATGAAAGTCAGATTCTTGGAGCTGAAGAGAAGATCAGTGTTTTGGAAAATGAGTTATATAGAAATGTATGCTCTGAAACAATGGTGTATATTGATCAGATACAGGAAAATTCAAATATTATTGCTCAGATCGACGTTGCTGCTGGGTTATCAGAACTAGCCGTGTCTGAAAGTTATACAAGACCGATATTGAATGAAAGTTATGTTGTCGATCTAAAAGAAGCCAGGCATCCCATTATAGAAAATGCGCTCCCATTAGGAGAGAAATATATTCCGAATGATATATTTCTGGATAAAGATTCTCAACAGATCATTATGGTAACCGGACCGAACATGGCCGGTAAATCTGCGATCCTTCGTCAGACAGCAATTGTTTGTCTTCTGGCTCAGATCGGAAGTTTTGTGCCGGCAAAACATGCTGAAATAGGAGTGTTAGATAAGATCTTTACAAGGGTAGGGGCAACAGATAATATTTCTGCTGGAGAATCTACTTTTATGGTTGAAATGAATGAAGCTGCCAATATTCTAAATAATATTTCAGAAAGGAGTTTAATCTTACTGGATGAAATCGGACGTGGTACTTCTACTTATGATGGAGTTTCTATAGCATGGGCTATCGCGGAGTATCTTCACCAACATCCAAGCCAGGCTAAAACCTTATTTGCTACTCATTACCATGAATTGAATGAAATGACGGTTAATTTTGAAAGGGTGAAAAATTTCCATGTTTCGATTCAGGAAAACAAAGGGAACATTATTTTCCTGAGAAAACTTATTCCCGGGGGAAGTGAGCATAGTTTTGGTATCCATGTAGCAAAACTTGCTGGAATGCCCGCAAAAGTAGTGAACAGGGCTAATGAAATTCTAAAAACATTGGAAGCGAGTCGTACCCAGGGAACTTCATCAGAAAGCATAAAAAGAGTAACAGATGAAAATATGCAACTGTCATTCTTCCAGTTAGATGATCCTGTTTTGGAAAATATCCGAGAGGAGCTTACAAAGATTGATATCAATACTTTGACACCTATTGAAGCTTTAATGAAACTAAATTCAATAAAGAAAATGATTGGAGGTTAACTCAAAATAAAAAAAGAAAGCTAAAGCTTTCTTTTTTTATTTTGAGTTATTAACAGCACGCTCCTTTTATGTCACAAACTCCAATATAGGGATCGCCCCCCGGGTTAATGCAAAGGCATTCCATATCACAGCCATTACTATTACCACCATTAATTTCTTTTAGTTCTTTTTTAGATAATTTTCGTTTTAATAAGTCTGATTTTTTCATAGTAATAATATTTAATTTAGTTAAACTAAGGTATATTATTTATTTAATAAATCCAAAAACAGTGAGTAAAACTCTTCTTTAATATAAAAAAGACACCAAAATATTGGTGTCTTTTCTAGTTTAGAAGAATATATTTGCTTGTTTTTAGCAAGATATTTCTTTTAATTAGCAGCAGTATCCGTCTTGTATACCATAAACGCCACTCAGTTCTTCACCGGTATGGCGATCAAAACAACTGATTACTCTTGGGCAAGCCGGTCCAAAACCACCATTAATTTCCTTCAATTCTTTTTTAGTCAATTTCTTGATTTGAATGCTTGATTTTTTCATAATAAAAACTTTTAATTTGGTTAAACTAAATTACATTTTTAATTCTGATATATCAATTATATGTGAACAGAATTTATGAAAATACCTGAAATTAGGTATATTAATGTGCTGGAAATCATTGACAAATGAAAATTTTCATTAATTTTGAATATGAAGAATTCAATAAGTATTTTATTTCTGTTCTTATGTTTTACCATTTCAAAGGCGCAGCAAATTAATGTTTCCTCTATAAAATATGAAGAGCTGGAAAAGCGTATTCAGCAGGAGAAAGATAAATTGCTTGTTGTCAATTTTTGGTCAACAACCTGTGCCCCTTGCATAAAGGAACTTCCTTATTTCATGGAGGTAAACAATAAGCATAAAGATAATCCAAAATTTAAAATGATCTTGGTTTCTTTGGATAGGGCGGTAGATAAAGAAAAGGTGATTAAATTTATAAAAAATAAAAACCTAACAACGGAAGTCATTTTGTTGGATGATATCAAAAGGATGAATACATGGATACCAAGGTTTGAAAAAGATTGGGATGGTAATATTCCGGTCACTTTATTTTATAAAAACGGCGAGAAAATATTTTTTAATGACGGCGAAATGAGTAAAGATGAGCTGGAGAATACGATTAACAAAAATTTACTTTAAACAAAATACTATGAAAAATTTAAAGATTATCATACTAACTTTCATTATTGGTTTTGGAATGTTGAGTTTTACAACAAGAGATAACGATAAAAAAGGAACAGAGAAACATCCTATTTCTCTATCTAATAAAGGATATGAGGTGGGTGATGAGGCAACAGATTTTAAATTAAAAAACATTGATGGGAAAATGGTTTCCCTAAGTGACTATAAGAACGCAAAAGGCTTTATTGTCATTTTTACTTGTAATCATTGTCCTTATGCTAAAAAATATGAAGACCGGATTATAGAACTCGACAAAAAATATAAAGATCAGGGCTATCCTGTGATTGCTATTAACCCAAATGATCCGAACGTTCAACCTGAAGATGGATACAAGCAAATGATTGAAAGAGCTAAGCAAAAAGGATTTACTTTTCCCTATTTGGTAGATGAGGGACAGAAAATTTATCCTCAGTATGGAGCCACTAAAACACCGCATGTGTTTGTTCTGCAAAAGAATAATGGTAAAAATATTGTCAAATATATCGGAGCTATAGATAATAATTATGACAACCCGAATGACGTTTCAGAATATTACGCTCAGGATGCGGTAAATTCTTTGATAAAAGGAGAGCCTATAAAAATGACAAAAACTGTAGCTATAGGATGCACAGTGAAAGTAAAGAAATAATCATCGATTATATACGTTTACTTACAAAGCGGGCTTTAGCCCGCTTTGTAATATTGATTATACCATATTAAAATATAAAGATTATAATGAAGATAAAATTTAATCTGAAATATCTCTTTCTAACAATTCTGTTGTTTCTGACAGAAGTTTTAATTGCGACCGTATTAAAAGATATTTTCTTTATAAGAGCTTATTTGGGGGATGTTATTGTCGTGATTCTTCTGTATACTTTTATCAAAACTTTCACTATAATTGATGATCAAAAACTTATTGTAGGGATTTTTATCTTTTCTTGTGTTATAGAACTAGCTCAATATTTCAATATTGCAGAAAAAATAGGCTTCCGAAAAGGAAGCCTTATGTATATTGTCATTGGAAATTCATTTTCCTGGATTGATATTGCATGTTATGCAGTCGGATGTTTAATTCTTTATATCATTGTAAAATATAAAAATTATAAACTGCTACTGACTACTCAAGGCTAAATATAAGGGGCTGCCTCATTTTCATTCTCGTCTTGATCCCATTGTTTACCCCAGGAATCCATTTTGTATTAACACTATTGAGGGATTTTAAGAACTCTCTTTTAATAATGTCATTTTCATAGGATTCTATTTTTATATCGGTCATACTGCCATCTGTTTCTATGACGAATGAAGCCACAGCTCTTGCTTTAGTAATGTTAAGACTTGATAGCAGTGAAGTACGAAAAGTGCTTAAAATTTCCTTCACAAATGCCTGATGGCCACCTGGAAACTCAGGGCTCTTATCAGTTGCAGACCCAGCAGGTGAAACGGATTTTGTTATGTTGTTATTGGAAATAGAATCTTTTTGTGCAGAAATGAAAACAACGCAGAAAGCGAGTATAATAAAGGTTAGGTACTTTTTCATATTACCTTCCAAAACTGTCATATTTGTCTTCAGCATATTTGATAAAACGATTCAATAATGCAACGTTTTCTTTTTCCATTGGTGAAAGATCATTGTCTACATTGCCAGATACAGGAATATACCAGTCCGTATGTTCAAAAAAGTTTCTGTATGTTTCTTTTTTAAAAGAATATCCATGTCTTGCAAAAACTGAATTCTTAATGATTTCCATATCCAGCTTTCTTAAGTTTTTAATGTCTTTTTCAGTTAGTTTTTGCTTAGATGCATTAATTTTAAAGATAGCTTCCGTAGCCACTCTGTTTTTTGAGGTGGTATAGCTTTCTGTTTTTCCTGTTTCTTCATCCTTATATTTTTCGACAAAACTTTTGGGATTAGTCCAGTCTACAAGATCAGAATCTTCATCCAACATGAAATTTGGGTTATATACAAAATCCTTTTTTGCTAATCTCAATGTTTTAGAAGATGCTTTTACAGCGGTTTTATTAAAGGCTGTCCATTTTCCAGATAGAGAGTCATTATTTAATTTTACCTCAAATCTTCCATCAGTTTTATCACTTCCAGGTTCGTCTAAAACAAAAGATTTTGTAGCTTCATTAAAAATACCTCTGAACGGACGTTGGTTACCATTTACAATACTTTGTCCATACACACTGTCTTTTGTTATTTTATTTATTTTTAAGGAAATTCTTTTTAAGATACTTCCATCATATTCTGAACCATCACTCTCATCCAGCATTTTTTCCATTCCGGCAAAATCACCAGTATAAATTCCGTAGTATTCTTTATGAATTTCAGGAATGATTACAGAGTCTTTTTTTGCGGTGAGAGAATCTGAAGAAGAGCTGGTGTTTTTCGCATCCTTTTTACAGCTTAGTAAAGAGACTGTCAGTAAAGGGATCAAAGCATAATTTAAAATTTTCATAGTATTTTTTTTGTGATTAAGAATTCAATTAATAAGATATTGGGAATCCAACCCAACCATGCAATAATTTGATAAACATCCATCGGATTGGGGTGAAATAAGTATACAATAATAACTTTCCACATTCGTAAAGTTATAGCAGATAATGTTAACGCAAAACTTCGCCACATCCATTGTTTATGAAGAGTGAATTTTTTCTGTTTTGCAAATTGATAAGCTTTGAAAGTAGTAAACCACCATAAGCTGCCAAGTATGATGAAAGAAATTTTAGATGGAAAACCCCCATTGGCGAATATCGCCATATAAATCCCGGCAGGAGCACAGAAGATTAACAGAAGTAAAATATACACTTTGCCAGCATTTCTATGGAAGTTTTTTAAACCGAAATCCCTTCTGAGAAGAGCTAAAAAGCCAGATAGTAATACAAAGATACTGGTGTAAACATGGGTGTAAAAAAATGGAAGATATTCAGGTCTGTGCTCTACTTCTGTTTGTTTGATCATTAAAAAACTCACATCTGCTTTTAAAGGAATATATTCCAATGTGATTTGTAACATAAGCCAAAAGAAATATCCGAACCCTAGAATTAAAAGGATTTTTAAAACGGGAAGATATTTTTTCTTGACTAAAAGCATTTTAAGAATTTATTATTATTCAAATTGCATTGTGATAGGTAATTTAAATCTATATTTTACAGGTTTGCCGTTGAGTTCAGCCGGGTTCCATTTAGTTTTTGCCATTGCTTTTACCACACGTTCCATTTCTTTATTCATTGACTTGTTATTGCCCAAAGCTATTTTTTCATTATATACTTTATTTATTTTATATTCAAATCCTGTGCGATAAGCCAAGCCTCACTCCAACAAGCCTGAAAATTGAAACCACCTGTTACCGCATCAATATTTAAAACTTCACCCGCAATATAAAAATTGGGGATGATTTTTGAAGACATATTTTTAAAATTAATCTCTTTTAAATCTACACCTCCTGCGGTTACAAATTCATCTTTAAAGGTTGATTTTCCAGTTACCTGCAATTTCTTTTTGCAAAGATTTTCTAAAATAATCAGCATTTCCTTTCCCGAAATATTAGCAACCTGTTTGTTGAGGTCAACTTTGGAAACTTCCAGAACTTTCTGCCAGAATCTATTCGTAATATCAAAGATCTTGGATTGACCAATTGTTTTTTTAGGATTACTTTGTCTGAAGTTTTGAAATAATGCTTCAGCTTCATCCATTGTTTTTGAAATAAAGTTGGCTTCAATTTCAAAATTATATTTAACCAAAGCTAAATCTATAGCTTCCCAAGCAGAAATTTTCAGAATTGCGGGACCCGAAAGGCCCCAATGTGTGATCAATAATGGGCCGCTTTCTTCCGTTTTCAATTTTGGAATAGAAATTTCTGCATTTTCAAAGCTTGTTCCTGCGAGATCTTTTAGTAAATCATTCTTAATATTGAATGTAAAAAGCGAAGGAACAAGACTGATGATTTTATGTCCTAAATTCTCAATAATTTTCAATGACTTTGGAGAACTTCCGGTGGTATAAATAATATAATCTGCTTCAAAGTCTTCCGAATTGGTTTTAACAATATATTTTTCTTCTTCCTTTAGAATTTCCTTTACAACGCATTTTGTTTTTACCTCAATGTTCTTTTTTTGAATTTCATTAAGGAAGGTGTTAATAATGGTTTGTGAAGAATTACTCTCTGGAAAGATCCTGTTGTCATTTTCTATTTTCAACGAAATATTTCGTTGATCGAACCATTCCATTGTGTCGCCCGGTTGAAATTTGGTAAAAACGCTTAGGAGTTCTTTATTTCCACGAGGGTAGAACTGAACCAGTTCTCTTGGATCAAAACAGGCATGACTTACATTACAACGACCTCCTCCGGATATTTTTACTTTCTGAAGGACATCTGAATTCTGTTCAAGAATAATAACTTTATATTTTGTTTCGTCGAGGTTTGATGCACAAAAAAAGCCTGCTGCACCACCACCAATAATGATAATTTTTTTCATGTATATGTAATCCTATGCTGAAGATTATTTTTCCAAAAGTACAATTTTTATAAACCATCTTATTTGAGTATTTTTGATGATTATAATTTTATCATTCTAAATACGATTTTCAAATGACATTCTACCATACCTTCGAAGTGCGTTGGAGCGATCTTGATGCCAACAAACATTTAGCAAATTCATCTTATGTGCAGTATTGTGCACAAACCCGAATGGCTTTTATGACAAAAGAAAAAATGGGAGTTACCCAATTAAGCAGATGGGGAATCGGACCTGTTATGCTGCATGAAAGATATTCTTTCTTTAAAGAGATCTATGCCGATCAGACCGTAATTGTAAGTTTGGAAATAGATGGGTGCTCAGAAGATTCTTCTATCTACCGTTTTCTTCATAAATTCTACACGCCGGACGGGGTGCATTGTGCAACATCGGAGGCTACAGGAGTATGGATTGATATGATGTTAAGAAAAATGACCACGCCGCCGGATGACATTGTAGAAGCAATGAATAAATACAAAACTGCCGATACGCAAATTTTAACAAGAGAGGATTTTAAGAAATTCCCTTTTCATGCGGAAAATATTGACCCAACAGAGTTTAACAAATAAAAGATAATTTGTAAATGATAATAGGTAGAATAGTATCGAACATCATTTATCAATTATCCGTCATCACTTATAAATAAAGATATGTTTGAAGATAAATCTCAGGAACTGACACCGATCTCTAAATTAGGAGAATTTGGACTGATTAAACACCTTACGGAACATTTTCCTCTGTCCAATGAATCTTCGGAGCTTGGAGTAGGGGATGATGCAGCAGTTATTAATCCGGGTAACAAAAAAGTAGTACTTACTACAGATGTTTTAGCTGAGGGAGTTCACTTTAATTTGGGATATGTTCCATTAAAACATTTGGGATATAAGGCAGTTGTTGTTAATCTTAGTGATATTGCTGCGATGAACGCTACACCAACTCAAATATTAGTTTCCCTGGCAGTTTCAAACCGTTTTCCGGTTGAAGCTCTGGAAGAACTTTACTCCGGAATCCAAGCAGCTTGCTCACGTTATAAAGTGGATTTAATAGGTGGAGATACCACAAGCTCAAATGCAGGATTAGTAATGAGCATTACAGCTGTTGGAATAGAAGATGAAGAAAACCTGATAAAAAGAAGTACAGCAAAAGCAAATGATCTACTTGTTGTAAGTGGAGATTTAGGAGGCGCTTATATGGGGCTTCAAATTTTGGAAAGAGAGCATGCTGTTTTCTTAGCAGATCCAAATATGCAACCTGAAATGGAAGGCTTTGACTACATTTTAGAAAGACAATTAAAGCCAGAAGCAAGAACAGATGTAAAATCGATCTTGAAAGAACTGGATATCAAACCTACTTCTATGATCGATATATCTGATGGATTGGCTTCTGAAATTTTGCACCTTTCTGATCAGTCGAAGGTTGGATTCAGATTATACGAAGAGAAGATTCCTATGGATAGCCTCACAATTTCTACAGCAGATGAAATGAATTTAAATCCTGTAATGACGGCATTAAGTGGTGGTGAAGATTATGAATTGCTGTTCACAATTTCACCTAATGATTTTGATAAAATTAAAAACCATCCCGACTTTACCATTATAGGGCATGCTGTAGAAAAAGAAGAAGGGAACTTTATGGTAGCAAGAGGATCAAATCAGTTAGTTTCTCTGACAGCACAGGGGTGGGATGCTTTTTTAGGCAACCAGAAAGAAGAATAGATTAGATTTAATTTTTAAATATTGTAAAAGCCACTGCAACCTTGCGGTGGTTTTTTGTTCACTGTCATTGCGAGGAGCAAAACGACGAAGCAATCTCTTTAGTATAAATCGAAAGGAAAGGAAAATCTTACTCATCACACATTTATTTCAACTCATCCTAAGATATAAGCACTTAATCAAGTAATTTTTGCCCAGGGCAACGAAAGGGCTCTCTTTGTGAAAATTTTAAATTATGAAGAAAGGTCTTTTGACGGTCTTTTATGGTCTTGCTCACCTGAGTTGTTGGGTTAATGCTCAGTCTGGAATTTCCGGAGAAGTAAAAACGGAATATATTCCACACTCCAGCTATATCCGTCCGGAGGATAGCGTGAAAACAAATTCTAAAAGTGATTTTAAGAGAATGGATGTAAGTTTCAATATTCCATTATCTATGAAGAAAACAGATGATGGAAAAGTGAAAGCCTGGTCATTATTGGTGAATGGATCCTATGCTAAGATGTCCCACAAGAACTACGAAAGTAGTTTGTTTCCGGATCAGATGCTGAATGCACAAATTGGATTACAGCACTTGAGACCATTAGGAGGGAAATGGAGCATGATGATTACTGCTTCGGCAGGAGTTTATACCGATCTGGAAAATGTAAATTTTGATGATGTATTGGGTCAGGGAGGAATATTATTTATAAAGAACTTTAGTCCAAATCTAGCTCTCGGTGCAGGACCGGTATTAACTACTGCGTTCGGAGTACCTATGATTATGCCGTGGATTTATTTCGATTGGAAGACAGGAAGTAAAATCAAGTTTAAGATTAACTTCCCGGAAGGCTTGGAAGCGGGTTATCAGTTCACAGATAAATTTGCTTTAAAAGGGGTGGTAGAAATGAATGGGATGACCGTAGAAAGAAATAAAGGCGGAAAATCTACTTTATTGGGATATCAGCAGATAACCGCAGGTTTAAGACCTGAGTTACAGATCAGCAAAAACTTAAGCTTACGGCTTACCGGAGGAACAGCATTATTAAGAAGTTTCAACGAAAACGATCGTAAGATAAAAAGTATATTTAAAACTAAAAAGATGGAAGATCCGCGTTTCGCCAGTACCTTTTATATGGCATTTTCGTTACGCTGGAATCTGCCATAATTTTATTTGCTGATGAGCTTCTTATAAACAACCTGATTTAGTAATTCTTCTTTTCGGGTTCTGGAAATAGGGAGCTCAATTTTATTAATGTACAATCTGCCTCCCGAGATCATTTCAATATGGGTGATATTAATCAGAAAAGATTTATGAATTCTAAAAAAATGCTCTGGAGAAAGAGATTCTTCAATGGCTTTCATTGTTTGATGAATAACAAGAGATTTATCTTTAAAATGAAGCTTAGTATAGTTCTGCATGCTCTCTATGTATAAGATATCTACCCAGGAGACCTTAATGAAGGTATCAGATTGACGGACATATAAAAAAGGATCATCCAATTGGAGGTTCTTTTTTGATTTTTCAGATAGAATAAATTGTTGATGGGCTTTATTTACCGCCTGATAAAAGCGATTGAAAGCAATGGGTTTCAAAAGATAATCTACCACCTGAAGTCTGTAACCTTCTAGAGCATATTCAGAATAAGCCGTTGTAAGAATACATAAGGGAGGATTTTCCAATTGTTCCAAAAACTCAAGTCCGGTTAAATAAGGCATATTAATATCCAGAAAGATCAGATCAATTTGATTATCCTGTACTTTATAATTTGCTTCTAATGCTGTGGCACAGGTGTCTGCAGCTTCTAAAAAGTCAATCTGATCTGCCATATCCTTAAGGTAAAACCTTGCTAAAGGTTCATCATCGATTATTAAACATTTCATTTTAGGAAGGTTATTGTTCATCATTATCTATAGATAATTTTAAGGTTAGAGAAACTTTGTACACATTATCATCAGATTCAATCTTTAGGATATGAGAATCCGGATACTGAAGACCCAATCTTTTTTGTACATTCTGAAGACCTATTCCATGTGCACCATCTTTCTTTTTGTAGGTACTGAGATTGGAATAAGAATTTTCAACATAAAAAAACAGGGTATTATTTTCTTCTTTACATGAAATAATAATGTATCCTTTATGTCCTGGTAGGCGGCATACATATTTAAAAGCATTTTCTATAAAAGTAACGAGTAGAAGGGGAGCAATAAAGGCTTTCTGATTGTTGAGTTGCCAAGTAGCTTTTACATCCAGCTCATTTCCCCAGCGTAGTTTTTCTACTTCAACTAAATCCTGAAGGTATTGAATCTCCTGATTGAGTATGACTTGATTTTTGTTACAATGATATAATTGATAACGCAGAATATCAGAAAACTTAAACAGAAGAAAAGAAGCCAGCTCTGTATTTGTTTTCATTAAAATATGAATGTGATTAAGGATATTAAATACCAAATGTGGGTTAATCTGATCCTGCAACAGTTTAAGCTGGTTTTCTAAATGTGCCTGTTGCAACAGAATGTGGTCACGTTCTATTTTCCCATGTTCCAGATAAAATCTGATACCACAAGCAGTCCCATTAATTAAAAGCGATGCCGGAATCGACAGATAAAAACCCTTCCATAATACGGAAAGATGTGATAAAACCCCTGGTGGAATAGGAGTAATGGCATTAATATTAATGTAGGTAAAGACAAGTGAAAATATAAAGCTCAATAATAGAATGACAATGAGCGCCTCTATTAAAAACTGATTCATATTCTTAGATATTAATGCTTTGGGAAGACGTTTGTTCGTTAAAAAATGAGCAAAAATATAAGAGCTTATCAGAATGATAGAAGTCTGAAGAAAAGCATTATACATGCCGACATCAGCTTGGATCTGTATCCAGATAGCTATGCCGAAAACCATCCAAAAAATAGTTATTAATACATGTTTTTTTAAAACTAGGGGAGTTGTCATAGTTAAAAAGGTGGATTTATAAAAAATTAGAAACCGCAAGACTGCAGTTTCTAATGTGTAAAGGTAATTTAAGTTTTTAGAACAGGAAATATCCAATGCCCAGAGAGAAACTATGTGGCTTTGATTTGAACTCCTTACTGATGCTTGTCAGCCCTGTTTCATATCTCAGATCCACTGTAAAGTTTTTATAATCGACACCAATTCCTCCTGTAATTCCAACATTGAATTTATCGAATTTTTTTAATCCTTCATGCAGAGCTTTTGATGTAGAGATATTCTCATTAAATGCATAACTGTAGACCCCACCGGCAAATGCTCTAACATTAAAATCTTTAGAATTTACAATTTTATAACCAACTACGATAGGAACATCAATTGAATTCCATTTCAATTTAGGTGAGCTTCCTTCTTTCAGGTCATAGGATGTTTTTCTCTTATTGAATACTGCTTCCCCCTGTAAATATAAACGGTTGAAATCTACTCTTGTCATAATCCCAGCCTGATATCCTAATCCATATTTTCCCGTAAGGTCCGAAGATTCTGTGGATGTTTTTGTAAAGTTGGTTCCCGCTTTGACTCCGATGTGTATAGCTGGAGTTTGCTGTGCGTTGGTTTCCACGGAGCAAGTAATGCAAAGTAATAATGAGCTTACTGCTAAAAAACGTTGTTTCATAAAAATAAATGTTATTAAATCTGATGCAAAACAACGGATGTCAGAGATGAGATGAAATTTTATTTGATGAACGGTGGAGATGTTAGGATAAAAAGGAATTTATATTTAAAGAGTGAAACCAACACTAAAGAAAGTGCACTTAACACAGTCGGTATAAGGAAAATAAAAAATCGGAAAAATATTTCCGATTGGTTATCATTAAAAAGGTTCTTCTTCACAAATCATTCCTGGAGGGCATCCGCCACCAGGGTTACCTCCTCCTCCTGGACTTCCAACACTTACACAACTTCCTGGGTTTCCGTCATCAGGCATTTCACATGCTTTTCCGTAAGTACACTCACAGTCGGTCCAGCAATAAGCAGAGTCTCCATTACTATGACAGCCATTGATTCCACTTCCCAGAATTGTTGACAGATCTTTTCTTAAAAGTTTTTTCATGATAATTTGATTTTTAATGGTTTTGTTTAATAAATATAAAGAAAACGATTGAATTAGAATGGGTTGTGCTTTATGAGAATCGATTTTAACTTGTAATTGATCTGATACTAGATTACTTAGTAGAATACAAATGCCTTTAATAAACCTAAAGAAAAAAGCCACAGCAATTGCTATGGTTTCTCGTTTTTTATGTAATAGTTAAAATTGTTTTTCATAGTTGAAGGTTTAGCTCCAACTAAGTTACAGTTTATTTTTTATTACTCACATTGTAGAGAAGTAAAAACTCAGAAGTATTATACTTGTAATAGGTTATCTGTTAGATTGTTATAGTTGTAGGAGGTATTGGTAATGTTCCACCAATACAAAAACCCCTGTATAAACAGAGGCTTTTGTATCTATAGTATATTACTGATTATTTTTTAACAATATTAATAATCACTTCAGTAGCTTTTTCCATACTTTCTAATGCAACGTATTCGTAAGGTCCGTGGAAATTGATACCTCCAGCAAAAATATTAGGACATGGAAGACCCATATAAGACAATTGCGCACCATCTGTTCCTCCTCTGATCGCTTTAATCTTAGGTTCGATATTCGCTTCTTTCATTGCTTCAGCAGCCTGGTCAATAATATGCATTTTACCATCGAACTGCTGCTTCATGTTACGGTACTGTTCTTTAATTTCTACTTCAGCAGTTCCCTCACCATGTTTCTGATTAAATTCAGCCACTTTCTGTTCCATGAATTTCTTTCTGGCTTCAAATTTTTCTTCATTATGATCCCGAATGATATACTGAAGTTTTGCCTCAGAGATATCTGCAGTAATATCCATTAAATGATAAAACCCATCAAATCCTTTTGTTGTAGAAGGTGTTTCATTTGCTGGAAGAGATTGTGCAAACTCAGCAGCCAGAAGACTTGCGTTCACCATTTTTCCATATGCATAACCAGGGTGAACACTTAATCCGTGTATTTTTACCACAGCTCCGGCAGCGTTAAAGTTTTCATATTCCAATTCTCCAACTTCTCCACCATCCATCGTGTAAGCCCACTCAGCACCGAACTTTGTAACATCAAATTTATGAGCTCCTCTTCCGATTTCTTCATCAGGAGTGAAGCCAATAGCAATTCTTCCGTGTTTGATTTCCGGATGAGCAATCAGATATTCCGCAGCAGTTACAATTTCTGCACAGCCAGCTTTATCATCAGCTCCAAGAAGGGTATTCCCATCTGTAGTGATCAAAGTCTGACCAATATATTTTTTTAAACTTTCAAATTTTGAAGAGGATAAAGTAAATCCTGTTGTCTGATTAAGAAGCAGATCTCCACCATCATAATTTTCCCAGACCTGAGGCTTTACATTTTCTCCATTAAAGTCCGGTGAAGTATCATAATGCGAGATAAATCCAATAGTAGGAGTATTATCATTTTCAAGATTGGAAGGAACATAACCCATAATGTATCCATTATCATCAATAGAAACATTCTCCAAACCTATTGTTTTTAATTCTTCAACGATATATTTTGCAATGTCCCACTGCTGAGGAGTTGAAGGTGTAGCTTCACTTTCTGCATCGCTGGTTGAATATATTTTTACATAGTTAAGAAAACGATTCAATAACTTCTCTCTCCATAATTGGCTGAATTCTATAGTACTCATTAGATAATATAAATTTTAACAAAGTTAGCAAATTTGATGCTCACAACACCTTATTTGCAATTGAATATCAATTATTGAAATTATGAATCAGATATAAATAATTGAAAATCAAAATTATGTTAGCTTTGTATCTATCGTAGATAAACTTGTTTAGTTTTATTATATTTGAGAAAATCTAAAGTGAAAATGTTTCTTACTGAATGTCCTAGAGATGCCATGCAAGGTTGGGGAGAATTTATTCCCACAAATAAAAAAATAGATTACATCAATTCGCTAATGGAAGTGGGTTTTGATGTGCTGGATAGTCTGAGTTTTGTCTCTCCTAAAGCAATTCCACAGATGGCCGATTCTGATGAGGTTGCTGAAAACATTGACAAATCCTTATCGAATACAAAAATTTCTGCAATTATCGGAAATTATAGAGGAGCTGAAAAAGCTTTGAAACACCAGTCTGTAGATATTCTTGGATTTCCCTTTTCTATTTCTGAAACATTCCAACATAGAAATACAAACAAAAACCAGGAAGAGGCTTTTAATGATGTTGTTAAAATGCTGGAATTGGTAAAAACCGAAAATAAGGAATTAAATATTTATTTTTCAATGGCTTTTGGTAATCCGTATGGAGAAATGTGGAAGGTCGAAGATGTGGAATTCTGGGCACAAAGATTTTCTGACATTGGAATTAAAAATATCTTATTATCTGATACGACAGGTGTTGCAACACCCGAAACAATCGCTCTTTTATTCGAAAGGATACCGGTAAAACATCCGGAAATTCATTTCGGAGGGCATTTTCATAATCGTTACGAAGATTCTTATTCAAAACTGAAAGCAGCATATGATAAAGGTTGTAGAAGGTTTGATAGCGCGATAAAAGGAATTGGAGGATGTCCTATGGCGGAAGATGATCTGGTTGGAAATATGCCAACAGAGCAAGTCATTAATTTTATGAGCGTTGAAAAAGTAGATCACAATCTGAATCTTTTAAACTTTGAGAGCTCATATAATATAGCGAAAGATATTTTTCATTTTTAAAAATATAAAAATCAATAAGAGTGGGTTTAAGCCCGCTTTTAATAATTAAATTTAAATCAGATGTCTCCTATAATTTCAACTTCAGAACTAAAAGAAAATTTCCAAAACAAAAACCTCATTATCCTTGATGCAAGGGTAGGAAAGGACGTTTACCAAAACTACCTTGAGAAGCATATTAAAGGAGCAAGATTTATTAATTTAGATAAAGACCTTGCTGAAATTGGAGATGATGCTGCATTTGGTGGAAGACATCCGCTTCCAGGTGTTGAAAAGTTTAGCCAAACCTTATCTGACTTAGGAATTTCAGAAAATGCCCATATTGTTGTGTATGATGATAAAAACGGATCCAACGCTGCAGCGAGAGCCTGGTGGATGTTGCGGTCTTTTGGATTAGATCATGTTCAGGTACTAGATGGAGGTTTTCAAGCCGCTGAAAAAGAAGGACTGGAATTTACTTCAGGTGAAGAAGTTTTTGAGAAAGCTTCTATTATTAAAAAAGAAAGATGGCTTCTTCCTACTTCAAGTTTGGAAAATGTTGAAAATGAACTAGTAAACAATTCTTCAACGGTGATTGATGTTAGGGATGCTTACCGGTATAAAGGAGAATCTGAACCTATAGATCTGGTAGCCGGACATATTCCGGGAGCAATTAATATTCCTTTTTCTGAAAATCTTGATGAAAACGGGAAATTCTTAAATCCTGAAATTTTAAAGGAGAAATATTTAAAATTGCTGAAAGACAAGCCTGAGAATTTAATCATTCATTGTGGTTCTGGAGTTACAGCCTGTCATACGATTTTAGCCTTGGAATATGCTGGTTTACAGATTCCTAACTTATATGTAGGATCGTGGAGCGAGTGGAGCAGAAGAGAAGGGAAAGAAATAGCGAAAGATATTTAAAACAAAAAAAACCGCAGAATTTCTGCGGTTTTTTATATTGTATTTTAATGATTAAAGCATTCCTAATTCGAATTTGGCTTCTTCACTCATCATATCCTTATTCCAGCTAGGTTCAAAAGTAAGTTCTAAATCAACGCTTTTTACTTCTTCTACCGCCTGAACTTTATCCTTTACTTCTTGTGGAAGGGATTCTGCAACAGGACAGTTTGGTGTAGTAAGGGTCATAATGATTTTCACATCACCATCCTCAGAAATCTGTACATCGTAAACAAGTCCTAACTCGTAAATATCCACAGGGATTTCAGGGTCATATACGGATTTTAGTACTCTTATAATTTCTTCTCCTATATCAGCAATTTGATCGTCTGTAAATTTCATTTTTTAATCTAGATTGATATTTCTTTTCAATAAATCTTCCTGACGCATACGCCGGAAAATATTTGCCAAAGTTAAGACATCTTTTTCACAATAGTCGACTATTCTTTGCAAGTCTTTTTCTATGTAGTAGATTGATGAAACCATTGAACCATCGATGTCATCTTTTGGAGTGGGAATTCCAAAAACATGAGCTAATAACTCTAAGGAAATAAAGCTTTTATAATCTCCGAATTTCCAGAGTTCCATTGTGTCAATATGAGGGATTTCCCACGGTTTTTTTCCAAACATCTGAAACGGAACTGGAGGTTGAATTCCATTAATTAAAAAGCGCCTCGCGATCCATGGAAAATCAAACTCCTTCCCATTATGGGCACAAAGAATTACATCCCGAAGTCTTGGACTATTAAATATTTCTCCGAATTCCACAAGAAGCTTTTTTTCGTCGTGATCGGCAAAACTTTTAATTTTCAGGGTATTATTCTTTTCGACCATTCCAATTGTAATACAAATGATCTTACCAAATTCAGCCATAATACCTGCTCTTTCAGGATAGAATTCTTCCGCTGAAGTTTCATCTTTCCGTTGAAATCTTGTTTTTTTGTCCCAAAGCTTTTGATCTGTTTCTGATAGGTCATCCCATGATCCTGCATTCGGAACGGTTTCAATATCAAGGAATAAGATCTTTTCTAATTGAATGTGTTGTATCATAAGTATTTTGTGTTTTTAGCCAACCTGCATGCCGTTTTTTACGGGCAATGATGGAGCCAGGAGAGTGACGTCACTTTTATCTTCTCCATATACACCCAATACCAAACATTCACTGAAAAAATTAGCAATCTGCTTTTTTGGAAAGTTTACAACCGCTAAAATCTGTTTTCCTATTAGCTCTTCTTTTTTGTATAGCGTTGTAATCTGAGCAGAGGATTTTTTAATGCCAAGATCTCCAAAATCAATATCTAACTGGTAAGAGGGGTTTCTGGCTTTTTCAAAATCATTAACGGAAATAATGGTTCCGCATCTTATATCTATTTTTTCGAAATCTCCCCAGGATATTTCTGGCTTTATAATCATGATAATTGGTTAATTAACTGTTCTACTTCTATTTTCTGTTCTGCATATTTTTTCTGAAGCTCTGAACCTTCACCCATTCTTTTATAATACTCTAAAGCTTTATTGGCGAAAAATTTTTTATGAAAATCTGAAACCTCAGGGATTTGTGGGAAAACTTTGTGAAAAAGCATTTCAGAATAGGCCTGAAACTCTCTTTCGTTTTTATCTTCAATAAAATTACCGGGGGCTTTTTGTCTCACATGAAGCATTTCATGGGCGACCATATTAAGAACAAGATTCAAATCAAAATCAAATAAATTTCTGGGAATCATTACTTTTTGCGGTTGTCCGAGTTGTCCCTCAGCGGTCAAAAGCATTGAGTTGGGAGATAACTCTTCCCGGAAATCAAATCCTGCAAAGTTTTCATGTTCCAAATTAAAAGAATGAATCAGATAGTTAGCTGCATCTATAATCTGATTGTGTTCTTTGTAGGCATCAAGATGTAGATTGATTTGTTCAAAGTTCATTCAAAATATGTTTTTAACAAATGTATTAAAATAATAGAAATTACATTTGAATTACAATCTTTCCCTTGGTACCATGGGTTTCGATCGCCTGATGTGCTTCTGCTATTTTTTCAATTGGAAAAATTTTATCTACATGCACTTTAAGTTTATTTTCATCTAATAGGTTTGCAATAATCTGCAACTGCTCTTTTTTAAAATTAAGCATGGTCCACATTAGATCAACATTTCGTTTTTGGGCAAGCTCTATAGCTTTCGGATCATCTTTGGTATAGGAAGGAAGACACACAAGTCTTCCACCAGGCTTCACACAATTGATCGATCTATATAAAACGTCCCCACCCATTGTATCCAATGCTTCATCCAGGTCAGATACTTTTTCTTCAAACCTCTCATTTTTATAATCAATTGGAAGATCAACACCAAGGGCTTTAATGAAGTCAATATTTTTACCTGAAGAAGTTCCGCTTACAAATGCACCCCCTATTTTAGCAAACTGTACTGCCAGATGTCCAACGCCTCCTGCGGCGGATTGAATTAAAATTTGGTCTCCAGAGGAAACTTTTAAATGATCATGAATTGCCTGATAAGCAGTAAGACCAGCTAATGATACTGCTGCAGCTTCTTCAAAACTGATTCTTTCTGGTTTTTTGACAATAACGTCAGGGCTTAAGGCTACATATTCAGCATAGGTTTGACTGGCAAGTCCAAAAACGGCATCTCCCACTTGAAACTCCAGAACATTTTTGCCAACTTTTTCAATAACCCCACTTATATCTTTTCCCAGAATTACGGGTAATTGCAATGTTTTAGAGGTAATATGACTTCCAGATCTTATTTTGGTGTCCACAGGATTTATTCCAAACGCTTTTACCTTTACTAAAACCTGATCATCTTTTATTTGAGGTTTTTCTGTATCTACTATTTCAAGTTTGTCAGCTCCTCCAAATTCTTTTATAATGATTGCTTTCATAATTTTTTTTATGATGCTTAATGATGATCTAATATAAGGATTTTATTGATCTTATCTGTGTAAGTCATGTTGGATTCAATAAACACGATTCTGTTTCTGTATTAATTATTTAATGAAGAAACTATTTTTATGTTTTTTTTTATTCTGAATATCAAGTGTTTGTATGTTTTTTTAATTCTTTTTGAAAAATTCATGCAAGATTTTCTAAAAGGCGGGTTTATATAAATGAGTACTCAAAGTAAAAATAAGTGTTTAATACAACAAATTTAAAAAATGAAAAAATTCATAGTACTTAAAGCTTTTATGGCTTTGTTGATTGGTTTTGTAAGTCTTAGTTTAGTTTCGTGTAATAATGATAATGGACCAGATATTCCGCCCGTGAAACTACAGGATGTTATAGGAAACTATAGAGCTAAACTGATAACAAGTCAGGGAAATATAAAGGCAGAGGCAGCAGTTAATTTCACTGCAAAAAAAGATACTATTAAGTTCACTGATCTTCCTATAAAAGAAATCGTGAAATCGGTAGTTAAGGATCCTGTAAAAGCTGAAGCGGCATTAACTGCAATAGGGAAAGTTAAATATAACCTTAATTATACTGCAACCATAAATACCAATTATAATGTGTTGGAATTGGCTTTTACTCCCAAAGTACTGACTATTCAGATTCCTGTGGATGGAACCATTAAAAATACAGTAGTGACATTTACAGCCAAAGAAAAAGGCTTCTATGTAAGACAGGATGATGGGATGAAGTTTGGTTTGGTAGCAGAAAAGATAACAGTAGATGGAGTTGTATTAACACCGTATGAGGTTATTAAGTATGATTTTCCATATTGCTTAAAATATTAGATAATAGTAGAGTTAGTTAAAAATAGGTTGCGCTTTGCAATGATGCAACCTATTTTTGTATTAAGATTAAATTGATCATTAAACCAGGGTGTCAGTGTAACATAATCAATGGAGGCAAATAAGGAGCAGATTTTAGTAGACCGTCTTCTGTTAAAGGAAGAAGCTGCATGGAAGGAGCTTTTCGGAGCTTATTCCGGAAACCTCTCGTATGTGTGCTCCCGCTATATCATCAGTAAAGATGATGTCCATGATGTATTACAAAATAGTTTTATTAAAATGTTTCGCTCGATAAATTCATTCGAGTACCGTGGAAATGGTTCTCTAAAAGCATGGATAACCAGGATTGTTGTTAATGAATCATTAAAGCATATCAGACAATATTCTGACTTTAAAATAGTAACGGATGATTTTGAAATTCCTGATATAACCGAAGAAGCGGAACCTAATCTGGAGGAAGTACCGCAAGAAGTTATTATGGAAATGATTCGCTCTCTTCCGGATGGTTACAGAACTGTTTTTAATCTGTATGTGTTTGAAAATAAAAGTCATAAACAAATTGCGGAATTACTGGGAATAGCAGAAAATTCTTCGGCTTCGCAATTTCATAGAGCTAAAGGCATGCTTGTTCAGAAAATTAAGGAGTATAAAATGTTAACAAAGGCGCAATATGAATAATCAATGGTTAAACGAGCTGCGCAGGAAGATGGAAGATCATACAAGTGATGTTCCGGATGAATTATGGAATGATATAAAGGATGAATTATCCTTTGAAGAGGAGAAAAATACTGTTGTAGGCTTTCCTACTGAGGGAAGTCGTTCAGATGAAGAGGAAAATCAAGTTCCAGCCAAAAAGATTAAACCTTTGGTATACAGAGTTGCCGGAATTGCAGCTGCAATTGCATTATTTTTTATCATAGGAAAACAGCTGCTTAAGGTAGATAATGAAAAAGAAGTAGCACCAAAAATGACCTATTCTCCTGAACAGAGAAATAAAATAAAGCAGGATCATTTATCCAATAATGGAACGATTCCTGTGAATAGAAATGGAAATGTCAATATTGATCATGATGTTTCAAATAAAATTGGATCACATGAATTGGCCTCTTTAACAGGAAATATTTTTCAAAACAGTCTATATCAGAATTTGGGAAGAAATCCGGATATGGGTTATAATAAGGAAACAACAGATACAAGTCTGTTACCTTATTTGTTAGGACAATCAGGCACTATAATACAGAAACAAATTCCTCATATTGAAGATAATGGCTCCATTAATCGCAGAGATGAGATCAACGAACTTATTTCTGAAACAGATCTGGAAATGCAAAACCAATCCATGGCGAGCACAGCAAAACTGAAAAAGCAAAGGGCGAATAGATCATGGATGCTAAGTATGTTAACGGGAAAAGCTTCTTCTGAATCTCAGCAGTTCCCCGGATATGCAACAATGAGTGGTCAGCCTTTGAGCATCAGTGAGATGTGGAGTGCCTCAGCATATGATAATGATCCATTTGTTGGTGTTTTATTAGCTAACCAAAACAAAAATGTAGAGGCAACATTGAGACATAAGGTACCATTGAATTTAGGAATTTCTTTATATTATAACTTAGGAAAAAGATGGGGTATAGGGACAGGACTAAATTATACCAAATTATCATCTGAGCTTCACTCCGGCAGTCAGTCTAATTTCGTGAAAAGTGAACAGACGGTTCATTATATTGGGATTCCGGTACAGGTAAATTATAATGTAATACAGAAAGGAAGATTTACAGGATACATTACCGGTGGTGCTCTTGTTGAAAAATCTGTTGCTGGAAACTTTACAACGAAATATGTGGTAGATAATGTTGTCAATGAAGAGACAAAAGAAGATTTACCCAGCCAGCCAGTACAGGTTTCATTAAATACTGCTTTGGGGGTACAATTGAAACTTGTCGATAAAATTGGAGTCTATGCAGAGCCTGGTGTTGGCTATCATTTCAAAGATAATAGTTCCCTGAACACCATTTATAAGGAGAAACCTTTAAACTTAAATATCAAATTTGGGATCAGGATATTACTGGATTAATTTCTTAATACTGTTATTAAAAATACTAACCAACCATAAAAATTTATATATGAAAACAAAACTAATTTTTTTATCACTGTTCTTATTTTTAAGTATTTTAAGAATAAATGCACAGTGTTCATTTACACCTACCATTACCAGTCCTAGATTAGGAGCTCAATTCCCAAATAAAATTGTGTTTTGTAACACAGAGTCTGAAATACTTTCAACACAAAATTATGGTAGTTACCAATGGTACAAACAGATGTGGACATGGCAGTCCCCAAATACAAATCCTTGGGTTCCTATTTCTGGGGCTAATTCCCAAAACCTGACAATCAATGGAGCTAATGATATGCTTTATAATTTTAAGGTGGAAGTTACCCTTAATGATTGTACAGCACAAAGTGCGGAAGTTATGGCAGATGGATATGCATATGCTCTTCCAGCTATGATGACCACTCTGACTCCGGGAACTTATGAAGATTTAGGAGGTGGAGAATACAATGTTTGTAATGGTGCATCAGTACAATTTGACGATGCATTCCCAGTACTATACGGAGCCCATACCTGGTACAAATGTGCGCCAAGTAATATACCACCGGTTCCGGGAGACCCTTGTATCATAACAGGAGTAACAGGAGATACTTATATTGCAACGGGATCAGGTGAATATGGTTATTATGCATGTACGGCGTACTGTCCGGATCAATGTGAATTCCTGGGTTTAGGTTCTTTTGTGAAATTGAATTTTGGAAACTGGAGTTTTTGTAATCTGGGAACTGATGAAACAGGACCAAAGAAAACGAATGATTTAACAATATATCCTAATCCAGCGGCACAGTTTGTATTTATTGGAAAAGATTCCGATAAAGTATATAAGGAGGTTTCCATTATTGATGCTTCAGGAAGGCTTGTTCTACAAAAAAAGAATCATACCTATAATCAACCTATTGATGTAA
Source organism: Chryseobacterium paludis (assembly GCF_025403485.1). Taxonomy (NCBI): domain Bacteria; kingdom Pseudomonadati; phylum Bacteroidota; class Flavobacteriia; order Flavobacteriales; family Weeksellaceae; genus Chryseobacterium; species Chryseobacterium paludis. The sequence continues at coordinate 3,569,183 of NZ_CP099966.1, forward strand.
GCGGATTGGCTGTTGGAACGTATATTATTGTTTCTAAGGATTCAAAAGATCAAACGTATAAAAATAAATTCATTAAAAAGTAAAACTGGGTGCCCCCTTATAACTCAGTTAGTTTTTTCAGTAATTGTGGAGTCGGTGTAGAATTTTTTCTGCACCGACATTTTTTTTAAAGAATACGGCTGACATGATCAGTGTATTTGAGATCAATATTATTACAATATTGACTGATAGTTATTTATTCAGGAAAAATTAAATTATATTTACTTTAAAACACACACAAATGTTGATCAAAATTTATGGAAGCGCAATTCATGGAGTTGCAGCTCAGACTATTACTATTGAGGTAAATGTCGATACAGGAGGCGTTGGCTATCATTTGGTGGGGCTTCCCGATAATGCTATTAAAGAAAGCAGTTACAGAATCTCGGCAGCCTTAAAAAATGTAGGATTAAAAATTCCGGGAAAGAAAATCACAATTAATATGGCTCCTGCAGATCTTCGAAAGGAAGGTTCTGCCTATGATTTAAGTATAGCTATAGGGATTTTAGTTGCTTCAGATCAAATTCTTGCTGAAAATATTCAAGATTACATTATCATGGGAGAGCTTTCATTGGATGGAAGTTTACATCCTATAAAAGGGGTTTTACCCATTGCTATTCAGGCTCGTGAGGAAGGCTTTAAAGGAATTATTCTACCCAAACAAAATACCCGGGAAGCAGCAGTAGTAGAAGGTCTCGATGTGTACGGAGCTGATAATATTAAAGAAGTAATTGATTTCTTTAACGAAGGAATACCTATTGAAAAGGTTGTTTTAGATGTAAAAAAAGAATTCCAGGAAAAGGTTAATCAATTTCCATTTGATTTTTCAGAAGTAAAGGGGCAGGAGACTGCAAAAAGAGCTATGGAAGTTGCAGCAGCAGGAGGACATAATATTATTTTAATTGGTCCGCCAGGAAGTGGAAAAACAATGTTAGCAAAAAGAGTTCCAAGTATTTTACCACCACTAACTTTAAAGGAGGCTTTAGAAACAACAAAGATTCATTCTGTTGCTGGGAAAATTGGAACAGAGACTTCTCTAATGACCATTCGCCCCTTCAGATCACCCCATCATACCATATCAGATGTTGCTTTAGTGGGTGGTGGAAGTTATCCTCAGCCTGGCGAAATTTCTCTGGCTCACAATGGTGTTCTATTTCTTGATGAAATGCCTGAGTTCAAACGGACAGTTCTCGAGGTCATGCGACAGCCCCTGGAAGATAGGGAAGTAACGATTTCAAGGGCTAGATTTACCGTCAATTATCCAGCAAGTTTTATGCTGATTGCTTCAATGAATCCAAGTCCTAGCGGATATTTTCCAGATGATCCCAATAATACCTCGAGCATTATGGAGATGCAACGATACATGAACAAATTATCAGGCCCTCTTTTAGATCGTATTGATATCCACATTGAAATTCAAAAGGTTGAATTCGACCAGCTAACAAAAAAAAGGAGTGGTGAAAGAAGTGAAGATATCAGAAAAAGGGTTTTAAAAGCCCGTGAAATACAGCAAGAAAGATATGAGGGTTTAGAAATCAGTTGTAATGCCCAGATTGGTCCTCGGCAAATCGAACAATTTTGTGCATTAGATGGGGTTTCATTTTCCTTAATAAAATTAGCAATGGATAAATTAAATCTTTCTGCAAGAGCCTATGACAGAATTTTAAAAGTAGCCAGAACAATTGCAGATCTTGAGGAATCTGAAAATATTTTGTCACAGCATATCTCCGAAGCGATACAATATAGAAGCCTGGACAGAGAATTTTGGAATGCCTGATATAGATTGACGAAAAAATCTTAAAACCTAAAAGAAATAAAACCCAAGATTGAAACTACAAGAAGAGCTTAAGGGAAGAGTTTATTCATATTTTTAATAGTTTTTTTCTTCAATAGGTAAACAGAATAATTGATCCTTTTTTATAATTGTAACATCATCAAAATAAAAATTTGCCTGTACATTTTCTGTTTCAGCTATTTTATTGCCTTCTTTGTTTTTACATACTAGGGTAAAAGAATTCTGATGAGTTCTTGTAAAATACCATATTTGAAACTCGGGATTTAAATCTAATTGCTGATCCAATATCAGATCCAATAACCACAAACAATCTTCATAATTTGTTAAATCATAAATTCCTTCTGTAAATTTATATCCATCTTTGTAATCATGTAGGTCTTGCGGAACTGAATAAACATCGTATAAATCGTTGGCAAAATTTCTACGGCTACTGTTTCTGTTAGTCATGATCTTTGTTTTTAAAGCTGAAGGAGATTTATATTTACGAAAAGTTTCTGGAGTCTTGAAATTATTGTAATAGGCACTTGTAGGTTCTGTGAAATTTTTCATATTTAAATATTTATGTTAATTTTGTTTTATTACCTTTGTACAAATATAGTCAAAATTTAGACTAATTTAAATATAAATGGACAAAATAACAACCATAAAGGAGAGGATACTATTTTATCTGGAAGAAAAAAGTATTAAAAAGGAGTCTTTTTATAGAGAAACTGGAATGTCTGCTTCTAATTTCAAAGGAGCAGGACTAAAGAGCGACTTGGGAATTGATAAGGTTGTTAAAGTACTTTCTGTATATCCGGAATTGAATAACCACTTACATTGGTTGATAAAAGGGGAAGGTGTTTTAGATTTAAATGCTGTGGAGGAAGAGGAACAAAAAAAAGATCCCCAATCATCTGGCGATCTTTTATATAGTGAAAATTTTAATGAAGGAATTGGAGATTTACTGGCAAATATCTATGCCCAGTACAATACTCAAGATAAAAGTTTACTCTTCATACAAAATCAAATATCGAAAATGGAGAAGAAATTAGATGCTGCTATTATAAAACAAGGTAAGTATTTAGAAAAAATTCTATCCCAAGTTCAAGATAAAGCAGATTCAAAGTAAGTTTAATTCTTATTTACAATGATCTTTTCTTTATTAGAAATCAATGTTTTTGTAGGAGCATTTAAAATGAGATACCCGAGTTCATCGGTGAAAATTTCCAAATCCTGCATTGTACCAATAAATCCATTATTGATCTCCTTTTTTACTAAACTCATTTTCTTTAAGTATTGCTCCTCAGATAAGATTTCATGAATATAATCTTCCCAAAGTTTATCACTAAGAGCAACAAGAATCTTTAAACTTTCTCTGTGATTACTCATTTTTAGTGATGTCATTTCGTTTAAATAGTATGGAAGAAAATCTTTCTAATGTACTATTATTAAATTTATCAATTACACTTATTTCTCGATAGTAATTATCTAATCGATATATCAGATAAACGATTAAGGCAATAATTGCAACAATTGCAATGTCTGCATATCCCGATATAATATTCTTATTAAAAAATATGAATTTAATATACGTTGCTAGGTGAAAATATCCAGAAACGAAAACAGCATAGAATGTATATCGATGAGCTTTAAATAATCCTCCTAGCGCAAGAAGTATAATGCACGATGGGATTGATAAAAAGTAAATAGCCGAATCAAGATCCAAACGCCTTTCACCAGCATTATTTGCTAACTGAACATTCACGTCGGTAAAATAACCAACGATGTTGTTCAGAAATGGTAAAATTGCTGATATCAGCACAAAAGCTGACATAACAATCTGGATAGTGAGCTTACCTAGGCCTATCCGGTTTCGTTGGGTCGATTGTTTCGTTTGCTGCTGGTTCATTTATTGCTGGTGGATTAGTTGGAATTTCTGATGCTCTCACTGAGTCGGTAATAACTTTTACCGTCTTTAATCTTTTCATATCTGATTTGATACTCTTGGATTGTTGTGTGGTCATTTCATCATCATTTCTATCCGCGCAAGCTACTAAAAGAGATATCAAAATAATTCCTGACAAAATTAATTTTAGATTCATAACAATATATATTTTTTTACAACATAAAGATAAGAGATAAAACTTAAATTTATGTTAAAAAAAATAAGGTAATGTTTTTCATCTTTTAATAGTAATTAAAATTAACAAATTATCTAAAAATCTTATATCACTACGCGATGAATTCAAAAGTAGTGAATATATTTTTATATGCTACTATTTTTTAGTAAAATTTTCATTTCAAAGCACATAACTTTGTTTTTATTTTACTAATTAAGCCTTACTTTGGAAAAAAAGTTCTTAAAAGAAGCTTTTGATCTTATTTGGAGACTTACCTAGCTATAGGTGCATTTTTTCAAAAAAAATAAAATTATAAAGGATATGAGTAACAAAGAGATCTTAGAAAAAGCAAATTTGGCCATTACAAAAGGAGATTATGAAGGGTTTTTGGCATTCTGTGCTGATGATACGAAATGGACTTTTGTTGGTGAGCAGATCTTACAAGGAAAGGAGGAGGTCAGGCAATATATGGCAACAACATATATAGAGCCCCCTAAGTTTAGAGTTGAAAAACTAATAGGTGAGGGTGATTTTGTAACAGCAGTTGGTAAAATAAGTATGAAAAACAAAGGGGGAAAGATCATCGATTACTCTTATTGTGATGTTTGGAGATTTCACAACGGTAAAATGATTGAATTGGAAGCTTTTGTTATTGAGAGTTAGTTGCGAATACCAATTGAAATTTTGAAATGATATTCTTTACAGATTGTAATAGTGTGATAAGGTTAGTTAAACCCCTTTTTTCCCATCCATAATCATCTGAATCATTTTTGTTTTTCTATTTTCCCGTGTTTCCTGTTTTTTGGCTTCTTCAATCCATCTTATATATTCCTTTCTATGAGTGTAACTCATTTTATCAAATAAGTCTTTTGCTTTGGGGTTTTCATTAAAAACAACAACAATATCATTTGCAATTTCAACAGTTCTTTCTTCCTTGTCCTCAATGAGAGATACGAAAACCTCATCGCCAAAAGTTTTATTCAGTTGTTTTCTGATCTCCTGGGTTAGTCCTAAAACATGACAATCAGATTTCATTTTAGAAAGACTTCCACGATATTCAACATTGCCATCGAAAGTAGCCTTGATTTTAACCTGTCCTTTTTTCCCAAATATTTTCTCAGTGGAAAAAGGGAATTCGACAAACGCAGCATTTATTTCGCCATTTTGTCTGATAATAGCTGAAAATTTAATAGAGCTCATGTAAATCGATTTATACTCAAAAATAAGAAATTTCGAATATTTTTCAAGATTTAATATGAGAGTATTTTAATAGTGTAAGAATGTTTTGTGTATTTTATTGTTTTTAGTTTAATTAAATGTAAATATTTTTATTTAATCAATTGAAAATTCGTAAATTGTTTTGATATTAAAAAAAATGGAATGAAAAAAATTTTACTTTCTCTAACGTTAATTTCAGCATTATATAATGCTCAAGTTACTAGTTTTCCTTGGTTGGAAACATTTGAAACTGATTCGTCAACTTCTTCTTTATGGACTAAAATTTATGAGTCCGGAACGAAAGAATGGACGAATGTGCAAACTGCATATGCCGGATATACCACTGGAGCTTACCAAGGTTCTTATATGGCACAATTTGATATTACTTCATTTGATGGCGATACAACAAAGTATGTGAGTCCTGTATTGGATTTGTCGTCGACAGCTAGCCCTACCTTGGAATTTTATTATAGAAATAGAGATTGGGGTGGAGATCAGAATGAGCTTAAAGTATATTACAGAACATCTTCTTCAGCTGCTTGGATCTTGATAAGTACGTACAATTCCAGTGTAAGTTCATGGACTACATCCGGAGTATTACCATTACCTTCACCATCTGCAACTTATCAGATTGCTCTAGAGGGAGTGGCGATGTATGGATATTCTATTACTGTAGATAATGTAACGGTGAACGCCTCAGCATTATCCACATCTGAAGTGAATCATAAAAAAGATTTATTCAGAGTATTTCCGAATCCTACATCCGATTTCGTAAATATTACGTCGGCATCAAAAATTTCGGAAATCTCAATAATCGATTTTAGTGGAAAGAACATTAAAAACCTAAAAGCAGATAATACAGAAGTTCGTGTTTCTGTACAGGATTTACCATCTGGAAATTATATTGTTAAAGTTAAGAGTTCAGATGGAGCTGCCGGTTCTCAGAAGTTTATAAAAAAATAATATAAAGCGCAGCAAAGTAACCTTTATATTATTCATTATAATTAAAACTAAAATAAAACCCCGTGAAAAAGTTTCACGGGGTTTTAAAATGTATCTTAAGAAAAGATTACCTTTTCTTTTTAGTCGTTTTTTCATGCTCTGCTTTAGCAGGACGAGTTTTAGTGTCAGCAGGAGTGTTTTCACTTCTTACTAATTTTAATTCGTCAATTAGCCTTCTTGCGCCAGCATATTTATCAATAGTCCAAAGCACGAAACGTACATCAACGTTGATTGTTTTTTGCCATTCCTGTTCAAAAACGATATCACCGCTTAGCGCTTCACTGTTTCCGTCAAACGCGATACCAATAAGATTACCTTCACCGTCAATTACCGGAGAACCAGAATTCCCACCTGTAATATCATTGTTAGAAAGGAAGTTTACAGGCATATAACCTGCTGCATCTGCATATTGACCGAAATCTTTCATATTGTAAAGATCAATCACTCTTTGTGGAAGATCGAATTCTTCATCTCCTTTTTTGTATTTACCAACAAGACCAGTCATATCAGTGTAATAGTTGTCCGTAACACCAAAATAATTTCTATCTGTTCTGATCGGTAATTTATCTACTGTTCCATACGTTAATCTCATTGTAGAGTTAGCATCCGGATAGAATTTTTTCTCAGGCATTGCTTTCATTAAACCCGCTAAGAATAAACGGTTGTTTCTAGCAAAGTTATCATCTATTTTAGAGAACTTTTCAGAAGATAATCTCTGATCAGTAGCAACACCGTTAGCAATTTTTAAAAGTGGATCTGCATCAAGTTTCAAACGGTCTGGGTTTAAGATAAAGTTTGTTACTGAAGCTTTATTAGCAAAAATAGATGAATAGGCTACATTTGAAAGATTCTTAGAGTCTAATCCCATAATAGTAGCAGAAGCAACATCCTTATCTACTCTTGACTGGTAAAGACCAACCATTGAGTTTAGCATTTCTCCTTCCAATTTAGTATTGAAGTTTTCATAAGCAGCTTTTACAGAAGCTTCCACTTTTGCTTTCATTGCTAATCTTCCCTGCATGTCTTGTTCTGCATAAGATTTAAGAACAGAACCTACCTGATAAGCAAGACTGATATATTTTGCATTTCTGGAAAGTTGAGAAGCATAATTTCTTTCAACATTTCTGTTAGAAACTTGCTTGTAGTAAATAGAAATATCATCTAATACTCCATCATATTCAGTGTTTCCAGCTTGTAGAGCCCATTTGCCGAAGTTGTCTTCAATTTTTTGTTTGTCAGAAATTGTTCCGTTCTTAATAACAGCATCAATGGTTCCTTGTCTGTTTTTCCAGTAGTTAGCTACTGAAGCATACTGAGAAGCATAGTTAAGCTGCGTGGCTTTATCTTTATCCATATACTTCTTCATTACATCCATTGCCAGTTTTGATGCTTCCACCCAAGCTGGATAATCTTTGTTTACCATCTGTTGGATACCGTAAGACGTTAAATAACGGTTTGTTCTTCCCGGATATCCTAAGATCATAGAAAAATCTCCAGGCTTAATTCCTTTAAGAGAAACCGGTAAAAAATGTTTAGGTTTTAGTGGAGTATTGCTTGGAGAATATTCTGCCGGATTTCCTGCAGCATCAGCATATACTCTGAAAACGGTAAAATCCGCTGTATGTCTAGGCCATTCCCAGTTATCTGTATCACCACCAAATTTACCTAATGATGAAGGTGGAGCACCAACCAATCTGATGTCTTTGTAATCTTGATAAACGAAATAGTAGAATTCATTTCCGTTAAAGAAATCTCTTACTACCACAGTATATTTTCCGTTTTCGGAGTTTTCAGACTGGATTGCTTTAGTTTCAGCATCGATCACAGCTTTTCTCTCTTCACCGGTCATATTGTTATTTAGTTTGGAGTTGATTCTTTGAGAAACATCATCCATTCTAACTAAAAATCTAACGTATAGGTCTTTTGCGTTAAATTCGTCTTTTTGCTTCATTGCCCAGAAACCATTTTTTAAATAATCTTTTTCTGGAGTAGAAGCTGCTGCCACAGCACCGTAACCACAATGGTGGTTCGTAAAAATAAGTCCTTTATCAGAAACAATCTCTCCAGTACAAAATCCACCAAAGCTTACGATGGCATCCTTTAAACTTGAATTGTTTACAGAATAAATTTCTTCAGGAGTTAAATGCAAACCTTCTTTTTGCATATCAACACCATTTAATCTTTTGATGAGCATTAACAGCCACATACCCTCATCCGCTCTCATCTGGACAAAGCCCAATAAAAAAGTGAATAGTAGAAATAGTCTTTTCATTTTATAAAATAATTTTGTGTCGCTAATTTACTAATTTTTACGATATTCTGCCCGTGAATGGTATGAAAATGGAAGGATTGTTTTTATGAAAAAAATATTAGTATTGCTTTTAGGCATTTCGTTTTTGGGAATAACTTTAAATTGTTCTTCAGTGCCGGAAAAAAATCCATCACTTCAAAGAGAATGGATGATGGTGTCCTTTGGGAATTTCAGTAAAGAAATGATGGTTAAAAATAAGGCAGGTATTAATTTAACCTCTAAAATAGAAGATGGAAAAATAAAGGGAGGAGCTTTTATGGGATGTAATAAGATGTTTTTTACAGCAGAGATTAAAAGCAAGGGTAAAATTAAGTTTTCAGGGCTTGGAAGCACCATGATGGCTTGCCAGGATATGAAGTTAGAAGAAGCTTTTTCAAGAAGTATTGAAAAGATCACCCATTATTCTGTTGAAGGACATTTTCTCACCTTATCGGATGATAAAGGGGAGGTGATGAAATTTGTAGCTTCTGATTGGGATTAAATACCCATTAATTTGTTTAAGATAAAATATAAAAAAGTCCGCTACTATGCGGACTTTCTTTTGTTGAAAAAACTTTCTTTTGTTATTAGTTTTTAGGAATAGTTTTTTTTATTTCCTGCAAAGTTGCAGTGTTGGGTAATCCCATAACGGGTATATTTGTGTTCCTAGAATTATTTGCCTTGCGTGACTGTCTGTTGGGTATTGTTGCCAGAACCTCATCAAATGTGGCTGTATTGGACAGTTGTTTACCTGAATTGCCTGCCGGAGTCTTCGCTTTTGAATCTTGTTTTTTAACCTCAAGACCCTGATCTGATGCTAGACCACTTTGTACAGGTTTTTTGCTTGCACTTTGCTGAGTTTCTTTCAAAAGCTGGGCTTCATGTTCTTTTGCATTTTTTAATACCAGTGTCTGATCCTGCGTTTCCAAGGTTTTCGTTTCCTGAGCATAAGTACTAACACTTAATAGTAGAAATGCGGTAATATATATAGATTTCATAGTTTTTTATTTAATATTTACAAGTACTTTTATTTTTCCGATTTCATTCTGATTGTAGTCCTGAAGTGCTTTTCCAATTACCTGTCCTACTTTTACTTTTTTAATATTAGCCTTCATAGCAACACCTGGTTTTGATGAGGTAACTAAAAGATCTCCTCTTTTTATTGCGCCACCATCCAAGCAGACTTTCGTAGGAATTACACCGATAACACCCATGGGAACTTTATCAGAAATATCAGCATCTATATGTTCTTCGGTGAGTAGTACACCTGGTCTGGTAGCATAAACACCAGCAACCAGATTAGAATATGGTTTTGAAGATTTTTCTACAGTTCGGTCTGAGTTTGTTGAGATCGTTAAAACATCACCGGTTTCATAATCTGAAATATTTCCTTCTACATCGAAAACCTCAGCTAAATCCGCTCCTCCAGTTTGCGTTCCACCATTGAAAAATCCTCTTCCTGCTTTATTGATACGGGCTACATTAACGGAGGCACTTTGATATACGGAAATATTACCTGATGGTCCCTGATGATTAACAAGCAAGGCGGAGCCAGTGCCTGTAGTGGTTACATGTACCACTGGTTGGCCATTAGCATTATTGAAGTTGGCAAAGCGACCAGCTTTACCGGTACCAAAATTGGGAATAAAGCCTGAGATGGCATTGCCTGTTCCGTCACACGATGCTTCAATACCGTCGCCAGTACCTCCTGCATTGGCGGTAATGCCATTTCCATTGCCTTCCGTAAGGGCTAACACAGCCGGACCATTCCCGCCAGCATTGGAGGAATAGAATAAACCACCGTATCCCCCGGTGCCTGATGAAAGACCATAGACGCCAGCAGTACCAAAGTTGGCAAATATAGAGTTCACTTCTCCTTTCACAGCTGGTGAAGTACCTGTAGTGCGATTTACCATAAAGTTACCTGCAATCCCATTCCCGACGGTTTTTACAGTTATTACATCATTTTCATTGTCTTCATTAAAAATCTCAAACCTTCCGGCCCGTCCTGTTGCGAAAGTTGGAACCCATGCATATAAGGCATTCCCATTTCCATCAATATTGGTTTCAACACCATTACCGTCTTTACCTGCATTAGCGGTTATTGCATTTCCATTGCCGTCGGTTATTGCAACTAAGGCACGTCCGTTTCCTGCAACATTGGAAGCATAGAAAAGGCCTCCAAAACCACCCGTTCCCGAAGCTATACCAAAAATACCTGCAGCTCCGAAGTTGCCAAATATTGTATTTACTTCAGCTCTAACAGCTGCTGCCACACTATTCGTGTTATTGACAAGGAATGATGATGCATTTCCCTCAGTATTGTCAGGAATATTTCCATTTCCATTGGTTTCTACTTCAAGTGTATTAACGAGATTGGTTTGATTCACGTTTTCGAATCGTCCTGCTCGTCCGGTGCTGGTATTAAGCCCTACTTGACCAAAGACACCAACTCCTGTTCCCGTAGTGTTTGTAGAGATAAATCCTCTTACGCCATATCCACCACCATCATTTCTTCCGACCACTGCTCCGGCGATATCACTGGTTGTTCTCCCCACAACAGCTTCTCCATTTCCGTTATTGTCTCCAATAATACCTGCAGAAACCTGTTGGCTGGTTATGCCATGTACGGCAAATCCGCTTCCTGTGGTACTTAAGATTCCGGCACCGCTTCCAGAAGAAGAAACATTCACTACCGTTCCATTTCCTAAAGTTGAAACATTAAGAGCGTTATTGTTATTGGCATTATTTAATAAAGCAATATTAGCGGCGATCCCATTGTTACTTGTTGCATTAAGACCTGTTCCTGTATTGCTGTTTGCATATACACCATATCCGGCTCCTGATGAGTTTCCATAAACCCCTAAACCATTAGGAGTAACTCCGTATACTCCCCATCCGCTTCCGTTTTGACTGCCCCAGACACCAACTCCCAAACCACCTGTTCCGTTATTGATTCCGCGAACTCCTGATGAAAACCCTCCAGGAGAAGTGCTGCTCACAATACCCCTCACTGAAGCAATACTTGAAGTCGTTGTATTGTTGATTCCTTCAACTGAAGTGCCGTCACCATCATTTGTCAGTGAAAAAAGGGTAGCTGGGTTATTAACAGTTGCCGTATAAGGAAGGGTGAAGTTTCCACCACCCCCGCCTGCTGACTTTGCATACATAGCATATGGAACGCTAAGTAGCTGACTGGTTCCTGTTATTGTGTAGCTTGTTCCTCCAAGAGGATCCGTTTCTGTTTTTAAATAATAATTTCCTGTTGACCAGTTAATAGTGGCAAATGTTCCTGTGAGGACTGTTCCCGAACCTATTTCAAGGCTGATAAGGCCGTTTGCATTTGTATTTCCGGTTAATCTTTCGGAATAAACGACCGGTCCTGCTGCAGAACCTTGTAAGACACTCACTCTTATGGCGATGCTTTGATTGATGAGCAGTTGTCCGGAAAGATTCCGCATAACTGCTTGATAGCTCATTTTTTCGGGTACTTGTGCATAGGCTGAAAGACAGCCCAGCATAAGCCCTAGCATAAATAGAATTTTTTTCATGGTGTTATTTTTTTATGATTTTGAACGTTTTGATGTTTTTACCTTCTTGATTTATTCGGATCAGATACATCGCAGAAGGAAGTGAAGAAAAGTTGAATTCAGATTTTGATTGAGTTATCTTATCCTTTTTGATCAATTTACCTTGGGCATCAAATAATTGATAATCTGAGTTTTTGTAACTGTTTACAGTAAAATCCAGATATAAATTGTCTTTGAATGGATTAGGGTAAAGTAAAATGCCGTCTTCTTCGGTTGTTGTTTCATGAGCAGAAAGAGTTGTTACTTCAAAGGCTTGTTGTACACCTTCCATAACTTGTGAGCCACTTCCCTTTGAGAGGTAAGTGATTTGCCCTACACTATAAGAAACAGAGCCGTTACCTCCTGAGACACTCGTTCCCGTAGCCAGAACAGCTGACTGAGCGTGCAGATGTCCGGATACGATAAACAGAATGAAAAAGAAGCCGAAAATAGATGTTCTTTTCATGTGATTTTTTGGTTATTAGTTAATGATAATAAGTAAGAGTTTGTGGAATATTAAAATTACCACATATTTGAGGCTGATATTTGGAAAATAGATAAACGACAGGAAAAATCGACGAATGACCAGTTTATTAAAATAGTTGAGATTGTGGAGTTATTGTTTGATCTCAGCCGGGCATATTGAAAAATGCCAGGTTGTCTTTATAAGTTCTTCCGATTGGAAGTTTGATGTGATTAACGAGTTCTACTTCGTGTGCTGTTTTACTTCGGATGAGGTATTTGGGGACAGCATAACTGCGGTGTATTCTTACAAAAGAATCAAAATAATTTTGGTGAAGAAGATTGCCAATAGAATCCAGAATACAGTGCTTTTTTTCGGAAGTTATGATTCTGGTGTAATCTTTTAATGCTTCAAGATAAAGGATATCTGTGATTTTTATTTGAAGAATTGTACTTCCTTCTTTTATTTTAATATTATTTTCACCTAGCAAGATATCAAGACACTCACTCTTTTCCTTCATTTCAAGGAAATCAAAGAGCTTTAACATGGATTGATGGAATCGTTCTGTTTTCAGGGGTTTCTTAATGAAATCTAAAATGTCCAGTTCAAAAGCTTCAATAGCGAATTCAGGATGTGAACTTATAAAAATACAGATCGGGATTTTGTGGGCTAGTTTGCTAAATTCCATTCCATTCATACCAGGCAGATTGGTATCAATAAATAAAACATCAATAGGAAGGTCAAGGTAGGGAATAGCTTTTTCTGCGGAATCAAGAGAAGCAACAATTTCAATACACTCATATTGATTAATATGATGATGAAGAACCAGTCTGTCCAGTTCATTATTATCAATAACCATACATTTAATATTGGTAATCATGATTCTCTGGATGTTGTTAGTTTTTTAAATTTTAAAGTATTAAAACAATAAAATTGTTCTATAAAGTTATTAAAATAATATAATTTAATGTTGTTTTAAATTAAATTTAACATTAAGATTTTTATATTTTAAATAAAGTAAGTAGTTTCCAGAGCGAATTATCACTAATAAGATGAATGTAGCTAAAAGTGGAGTTATATAATTGTTATATAATTAAGGATAAGAAAAGAGGGTAGGGCAAGTTATTTAATGTTGTTAATGATCCATTCAAAATTTCTGAATCGAGAATTTTTATCATAAATATTACTTAGGATTATCATGTTGTTGGTTTTATAAAATGCTGCAATATCAGAAAGTTGCTTTCCGATAGTCTCTGGTGTGGCAATGATTATATTTTTTAAACCTTGTTGAAAATCATTTTTGCCTTCTTCTCTCGAAATTTTTTCTTCTACCTCATCTGGATGTAAAAGGGGCGTTGGTGCTAATCCCCGACGTGCCTCTAAAAACTGGTAAACCATTGAATAGGCATTTCTTTTTGCTGTTTCATAGTCTTCAGCTACTGAAACTGAAAGAGCAATTTGTAAACGAGGCGTTGATGTTATAAGGTTAGGTTGAAACTCGTTTTTATAAATGTTAGTGCTTTCATTTCTTTGTTCATTTACTAAAAAATGAGAATATGAATAACCTAGTCCATTTTTTGCTGCTTCTTTTGCTGAATTGTTGCCCGATCCTAACCACCAGACTTCAGGTTTGTGATGAAGATTTTGTGGTTGTGCTATTAAGTCTCCATAACGCTCCTGAGTTGGGGTAATATCCTCGGACAGATATGCGACGATATCCTGTAGTTTTTCACTAATTGTAGTTACGGTTGGAAGTTTATCACCATTCAATGCAAGCGACGACATTTTAAGTCCACCCGGAGCCTTTCCTAATCCTAATATAAAGCGTCCCGGAAAGATAGAAGCCAATAGTTTTGTTATCTCAGATACTTTATAAGCTGAGTAATTGCGAAGCATAATACCAGCAGTACCTACTTTTATATGTTGTGTCTTTCCCAAGATGACGGCAGCTAGAATTTCTGGGCTTGAACTGGCATAAGCCATTACACCGTGATGTTCTGAAAATAAAATACTTTCATATCCTAATTGTTCTACCCATTGTGCCAATTCAATACTGTTATCGAGAGCTTCCTGAGGGTGTTTTCCGGCAATAACAGGGGATTGTTCCAGGACACTCAGTTTAATCGTTTGTTCTTCCGTCATATAGATTGGTTTTTAAAAACAATATTTAATCATTCAATATAATAAATAAATTCTTTTGGCTTTTAATAATCATTCACTTAGTGTCATAACTCAAGGGGATCGTTGGTGTTTTTACCAGTTATTTAATTTTAGTGTTTAGAAAATAAAAAACGGGTTAATCTAATTGGTAATTTTCTACAAATCGGTATTATTATAAACTTAAATTAACATTAAAATTTCTCATTGTCCAAAAAATCATTTTGTTTTTTATTCTTAAAAATGTTATCTTGTAAAGCTCACAAACATAGATAGAACTTAATGCTAGAAAAGAAAGAACATAATTACGAGAAAGCAGTTTTAGTAGGTGTTATTACTCAGAATCAGGATGAAGAAAAGCTGGTAGAGTATATGGATGAACTGGAGTTTTTAGCTTTCACGGCAGGAGCCACAGTAGAAAAACGCTTCACTCAAAAATTAACGCAGCCAGATTCCAAGACCTTTATTGGAAGTGGAAAAGCACTTGAAATAAAAGAATACGTAAAAGAAAACGAGATAGGGACTGTAATTTTCGATGATGAACTCTCTCCTTCGCAGCTTAAAAACCTGGAAAGAGAAATGGAAATTAAAATTTTGGACCGTACCAATCTTATTCTTGATATTTTTGCACAACGAGCGCAAACTTCGTATGCAAGAACTCAGGTAGAATTGGCACAATATCAATATCTCTTACCGAGACTGACAAGAATGTGGACCCACTTGGAACGTCAGAAAGGGGGAATAGGAATGAGAGGTCCGGGGGAAACAGAAATTGAGACCGACCGTCGTATTATCCGTGACAGAATTTCATTGTTGAAAGATAAATTAAAGACCATTGATAAGCAAATGGCTACTCAGCGAAACAATCGTGGGAAAGTAGTTCGTGCCGCTTTGGTGGGGTATACCAATGTTGGAAAATCTACTTTAATGAATGCGCTTTCAAAATCTGAAGTTTTCGCTGAGAATAAATTATTTGCGACTTTAGATACGACAGTGCGAAAGGTTGTTATTGGAAACTTGCCGTTTCTGCTAACCGATACGGTAGGGTTTATCAGAAAACTGCCAACTCAACTGGTAGAATCTTTTAAATCTACATTAGATGAGGTTCGTGAAGCTGACTTGCTTATTCACGTCGTGGATATTTCTCACGAAAGTTTTGAAGATCATATAGAATCTGTTAATCATATTTTGATGGAAATCAATGCTCATCAGAAACCAATGATCATGGTTTTCAATAAAATTGATGACTTCAGTTATGAGAAAAAAGATGAGGATGATTTAACGCCAACCACAAAAAAGAATATTTCTCTTGAGGAGTGGAAAAAAACCTGGATGGCAAGATCTAAATATCCTACCGTATTTATTTCTGCTTTAAGTAAAGAAAACTTTCCAGAAATGAAGAAAATGATCTATGATGAGGTAATGAAAATTCATATCTCGAGATTTCCTTATAACGATTTCCTTTTCGAATATTTTGAAAATGATGAGGAAGAAGAAGAAAATAACGATTAATGAAATATTACTTTTTCCTTCTGTTTCTATGTATCTCGATTTCTGGCTTTAGTCAAAAATCCAAGATCGATTTTAAGAGTATTGAAAAGAATCTTAAAAACTCTGAGTCGCCATACAGTTATGATAGACTTATTTTCAAATATAAAGGGATACCAAAATCATTGGATAGCATAGAAGCTCAACATTTGTACTATGGTAGAAATTTTGAAACAAATAAGCTAACTACTTCGGATGAAGATTTTAAAAGTCTGGCCGAAGCGTTTAAGAATAGCAATTTTGATGAGTGTATACGATTAGGAAAGATTTTATATGGTAAAGATCCTACAAATCTTGATGTGTTGTTAATTTTGCTCAGAGCATATGACAACAAAAAAGATATAAGCAATTTTACCCATCATTTGTCACAGCTTCGATTGCTTGCTGATGCAATAAAAAATTCCGGGGACGGAAAATCAGAGAAAACAGCCTATAATGTTAACTCTGTGGGCGATGAATATATTTTTCTGAATATTCTAAATCTGGGAGAAGGATATACAAGAAGTTCAAAAACAATGAAGGACGGGGTTATCGACGTATGGGAAAAAGAGAATAACAAAATATATATCAAAGTCCTTTATTTAGGCTTTTAAATTTAAAAATAACTTAGTGGAATTATATTATTCATTTTCGGTGTTAATAGTTTTAGCATCCATATTCGCATATCTCAATTACAGATTTCTTAAGCTTCCGAGCACGATCGGAATTATGGTTATTGCCATTGTGGTTTCAATTTTCCTGGTTTTATTTGGTGAAACCGTATTACCTAGAACCTTTGGGCATCTTCATAAATTAATGAATAGTATTGATTTTACGGAAGTACTGATGGGTGCAATGCTTAATTTTCTTTTGTTCGCCGGAGGAATACATATTAATATCAATGATCTGAAGGAACAATTTAGGCCGGTTCTTATCTTTTCAACAGCAGGAGTTGTTATCTCTACTTTTATAGTAGGTTTCGGAATGTTTTATCTTCTTCCTCTTGTAGGTATCAAACTTCCGTTTATCTATTGTTTGGTTTTCGGAGCCCTTATTTCTCCTACAGATCCGGTAGCAGTTCTCAGTATTTTAAAACAGGCAAAAGTATCAAAGTCTTTGGAAACAAAGGTGGCAGGAGAGTCTCTTTTTAATGATGGGATGGCTGTTGTTGTGTTTACTGTTGTTTTACAGCTGGCTGTTGGGAAAGAAGTGGATTTGGGAGTTGAGAGCATCGGGTTACTATTGATGAAAGAAGCCGGCGGAGGATTATTGCTGGGTGTTTTATTAGGCTGGATCACTTCCCGACTGATGCGTGAAGTGGATGATTATATTATTTCAGTATTAGTTACCCTTTCGGTTGTGATGGGAGGTTACCTTATTGCAAGGCAGATGCATATCTCTGGGCCGCTTACTATGGTAGCTGCAGGATTGTTTATGGGGAATTTTAATGTACGATTCAAAATGAAATCCATTACCCAGGACTACCTTATTAAATTCTGGGAATTAATAGATGAGATATTAAATGCCGTACTATTCCTATTTATTGGTTTTGAGTTACTAATGATCAAAGATTTGAATCATTTTATTATTCCAGGGCTTATTGCAATTCTAGTTGTTTTGATCGCAAGGTTTATTTCTATTTGGGGACCTTCGAAATTTATGTCCTTCAGGACGCGGTTCAGTCCACAGACCATTAAGGTTTTATTTTGGGGTGGAATTCGCGGTGGGGTTTCCATTGCGTTGGCAATGTCTATTCCTAAAAGTGAATACAGTAATATTATTTTAAGCATTACTTATTGTGTAGTGGTATTCTCAATTATTGTTCAGGGGCTTACAATTGCTAAAGTTGCTAATCCTAAGAAGATTGCGAAAGAAGAACTGGAACAAGAAGGTGTTGCTTTAGATGAAACTACCTAATTAGTTGATTACGATGAATAATATAATCAAAGATATACATGAAGCATTAGCTGTTTTATCTATTCCGGAAAAGGCAGCTTTCTTTCCTAAGTTTTTTAAAACAGGAAAAGGTGAATATGGTGAAGGGGATGTATTTTTGGGAGTAAAAGTTCCGGACCAAAGAGTAGTGGCAAAAGAATATTATTCTAAAATTTCTTTAAAAGAACTTGGGGAGCTACTTTCCTCAAAATTTCACGAACATAGATTGACTGCCTTGTTTATGCTGATCAATAAGTTTGAAAAAACAAAAGATCCAAAAAACAAAGAGGAAATTGTAAAGTTTTACCTTGATCATTTACCGTTTGTCAATAACTGGGATCTGGTAGATTCCAGTTGCTATAAAATTTTGGGACGCTATGCTTTTGAAAATAAGAAAGAAAATTTACTTAGAGATCTTTCTAACTCTGATGACATGTGGCATAAAAGAATTGCTGTTGTTGGAACAATGCATTATGTGAAAAAAGGATCGTTTGATTTAACGAAAGAATTTGTAACAAATAATTTAAAACATTCACATGATCTGATGCACAAAGCAAATGGATGGCTGCTAAGAGAAATGGGGAATAAAAATGAAGAAGAGTTGATTTCTTATTTGTCGAAATACTATAAAGATATGCCCAGAACATGCCTGAGATATGCGATTGAGAAATTGGATGAAGAAGTACGGCAAGATTATTTAAAAGGAAGGATCTAATGGATTGTTTATTTTGGAAGACCTGTGCCCATTATTTTTTACACCTTATATTTCCTGTTTTTATAGCTTTAATTTTCTATAGAGATAACTGGAAGAAGGTGTATCTTATTCTATTAGCAACGATGCTAGTAGACCTAGATCATCTATTTGCCAATCCTGTTTTTGATCCTACGAGAAATAGTATAGGATTTCATTTCCTGCATTCTTATTATGCCATTACAGTATATTTCGTAATGCTTTTTTTTAAAGGGACAGTCAGAATTATTGGTATCGGACTTTTATTACATATGTTGACCGATTTTCAGGATTTTAACCTATGGTGCCATTAAAATATCATTAATATTCTCTTTTAATAATTTAATTTTCATCGTTTTTTTGTATTTTGTAAACACTTATGAAATTAAAAGAACTTTTACACTATACCTTTATTTTCCCTATTTTAGCAGTAGGTTACTATTTTTCTGGATTAATGGAAAATGGTGTTGTTTATGAAATTATTGCAGGAATTTTACTCACAGGTAGTGTATTATCAGCTGTCCATCATGCAGAGGTTGTAGCTCACAAAGTAGGAGAACCGTTTGGTACTATTATTCTAGCCCTTTGTATTACTATTATTGAAGTCGCATTAATTATTTCGCTGATGGTAGCAGGAGGAAGTGAGGCTATTACATTAGCCAGAGACACTATTTTTGCTGCAGTAATGATTATTCTAAATGGGATCTTAGGAATATGTATTTTAGTAGGTGGAGTGAAATATTATGAGCAGTTTTTTGCAAGAACCTCAGCAACGACATATCTGGTAAGTATTGTTTCAATATTAGTTTTAACATTAATACTCCCTAACTTTACCTCAAGTGTAAACGGGCCATTTTACAACACCGCTCAGCTGATTTTTGTTTCTATTGCGTGTCTGGTTATTTATGGTGTTTTTTTAATGGTTCAGACCGTAAGACACAGGAATTATTTCATTATTACAGGGGATCATCCGGATTCTCATTTTATTCCATCAAGAAGTCAAACTATTGTAAGTTTTGTTTTTCTGGTAATCTGTCTTGTTATTGTTGTTTTAATGGCTAAAGGTCTTTCCGCAACAATTGAAGATATGGTACAAAGTATAGGTGCTCCAAAATCATTAGTAGGAGTAATTATTGCAGGGGTTGTGTTGCTTCCGGAAGGTGTCGCTGCTATTCGTGCAGCAAGAAATAATCAGATACAGTCTAGTGTGAACTTAGCATTGGGATCTGCCTTGGCAAGTATTGGTTTAACGATCCCTGCGGTATCTATTGTTTGTATAATGTATGATATTCCTTTTGTATTGGGGCTCGATAAGAAAGATATTATTTTACTTTCTTTATCCGTGTTTATTGTAATGCTTTCTTTAAGTAGAGGAAAAACCAATATTTTATATGGAACAGTTTTACTAGTGAATTTAGCGGCTTATATTTTTACTGTCATAGTTCCTTAATTAAGCTTTCTGGCCATTTCCATTTTGTATGCCATCAGCCTGGCGATATTTTCAGATTTATAGATAGCCATATCAGCATTTTCACCTATAAAGTTTTCTTCAATGGTTCTTTTCCATAATGATAACCATTGGTCAAAATGTTTTTTCTCCATCGCCTGAAGCTCATTAATTGGAAAATGAACAGCCATGGGATTTCCTTTATAACTCATTTGACCAAAAAGAATGCTTTCCCAAAAAGAATACATTTTTGGAAGGTGTTTATCCCAGTTTACTTTGATAATATCCCTGAAGAAAAATCCAATAGTATCGTCTTTAATTACTTTTTTGTAAAATGAATTAACCAACAGTTCAATGTCCTCTCTGGATTCAAGCTTTTTCATATTTCAAAGTTAATTTAAATTCAATTGATGAATTCAATCATCGACTTGATAAATTTCATGAAAACAATATTTTATCTTTGCATGTTGGTTACAAAAGTTGGAAAGAAAAATAATATAAATAATGGCAAGAGGATTTAGGCAAAAAATTCGTCAGAAAAATACGGATAGCAGTGGCTTTGGAAGTAATGCTTCCGGAAGGTTTATCAATAAGGATGGACTGCCGAATGTTCGAAGAAAAGGCATTAATGTCTTTAATAGGTTGAGCTGGTATCACACTATGCTGAACCTGTCTACATTCAGGTTTCTTTCCTATTTAGTGATTGGCTATATTCTTATAAATATTATTTTTGCTTTAATTTATTACTCTATAGGAGTACAACATCTTACTGGGATCGATAAGAGTAATCCGATCAATGAATTTATAGATGTATTTTTCTTTAGTTCACAGACATTTACTACTGTTGGATATGGTAGAATAGCTCCGATCGGTTTTATGGCGAGTTTGGTGGCTACTTTTGAAGCTTTTCTGGGATTGCTTGCTTTTGCCATTGCAACGGGTTTATTTTATGGAAGATTTTCCAGACCCAGAGCCTATTTAAGATTTTCTGATATTGCTGTTATATCGCCTTTTCAGGATTCTACAGCTTTAATGTTTAGGCTGGCTCCTTATAAAAATAATGCACTTACTGATGCAGATGTTATAGTATCAGCTGCAATTGAGGTTATTGAAGACGGAATACCTAAGAGCAACTTTTATAGATTAGAGACCCGATTAAACAAGATCAGTACATTGGCACTGAATTGGACTGTGGTACATTTGATTGATGAAAACTCTCCCTTTTATGGGTTTTCTGAAGATGATTTTAAAAGTATCGATATAGAAATTATAGTACAGGTACGAGCTTTTGATGAGGTCTTTTCAAATACAGTGGTTCAAAGGTCATCTTATGCTACCGGAGAGATAATTTATGGGGCTAAATTTGTACCAATGTATTACCCAAATAAGGATAACCAGTCTACAATTCTGGATCTGGATAAAATTAATAAATATCAAAAAGTAGGTCTTTCCGTTTTAGCGGAGGATAGAGGATAATGAATCTGGAACTTTATAAAACACAGGCTTTACAAAAGCAAAAAGAACACAAAAAATTCTTAGATGGATTAAAGAAAAAGCCACCTAAGAACCTTGATTATGTTGTTCAGGAAACCCATGAGGAGGTTTTTGAAAAGATTAATTGTCTTCAGTGTGCTAATTGCTGTAAAACAACGGGGCCATTATATACAGAAAAAGATATTGAACGTATCGCTAAACATCTTAGGATGAAACCTATAGATTTTGAAGCAAAATTTCTGAGGGTAGATGAAGACAATGATAAAGTTCTGCAAAATCTCCCTTGCTTTTTTCTTAATAATGATAATACATGTTCTATCTATGAAGTGAGACCTAAGGCTTGCAGAGAATACCCACATACGGATCGTAAAAAGATCTATCAGATCAATTCACTGATGATGAAAAATACTGTAATCTGCCCTGCAGCATTTGAATTTGTAGAAAGAATTATGAAAAATTTAGGAAAATAACCTATAATCAAAAATCATCTTAAAAATACATAAAGTACGTTAAATAAGAACTTTAGATATAATTTAATGAAATAAATGGCGTTTAAAAAATATTAAACAACCATTTAAAATATTACAATATGAAAAAGTTAATTTTAACGGCAGTCTTTTCTTTAGCGGGAGCAGTTGCCGTATCAGCTCAAACTGATGCTCAGAAAAAAGTTGATGCAAATCAAACAACTACTCAAGCGCAGCCGCAAAGTACACAAACAAACACGAGTACGACTACCCAAATGCAAGGGCAGAGTACAGGTGCAACAGTTACAACAGATGCCGCTGCAAATACGTCAACACTGAGTGACGCAACAGCAACCGTAAGTGCCAATACCAATGTAGAAGCAACTAAAACGGCAGAAGCCACTAAAGAGGAAAAAAAAGCTAAAAAGAAAAAGTCGAAATAAGTAATTTAAAAGTAAAAGTGAGAAATCCTGAAATATTTATTTCAGGATTTTTTTATTAATAGTTTTTATTTTAAAAGTATTTCCCATATTCTGAAAATAAAAAAAGCATTGAATAAATCAATGCTTTCTCCTTTCACTTTTTACTTTTTTCCCATTTTCCCGGGAACAGGCTATAAGAAAAAAGGCCGGGAACTTCCCAACCTTTATATTTTATTTTATACAACTCCTTGAGCCAGCATTGCTTCTGCAACTTTCACGAAGCCGGCAATGTTTGCACCTTTTACGTAGTTTACATAACCATCTTCTTCTTTTCCATAGTCTCTACAAGCTTTATGGATTCCGATCATGATCTCCTTTAATCTTGCGTCTACCTCTTCAGAAGTCCAGTTTAGACGAATTGAGTTCTGAGTCATTTCTAATCCTGAAGTAGCTACACCACCAGCGTTAGACGCTTTACCAGGAGAGAATAATACTTTGCTGTCTAAGAAATAGTTGATCGCTTCTAACGTTGAAGGCATATTAGCTGCTTCAGTTACGCAAAGAACTCCATTTTCAACCAATACTTTAGCATCTTCGAAGTCCAATTCGTTTTGAGTAGCTGAAGGGATAGCAACATCACACTTCACTTCCCAAGGACGTTTTCCTGCATAGAAAATAGCAGATGGATATTTTTTAGCATAGTCTTCAGCTCTGTTATTACCTGAAGATCTTAATTCTAATAAATAATCAATTTTATCACCATCGATACCGTCTTTATCATAGATATATCCGTCAGGACCAGAAATAGTTACTACTTTTCCACCCAATTCAGATACCTTTTTAATAACTCCCCAGGCTACGTTACCGAAACCTGAAACAGAAACAATCTTATCTTTAAATGTTTGATCAATAGTCTTAAGCATTTGCTCAGCGAAGTAAACGACACCATATCCCGTAGCTTCAGGACGGATCAATGATCCACCATACGCAAGACCTTTTCCTGTAAGCACACCTGTAAATTCGTTTCTTACTTTCTTGTATTGTCCGAAAAGATATCCGATTTCTCTTGATCCTACTCCAATATCTCCTGCTGGAACATCAGTTTCAGGGCCAATGTGCTTGCATAATTCAGTCATGAAAGCCTGGCAGAAACGCATTACTTCCATATCTGATTTTCCTTGTGGGTCAAAATCAGAACCTCCTTTACCACCACCCATTGGAAGAGTAGTCAATGAATTTTTGAATACTTGTTCGAAAGCTAAGAACTTAAGAACTGACAAGTTTACAGTAGGATGGAAACGAATTCCTCCTTTGTATGGTCCGATTGCAGAGTTCATCTGAATTCTGAAACCTCTGTTTACCTGGATTTCTCCTTTATCATCAACCCATGGAACTCTGAAAATAATAATTCTTTCAGCTTCAGCCATTCTCTCAAGAAGCTTCATTCCTGTGTATTCTTTCTTGGTAGCGATAAACGGAATTACAGTAACTGCAACTTCTTTTACGGCTTGTAAAAATTCTGGCTCGTTAGGGTTTTTTGCCTCAATTTTTGCAATAAACTCCTGGATTTTCTGGTCAATATTATATTGTTCCATATATTAAGGTTGAATATTATTGCCAACAAATTTAATTTTTTTTTCAAGATTCACAACACCTTAATTGATGATTGTTGAAAATTTATTAATTATGAGAGAAAATATTATTAAATTGATAATTTGCATTTAAATTTTATTAAAAATTAAATGTTATACGTGAAATAATGCAATATTAAGAAATAGTTAAATTTCAAATTGCTAGAAATTGCCTCCCAGAAAACGATTTCACTTTACCTAAAAGCTCTAATTCTAAAAGTACAGGTAAAATTCTATGTGTTGGAAGGACTATTTGCTGGGCTAAATCATCCAAATTAATTTGTGGATTTTCAGCAATAAAATTATAGATTAGACTTTGATTTTCAGTTAATTGGATTGCAATAGAAGAACTGGGAAATAGTTCTTCTATTTTTTCTTTAGGTTTGTTAAAACCAAGGTTGCTAATCAGATCTTTAATTGTAGAAATTGTAGCTGCCTTATTTTGAGAAATAAGATGATTGCAGCCTTGGCTATACTGATCTGTAATTTTTCCGGGCAGAGCAAAAACATCCCTGTTATAGCCGTTAGCAAAGGTTGCTGTACTCATTGATCCGCCTCCAAAAGCGGTCTCCACTACCATAGTTGCTGGAGATATTCCAGCAATAATTCTATTTCTTTGAATAAAGTTTTCTCTATCAGGTTTTCTTGAAGAATTAAATTCGGTAAACAGGACTCCGCCGTCTTGCAGGATCTTCTCAGATAGCCGCTTATTTTTTGCAGGATAAAGAGTGTGGAAACCATGCGCTAAAACAGCAGCGGTAGGGATTTTGTAGTGAAGAGATTGATCGTGCACTTCTTTATCTACTCCCAAAGCCAATCCACTAATGGAAATAAAACTACAAGATTGGGTTTCTTCAAAAAAATTCTTTATAAACTGTTTACCATAAGCCGTAATATTCCTTGTACCTACAATACTTAAGGGCAGTAGTGAATTTTTGTAGTTTCCTTTTTGGTATAAAATAGCAGGAGCATCTTCACATTCCCCGAGTAAGTAGGGGAGTTCTTTAAGATGTTTTAGCTTGATCAGAATATTGTTGCTTTCGCAAAATTTCAATTCTTTTTCAGCAAAGTCTAAATGGCTAGGGTTGCCAATATCTGATACAATCTTTTGACCAAATCCATCTATTTTTTTATATTCTTTCTTAGCCTTTTCCCACGCCGTTTTAGCGCTTCCAAATGTTCTAATAAGTTTTATGAAATTGATATCACCAATCAGGCTGCACTCGCGTAATGCGATTGCATAAAGATGTTCTTCGGAAATCATGTGTGTTTTTTTTCAAATGTAATGAATTAAGTTTTATTTTTTCCTTAATTCCTCTAAATGATCCCAGATATCATCTCTTTTTTTGTGGGGCAGTTCTAAAAAGTCTTCGGGGTGATTTTCTTTATATTCCTGCCAAAGCTTGTCATCTTTCTCGTTATAGTAGTTAGGGAATTCCCAAATGAATTTTCTCTTTTTTTCACCAATATTTTTGAATGCAAAAGCAATGATACTTCCTACTACTGCTCCTGAAAGGTGGGCTTGCCAGGATATTTTACTTGGTTCATGAAGATTGTAAAATAATTCTTCAGGAAACATCCCCCAAATCAAACTTCCGTAATATAATACAACCAGTAAAGAAATGGTTAAAAGTTTCATATTCCATTTAAATACTCCACTGAAGAAGAGGAAGAAAGCTAAAACATATACGACGCCACTGGCTCCAATGGTACAGGTGTACATGTACTCACCTGTGAGGATATCTATGGGCGGAAGTAACCAAACCAATAATCCAGTTGCCAGCCAACCGATAACAAACACTTTATTGGCCACTAATGGATAGAACTGATATAAAAGAAACATCAGCACAGCAATGGGAATTGAGTTACTGATAATATGGTCCATATTTCCATGCAAAAGAGGAGAGGTAACCACTCCCAACAAACCTTCCGGTAAAAGAGGAATGATGGCTCCAAAGCAACTCTGAAAGAAGCCTTGTGTTTGTAAAAAGTAGCCCAGCCACATTGCAGCAAGCATCAGCAATGGATATAAGATAGCTTTCTTGGAAATTGCGTTTTTAAACATGAAGAGGTAATGTCAAATCAAAAGCCAATAATAAATTTCGGAAAATTTGGCGATGGTTTTTTCTCTTCTAAATTATTTATAAGACAAAAGGTAATGATTTTTAGGGAACTAGTGATTTGGAATTTATTGTTTGATGATTCATTTTCTTTATTTCGGACATTTCGATCCATTTGTTGGGTCTATTTGTTTAGTGAAAGTTCTTCAATAAAAAATTATATTTCTATTTTTGTATTGGAAATCTTTAATTATGAAGAACAAATTGTTGATTTTTTCCATTGCATTGGGAATAAATGTAGCAGCACAAGAGATAAAAATAGATACAACAGCAACACCGGTAAAGGATTCTATAAAAAGCTGGTCTGTATTAGGAAAAAACACATTAATGTTCAATCAGGCAGCTTTTTCAAATTGGGTTGGTGGAGGAGCCAATAATGTTGGCTGGCTCGCTGGTGTCGATTATAATCTTACCTACGAAAAAGATAAAGACCTGTGGGAGAATATCATCATTCTTGGTTACGGTCAGAATAATACAAAGGGAATAGGGACAAGGAAAACACAGGATGTCCTCAATATATCTACAAACTATGGAAGACAGTTTTCTAAAAGCTGGTATATTTCTTCAGGGGCCAGTTTGCAGTCACAATTTTCTGCTGGTTATGAAGATGGAAACAACCCTGAAGCTAAAAAGATATCCAATTTTATGGCTCCGGGATATTTTAACATGGGTTTGGGGGTTACCTATAGACCCAATGATAATTTAACGGTAACATTGCGCCCTGTCAATGGAAGATGGACCTTTGTGTTGGATAATGAGCTTCAGAAAGCTGGGAATTATGGTTTAAAAGCAGATGGAGATAACTCACTATTGCAGTTTGGTTTTTTAGGAAATGCTGTATATAAAGTGAAACTGATGGAAAATATTAATCTGACGAATACCGCTTCTGTGTTTTCAAACTATCTCGATCATCCCGAAAGGTTAGTACTGGCTTATGGAGCTGTTTTAAATTTAAAAATTAATAAGTATATCTCATCCAATATCACAGTAGATGTACTATACGATCATAATCAGATCCAGAAAACACAGCTGAAACAAACTTTAGGAATCGGTTTTGCGTATACCGTTAATAATGGTGTGAAAAGATCTGATAGAAAAGACAATCAGTGGTGGCTTAAAAAATAACAAAGTAATTATTTAATCAATAAAAAAGCACTTCGAAAGAAGTGCTTTTTTTGGTATCAATTTATTTTCTTAGAATTCAATGTCTACTTCTAGTTTTTCAGCCAGTAACTTTGAAATTTTTTCCTTTAAAGGTTCAATGTCAATGTTCTGCATGGCATCATTCGCAAAAGCATAAAGTAATAATGCCTGAGCTTCTTTTTTGGAGATTCCTCTTGCTCTCAGATAAAATAATGCATCTTCATTCAATTGGCCCACTGTACAACCATGAGAACACTTTACATCATCTGCAAAGATCTCTAGCTGAGGCTTTGTGTCAATTGTTGCTCCTTCACTTAATAACACATTATTATTCTGTTGATAAGCATTGGTCTTCTGAGCTATTTTATCAACGAAAACCTTTCCGTTAAATACTCCATGAGCCTTATCTTTGAATATCCCTTTATAGTTCTGATAACTTTCACAATTAGGTTGGTTATGGTGAACAGCCGTATGGTGATCCACTAGCTGATCTTTTCCGATAATCGTAATCCCATTCATGAATGAGTTGATATTCTGTCCATTATGGATGAAATCCAGATTGTTTCTTACCAATTTTCCTCCAAAAGAGAAAGTATTTACAGTTGTTAAGCTGTCTTTTTCCTGTTTTGCAAAAGTATTATCGATAAGATAAGAAGTATCATTATCATTTTGAAGTTTATGCCAGTCTGCCTTAGCATTTGGATAGGTAAAGATCTCGGTCACTGAATTTGTCAATACAAAAGTATCGTCAAAATTATGATGACTTTCAATTACTTCTACTTTTGCTCCATCTTCAACGATCAATAAATTTCTTGTATTGTAGAATGTATTTTCTTCTTGGTTTTGTGAAAGATAGAAAACATGGATTGGTCTTTCAATGACAACATTTTTTGGTACCTTCAAGAAGAAGCCATATTTGCAGTATGCAAGATTTAAATCTGTAAAAGCTGAACTCTTCCCTGCAATTGTATTGAAATATTTATCAAAAACTTCTTTATGTTTTTCGTCATTCAAAGCATAGTTGAATGAAAGAAATTCTACGTTTTCGATAGAAACTTTTGATAACTCCTTATGTAGTTTACCATTTACAAAAACGATCCAGTCAAAGTTTTCTTCACCTAAATGCAATTGGTCCAACTGTTCTTTGGTAATATTGTGACCTTCTTTTGGAAAGAAATTATAGTTTTTTTCCGTGATCTCTTTTAAGTTGGTATATTTATATTCTTCGTCCTTTTTGGTTGGAAAACCAATGCTTTCGAACTCTCGAAGAGCTGCTTTTCTATCTTCATCCAGAAATCTGTGACGAAGGCTTTTCAAAAACTCATCGTGGTTGTCAATAATTTGATCGTATAAAGCCATTACTGAAATTTCGGCCATCACACCTTTTTTATATATTTAAAAATTGTAATATTATTTGCGGGTTTTCCGCTTATCTTTTAGTCAGAATTGATAAAATCTGCACCAAAAAATTTCTCTTCTTAATTAAGAAGCCAGTCGTAACCTTTCGCTTCTAATTCTAAAGCAAGAGATTTGTCACCCGTTTTAATGATCTTACCGTTCGCTAGAACATGTACAAAATCCGGCTGAATATAGTTTAGCAATCTTTGATAGTGGGTAATCAAAAGAACTGCATTTCCTTCATTTTTAAAGTGATTTACACCATCTGCAACAATTCTTAAAGCATCAATATCCAATCCTGAATCGGTTTCATCAAGAATAGCCAGTTTTGGATTAAGCATCATCATCTGGAAGATCTCATTTCTTTTCTTTTCACCTCCTGAAAATCCTTCGTTTAATGATCTTGAAAGGAAGTCTTTCTTAATTCCCAATTTTTCAGACTTCTCACGAATCATAGCAAGCATTTCTTTTGCAGGCATTTCTTCAAGTCCGTTTGCTTTTCTGGTTTCGTTTAAAGCAGCTTTAATAAAGTTAGTCACAGAAACTCCAGGAATTTCTACAGGATACTGAAAAGATAGGAATATTCCTTTATGAGCTCTTTCTTCAGGAGCATCTTCGTTAATGTTTTCACCTTGAAAAATAATATCACCTTCAGTAACTTCGTAATCTTCTTTACCCGCAATAATAGATGAAAGAGTAGATTTTCCTGCTCCGTTAGGTCCCATTATAGCATGAACTTCACCCGGTTTTATTTCGAGATTGATACCTTTTAAAATTTGTGCGCCATCTTCAATTCTGGCGTGTAAGTTTTTTATTTCTAACATTTTATTTGCTTAAACAAATTATTTTTGAATTCTATATATTAAACTTTCCGGCTGATCCGGTACATCATTAAGTTGTCCAGTCTGTTCCATTCCTGCTTTTTCCAATACTTTGATCGAAACAACATTAGCAGGACGAACCATACCGAAAATTTCCTTTTCATTCAGATCATTAAAACCGAAGTCTATAGCTTTTTTTGAAAACTCTGTTGCATATCCTTTTCCCCAGGCTTCCGGAGCAAAACGATATCCAAGGTTTAATTTTTCTTCTTCGTCATACATTTTATAGCTAAGTCCGCCGAAGCCAATAACCCTATCTGGGTTTTCTTTTTCTAAAATTGCCCATCCACCGAAATTGTATTGATCCCAATGTTCAAGCATTCTATTAAATGTATTTTCAGCTTTTTCAAGACTCATTGGTCCACTCGGATTATAAAGATTGGTCTGCGGGTCTTTATTAATTTCAAAAAATCTTTCAAAATCTTGCTTTTCAGGTTTTCTTAAAATTAATCTTTCCGTAGTTTTCATCCTGTCTTATCCTACTGAGCCTTCTAGTGAGATCTCTAATAATTTCTGAGCTTCAATAGCAAACTCCATAGGAAGCTTGTTTAAAACCTCTTTACTGAAGCCATTCACGATCAGAGCAATCGCTCTTTCCGTGTCGATCCCCCTCTGGTTACAATAGAAGATCTGATCTTCACCGATTTTTGAAGTGGTTGCTTCATGCTCTAATTGGGCCGTAGGATCTTTAATCTCAATATATGGGAATGTATGTGCACCACATTCGTTACCCATTAGTAAAGAATCACACTGGGAGAAATTCCTTGCTCCTTTTGCAGAAGGCATTACTTTTACCAGTCCTCTGTAAGAGTTTTGTGATTTACCTGCAGAAATACCTTTGGATATAATCGTTGATTTTGTGTTCTTTCCGATATGGATCATTTTTGTTCCGGTATCAGCATATTGGTGATTGTTAGTCACAGCAATAGAATAGAACTCACCAATTGATCCATCTCCCTTCAAAATACAAGATGGGTATTTCCATGTTACCGCAGATCCGGTTTCAACCTGTGTCCATGAGATCTTTGCATTTCTTTCGCAAAGTCCTCTTTTTGTTACAAAATTAAATACACCTCCCTTTCCTTCTTCATTACCTGGATACCAGTTCTGAACTGTAGAATATTTAATTTCAGCGTTATCCATTGCAATTAATTCCACAACGGCTGCGTGCAATTGATTTTCATCTCTGGAAGGAGCAGTACAACCTTCAAGATAAGAAACATAACTTCCTTCATCAGCAATCACAAGAGTTCTTTCAAACTGTCCTGTTCCTGCCTGATTAATACGGAAATATGTTGAAAGTTCCATTGGACACCTTACTCCTTTAGGAATATAACAGAAACTTCCGTCAGAAAATACAGCAGAATTTAAAGCTGCATAAAAATTATCTCCTCTTGGAACTACTTTCCCTAAGTACTTTTTCACTAAATCAGGATGGTTTTTTATCGCTTCTGAAATAGAACAGAAAATAATTCCTTTCTCTGCTAAAGTATCCTGGAAAGTTGTTTTTACCGAAATTGAATCTATTACAATGTCTACGGCAACTCCAGAAAGTCTTTTTTGTTCCTCGATGTTAATTCCTAGTTTTGCGAAGGTTTTAAGCAATTCCGGGTCTACTTCATCTAAACTTGCCAATTCGGCATTCTTCTTTGGAGCAGCATAATATCGAATTGCCTGGAAATCTGGTTTCACATATTTAATGTTGGCCCATGTAGGTTCTACCATTTTAAGCCATATTCTATAAGATTCCAAACGCCATTCTGTCATCCATTCTGGCTCTTCTTTTTTAGCAGAGATAGCACGGATGACATCTTCATCTAAACCAATCGGGAAATCTTCATAATCGATCTTCGTTTCCCAACCGAATTCGTATTTTTTATTTTCTAAATCGACGCGTAAATCGTCTTCTGTATATTTACTCATTTTGATGGATTCTAGATTTTAGATATCAGAAGTCAGATAGTGATTACTAACTTCTAATTTCCAACGTCTAATTACAAACTAAAACTCTCTCCACAACCACACGTTCTGGATGCATTAGGATTATTAAAAACAAATCCTTTTCCGTTCAAACCTCCTGAATATTCAAGAATGGTACCCGCTAAATAGAGGATAGATTTTTTGTCTACAACAATTTTAACATCGTTGTTTACAATAATTTGGTCTGTTTCTTCTTTTTGGTTGTCAAATTTTAAAACATACTCCAAACCAGAGCATCCTCCACTTTTCACCCCCACTCTTATATAATCTTCAGCAGGGTTAAAGCCTTCTTCCGTCATAAGTTGGATGGCTTTTAACTTCGCTTGATCTGATACTGTTATCATTGTATTTATTTAGAATGATTTAATCTTGCAAAAATACGAACTAATTTCCGCAATCTCAAATTGAAGATATCTATTTTAATAATTCGAATCTTAATAGCATCGTTATACATATCATTGTTAGTGTTAAAAAATGTATAAATATTCTTCTGCAAATTTAGTAATTCTGTTTTTGATTTAACTTTGAACAGTATTTTTTATCTATAAAGAATAATTATGAAAAAAAAATTACTGGTCTTTTTTATATTGTTTTTACTGACAATGTCTTATGGACAAACTATAAGATATGTTTACGAAACTTCAGTAAACCCCGATTCAATTAATCTGGTAAGTCTGAAATTTGAAAAAACTTTTTTAGATATTAAAGGAAATCAATCCTTGTTTATAAGTGAACATAAATTAGTAAGGGATTCTTTATTAACTGCTTTTAGAAAGGAAGAAAAAAATGATAGTAAAAAAGAAGGGAAAGATTTTACAAAATTTGGATTGGGAAAACAATCGGAACAATCTTTTTTTGAATATTTTATCACAAAAAACATTTCTGAACAAAAAGTTTATTATCATGATAAAATAGCTGGGGAGCAAATTTATTATCAGGAAGACCGACCTATTAAATGGCAGGTGACAGAAGAGACTGAACAACAAAATGGATATAAAGCTCAAAAAGCAACAGCCAATTTTGGTGGCAGAGTCTGGACGGCCTGGTTTACAAAAGAAATAAATATTTCTGATGGACCCTATAAATTTTCGGGATTGCCAGGTCTGATTGTGAAGCTGGAAGATGATAAAGGAGATTACAAATTTGATCTTGTAAAAAAGATTACTATTAAAAATGCTTTTGAAGAATCTGTAAGTCCAGATGCAAAATTGAGCACACGAATAGATTTTATGGGTGATAAAGCGGCAATAGAATTAAGTAAAGACAGCAGAACGATGTTGAGAAGTAGAAGTGGCGGAGATATGAATTCCGGGGGTGGAAGACGAGGTGGCGGAATGAAAGGCGGCAGTCATGGCGGAGGTAGAGGAATGTCTTCGAGAGGAATGGACAGTAGCAATAGTAATTCTATACCAACGGGTGATATCGAAAGCTTTCACAATGATGTAAAGCAAAACCCAATTGAACTAAAATAAATTACAAATGAAAAAAATAGCCATCATTGCATTAGCTCTTTTCGTGCAGAATGCTTTTGCACAGGTAAACCGATTTGTATATCAGGTTACTATGAAATCAGATGCAGCAAATAAAAATGATATAAAGACCGAAAATGCATACTTAGATATTTCGCAGGAGAAATCCCTTTTTTACTCTGAGAATAGAGTAAAAAGAGACTCAATTATGCAAAAGACGTTTCAAAGTGGCGGAGCAATAGCTTTTAACAGGGATCAAATGGAAGGATTGAGAACCAGCATCAATTACTCTGTTGAAAAAGATAAAAAAGATCAAAAAACCTATTTTAAAGATAGGTTGGGACGAGATATGTATTCTTATGAAGAAGACCGTCCATTAAATTGGAAAATATCACCTGAAACTACTAAAATAGGAGATTATAAAGTTCAAAAGGCTGAAACTGATTTTGCGGGAAGAAAATGGACAGCCTGGTTTACTACAGATCTTCCTTATCAGGATGGACCTTATAAGTTTAGTGGGCTTCCAGGTTTGATTGTAAAGGTAGAAGATAGCCAGGGAGATTACTCCTTTGATTTAATGAAAAATTATAAGATCGCTGAATTGGCAAATTTAAGCCAACGAGGGAATATCATAAAAGTGAAAAGAAAAGATTTTCTAAAACAACAGGAAAAATATAGAACAGATCCAATGTCCTTTATGACTCAAGGCGGTGGCGGTGGCGGAGGCTTTGCCCAGACTGTTGTTGTAGGTGGTGCTGGACGAGGTGGAGGTGGTGGAAACCGGAATCCGGCTGATATGAAAAAAAGAATGGAAGAAAGGGTGAAGGATGAGGCGAAGAAAAACAGCAATCCAATTGAATTACAATAAATAAAAAACCCTGAAGAATTCTTCAGGGTTTTTATTGTATCTTATTTATTTTAAAAGTTGATTGAAAGTATCACCTTGCCGGATATCTCCCGTATTAAAACCTTTCATAAACCATTCTTTACGCTGAGCAGAAGATCCGTGAGTAAAGCTTTCCTGATTTACATATCCTTGAGATCTTTTTTGGATATTATCGTCGCCTACAGCTTCGGCAGCATCTATAGCAGATTCAATATCACCAGGTTCCAGAATTTGTTTCTTGTCATTAGTTCTTTTTGCCCAAAGACCAGCATAGAAATCAGCCTGTAATTCAGTGGCTACGGAGACCCTGTTCATATCAGCTTCTGAATATCTTCCACTTCTTCTGAGAGCATCTACTTTTTGGGTTGTTCCTAAAAGAGTCTGTACATGATGTCCGATTTCGTGTGCTAAAACATAGGCTACAGTAAATTCTGTTACCTTCGCTCCAAATCTTTGCTGTAATTCATTAAAGAAGCTCATATCCATATACACTTTCTGATCTGCCGGGCAGTAAAAAGGTCCCATTGCAGATTGTGCAGTACCACAGCCGGATTGTGTTGTGTTTTCAAAAAGTACAATTTTAGGCGGAGTATAGGTCATTCCGTTTTCTTTGAAAACTTCAGTCCATGCAATGGTGTTCCATCCATCCATCATATCGACCATTTCATATATTTTTTTCTCATCAGCATTTAATTCTCTCTGTTCAGACTGGCCTTGTGATGACATACTATTTGAATTCAATATACCCGAAGGGTCGCCTCCCAAAAAGAAAACGATGGCAGCAATAATCAATGTTCCTAAGCCTCCTCCTACGATCATACCTCCACTCCCCCCGGAGCCACGACGGTCTTCAACGTTTCCGCCTCTATCGTTTGTCCATTTCATAGTAAATAATTTTAGATGTAAATTTAAAACTAATATCGATATTAATTATTATTTTTTAATTCTACTAAAAATATTTGAACAATTTTAACGGTTAAGCTGATTACTCTTTAGCCAATATGAAGTAGATTGATAAGCAGAAATGGCATCATCAACCACTTTCTGATTCGGATTCTTCATAGGATTTTCATCATAATAGATGCTAAATTCCGGAGTTAGCTTATCCTTTTTTTGAGATAATGAATATTGTTTTATCTTTTTTACTGGAGAAATTACTGTTAAATATCCATCTTTTACAAATCCTAAATCCTGATAAGTGGCAATATAGGCTTTAGGCTGAAATTCTTTTTTAAAAACATCCTGTCCTAAGAATTTCGATTGGTAGTTGAAATTAAGTAATCCCAATACGGTAGGCATAAGGTCTATCTGGGACATAAGTTTATCAAATTTTTGTGGCTGAATAAAATCTTCAGAGAAGACCAGAGCTGGAATTCTGTATTTATCCATTGGTAATGCTGTACTGCCAGCGCTTGATGCGCAATGATCTGCAACAATTACGAAAACCGTGTTTTTATACCAATCCTGTTTCTTTGCCATTTCAAAAAACTTACGAAGAGAATAATCTGTATATTTTACCCCTCCTTCTCTGGATTTAGCATCACCGGGAATATCTATTCTTCCGTTCGGATAAGTAAAAGGTCTATGATTAGAAACCGTCATCCAATGATTGAAAAAGGGTTTTCCAGATTTTGATTCCGTATTCATTACCTGAATTGCTTTTTTAGCCATATCTTCATCGGCAACGCCCCAAACATTGGCAAAAGTAATTTCTTCAGGTTTAAAATTATTACGGTCAACAATTCCATATCCGTTACCAGCAAAGAAATCCTGCATATTGTCAAAATAACTGTAACCACCGTATAGGAACTTCACATCATATCCTTTGGATTTGAAGATGCCACCTGTTGTGAATTTATTTTTGTTATTTTCTCTTTTTATGATACTTTCTCCTGCTGTTGGAGGAATACAAAGAGTTAATGCTTCCAGACCACGAACCGTTCTGTTTCCTGTTGCATACAAGTTTGTAAACATCATAGAACGATCGGCTAAACTATCTAAGAAAGGTGTTATTTTCTGATCATTTCCATAGTGCTGCATAAAATCAGCAGATAAACTTTCTATAGAGATAAGAACGACATTCTTTTTGAGCTCAGGTTGGTCTGAATTTATTGTTCTTGTTAAAACAGGATCAGAGTACTGGCTTAAAAAATTACTTTCAGCTTTTTTCTGATCTATCTGTGGGTAAAACTGGAAGTAGTCTAATTCATTATGTGTAAATGCCCAATAGAACTTTGGAAATCCATTGGCCTCAATTTCTTCAGCAAAGACATTCGTGGATTTTATCTGAGTAGTAAAGGTTAGGCAGACTAAGCTGATTCCTGCAAGTAGAATAAAAGAACCTAATAAAACTAGCTTCTGCTTGAAATTGGGAAGATCTTTGAGCTCATTCTTTGTTTTCTTATAAATAAACCATGTGATGGTAGATGTAATAGCAAAGATGATTAAAAATAAGGGAAGGACAGGATAGCTTTCCATAATGTTTCCGATCACTTCATTCGTGTAAATAAGATAATCAACTGCAATAAAGTTGTAACGCAATCCAAATTCATTGTAGAAGAAATATTCACTTACAGCATTAAAAACAATAAGCAATACATAGATGAATAACGTAATGAAATAAAGCGTGTTACGGATTTTAATTCTTTTTGACGGAAGAAAAAGCATTAATGCAAAGCATATGATTTTTAATGCGATAAAAGCAAGTGCAATTTCTGCTATAGATCCCCCATATTGTTTAAAAATATTATTCGGAATAAGAAGGATATAGAAAAAAAGAAGCAGTAAAGCTCCTAATATTATTTGCCCGTAAGGCTTTTTATATTTTGAATCCGAAAGAAATAAGAAGTACAGAGCTAAAAATGTACTTGCTAAAACAAAGACAGAGACATCGTTAGCTACTCCGACTACTAAGACTTTCAGCACCTCAAAGAAACCGAAGCTTGCGGTAGTTATTGGGTGGGAAAAAAATACTATTCTAACAATCAGTGATACAATAAGATAAAAAAATCCTAAGTATAAGAATGGTTTTATTTTTTGAGGATACATTTAGATTAAGTATATGTTAATTTTTGCAAAGATAGTTTTTATGCTGTATTTTTTAAGGAAAAAAATAAAAACAGCTGATTTGTTATGTTTTTTATAATTGTTTAAATTATTCTTAAAAAGGAATATTATTAAATAAAAGAGGTTTTCTTAGCTTAAGAAATAAAGACAATAAAAAAGGACTATAAAAAATAGTCCTTTTAATTTATAGGTTGTAAAAGATATTAAAATTAAGAATTTCCAAAGCCTATATTGGTCTTTTTCTGAGATAATTTCTTTTTAAAATCTATCATTCTTAGAGCTGTAACAGCAGCTTCTACGCCCTTATTACCTAAGTCTCCACCGCTGCGTGCTACAGACTGTTCTTTGGTGTCATCTGTAAGAACACAAAAGATGGTTGGAGTATCTGTCAGAATATTACAATCTTTAATTCCCTGTGCGACTGCTGAAGATACAAAATCAAAGTGCGGAGTCTCGCCTCTGATAATACATCCTATAGCAATTACAGCATCGAATTTTCGCTCTTTGCACAATTGCATACTTGCGTAATTTAATTCAAATGCTCCAGGTACTGTAAAAAGTTTTATGTTTTCAGTTTTTACTCCTTCTTTT
This sequence comes from Chryseobacterium paludis, assembly GCF_025403485.1. Taxonomy (NCBI): domain Bacteria; kingdom Pseudomonadati; phylum Bacteroidota; class Flavobacteriia; order Flavobacteriales; family Weeksellaceae; genus Chryseobacterium; species Chryseobacterium paludis. The sequence continues at coordinate 3,607,005 of NZ_CP099966.1, forward strand.
TCAAGGATTTCTAAAGCTGCATCACGAAGGTTATAGGTTACAAAGTCATTCCACTCAGAAAAAACAATGCCGATAGAAAAATCCTCGGCATTGGTTATATTAAGTGGCTTGTAATCCGAAAGATTAACTGTTGCCATTTTTTAATAATATTTAGTCATTTCAATATAAGAATCAGACATTCCATTGTCATAGTCCTGATATTTTTCGTCAATTGTTGAAAAGTATTTCTTAGCTTCTGCTTTTTTCTTTAATCCTAAAGCTACTATACCAGCCTTTCTTGTAAAGAAGTAAGAAGTATAAGGATCTGAAGAAGCGCTTGAAGCTTTGTCTAGCAATGATAATGCTTCATCATTTTTGTTAAGACCAGATTTTGCATCTGCCATAGCTCCAAACTTCATCGCCATCAATGTTTTGTTGTCAGAAGAGAATTGATCTAAAAGATCGTAAGCTTCCTGGAACTTCCCTTCTTTGAATTTTAATAAACCAGCATTATAACCTGCGAGTTTACCGATATCTGTAGAAGAAAAGTCATTATAAGTTCCTATGAAACCTGGGTTTGCAGCAGATTTACCTCCCAACGCCTCTTTATCTTTACCTTCAGTAAGGTTTTTTTGAGCGGCAAGGAAAGTTTTTACTGCTTCCGTATTTTGAGGAGCAACTACAAATTGTTTATAGGCGAAAAACCCTAAAACTCCTAAAACCAAAGCCCCAAAAACAATACCTAGTGGTTTTGAGTATTTTTCTAGGAATCTTTCTGTATTTAAAGCCTCTCTGTCAAGATCTTTAAAAAATTCCACTGTTTCTTTACCTTCTTGCTCTTTTTGAGCATTCTTTGCAAGTTTTGCCATAAATTCTTAAAAATTGAATTGCAAATTTAATTGTTTCTGAGGGATTTACAAAATACTTTGAATGTATTATTTAATATTCTAAAATATGATAGATTTCCGCATTGAATTTTTTTAGTTTTTCATCGCCATTTAAATCTCCTAGAGCGGTTAAAAAACTGAACTGTACTACTTTTGCGCCTTGTTTTTCAACTAATTTTGCCGCAGCTTCTGTTGTACCCCCGGTTGCCAGTAAATCATCATGAATTAATATTCGCTGCTCTTTTTTTATCTGTCCTTCACGCGTTTCTATTTCGGCACTTCCATATTCCAGGTCATATTTTTCCGAGATAATGGGTGGTGGAAGTTTACCTTTCTTACGGATTAAAATAAACGGAACCTCCAAAGCAACAGCAATTGCGATTCCAAAGAGATAACCACGGCTTTCGATTCCACAAACAGCATCAATCTTTCCTTTGCTGAATTTCACAAGATCTTCAATAACCTCTTCATATAATTTTGGGTTAAGGAAAATAGGCGAGATGTCCTTAAACTGAATTCCCGGAATAGGAAAGTCAGGAACATTTTCAATGGTATTTTCTAATTTATGAATTAATTCTTGTGAAGCCATTTATGGGTTTATTTTGTAGCTGGAAATTTTCCAGTCTCCGTTTACATTTTTAAGTCCGAAAGTTACTTTCAGGGAAGTTGTTTTTCCATTTTTGTCTGTAACATCATAAGTAGCATTCACACTTGAGCTGTTAGCATTAGTGGCATTTGCCGTGATATTTTTAACACTCACATTTTTTACGGATCCAAAGCCTGAAGTAGGATTTGAAAAAGACTCATAGCTTCCCCAGCTTGGGTTATTTGAAGACTCAAATGCTGCTTTAAGATTTTGTGAACTTACATTATTTAAAAATTTACTTACTGTATTTTTTGGATCTGCAGCTGGTTGTTTTGGTGTTGCAGGAGCTGTTGTTACAGAAGGGTCTGTAGTATTGCCAGTACCTGTAGGGTTGCTAGGATCAATTACTGCATTTGGATCTGTAGGTACAGCTGTGGAATCTGTTTTAGGAGGTGCTGGAATTTTTAAAGCTGACGGATTTACTTCCAACCCGATTTTAGACATTTTAAAAGTTTTTGCAGTTGTTTTTACAGATACCGTGATATCTATTTTATTATCAACCACTTTTGAAGCTAAAAGAGAAGAAAATCTTAAATTGAAACCTTTGAAATTATTATCAGTCATCAGATTTTTTGCTGTTGAAAGCTTTACTCCATTACTGAAAACTTCTAATGTAGCTTCTAAGCCGGCGCCCGTAAATGCAACAGGATTTCCTGCATTATCGACAAGCTTAGGAATGATCTGGATAGCTGTTGCTCCGTTTCCGTCATCAGCTGAAGGCCTTGTAATGATACTCAATGAGCTGGCTTTCACATCATTTGGATCACTTTCCTTCGCCTTTTCATCACCAAAAATGTTCATCTCTCCTAATGAAGGTGGAGCCGTACTTGCCCATTCGATGTTATTCTTCTGAGCTACCTCATCGGCCATTGATAAAATTTCAGGAACTTTTTTTCCATTAATTAATTTGCCAAGAGCCTTTACTTCGTTTACGTCACCTTCGGCATCTACTCCAAATGTTTTAAGGATATAAAGAGCCTCATTAAACTTGATTTGTTTGATGGTTGACAGGCTTGATGCCATGTCATTGATACTTGACTGTAAAGTTTTTGTACTCGTAGCATCTACATGATCTTTCTTACATGCTGTAAAAAGCAATAGGCTGAAAATTAGTAGAAGAGAAAACTTTTTCATTTTTATTCGGTTTGTTACAAATTTAGTAAAACCTTTATTAATAGAAATTTTTTATTTTTTATTTCTTTTTTCTGGAATCTCAATACTACCGCCATACTTGTTTGGTTGTTCTTTAGGCTATTTATCCCTAAATAGATCTTATGGACCATTTGAAGAGTACAGCCAAAGGAATCTTTTATATAATTATTGTTGAAAAGTTGCTCTAGTAAAAGAAAGGAGTAGTATTTATAGTATTATTTTTCACTTTAAAAGAAATCATTTAAAAGAAATAGGAGATTTTTTTATTTTATCGTTTGTTTGGTTGTTCTTTTAGACTTCCTTCAAAGAATGAACTGAAGATTGCCTGCATATTTGGGAATGATGCATCTTGCCAGAATTTTGATGTATAGCTGCTGTTGTCCTTATCAAATCTTACTTTTTCAACATCATCATTATTATCAAATGAGATTTCAGTTGGATAGAAATTGGTATATGTTTGTATTTGATTGTAATTAGGTTCGCTCTTGTGTTTTATTTTAATAAAGACCCGATCATTATATTCTAAAAAATCTTTTAATCCTTTTTCAGATCCTTGTTCGAAGGAAAGATTAACAATAGCCTTTATGTCAAAAAAGCGATACCCAAAAAGAGCGAATTCTTTTTCTTGTAATGCCTCACCAGAGATTTCTATTTGATCTTTTTTGTCTCCTTTTAATTCTTTTATAACCGTTACTTTATTTTTATAGTCTTCGGGGTTTCCTATTTTTTTAAGTCTGGGAAGGTTTAATGAATTGCCATAGTCCCATAATGATGTTTGCTTTTTTTCCTCTGAAGGATCTTCCAATCTGTAAATTCTGTATTGTTGTGCATTGGTACTTTTTAGTTTTTTAGTTTTGTTATCAAAAACATAGGTTACAATACCATCTGCATAGCAATTCAGTTTGTTATTTAGTGTGACATAGGCATTAAAGTTTCCTTTAATGATGATGTATTTTGCAGGTTTGTTATTTTTTAATACTACGGTCTCTATTTCTTTTACCTGATCGTTAATTTTTATTATGTCGTGATCAAGCTCTGCATAGGAAAGTGTTGCTACAAGAAAATTATCATAGATCAGTTGAAATTTTTCCTGGGACGGATTTAATGCTTGCTTATCTATTTTACCGTCAATGTCAGAATACGCTAAAATACTTCCATCTTTTCCAAAAACAGAAACCTTAGGCAATGGTTTATTATTTTTTTCTGAAATGAATGTAATGGTCTGGGCATTGGTAAAGCTGAATAGCAAAACGAATAGAATTTGTAATAGGTAGTTTCTTTTCATAATTAATTATTTGCTGGTGTGGAGACCGTTTACTTATAAGACAACAGTTTTGAAAAAAGGTTGCACAAAAGTCTTAATTTTCTGCATAAAAAAAGACTGATTAGTTAATAATCAGTCTTTTAGAATTTTATTTTGTTACAAGTCCTTAGAAAGGATACTCATAAATTTCAGATTCGTGTAAGAATGGGTTTCCAGTAGGAATTAATTTTAGTTTAGATAATGCTGACATTACAGTAAACATAAATAATCCAACTACAAATAGGACAGCACCTAGTATTAGTATAAATACTTCAGGAGTTTTCCAATATGGGCCCACTGTTCCAGGCATTACCATATTAAAGTAATCTAAAAGGTGTCCTAAAATAACAACTACTGCCATTACGGTAACCACTTTATAATTTCTTTTAATGCTGCTACTTACTAATACCAATAAAGGTAATAAGAAGTTGATAATTAGCATTGGTAAGAATGTAGGTGAATAGTGCTGGAATCTTCCAAAGAAGTAATTAACCTCTTCCGGTACGTTTGCATACCAGTAAAGCATGAACTGAGCAAACCATGTGTACGTCCAAAGCATACTTGTTGCGAAAAGGAATACTCCAAGATCGTGTAAGTGATTGTCATTGAACTGAGGTAAGAATCCGTTCTTCTTAAGGTATACACTGATAAGAATAATAACAGCAATACCACTGGATAAACAGCTCACCATAGAATACCAGATATACATTGTAGAATACCAGTGAGGGTCAATTGACATCAACCAGTCCCAAGCCCAAGCTGCAGAAGCAAAACCGAAGAATGCGATATATCCAACAGCCCATCTGTAAAGGAATTGATACTCAACCAAAGATTTTGTCTCATCTACTTTTTTAGATTGTGCTTTCAGTTTCCATGCGAAGAATGAAGCTCCGATTACGTAGATCAAAGTTCTGATTGCGTAGAAAGGAATATTTAAGAATCTTTTCTTTTCAAATAAGATCACATCAAAGTGTGCTGAGTTTGGATCTGTTAAATCCGGATCCATCCAATGAAAAAGGTGTCCCTGGTGGAAGATATTTAATAACATAAGGATGATCAAAATAGCTCCTCCGTATGGAATATAAGAAGCAATAGCTTCCATTACTCTTGTAATAATAATTGGCCAACCTGCGTGAGCAGCGTGCTGAATACAATAGAAGAACAATACGGCACAACTTACTCCAAAGAAAAATACAGCTACGAAATGTAGTGATGCTAATGGTTGGTTGTGAATTTGTAATTCTGCATGTTCTAAATGAGCAGCATGATCCTGAGGACCTATCATCTCACTTGAATGAGTAGGGGCAGTGTGACCTGAAGCATGAACAGCTTCCATCATCTGTTCAATTTTTTCTGTGCTGATTCCTTTATTCAAGAAAAAACCAATACCAAATAGAACTAAACCTACAACAAGCAGTATTATAGAAGTTGATTTTAATTTTGGTGAAAAAGTATACATTTCTTTTCTTATTTTTTAGTTGCGGTAGTCGTCTCAGTTGTTGCCGCAGCTGGCGTAGCTGTAGCGGTTGTAGCTGCTGCTGGTGCTGCATTTTTCTTGAAAGCACTCATCACATACATCGCCACTCTCCATCTGTCTCCTGCGTTCAATTGTCCCGCATAAGAACCCATTGCATTTCTACCGTTAGTTAATACATAATGAACAGATCCTACAGTAATTTCTCTATCTGCGTAGTTAGGCACACCAGAGAAAGCACCGCTTTGTACAATTGGACCCTGTCCATCACCTCCAGTTCCGTGACATGCTGCACAAGTGTGGTCGAACAACATTTTTCCTCTTTCGATATCCTTAGCTGCATTAGCTGGATTTAAAGGAGAAACAGTCATCTTCTTTGATGCATCATATCCTGCATTATATTCATCTACATTTTTCGGAAGTAATCCTTCTTCAAAAATTCCGTCTTTATTTTGAGCAACACTTCCTTCTACTGGAGCAAGTCCTGTTGCAAAGCTATTTTTAACAAACGCTGGGATTTCATTCTCATGATCTGAATACGCATCCTGAGCTTTCATCAATGGATCATAAGCTACCGGGAAATACATATCCGGGAAATATACCAGGGGTGCATTTTCTTTCGGTCCGCAAGAATTAAGTAAAACTGTTGTTAAACCTAAGATTGCAGTAATTCTTAATACATTCTTTTTCATTTTAAGCGTCTTTAACAGTTATTTCTTCAACTCCAGTTTCAATAAGTAGCTGTTTTACAGATTCTACATCTTCAGTTACAAACTCCATCATGAATTTGTCATCTGTAGTTCTTGGATCTGGATTTTGAGCTGGAGCTCCCGGATACATCTTATTTCTAACTAAGAAAGTAAGAGACATCATGTGAGCTGCACAAAATACCATTAATTCAAACATTGGAACTACGAATGCCGGCATATTGTGTCCCCAGTCAAAAGCAGGTTTACCACCAATGTTTTGAGGCCAGTCATGATTCATCACATACCAAGTTACAGTTGCACCAATGGTAACACCATAAAGAGCATAGAAAAACGCAGCATCAGAAATTCTAGTTTTCTTTAAACCTAAAGCTTTATCTAGTCCGTGAACTGGAAATGGCGTATAAACTTCGTTTATCGTTATTCCTTTATCGTTGAATGCTTTAACGCCGTTCATTAAATCGTCGTCATCAGCATAAAGTCCGTATACAATTTTAGTGGTGCTCATCTCCTTCTTTTGCTTTATAAGTTTCACCTGAGATTTTCAAAATCGATTTTAATTCAGCCTGTGCAATTACAGGGAATGTTCTTGCATATAATAAGAATAATACAGAGAAGAATCCGATTGTTCCTAAATATACACCCACGTCAATAATCGTTGGTTTAAACATCGTCCATGAACCTGGCAAGTAATCTCTTGAAAGGTTAATAACGATGATATCAAAACGCTCAAACCACATACCGATGTTGATAATTAATGCAACGATGAAAGTCCAGATAATATTTGTTCTAGCTTTTTTGAACCAGAAAGAAGCCGGGACAATCAAGTTACAAGTAATCAAAGCCCAGAAAGCCCACCAGTAAGGTCCTGTTGCAGCACCTGGAGAAAGATATGTAAAGTCTTCAAATCTTGATCCGGAATACCATCCGATAAAATATTCAGTTGCATAAGCTACAGTTACCATACCACCTGTTACAACGATTACGATGTTCATAATCTCGATGTGATACATAGTGATATAATCTTCAAGGTGACAAACTTTTCTGGCAATTAACAATAGTGTTTGTACCATTGCAAATCCTGAGAAAATCGCACCAGCAACGAAGTATGGAGGATAGATCGTAGAGTGCCATCCTTTAATAACTGAAGTTGCGAAGTCAAAAGATACGGTAGTGTGTACTGAGAATACAAGTGGAGTTGCTAAACCTGCTAATACCAAAGATAATTCTTCGAATCTCTGCCAGTGTTTTGCTTTACCACCCCAACCGAATGCTAGGAATGTATAAATTTTTCTTGTCCAAGGCGTTTTAGCTCTATCTCTGATCATTGCAAAGTCAGGGATTAATCCCATGAACCAGAATACTGTAGATACTGAGAAATACGTAGAGATTGCAAATACGTCCCAAAGTAGAGGAGAGTTGAAGTTCCCCCAAAGAGAACCAAACTGGTTAGGAAGAGGGAATACCCAATATCCTACCCAAACTCTACCCATGTGGATTACAGGGAAGATTGCCGCCTGTACAACTGCGAAGATAGTCATCGCTTCAGCTGAACGGTTTACAGACATTCTCCAACGCTGTCTAAATAATAATAATACCGCTGAGATTAGGGTTCCGGCGTGACCAATACCTACCCACCATACGAAGTTGGTAATATCCCAACCCCAGTTAATAGTTCTGTTAAGCCCCCATGCTCCAATACCTGTCCCGATAGTATAAGCGATACAGCCGAATCCGTAGATGAATAGAGCTAAAGCTGCATATAGTGATACCCACCATAATTTACCTGCTCTTTCTTCGATAGGTCGTGCAATATCTTCTGTGATATCGTGATAAGTTTTGTGACCAATAATTAGAGGTTCCCTTATCGGAGCTTCGTAATGTCCTGACATTTTTTACCTATTTATTATTTAAACTTTATTTTTCTACTCTGTTTCTTACTTTAGTGTGATAGAACACATTTGGCTTTGTTCCGATCTCTTCTAGTAAATAATATCTTCTGTTGCTAGAATATAATTCTCTCACTTCAGATTCTTTATCATTCATGTCTCCAAACGTCATTGCTCCGGTAGAACAAGCAGCAGCACATGCACAAGAATTTTTGAATTCGTTGTCAGTTACTTTTCTGTTTTCTCTCTTAGCAGATAAGATTGTAGCCTGAGTTTCTTGGATACACATTGAACACTTCTCCATAACCCCTCTTGTTCTTACAACAACATCCGGGTTTAGTACCATTCTTCCAAGATCGTTATTCATGTTGAAATCAAAACGATCGTTTAAGTTATATGTGAACCAGTTGAAACGTCTTACTTTGTATGGACAGTTGTTTGCACAATATCTAGTACCAATACATCTGTTATAAGCCATGTGGTTTTGACCTTGCTTACCATGAGAAGTAGCCGCTACCGGACATACTGTTTCACATGGAGCGTGGTTACAGTGCTGACACATTACCGGTTGGAAAATTACGTCAGGACTTTCGTTTGGCTCAATTAAGATGTCGTATAGATTAGGAACATTTAATCCTCTTTCAATACCTTCTTTAGTTTCAATTTTTTCTTTAGCAGAGTAGTAACGGTCAATTCTTAACCAGTACATATCTCTTGACATTCTGATCTCTTCTTTACCTACAACAGGAACGTTGTTTTCTGCCTGACAAGCAATGATACATGCTCCACAACCAGTACAAGAGTTTAAGTCGATTGATAAGTTGAAGTGAGGACCATCTGTGTCGTCAAAAGCATCCCAAAGATCTATTTTTCTTGCTGGAAGAGCTCCACTGATCGTGTGATACTCCAAAGGCTTGTTCCATCCTTTATGCTCGTCATCAAATGCTACATTTAAGTACTCCGTAAGAGGAACTTCTTTAGCAATTTCGTAACGACCCATTAGGGTATTTTGAAGCTGTATACCTGCGAATTCGTGATCTTCTCCTGTTTTCTCTATTTTAGCATTTGATACCGCTAAATTAGAACCATCAAATAAAGGATAAGCGTTTACTCCAGTATCAGCAGTTGCTCCAGAATCTTTTTTACCATATCCAAGTGCAAGACCTACTGATCCGTCTGCCTGACCTGGTTGAATAAATACAGGAACATCTTTTATTGTTACTCCATTCACCGTAAGATTTACAATAGAACCGTCTAACTGCATTCTAGCGTTAAGGTCGTTTTCTATTCCTAGTCTTTCTGCATCTTTAGGAGAAATTGTCAAGTAGTTATCCCAAGACATTCTTGTCAATGGATCTGGTAATTCTTGTAACCAAGGGTTGTTGGCCTGAGTACCATCTCCGATAGAAGTCTTAGTATATAATACCAATTCTAAATCAGAAGCTTTAAAGTTTCCTAGTTCAGCAAGAGCCTGAGCAGCATTTCCTCCTGTATAAGCCAACGTTGTTGCGTTGTTTGAAGGAACGATACCATTATATAAAGCTTTGTTGAAAGAGGTAGCTCCTAATATAGAAGCTGCACTATTTTTTAAATAGTCATAGTAGTTATTAGCAGCATTGTTTTTACCATTTTTCCAAACCAATAAAGATTCTTCAATCTGTCTTGATTTGTAGATTTTTTGGATCGTAGGCTGCATTAATGTATAAACTCCAGTCTGAGGTTCCATGTCACCCCAAGATTCCAGCCAGTTAGCTACAGGAATTACAGCTTTCGCTGCCTTATACATTTCATTTTTCTTATCTGCAACAGCAATTACATAAGGAACTTTTGTTAAAGATTTTTTGAAATCTTCTCCTTTTGGATGAGAGTAGATAGGGTCTACATTGTTTGTAATTAATACACCAACCTGACCTGCATTTACCCATCCCAGAAATTCCTGATATCTTGCTTTATCAAATTCTTTTAAGAAATTAGCTTTACCAGTGAAAGCTACTGAACCCAGTTTTTGGTTAATTAAGTGTGCCAGAACCTGAGCTCCTTTAGAACCATCAGCTAATACAACTGCTTTGTTGCCTTTTGCCTGTAGTTCTTTTACGATTTCAGCAGCAATCTTGTCAGAAGCAGCACCTCCACCTACGATTGCATTATAAACCTCAACTAACGTTTTATTTACTGCACTTGGTTTTAATCTGTATCTTGAGTCAGCATTTGCACCAGTTAAAGACATGTTAGATTCCACTTGAACGTGTCTCAACATGTTTGCTCCCGGTTTTCTAGCTTCAGCATAAGACGTTTCTAAACTCGAAGCATTGTAATCTCCTAAGAAATCTGCCTGGAAAGAAACTACTAACTCAGACCCTTTAAGGTCATAAACAGGTAATGCTCTTTGTCCGAATACTTCCTGAGCAGCATCTAATGCGGCAGAGTAAGGGAAAGCATCATAAGTTACAAGTTCAGCTGTAGGATACTTAGCTTTAAATTCAGCGAACAACTTTTTGAAAGTTGGTGAAGCGAATGACTGAGATAAAAGCACAATCTTCTTACCTGCTGCCTGAGCTTCTGCCAAACCTTTAAGAACGAAATCATCTACTTTATCGAAAGTTTCGTCTTTACCGTCCAGCTTAGGTTGTTTTACTTTATCATTATCATAAAGAGAAAGTACACTTGCCTGAGCTCTGGCGTTAGTTTTACCTAAATCACCTGCAGCTGGGTTTGGATCAATCTTGATAGGTCTTCCTTCACGGGTTTTTACTAAAACACTAGCAAAGTCGAAACCATCAAAATATGTTGAAGCGTAGTAATTTGGAACCCCAGGAATAATATCATGAGGTTTTACCACGTAAGGAATCGTTTTAATTACCGGAGCTTCACAGGCAGCAAGCGTTACCGCTGCCGTAGAAAATCCTAATAACTTTAAGAAATCTCTTCTTGAAGTACTTGATCCGTTTTGTTCAGCATCTCCAAGGAAATCTTCTACCGGAATTTCTTCCTGAAACTCTTTCTGAGCCAGCCTATTATTTAAAGCTGGGTCTTTAAGTTCATGAATACTTCTAAATTGTATTTTGTTTGAAGCCATTTATACTTCTAATTTTTAGTTATTAATAATGACATTTACCACACTCAAGACCTCCAATCGCATCTACAGTAATCTTACCACCATCTTTAGGGTATTGTTTTTTCAACTTGTCATGTAGATTTTTGAAGTATTCTTTATTATAACCGTTGTTCATATCAACTTCTGTAGTTCTGTGACACTCAATACACCATCCCATCGTAAAGTCATTAGCCATCTGAACAACATTCATTGTATCAATTTTTCCGTGACAAGCTTTACATACAACATCAATTTTGTTCGTTGGATTTTTCTTGTTGAAAGAATTGATGATCGCCTGCTCACCAGCTACAACGTGCTGAGAGTGGTTAAAGTATACGAAATCCGGCATGTTGTGGATTCTTGTCCATTCTACAGGCTGAGTTTTCCCAGTGTATACTTGTTTTGCAGGATCCCAACCAGTTGCGGCATAGATCTTCTGGATCTCACCATCATAGAATGCCTTGTCTTTTCCAGGCTCCATGTAGTGGTCTGCATTGTATTCAGAAATTGTTCTGTGACAGTTCATACAAACGTTCATAGAAGGGATTTCAGAAACCTTACCGTATTTAGCGCTTGAGTGACATAATTGACAGTCAATTTTCTGTTCTCCAGCGTGGATTTTGTGTGAGAAGAAGATAGGCTGCTCTGGCTTATATCCTTTGTAAACACCGATCCACATGATCCAGTTCCAAATTCCATAAGTAGCAAGGATCGCTAAAATTGCCAGTAATCCTTTACCTATATAATGGTATTTTTCATAGACTTCACTGAAAGAACGAACCCTTGTTTCGTTTAATCCTGCTAAATCTTCAGATTGACCCAGTTTAACTAATTGTCTTAGTTTAAGTAAGATCCAAACCAATAAACCTGCAATCGCTAAAAGTGAAATGATTACAACGTTTGTTGTTGTTTTGTCCGCTGGTGCAGCTGCCGTAGCATCTGTTGCAGTAGCTCCTGCTTCCGGTTTTTTCTCTTCCGGAGCTGGAGGATTAGTTGTAAAAGCTAAGATGTCATCAATATCCTTATCTGTAAGATTAGGAAACTGTAACATTTCAGTTTTATTAAATTTTTCAAAAATCTCATTAGCGTATTTATCCCCAGAAGCTCTTAGAGCTTTGTTGTCTTTGATCCACTTATGAAGCCAATCTTTGTCTACACCACCTTCTGTCTTTACACGTTCTACAACTCCCTTCAAAGGAGGTCCTATAACTTGTTTATCCAGCGCGTGACATGCAGTACAATTCGCTTTGAAAAGTTTCTCGCCGTTTTTAGGATCGCCGTCTTGCCCGTAAAATGAAGCACTGGTTGATAGCAATAAGCCTATTGCGATCAACGTTTGTTTATAATGCTTTCTCCAACTAATCATTTAAATTATCTTATGTTAGTAAAATATTGAACATTCAATCAATCCCGCAAAAATAATATTTTTAACAGGAATTTAACGGCATATAGAAAGGGGAAAATATCATTTACGTTTAATTTGTATTGATTCTAAATAACTCTGTTTGGTATAATTTTTTAATTTGTATAAATTTGCGCAAACAAGTTTAAATGAAAAATTTAATCAAAATATTGACAATACTATCCTTATTCGGATTTTATACTATTGAAGCCCAGCAGGTTGTAAAGAAGGATACATTGTCCGGAACAGAGCTGATTATGTCTATGGATCCTAAGGTAAAAGATGCTTTAGAAGGTCTGGAAGATAAATGTTCCAGAGTTTCTACTTCTACAACTCCTAGAGAAAATAATGAAGAGACCTATACAAAACCGACAAAAATATATGTTCCTAGTCGAGAATTGACAAATGCAGAGATCTGTAGAAAGAATCCAAGAATTTTGGGATATAAAATACAGATCACGACAGTAAAAAGTAATGATGAAGCCAATGAGATCAAGTCTTATTTTAGAAAAAGATTTCCAAATCTGAAGGTTGAAACTGATGCTTCTTTAAGACCTAATTACAAGATCTTAGTAGGAAGTTATTTCACGAAACAAAGTGCATCTTCGGACTTGTCTAAAATTAGAGAATATTTTAAATCTGCGGTGGCAGTACAATACAGAATATTCTGTGCTGAAGCAAAATAGAGCTTTTATTCTATATAAAAAGTTAAGCTGAGAAGAATTTTCCTCTCAGCTTTTTTATGGGTAATAGGTGTTTAAAAACCAGAAAAATTCTGCCATTCTAATGTAGTTGTTAACTACTAAATAGATGAACAATATTCCTATTGTGACTGCTAAGATCGATAATACTTTTGGTGATGCTTTATAAGCATAAAAAAGCCATCCTAAAAGTAATGGAAAAACGAAAACAAAATGTCCACCATAGATATATGAAGTGTGTAATCCAAATTTCATTATGCAATGGATAACGATATCTAGCAGAAATGAAATCATGATTATTTGCACAAATTTGCTTTTAAAGTTTCTAAAATAACTCCACAATATTAATCCTAATAGAATTGCAATAAATAAATAAGGAATCCAGGAAGAATAAACATCCATGATTAACGCTTTAAAATTAAAGCCTTTCATATTATTTTTGTCCCGGATAATGAAGCTTGAGAATAGGATGTTGCCACCGAAAAAATAAGAAGCTATCATATCCCAGGTAGGAGTAGATTTTACATTGGAGAATTTTTCATACTGTTCGCTGGTCTTGTTAAATATGTTTTTATATTTAAAATCAATTCGGTTCAAATAGAGTAGGACAAAGCAAATGAAGGTTATGGCAACGCGCAGAGCTGCATTTCCGAATTTTCTCCAATTTCTGAAAATGTTTTTTTCAAATAATACGGGAACAAATGCTTTAGCAATATTTGTAATTGTAAGACCTCCTACTGAAATGGCAGCAAAAGCAAGAGCTAATGCCGGTATTTTTTCATCCTTTTTAAGCTTAATTGCGGCATAATGATTATACAAACAGAGAAGAAAAAGGGTATAGGTGAAGTTTTCAGGAGTAAAGGAAAGTAAAAGGTTTGTTGAAAAAAATCCAAAAAATAATACCAGTAAAAGATTGATCATCAAAGGTAGATGAATGATATTTTTAAGATACTTAAAAATCTGTAGCACACTCAGGCTTATCGTGATTGTACTGAACCATGCTAAGGTCAATCGGAATGTAGAATCTGTTTTGCCATTTGAAATAAAAAAAGCAATTTCCCTTATCCAGTTGAAGAAATAATAAGAGAGGGGGTGTCTTTCAAAACTTCCGCCACTCATTACAATAGAGCGGTTGTCAAAGCTGAAATAGGCATCCCAGGGAATCCTGTTGTCAAAAATTATTCGGTAATTAAGGGCGATATATGATCCTAAAATCCCATAAAAAGATATAAAAAATAGAAATACCCATAGCTCAGTTAATGAAGAAGGGAATACGAGCTTGAAGAAATTAAAGAATTTTGATTTGAAATTCACCTGTTTAAAGTTTTTGCAAAAGTAAAATAAAAAACTCACCAATTTTGGTGAGTTTTAACAGATATATAAAGAATTGTTATTCTTTAATTACTTTTTCAGTAGTTGAAGTTCCATCGGCAAACTCAACCTTAATCAGGTAAATTCCTTTTGGGAGAGAAGAGATATTTAATTTCTCAGAATTTGTATTCATTACTGATTTGCCAGACATATCTAGTATTGTGGAAGATTTTATCTTTTTATCAGTTTTGATATTCACTTCTCCTTTTGTAGGATTAGGGGAGATACTTGTTTTTGTTTTGGAAGAAATTTCGCTAGTAGAAAGAGTTCCCGTCGTAATCTTAACGTCATCTACGAGTAGCATATATTTATCAGCAGACATATATTGGATACCTATTCTAACAGTTTGACCGGCATAAGTATCTAGACTCTGTGTAACTTGTTGCCATGCTGCGTAAGGAGCAACTAAAGGACTAGCCCCTGAAATAATTGTAAAATTAGCTGCTGTAGTTGGTGTACCACTACCGATATATACTCCAATTTTATAATTTTCAATGAAAGCTGGAGAAAGTGCCTTTACCCAAAGACTTAATTGATTGCCTCCTGCGCCTAGTGTTACTGCTGGGGAAATAAGCCAATCATTATTTGCTGTAGCACCAGCTGCAGGAACGCCGGCCCAGGATACTGCAGTTTTTTGTCCCGCATGAGGAGTGAAATTTCTTATTTCTTCATCTACTCCAGTTACCGAAGTAAGGTTGTTTGTGGCATTGCTTGCAGAAAGGTTGAATATTTGAAATGCCATTGGAGCTCCTGCATTGGTCCAATTGGCTGTCCATCCAGGAATAGTGGTGCCTCCAACAACAGGACCTCCTCCAGTGTAAGTATTTAATCCATCTAAATCTAATGTTTGCCAGGTACCTAAGCCTGTAATTGCAAAGTTTGTATAAGATTCGAAACCTTCATCTAATAAAACGGTTTGAGCATTGCCCATAATGCCCGTTAATAATACTAAAGAGAGTAAAGTCTTTTTCATAATAAAGCTATTTTGTAATTGTTACTCAAAAGTAAGCATTTTTTTTAATAGACAATTGTATCTTGCTTTATATTATGAACTTAAGAACTGCATGACAGGGTAGAGCATCCTGATATATCATCATAGCTTGAAGGTCTCTTCTCAGAAAATTCAGGATAAATTTCCTGATATGGATTCTCTAATGCTTGGGTTAGTTTATCTAATAATTCTGTTTTACCATCATTAATTTCTTCAATACATTGATATAAAAGATAATTTCTTAGGATAAACTTAGGATTTGTTTTTTGCATCAAATTCAAGGACTCTTTTTTTGTTATGTTATTTTTGGAGAGTCTTTCATTGTATTTCTGTATGAAATCTTCAAGTTTTCTCAACTTGTCATCAGTCAGATTTGTATAAGAAACATTCGCAAATAAATCTTTTACATCGTTTTCTTGATCTACTTTTTCTAATTGATTGAAAAATAGGGTATGATCAAACTGCAGTTCCTGCATCAATCCTTGCCAGTTGCTGAAAAAATCTTCATCCCCATTTATTAACTGATCAAAGCCAAACTTTCTACACAGCATTTTATCATGGGTTTCCCAAAAATAATTACCATAAGAATTCAAGGTATCTTCCAGAAATTTTTCATCTTTTATTAATGGATGAAGAGCATTGGCCAGCTGCCAGAGATTCCATTGTGAGATCTGTCCCTGTTTTCCAAATGCATACCTTCTTCCGGGTAGATCGGTGGTATTGGGTGTGAAATTTAAATCATACTCGTCCATCATTGAGTAGGGACCATAATCGATGGTTAATCCGAGAATTGACATATTATCGGTATTCATTACTCCATGAACGAATCCCACTCTGAACCATTCTGTAGTCATATCCGCCGTTCTTGTACAGACGTTTTTAAAAAAATCCTTGTATTTCTGTGTATCTGATGATGTGATCTCCGGGTAGTAATTTTGAATGGTGAAGTCAACAAGATCCTGTAGTGTTTTATATTCCCTTTGGGCTGAAGCTAGTTCAAAATGTCCAAAACGGAGGAAGCTTTCGGCAGTTCTGATAATCACCGCTCCTTTTTCATTCTGAGGATTTCCATTGTACATCATATCTCTTACAACATCTTCTCCTGTAAAACATAGGCTTAAAGCCCTTGTTGTAGGGACTCCCAGATGATGCATTGCTTCGCTCATAAGATATTCCCGGACGGAAGATCTCAATACTGCACGTCCATCTGCATGTCTTGAATAAGGAGTTGCTCCAGAGCCTTTCCATTGAATTTCGGTTTTTTGACCGGAATTATTTGTTATTTCACCCGCTAATATAGCTCTTCCATCTCCCAATTGACCTGCCCAATTTCCAAATTGATGTCCAGCATAAGCAGTAGCATACGATTGAATATTTGCAGGAAGATCATTTCCAACAAGAAAATTTATATCAGAACTTTCGAATTTGCCTAATCCACTTTCCTCTGAAAGTTTTTCATTAAAAGCAATTACTTTTGGATTTTCAAAACCCGCAGGATTGATGGTTGAAAATAACACTTTTGGAGTAACTCTTTGCATAGGGTTTCCCGAAAAATCTCCTGGAAAGTTTTTTAGAAAGGGCTGTCTGATCTTTTCAATATTCATAGGTACAAAGATACGACAATAAAAAAAGACCTTTCAAATTGCTTGAAAGGTCTCATGTATTTATAAAAGAGAAATTATTTATTAAAATCAATCTCTTCACCTGTATTCAGGTTTTCATTGACGTTCTCTTCTTTCTTACCAGAACTCGTTTTTGGAGTCTGATCTACTGGTTTTGGATTTTTAATTTCGTCAATGGTCTGAAGGCCTCCATCATCTCCATAGCCACCACTCAAACCTTTTAGGTCAGAACATCCGTCTTTCCAGTCTGATGGTTTTACAAATTTATCATCAGGAGTGATTCCTAAGCTTTTATCAGCCCAGACTTTTTTCATAAAGATAGCCCAGATTGGTAATGCCATTCTCGCTCCTTGTCCTTCACCAGTCCCAAAGAAGTGGGTCGCTCTGTCTTCCCATCCAACCCAGGCACCTGTAGCTAGTTTTGGAGTGATTCCCATGAACCAACCGTCTGAGTTATTCTGTGTAGTACCTGTTTTAGCAGCAATTTCTACTGCTTTTGAAATCCCTCTTCTTGAAAGTTCTCCTGAAGCGGTACCGAATTGTGCTACCCCTTTCATGAGTTCAATCATGGTATAGGCGTAACGAGGGTTCATTACCTCTTTTGGATCTACATTTACTTCTTTAATCACCCTTCCATTAGCATCTTCAATCCTCCAGATCATTTCCGGTTTGTTGTGGTTTCCATAATTAGCAAAAGTACTGTAAGCTCCTAGCATTTCATAAATCGTAATATCGGATGAACCTAAAGCAATGGTATTGTTTCTTGGTATTTCTTCCGTAACTCCCAGATCTCTGGCTGTTTGTATTACTGCATCTACCCCAGTCATCTCGATAAGACGTGCTGCAACCGGGTTTTGAGAATGAGCTAAAGCATCTTTTAGAGTTAGCATTCCTCCTCTACCAGGGACGTGCCATCCGTTGTGGTCATAGGTTCCATTTGAAACTGCTGAACAAGGAGTCATTCCTAATTTCATAATAGCAGTTGCATATACGAAAGGCTTAAATGTGGAACCAACCTGTCTCTTACCTTGTTTAATGTGATCATATTGGAAATGCTGCCAGTCAATTCCTCCTACCCAGGCTTTAATCTCCCCGGTTCCTGGAACCATAGACATTAGTCCTGCCTGAGCAATTTGCTTGTGATATCTGATAGAATCCCAAGGTGACATTTCAACTTCTTCTTCTCCATTCCATGTAAAACGTGATGTTTTTATAGGTTTATGGAATTCCATTAGAATTGAGTCTTCAGATACTCCCGCAGCTTTTAGAAGTTTATAACGTCCGGTTCTTTTCATCGCCTGTGTCATAACACCATTAATCTGCTTATCTGTTAAATAGTAGAATGGTCTGTTTTTTCTACCTCTTTGCTCCGCGTCAAATCTTTTCTGTAGATCAGTTAAGTGTTCCTTGATCGCCTCTTCCGCATATTTTTGCATTTTAGAGTCAAGGGTCACATATATTTTCAGCCCGTCTTTATAAAGGTTTAATTTTTTACCGGTTTCTTTCTCGTGATCTTTAAGATAGTTGTCAATCTCTTTTTTCAGATAAAACTTATAGTAAGCAGAATAGTCATCATTGATGTTTTTGATTGGATGGTAATCCAAGGTAATAGGAGTTGCTACAGCTTTACTATAGGTATCTTCATCAATATAACCTGTTTTTTGCATTTGCTCCAAAACAACATCCCTTCTCGCTTTTGCTCTTGTTTCATTACGCATTGGGTTGTTTTTTACCGGATTTTCCAACATGGCAACAAACATAGCAGCCTCAGGTAATGTAAGCTGACTTGTCGTTTTATTAAAATAAATTTTTGAAGCCATTTCAATTCCGTTTGCATTGTATAAAAAGTCAAACTTGTTGAAATATAATGTTACAATTTCTTCTTTTGTGTATCTTCTTTCAAGACTTACAGCAACCACCCATTCTTTTAACTTTTGGAAAACAGCTTTGATTTTATTATCTGCTCTTTTACCTGTGAAAAGCAATTTTGCTAACTGCTGAGTGATCGTAGAACCACCACCTCTTCCTCCACCAAAAACAACAGCTCTGGCAACGGATTGTAAATCAATTCCTGAGTGTTCCTTGAAACGCTCATCTTCTTTAGCCTGTAAAGCATAAACAAGAAAAGGAGGAAGGTCCTTGTATGTAATAGGTTGAGTTTTTTCTTTTTCAAATTTACCCAATAGAACACCATCCGAAGAATAAATTTGAGAAGCCACATAAATATCAGGATTTTCAAGCTCTTCTACATCAGGCATTTCACCAAGAAAGCCTTGAGAAACGGCAAAGAAAAGCCCTGAAATACCTAAGACAACAACAATAAGTCCAAGCCAAATAAATTTAGCCCATTTTTTCCAAGAAGTATTTTTTTTGGGTGGAAGTGGAAAGGTTTTTCCTTTGCTTCCTGTGTTTTTTTTGTTTTCTTCCATTTATGGTTACGGTTTAGCCGTTTCTATTTTTACTCCAATATCTTCAATCCCAGGAAGGAAGTCATTTCTCATTGCTTGTATTAATCCAATTTCATACTTCCCTTTTTCTGGAAATTTATAATTCAATTTATACTGAAAAAGAGTTTCCTTCGTGTCTCCAAAACCTGTACCAAGCCATTCTCCATTTGGTTTTGTAAGGACATAGTTTAAGGTATCTGTCTCTTTTTTCTTGTTCTGAAGATTAGTGAAATTAACAATAAACCTTATATTGCTGTAAGGGTAATTGTTATTATTTCTTACAACAAATATAATATTTTTAGGATTCTGTGGATCCGAAATTTCAAGATTAAATTTTTGCTCACTTTTCTTATTCCATTTGTTATCAACAGAATTCATTGTAACGTTTTCTCCTGAAGAATTGCAACTCAAGAAAAGAATAAGGGATAGTAATCCTAAAATTTTATGCATTGTTATCTTTTTTTGGAGGAAATTTCTTTTTAAATTTTTTCTTGTTCGGATTTTGTTGCGGTTTTTTGTCAGGATCAGATACAGCTTCTGCTTTTTCTAATTGAACTTTTGGCTGTTGAGGCCTTGGTTGTTTTGGATTGTGATTAGAATTTGCATTTTCTGATCTCTCAGGTCTTTCAGGTCTGTTTTTTCTAGGTCCCTGATTATTGTTTGGCCTGTTTTGATTGTTATTCTGATTCTGATTTCTGTTTTTATTGAAAGCTTTATTCTTTTTCTCAAACCTGTCAACGCTGTTTTCCTGAATCAAATCAATACTTTGTAATGGGATGTCAGGCTGTTTAAGATCTTCAAGTGGCAGAATCTTTTCACCGCGTTTATTTTTAGAAATAAACTGTTTTACAAGATCAATATCGAAATCATACCAAGCTACTGAACTGTCAACATAAGCGAACCACATTTTCTTTTTGAAAACATCAATTTTGATACAGAAAGCTCTTCCTTTTTCTGTATCTAATGTTGTTGATGAAGAAGGGAAATTGCTTAATGCATCAAGATAACTGTCCAATTCATAATTAAGACAGCATTTTAGCTTGCCACATTGTCCAGCCAGTTTTTGAGGATTAATACTAAGCTGCTGATATCTTGCAACATTCGTATTTACCGATCTGAAATCCGTTAGCCAGGTTGAGCAGCAAAGCTCTCTACCGCATGAACCGATACCCCCAATTTTTGCAGCTTCCTGTCTAAAACCGATTTGTTTCATATCGATCTTAGTTCTGAACGTTGAAGCATATTCTTTTATCAACTGCCTGAAATCTATTCGGTTATCTGCAGTATAATAAAATGTTACTTTCGAAGCGTCACCCTGATATTCAACATCAGTAACTTTCATTTCAAGCCCAAGACCGTGAGCAATTTTTCTTGCCTGAATCTTTACGCTATCTTCTTTTTTTCTTGCTTCCTGCCAAACTTCAATATCTTTCTGATTGGCCAATCTGTATATTTTTAGTGAGGTTTCTTCAGAAGATTTTTTCTTTTTCATCTGAATTTTCACTAATTCGCCGGTGAGACTTACCACACCAACATCATGTCCGGGACTCGATTCTACGGTGACTACACTACCTATATGTAAAGGAACATTATTTACATTTTTATAAAACGCTTTTCTGTCATTTTTAAATCTAACTTCTACAAAATCACACCTGTTAGAAGGAGGATTGTTGATGTTAGACAGCCAGTCGAAAACACTTAATTTATAACTATTACCACAGGTATTTACACTTTCACAACCATTCGCGGATTTCTTGGGTCCGCAAGAATGCGCAGAATCGCCGGATGTTTTACATCCACAACTCATATAACTAATATTTAATCTTGCAAATTTATATATTTTTATCTTTATGTAATTCTAAAAAATTCAAATATTCCATAACATCATTGTTTAATCTTAAACAAATATTACAATTGTTCAATAAAATATTATCAATGTGCTAGTATATATGCTTTTAGACTGATGTTTTCCCAAAGTGTTATTTTAAACATAATTTTCTTTTCCTGTAATGTTTAAAATATTAAGAAATATTAACAGACCTATTCAAAATAATTTTATATTTGGGTTATATAATAATAGTCTATGAAAAAAATATTAGTATCAACTGCTTTATTGGCAGGTGTTTTATCTTACGCCGGAGGCTTCAGAGTTTCCTTGCAAGGGGTAAAACAATTGGCAATGGCACATACTAGTGCTCATGCTGAAGATGCAAGTGTGGCGTTTTTTAACCCTGCAGGTATGTCATTCATTCCTTCTAAACTGAGTATAGTTGCCGGAGGATTTGGAGCAAGTAACAAAGTTACTTTTCAGAATTTGAATACTTTACAGAGTACAGAAACTGATAATCCTATTGGGACACCGATATATGCGGCTATTGCTTATAAACCGCTAGAAAATCTATCAGTAGGTTTTAGTTTTTCAACGCCTTTTGGTAGTACTATTGAGTGGCCAAATAATTGGGAAGGAAGAGAAATGGTTCAGAAACTAGAACTAAAAAGCTTTTATTTCCAGCCAATGGTTTCTGTAAAATTGGCACCATGGTTAGCTTTTGGGGCAAGTTATATTTATGCAAGAGGAAAGGTGGATTGGGATAAAGCTGTTACCCAGTTTGGAGGAGAGGTTAATATTAATGACGAAAAAGCAAGTGGACATGGATACGGCTTCGGTTTCTATTTCAGACCGGAAGAAAAACTTGATATAAGTATTGCCTACCGTTCACCTGTTGATATGAAAGCTAAAAACGGAACAGCAACATTTAAATTCCCATCACAATCTATCTATTCATTATTAGGTCTGGGTGCTAACGGACAGGATAGCTTTACGGCGACTTTACCTTTAGTAGAAGAATATACGGTTGGTTTAACATATAAAATTACTCCAAAATGGTTGGTTTCTGCCGACTTTAACTATCATGGATGGGAAAGATACAGCAAACTAACATTAGATTTTGCAAATGCTCCTATTGGAAATCAGCCAGGAGACCCAACAATTCTTGTTGCTCCTAAAAACTTTAGAAATTCAAAAACATTCAGATTGGGAACACAGTATGCATTCAGTGATATGATCTTTGGTCGTCTTGGTGCTTATTATGATGAATCTCCTTATTCTGATAATAACTTTATTGCTGAAACACCTTCGTTTAATACCTATGTAGTAACAGGAGGGGTAGGGTTTAAACTAAAGCAATTTGGAGTTGATATTGCCGGAGGGTATGCAATGCCTCAAGCCAGAGACGTAAATAATACCAATCTTGGTTTCGTTGGACAGGCTAAAGCTACCGCGTTCTATTTTGGTCTAGGCTTATCTTATAACCCATTTTAATTGAAAGACTATGAAAAAAATTATAATTTCTACAATCGCTGTCTCTGCTCTTTTATTTATGACAAGCTGCGAAAATGATTTTGATACGGATGTAAAAGATATCCAAGTGGATAAAGGTGAAGCAAACTTTTCTAAGTATGTTGCATTAGGTAATTCATTAACTTCAGGGTATAGAGATGGTGCTCTTTATTTAGATGGACAAAATGAATCTTATCCATCAATGATTGCTCAACAAATGAAACTTGTTGGAGGTGGTGAGTTTAAGCAGCCATTAATGCCAGATAATAACGGTGGGCTGATCTTAAATAGTCTTATAGGTCCAGTTCAGATTGCTAATACAAAATTATTTATTAATGCTTTTGTAAATGGGTCCCCGGATATTAAAAATGCAAATAATAATACTGCAACCGCAGTTGTTAATACAATTCTAACAGGTCCTTTTAATAATATGGGAGTACCGGGAGCAAAAGTAGCTCATTTACTGGCTCCGGGATATGGAAATATCCAAGGAATTCCGGCAAAAACAGCTAATCCTTATTTTGTGAGATTTGCTTCAAGTCCTACAACATCTGTAATAGCTGATTTTAAAGCACAAAATCCTACATTCTTTTCATTATGGATAGGAAATAACGATGCATTACTATATGCTCTTGCAGGAGGAGATGCTACAGTTGAAACACTTACACCGCCAGCACAGTTTACACAGTATTACAATGCATTAATTAATGAAATAGCATCAACAAATGCTAAAGGGGTAATAGCAAATATTCCAAGTGTTACTTCTATTCCCTCTCTAACGACAGTGCCATACAATCCTTTAACAGCAGCTGTTCTGGGAGGTGGTAATGTAACTGTTGGAAATGCAACTATAGATAACTTAAATACTAATTTATACGGTCCATTAAGTCAGATATTAACGGCTATTGGTGCTGGAGACAGAATAAAGCTACTTTCTAAAACGGATTCAAACCCTTTGCTTATCGTCGATGAAAGTCTGGCTCCTTTAAATAATCAGATTACCGGTGCAGCATTGGCTTCGGGCAACCCAACCCTAGTGGCTTTAGCGCCATATTTAGGGGCAACTTATGGTCAGGCAAGACAGGCTAAAGCTGGAGATTTGGTTCCTTTAACTTCAAAAGCTGAAATAGGAACACTTCAAACATTGCCTCCGGGAGTTCCTGCAGCACTTGGAGCAAAGGGAATTGCTTACCCATTTGCAGATAAATATGTGCTGACATTAACAGAAGTTACAGATGTAAATACGGCTATTGATGCTTACAATGTTACCATTAAGGCAGCAGCAGATTCTAAAGGATATGCATTTGTTGATGCGAATAAAAAAATGGTTGAGCTTAATAATCAATCTGGGATTTCATTTGATGGAGTAAAGTATACGGCTAAATTTGTAACAGGCGGTGCTTTCTCTCTTGATGGAGTTCACTTGACTGGTAGAGGATATGCCATTGTTGCTAATGAATTTATTAAATCTATTAACGCAAGGTATAAATCTACATTACCACAGATAAACGCGAACAATTATTCGGGAATAAAATTCCCTTAAAATATCAAAGAAATAAAAACTTAGAAACCACAAGAGTAATTCTTGTGGTTTTTTTTTAAATTTGCAAAATCTTAAAAAGTAAAAATGGCCGATCAGTTAAGTTATCTATTTAGTACAAGGACGAGTAAGGACTTGGCAGAGAAAATTGCTCAGTATTATGGGCAGGAACTAGGAAAAATAAACTTCCAGGAGTTTAGTGACGGGGAATTTGAACCTGTTTTAGACGAATCTGTAAGAGGAGGAAGAGTTTTTCTAATAGGATCTACATTCCCGCCAGCAGACAATCTTTTAGAACTTCTTCTAATGATTGATGCTGCAAAAAGAGCTTCTGCAAAAAGTATTACTGTTGTACTTCCATATTTTGGACTTGCAAGACAGGACAGAAAAGATAAACCAAGAGCTCCGATAGGTGCAAAGCTTGTTGCGAATCTTCTAACAGCAGCGGGTGCGACACGAATCATGACAATGGATCTGCATGCAGACCAAATTCAAGGGTTCTTTGAAATTCCGGTAGATCACCTTTATGCTTCCACTATTTTCGTAGATTATATAAGAGCATTGAACCTAGATAACCTTACGATTGCTTCACCCGATATGGGAGGAGCAAAGAGAGCTAAAAACTATGCCGGACATTTAGGTGCTGAAGTAGTAATTGCTTACAAAGAAAGAAAGAAAGCGAATGTAATAGAGGAGATGTTCCTTATCGGAGATGTAGATGGTAAAAACGTTATTCTTATCGATGACATGATCGATACTGCTGGGACACTTTGTAAGGCTGCAGATATTTTAATGGAAAAAGGGGCGAAAACTGTTAGAGCGATGGCTACTCATGGTGTGCTTTCAGGAAAAGCTTACGAAAATATTGAGAAGTCCCAATTGCTGGAAGTTATTGTAACTGACTCAATTCCTGTTAAAAATAATTTGTCATCTAAAATAAAAGTGCTATCTTGCGCCCCATTGTTTGCAGACGTTATGAAGATGGTTCATGAGCATCAATCAATCAGTAGTAAATTTGTTATCTAATTGATTATTTGCTGTTTGCGAGTTATATTTTAAACAAAATTTTAAATTTTTATAAATGAAATCTATTACAATTCAAGGTACAAAAAGAGAAAACGTGGGCAAAAAGTCTACAAAAGCTTTACGTGATGCTGAATTAGTTCCTTGTGTTGTTTATGGAGGTACAACAGGACCATTAAACTTCTCTGCTGAAGAGAAAGCTTTTAAAGGTTTGGTATATACTCCTGAAGCACACACGGTATCTATTGAGGTTGATGGACAAACAATTCCAGCAGTTCTTCAAGATATTCAGTTCCACCCGATTACGGACAAGATTCTTCACGCTGACTTCTATCAGTTATCTGATGATAAGCCAGTAGTTATGGAAGTTCCTGTAAGAATTACAGGTCGTTCTAAAGGTGTTGTGGCTGGTGGTGTTTTACGTCAGTCTTTCAGAAAGCTGAAAGTAAAAGCGATCCCTGCAAACTTGCCGGATGAGATCGTTATTGATATTACTTCACTTAAAATTGGTAACAAATTATATGTTGGAGGTATCAAAACTGAAGGTTATTCTTTCATGCACCCAGACAATGCAGTTGTTGTAGCTGTTAAGATGTCTAGAAATGCAATGAAAGGTGGTGCAGCAGCAGGTGATGATGAAGATGATGAAGAAGTTGTAGCTGAAGTTGAGGGAGGTGCTCCAGCAGCTGAAGAAACTGCAGCAGAATAAGAATTGCTTTAAACAATTATATAGAACCTGTCAATTTTTTTGACAGGTTTTTTATTTTAGATTACATCTATATTGGTATTCATTCTTTAGTCTTTCGGAAAAAAAGCTGTAAATTTGAAGTGTTCTA
The DNA here is from genome assembly GCF_025403485.1 of Chryseobacterium paludis. Lineage (NCBI taxonomy): Bacteria > Pseudomonadati > Bacteroidota > Flavobacteriia > Flavobacteriales > Weeksellaceae > Chryseobacterium > Chryseobacterium paludis. Next base: position 3,633,409 of record NZ_CP099966.1, read on the forward strand.
AATAAGAACGCTATAATTGTAAAATTTATAATAAATGTTTGACATTCAAGAAATACGAAGTCAGTTTCCTATATTAAATCAGCAGGTAAACGGTAAGCCTCTGGTTTACTTGGATAATGCAGCGACATCTCAAAAGCCCAATTCTGTTTTAGAAGTTTGGACTCAATATTATACTGAAATCAATGCAAATGTTCATAGAGGGATCCATACTTTAAGTCAGCTTGCAACAGAAGAAATGGAACTTTCAAGACGGAAGATTCAAAAATTCATCAATGCAAAATATGATTTTGAAGTAATCTTTACAAAAGGAACAACAGAAGGATTAAACCTCATCGCTTATATCCTTACACAGAAGTTAAAAAAAGATGATGAAATTATTATTTCGTACCTGGAGCACCATTCCAATATCGTTCCATGGCAATTGCTTTGCGAAAGAACAGGTGCGAAACTTCGTGTAATTCCAATTGATGAGAATGGTATTTTACAACTTGATTACTTAGATCAATATTTAAGCGAAAAAACAAAAGTAGTTTCTGTAAATCAGGTTTCCAATGCATTAGGAATTGTAAACCCTATTGAAGAAATTATTTCAAAAACAAGAAAGAACTCAGACGCTTATATTGTAATTGATGGTGCCCAATCTGCTCCACATTTTAAAATTGATGTTCAAAAATTAGATTGTGATTTCTTTGTATTTTCAGGACATAAAATGTATGCACCAATGGGTACAGGTATTTTATATGGAAAACAAGAAGTTCTGGAATCTTTGCCACCATTCCATGGAGGAGGAGAGATGATTGCGGTATGTTCATTTGATGGCACAACTTACGCAGGACTTCCGTTTAAGTACGAAGCTGGAACTCCGAATGTGGGTGGGAATATTGCATTAGGTGCTGCTGTTGACTTTATAGAAAGAATTGGACAGGAAAATATTCAAAGACATGAAAACATTCTTTTGGAATATGCTCAAAAACAACTTTTGGAAATTGAAAGCCTTAAAGTTTATGGAGAGAAAGCACATAGAACGGGAGTTGTTTCTTTTAATCTGGAAGGAATAGGGATTTCCTCTGACGTAGGGATGATCTTAGATAAAATGGGGGTCGCAGTGAGAACCGGACACCATTGCACACAACCTATAATGGATTTCTTTAATATCGCGGGAACAGTGAGAGCAAGCTTCGCGGTTTACAATACTTTTCAGGAAATTGACTTACTCGTTGAAGGGGTGAAAAAAGCGAAAAAGATGTTGGGTTAAAAAACAAAAAAGCAGTTGAAAAACTGCTTTTTTTATTAATAGCTATTCCCAAGGAACACAATAGCATCTTCCTTGGATAATGACCTGATAATATCCATACGCACATTCAAGGCAGATTTCACCTCCGGCTATAATTTTCTTCATTTCTTTTTTGTCTAATTTTTTCATAGTGATAGGTTTAATGTATTAGTAATCAAATATAAAAATAAATCTCATTAAATAGAGAATTGTGCTTTTGAGACTCAAATAGCAGAAATACAAAGAGAAATTAAATATTTGTTTTTAATATTTATATGTTTATTTTCCGTCATAATCGTATATAATGTTAAATTTTATAATTAAATGAATATTAATGTTTAATTTTATTATCACTAATAAAATTTGCCATGAAGAAATATTTACTTTTACTAGTAGCCTGTGGAATATGTAATGCACAGGTGTTTTCTGAAAACTTTAACGGAAATGCTTTACCTGCGGGTTGGACAATAGATAATCCTGATACCGCTTATAATTGGGGAGTGGGTATGCAAAGTGGGTTCGCTTCATTTCCCAGTGGTGCTGCATTTTTTGATGATGATGAGGCAGGGCCTAATGGGATCAATACCAATGCGAGATTAGTTTCTCCGGTGATCAATCTTTCGGGAGTTACAAATCCGAAATTGTCATTTAAGTATGCTAACCAGATTTACATTGATGATACCGTCTTAAAAGTGGAAGTGTTTAATGGGACATCGTGGGTGCAGGTGTTTACACATTCAGGGGATGCGGGCGATTGGACTATTGACCTGGCTACACTAACTTATATACTGACAAGTTATGTTGATGCGACGGATATAGATCTTAGTCCTTATGCTAATGCTAATTTTAAATTGAGGTTTGTATATGATGACGTTGGAGATTATTCCTTTGGAACAGTAGTAGATGATGTTGTTATTACGGCAGGAACTCTAGGGACAACAGAGGTTTCAATGAAAAATGAAATGCAAGTCTATCCTAACCCAGTAAAAGATTTTGTTCATATCCAATCCAATAACCTGAAATTTGATTCTAAAGTTACGGTGCTTGATATGTCTGGTAGAAAAGTTAAAACTTTTATAGGGCTATCTGATGGCTATAATCTTTCAGATCTACCAAAAGGAAGTTATCTGATTCTGATAGATGATAAAAAAGAAATAATCAGTAAAAAGATTATAAAAGAATAAAAAAAATAAGAAAGCCTCCTGATCAGGAGGCTTTCTTATTTTTTTATGGTTTCCATTCTACTACGGCTCTGATAAATGCTTCTGCATTTTCGACAGGAATATTTGGTAAAATACCATGTCCCAGATTAGCGATGTATCGGTCTTTTCCAAAACGATGAATCATTTCATTTACCATCTTCTTGATCGTTTCCGGTGTTGAATGTAATCTTGCAGGATCAAAATTTCCCTGAAGGGTCATTGTATGGTTCGTCAGCGTTCTTGCAAATTCAGGTTTGATCGTCCAGTCAACTCCTAAGGCAGAAGCTTTAGACATGGTCATATCTTCCAAAGCAAACCAGCATCCTTTTCCAAATACAACAACATGAGAAAGTGGACTTAGAGCCTCAACAATCTGATTGATATATTTCCATGAGAATTCCTGATAATCTTCAGGAGAAAGCATCCCGCCCCAAGAATCAAAGATCTGTACTGCAGAAACTCCTTTTTCTACTTTTCTTTTTAAATAAGCTATAGTGGTATCTGTAATCTTCTGAAGTAATAAATGAGCTGCTTCCGGTTGTTGGAAACAGAATGATTTTGCAATATCAAAAGCCTTACTTCCTTTTCCTTCTACACAGTAACAAAGGATCGTCCATGGAGAACCCGCAAAGCCAATCAAAGGAATTTCATTATCTAATTTTATCAACGTTAATTCGATTGCATCAAAAACGTATCCTAAAGTATCATTTACATCTGGAACAACTACATTCTGAACCTGTTCCATTGTTCTGATCGGATTATCCAACCAAGGGCCAACGGATTCTTTCATTTTAAAATCAATTCCCATTGCTTGAGGAACCACTAAAATATCAGAAAATAAAATTGCAGCATCTAAAGGAAATCTGCGGATCGGCTGTACTGTAATTTCAGCAGCTAATTCCGGAGTCTGACATCTTGTGAAGAAATCATACTTGTCACGAAGTGCAATGAATTCAGGCAGATATCTTCCTGCTTGTCTCATCATCCATACGGGAGGTCTTTCTACGGTTTCTCCGCGAAGTGCTTTTAAATATAGGTCGTTCTTAATCATAATTTATTTTAAACTAATACTTCGATAAGATTGATTTTACAATCATTATTTATCGGTTATTATTAATTTCTCTTCTGATCATTTCTAAAATTGAAATTAGATTATTGCCTTCAGAAGTAAAAATTCTTTCTTGAGTGTACTTTTTTAATTCATTGGATGTAGTTTCTCCTATTGAGAAGAGCTTCATATGGTTCAATGAATTTTGTTTTGCAAAACTACGAACTCCACTCGGACTGAAAAAAACTATAGCATGATATTTTTCAGTAATCAAAGGATTAATTTCCTCTGTGTTATAAACCGTGGTTTTCTGATATTTAATGTTTTGTAATGGCAGGTCTTTATCTAGAACATCGATTGCTAAATTTCCACAAAAATGTACAAACCTTTCGTGTGGGCAATGTCCAATGATAAATGCTGAAAGAGTTTCTGCATTTTTTAAAACTTTAAAAGTCCCAAAGCCATGTTTTCTTAATTCCCGCTTCGTTTTTTCTCCTACACAATAAATCTTATTGTAATTTTTGGCAGTAAAATTTTCGTTTGGTTTAAATTGATTTCTAAAGAAAGACGTCACCCCTTTTGCACTTGTGAAAATGAGTGAATAATTCTTTAGATCAAAAGGTTTTACCACTATAGGGATGGTCTTAATTACTTCAATACAATCGACCAAGATGTCTTCTCCTAATTCTTTGGATAAAACAGATGGGTCTATATTTTTGGTAAATAAGATTTTCATGATTTAAAACTTGGTGAAGTAGAAAAGAAAGAGGGGGTCTATATTTGGCTTTTAATTTCTGCCATCAGTTCCTTACCTCCGTTTTCAAGAACTATTTTTGCGAATTTTTCTCCAAAATTTTCAGAATCATTATAGATAAAGCTTTCATCTGTGGCAATACAATTTTTACCATCTAATGAACATAATGCTGCTTTAAAACGAATCTGATCATCAAATATTTCAGCAAAAGCCCCAATGGGTGCAGTACATCCACCTTCAAGAGTGCTTAAGAAGTTTCTCTCGATCTCAACACAGATCTGAGTTTGTTTGTGATTGATCTTGCTTACAATTTCGTTGATTTCTTTTTTATCCGAATGTCCAGCAATTGCAATAACCCCCTGAGAAGGTGCTGGAATCATTAAAGGAAGCATTTCATAATCAATGTCCATTTTCATTCTTTTAATGCCGGCCAAAGAAAGGATGGTGGCATCAAAATCCTGTTCTTCTAATTTTTGAAGACGTGTTTGGATATTCCCACGAATATCAGAAAATATTGCATCAGGATAGTACTTCAGCCAAAATGCTCTTCTTCTTAAGCTGCTTGTCGCCAGTTTCAGCTCATGAAACTCTTTATTTTTAGCGTCTTCTTTTCTTATTAGAACGTCTTGTGGAAAATCTCTCTCCAAATAAGCAATAAGCTCAAGATGTTCGGGTAATTTTGTAGGAACATCTTTTAAAGAATGTACGGCGATATCTATTTCATCATTTAATAATGCAGTATCCAGATCTCTTGTGAAAACACCAGTGATCCCTAAAGCGTAAAGGGGCTGGTTAAGATTTTTATCACCCGAAGAGAGGATTGGAACAATCTCAGTAGTATAATTGTTATTCTGCAAATATCTTGCAACTTCTCTTGCCTGCCAAAGTGCAAGTGCGGAATTTCTCGTTCCTATTCTAATGCTTTTCATTGAATTCGTTGTTTGGTTGTTCAACTAATATTTCGTGCATTAATTTACTAATTTCTTCGGCTTTCCAAGGGTTGTCTATGATGTATTTTGCAAAACGGCTGGTAATTTTCTGGATCATCTTCTCAGAAAGTGCCATATCGTCTATATTGATGTATTTATTTTTTCTGTAGAACTGGTGCATCTCATTACGTTCCATATTTTTTAAAACCGCTTTGAAATGATGAATATTAGGAGCTAGTTTTCTCTTTTTCTCCCATTCAAGAAAATCTTTTGCCATTTCCTTGATGATAAGTTCTGCTTTAGGAATTTCTTTTTCCCTTTGTTGAATCGTCTCCTGGATCTGCTTTGAAAGCTCATCCACATCAATTAATGTTACATTTTTATTATTGGTAACATCTTTCTCAACGTTATGGGGAATAGAAAGATCGATGACCAAGGTTTCTTTTCCGTTTGGAAAATGAGAAGCATTCACAATAGGATGTTTTGCTCCAGTTGCAACGATCAGGATATCTGTGCTTTTCAGCTCCTTGTCAAAGTCAGCATAATCAACATGAGGGATATTGTATTTCTCAGAAATTTTCTCGGCCTTCTCTTGAGTTCTGTTGGTGATCTTTATTTTTGGCTGATAAACATGTTTTACCAAATTCTCAACCGTATTTTGTCCAATTTCTCCTACTCCTAAAAGTAAGATATTCTTTTCGGTAATTCTTTTCTGATTATTTAAAATATAATGAACTGCGGCATAAGAAACCGAAGCTGCACCATTGGAGATCCCAGTCTCATTTTTAATTCTCTTTGAAATCTGAATAGCAGAATTAATAGCTCTTTCCAAATAGGGGTTAGAGTTTTGTCTTTCCTTTTTAAAACGGCTATATGCCTTTTTAATTTGTCCAATAATTTCAAAATCTCCAATAATCTGGCTTTCAAGACCAGCAGCCACTCTGAAAAGATGTGTTAAAGCCTCTTCTTTGGTTAGGATATTGGCAAATAATAGGAAATCAGTGATATTAACACCAATCGTTTTGCAATATTCCTCAGCCACTAAAAGATAATTGGATGTAGTAGTGTAAATTTCGGTTCTGTTACAAGTTGAAACCACAAAAGCATCCCCTAAATTTTCATCATGAATTCGGGTAACGAAATTTTTTATGTTTTCATCAAAAAATGCAAACTTTCCCCGTGTTTCTCCATCAGCTTTTTCGTAGCTTATGGAAAGTACCGCGAAATTTGAAGTTTGATGTGTATGAGAGTAGTGTAACATATCCGGCGACAAATTTACGTTTTTTTTAATTAAAGACTTTCTGAAATTGTGTATGATAATTATCGTAAAAAACTATAAATCCGCTGCTGTTCTGACTTTGAATTTAATATTATAAGAAATTAAATTGACCGTTAATAAATAATTTCAAATTTTAATAAAATTTTAACCAAATTATATGCTTATCAAATTTCATTGGTAGTGTTTAATTTATATCTTTGTAAACTTAAATCAGAAGAAAAATATGAGTTTATTCGATATGTTTACGCAAGAAATTGCGATAGACTTGGGAACTGCTAACACACTTATCATCCATAATAATAAAATTGTTATAGACCAGCCGTCAATTGTTGCAATTGAACGATCTACTGGCAGGCCGATAGCTGTGGGTGAACAGGCTAAACATATGCAGGGTAAAACTCATGAAGATATCAAAACCATCCGTCCTTTGAAAGACGGGGTAATTGCAGATTTTCATGCTTCTGAACACATGATCAAAGAATTTATCAAAAAAATTCCTGGAATCAAAGGTAAATTTATTCAACCCGCTTTAAGAATCGTAATCTGTATCCCTTCAGGAATTACCGAAGTGGAAAAAAGAGCAGTAAGAGATTCTGCACAAAAGGTGAATGCTAAAGAGGTTAGGCTTATTTATGAGCCAATGGCAGCAGCAATAGGAGTTGGAATTGATGTTCAGAAACCTGAGGGGAATATGATCATTGATATAGGCGGGGGTACTACTGAAATTGCAGTTGTAGCTTTAGGAGGTATCGTTTGTGATAAATCTGTAAAAATTGCAGGTGATGTATTTACAAATGATATTGCTTATTTCCTGAGAACACATCATAATCTTTACATTGGTGAAAGAACTGCTGAGAGAGTGAAAATTGAAGTAGGATCGGCTGTTGAAGATCTGGATGTTGATATTGAAGATATCCCGGTACAAGGTAGAGACCTTATTACTGGTAAGCCTAAAGAAATTATGGTAGGTTACAAAGAAATTGCCCGTGCATTAGATAAATCTATTATCAGAATTGAAGATGCTGTAATGGAAACTCTTTCTTTAACGCCTCCTGAATTGGCTGCTGATATTTATAAAACAGGTATTTATCTTGCTGGAGGTGGTGCATTGTTAAGAGGTCTGGCAGACAGATTACACAAGAAGACAGGTCTTCCTGTTTTTGTAGCTGAGGACCCGTTGAGAGCGGTAGTTCGAGGGACAGGGATTGCACTTAAGAATATGGATAAATTCAATTTCTTAATCAAATAATTTTAACTTTTTACGATACTATCTGAATGGGATTTTTGCTGAGATTATTTTCGAAGAACGCTCTTTTTGTCTTCTTTATTTTCTTGCAAATTATTGCTCTGGTTCTTATATTCTCCAAAAATGCCATGCAGAAATCCTGGATCGCTGGTCAATCGGCCGCTTTAAATTCTTGGGTTTCAGGGTATATTGATGAGGGAGTTTCTTACTTGAAGCTGAAGCAGATCAACGAAGATCTTGTTGCTCAGAATAAAGCATTAATGATTGAACTGTATGGAAAAGATGGCGCAAAAAAACCTGTTTTTAGAAAAGTTCATGATACTTTAGGAGGTGGGCAGATCTATACATTTGTGGATGGCGAAATCGTTTTCAACAGTATAAACAGAAGAAATAATTATTTTACGATCAACCGGGGTCGAAGAGATGGCGTATTTCCTCAAATGGGAGTTATGGCGCCAAAAGGAGTAGCCGGAATCGTTATTAATTCTACAGATAGCTATGCGTTAGTTCAGTCGGTTTTAAGTGTAAACCGGATCAGAATTAATGCAGCTTTAAAAAAATCAGGATATTTTGGGACATTAACGTGGAGTGGTGATAACTCCAGAGTTATGCATTTATCAGATGTTCCCAAATATGTTGCCTTGAAAATCGGAGACACCATTGTTACTGATGGTAAATCTGCAATTTTTCCGAAAGGTGTTATGATTGGTACTATTGCGGGATACTCCGTAGATAATAAAACAGGGTTTTGGGACATTTCAGTAGAACTAAGCGAGAAGATGGGTTCTTTAAGTAAAGTATTTGTTGTAAAAAGTCTGAAGAAAGCTGAGGTTCAAAAGATTCAAGATACATTACAGGCAGTAATAAAAAAGGAAAATGATTAGCAGAACACTATTTACGGATATTTTAATCATGATTTTTCTTGTTGCATTACAGATTTTTGTTTTGAACAGGATCACGCTGTTCGGAAAATACACTCCGGTGTTATATCCTGTATTTGTCATGTTTTATCCTTTCTTTAGAAATAAATTTCAATTTTTAGCATTAAGTTTTTTAATAGGTCTTTCTATAGATGCTTTCTTATATTCGTGGGGAATCAATGCCCTTGCAACTACACTCATCGCGTATTTCAGAACATTGATTTTTAGGACGTCTACCGACACGTCCACTGACTTCTTTTCATTTCAATCCCTTCAGTGGGGGCAGTTTTTACTGTTTCTTTTTTCAAGTATTTTCTTGCATCAGCTTTTAGTACAGTATATTGAGTTCTTTAAGTTCAGCAGGTTTTTTGAAATATTATTTAATGTGTTGGTAACAAGTGTAATTTCCTTTATATTTATAGTTATTTACGCATTAATATTTAAAATCAAACAAAAAGTTTGAACACACGCTATTTAAAAATCTTTGCAGTTGTTGCCGTTATTGCCCTGATCTTTGTGGCAAGGCTTGCTTATTTACAACTATTTACAGACAGGTATGCTTTGAATGCAGCCAATACATCTATTAAGATAGAATACGTTATCCCACAGAGAGGGGTGATTTTTGATAGGAATGGTAAAATTATGGTAGGCAACCAGCCTGCCTATGAGATTTCTTTTACTCAGGCTTTAATGAAGCCTGATTTCGATACTTTGGGATTCTGTAATTTAATGAAGATCAGTAAGTCTGATTTTATTAAAAAGATCAATTCAATAACCAAAGAGAAATATTATTCCAAGCTGACACCGATGACTTTTATCAAAGATCTCAGCAGAGAAGATATTGCCAGGGTTCAGGAAATTATATTTAAATATCCTGCGTTTAGTATCGTTTCGAGACCTCAGCGTCAATATGAAGTTTCCACTTCCGGAAACCTTCTGGGATATACCAGTGAAGTCAATGAAAGGGATATTAAAAAAGATTCTGTTTATTATCTTCCTGGAGATTTCATTGGAAAAACCGGTGTTGAAAAATCATATGAAAAAGAGCTTCGCGGAGTAAAGGGGATGAAATATATCCAAAAGGATATCAGACTCCGAAACATTGGCTCATATAAAAATGGAGCACTGGATAAAGATGTAATTACAGGAAAGGATATTACCTTAACCATCGATTATGATCTTCAGAGAATGGCCGAAGAAATGATGGTTAACAAACATGGGGCAATTGTCGCCTTAGACCCTAATAATGGTGAGGTTCTAGTTGCAGCAACTGGTCCGGATATTGATCCTAATCTTTTTACAGGGCCCTCCAAATCAAAAAATCTATACGCTTTATCAAAAGATACACTTTACGAAAATAAACCCACATTTGATCGCTCTTTACAAGCTGGTTATCCACCAGGGTCTACTTTTAAACTGCTTACTGCTTTATCTGCAATGCAGATGGGGGTAATGGATGAAAATACAATCTTTCCTTGTGGAGGAGGATTTAATTATAGAGGATTAAGGATAAAAGGCCACGGTGGTGCAATTCCTTTGATCCCTTCAATTCAGGTTTCCAGTAACTGTTATTTCTCCTATGCATTTTTGGCTATTGTTAATAAATATCCTGGAAATCCTTCAAAAGGAGTTGATGAATGGAAGGCCATTATGAGTAGCTTCGGAGTTGGAGAATTTTTAAATAATGATTTTGCCGTAGGAGCAAAAGGAAGGATTCCATCTGGAGAATTTTATGAAAAAAGAATGAAGAACATTCTTAAGGCTAGTGGTTCTAAAAAAGACTATAAAAACTGGGATGTTTTAGCAACTGGTGCAGTTTTCAATGGGATGGGACAAGGTGATGTTATGGTTACTCCTCTTCAATTGGCAAATTATGTTGGAGCTATTGCTAATAAAGGATGGTACTATACACCGCATATTGTAAAATCCATTGACGGGAAGCCCAATCCTGATCCTAGATTTAAAAAGAAACATAAAACTTTAGTTGATCCTAAACACTTTGGTCCAGTTCTAAAAGGAATGGAGGCTGTGGTTTTAAATGGTACAGCAAGGGGATTAAAATCAAACGATTTTACCCAATTAGCAAAAACAGGAACAGCTCAGGTTCCTCAGGGTAAGGACAATTCTATTTTTGTATTGATTGCTCCTGCAGATAAGCCTAAAATTGTTGTAGTTGCGGTAATGGAACATGCCGGATTTGGAGCAACATGGGCAGGGCCAGCTAGTACTGTAATCGCAGAAAAATATATTACCGGTGATCTGAAAAGGGAGAATCTTTATAAAAAGATGACCTCAGCCAGTTTTATGCCTGAATATAAAAGACAATGGATTGTTGATTTAAAACGTAAAGGTTTATATAAAGATCCAAAACTGGATTCTGTGAAGCTTAAGAAAATGCAAGACAGCTTAGATTTTATCAAAAAGCAAAAAGAAAAATTGCAGAAGCAGATAGACGCAGAAACTCAAACTAAAAAAACCAAAGAGCAATGAAATGGACAGAAGGATTAGATAAATTAGGTCTGGGTCTGTATTTCTTGCTTTGCATTTTTGCAATAGCAAATATCTACAGTGTTGAGCCTGCCAGTGGAACCAGACAGGCTGTTTGGTTTGGAGTATCTGTTTTTGTTGGTTTAATTATTTTCTTTACCCGGACTAAGTTCTTTGAAAACATGGCTGGGATCATTTATATTATTGGAGTTCTATTGCTGATCGGCTTATTTCCTTTTGGAAAAGAAGTATTGGGACAGAAGAACTGGTATAAATTTGGACCTTTAAGTTTACAGCCGGTTGAATTTGCCAAATTAGGAACAGCATTAATGCTGGCTAATTATGTGTCAGGACCCGATTTTAATTTAAGTAATAAAAAGTCTCTCCTAACGTCTTTAGCAATTGTAGGAATCCCTGCAGTAGTGGTATTGGCAATTCCGGATGTTGGGTCATTGCTTGTTTTCGTGGCTTTTTTTATCGCTTTATATAGAGAAGGATTAAGTGGATTATTATTTGGAATTGGATTTCTATTTGCTTCGGTTTTCTTAGTTTCATTAGCCGTAAATCCTATTTATGTCACTATTGCTATTTTGATAATTGCTGGAATTTTAATAGCCCTGAACTATTATAAAATGTCCTGGGATGTTATTTCGATTTCGAGTATTGCGGGATCCATTATCCTGCTTTGTGGTTTGGCTTTTGCAACACCATACGTTTTAGAAAAACTGCCGAAACACCAAAGGGAGAGAATTGAGGTTCTCTATAAAGGTGAAAAAGCTTTTAGAGATACTTCGGGATATAACCTTCTTTATTCTAAAACGGCGATTGGTTCTGGAGGGCTTTTGGGAAAGGGATATCGTGAAGGATCTGTGACTCAGGGGAAGTTTGTGCCTGAACAAAGTACCGATTACATTTTCTGTACAGTTGGTGAAGAATGGGGTTTTGTAGGAAGTGCAGGTTTGGTATTGTGTTATATGCTCTATATAGGGAGAATTTATTATCTCGCAGAAAAGCAGAAATCTACTTTTAACAGGGTATTTGGTTATTGCTTTGCCTCGATCCTACTGATGCACTTTTCAATCAATTTAGGGATGGTTATGGGGCTTTTTCCAACTGTTGGGATTCCATTGCCTTACTTTAGTTATGGAGGAAGTTCATTGTTGGCCTTTTCTACCATGACTTTTATCTTCTTTAAACTAAATTATTCTGATAAGAATAGCTTGGTTTAAATCTTATCATTACCAAGAATTACTTAAAACGGCTTTATGAAGGAAGCATATATTTCAGACCAAAGTTTTGATGCTATAAATTTTGGGCAGTCTCCCTTGGAAAAAGGAGAATATGAAAACTGTATTTTCAGCAATTGTAATTTTGAATATGCAGATCTTTCAGAATTTAGATTTACAGATTGTGAATTTATTGGATGTAATATGAGTATGGCCAAGCTGGTTTCAACAGCATTTAGAGACGTATATTTTAAAGACAGTAAAATGTTCGGTTTACAGTTTAACGATTGTATTGAATTTGGACTTTCTTTTAGATTTGAAGGTTGTTCTCTGAATAACTCTACTTTTTATAAAACCTCCTTAAAGAAAACCTCTTTTAAAAATTCAAAGCTTATTGAGGTAGATTTTGAAGCTTGCGATCTGTCAAATGCATTCTTTATGAATTGTGATTTGTCGGGAGCAATCTTCGAGAATACAAACCTTGAGAAGGTTGATTTTAGGAGCTCTTTTAATTATACGATCAATCCTGAATCCAACAGGCTTAAAAAGGCAAAATTTTCACTTTCTGAAGTTCATGGTCTCTTATATAAATTAGATATAGAGATCGAAAGGAATAGCTAGTTAAGAGCCTTAAATAAAATAAAAGAAAAAGCCATCAAATATATTTGATGGCTTTCATTATTTAAATCAATTATTTAAAATTAAAAACTTGTCGCTGTTGATGCTGTAGTTGCAGCTAAGTTGTTATATGCATCACCTTCTTCATTGATCACTCTTTTTGCAAATCTGAATTTCGGACCCCAATAAGAATCATTAAGCGACGAAATCATAACTCCTTTTGAAGTGGCTGCGTGAATAAATTTAATTTCACCATCTTCAGAAACACTTTCTACAATACCTACGTGAGAAATTCTTCTTCCATGTGAAAAGAAAATCAAGTCTCCTTTTTGTAAGTTTTCCTTTTCGATTCTTTCTCCTTCCTGAGATTGAGAAGCCGCTACTCTTGGTAAACTAAGACCTGCTGCAGCACCGAATACAGAAAGAACGAAAGCTGAACAATCTATACCGTTTCTTGTTGTTCCTCCATATCTGTAAGGAGTTCCCAGGTACGTTTGAGCTTCGTTAAGGATATTGTCGATTGTTGTATTGTGTTTGATTGCTTTTGCAATCTCAGAATTTTTTAAAGTATTTTTTGCGTTGTTTAAAACGGCTGCCTTCTCAGAGATAAAAGAATTGATTAATTGCTTCTTATCCTGCTCCATTTTCTTGGTATCAATAGAAGCTAGTTTGGCATCTGTTTTGTATTCTTTAGTGTAAGTTGCTGGTTTTGCAACAACGTAGTTGGTAACGCATGATTGCAATGATACAGTAGAGACTAAAGCAACTAAATAAAACAAAACTCTTTTCTTCATATATATTTGATTATCCGTGTTAAATAAGGAATATTTATTTCTAAAAGCATTACAAAAGTAGAGATTCCAACTTGAAGAGCTTTGATATGATTAATATCAGGTTCTTACTTTAACACATTTTAACATATTATTTACGTATGTTAAAGAAAAACAAACCGCAACATCCCTTTTTTGGTGATACTGCGGTTTTTTTTATTAAGATTCTTTAACAAAGTAAATGGTGATTCCTTTGTTATTGGGATTATTTTTGTTTCTAATCAAAAAATGAATAAAAATTCCTATTAACAGGATATTAAGATTAATCTATTTTGAGAGCTTCACTTTTATGTTCTGTCCATCACGGATTTCTTCAGTGGCTAATTTGATAATTACATCATTAGGGCTCACCGGTCCAATAATCGTAGTTGTGTCGGTATTTGAAATGCCTGCTGTAACGGGTATCCAATGTGCTGTGTTTTTTTCTACTCTGATAACGAATACCCCAAGCGTAGAATTTAATACGGCTGATGTAGGAACAGACAAGGCTTTATTATTGTCATTTAGAGGCAGGATTACATTAGCAACCATTCCCGGTAATAGCTTCTTATCTTTGTTGTAGACATCCATTTCTACAGACTGGGAACGTAAACGATTATCCAACGCGCCTGCAAACCTTGATACCTTAGCTGTAAAGGTTTCTCCCGGGATAGACTGTACAGAGAATTTTATCTCCCCATCTTTATTAAGACTTCCTGTATAAGACTCCGGAACATTCACCACCAAACGTAATTTATTTTGTTGTACTAAACTAAAGAGTGGGAGTTCAGATCCTTTTCCTGATGGACCTACATAAGCTCCGGCGCTTACATTTCTCGTTACAATATTTCCACTGAATGGGGCTTTGATCTGTAAATAATTCTTGACATCCATTACTTCCCGATAAGAAGCTTTCGCTGCTTCCAGTTGAGCGATATCAGACTGTTGTGCAGCAAGAGCCTGCTCAAGATCAAGAGCAGATATTGTTCCAGGTGTTTTGCTTGTTTCTTTCAATCGGTTATATTTTGCCTTGCTGGCAATATATATTGCTTCTTTTGATTTTAATGTGGAAGCAGCAGCATTTTGTTGTGCATTCATCTCAGGTGCTTCTAATGTTGCTAGAAGTTGTCCTGCAACTACCTCATTTCCTACATCCACATATAATTTCTTAACGAAACTGCTTATTTTAGCATAGACATCAACTTTTTGAAAAGGTTGAAGCTCACCGGGAATGGTAGTAGATGATGCAAAATCTCCTTGTTTTGGATTAATTGCTTCTATTTCCGGTGCCGATGGAGTTGTTGTTTTTTTTACTTCAGCTTTGTTCTGCTCACAACTCTGTAGGCTGAAAAGTAGAACTGCAACTGGAATAACATATTGATATAATCGATTCATAATTAAATTTTTAATAGCCATTAGGTTTTCTTTATTTTGAAAGTTCGGGTATAAAATGAATACTTTCTTCATCCTCAGGATCAAGCGATACACTTTGTGTTGATGTTTTTCCTTGTCCCCATGCAAAAGCTAGTGGAAGAATAAACAGAGCTGCAAATGTAGAAGCGATTAACCCTCCTATTACAGCTCGTCCCAAAGGAGAAACCTGATCTCCCGCCTCTCCTAATCCCAAAGCCATGGGAACCATTCCTACAACCATTGCCAGAGCCGTCATTACAATAGGTCTTATTCTTAAAGCAGCAGCCTCTTTAGCAGACAGTAAAGCATTGCCATTATGCTTTCTTAATTGTTCAGCATTTGTAATAAGTAATACTGCATTAGAGATAGATACTCCGACAGACATGATGATACCCATATAAGATTGTAAATTAAGTGTTGAGCCACTTACGATCAATAGAGCAAGGGCCCCTAATAATACGGCAGGTACGGTGACCAATACAACTCCAGAAACCTTAAAGGATTGGAAGTTAGCAGCAAGCATTAAAAAGATTACCATAATAGCAATGATCAAACTGCTTTGTAAACTACTTAAAGTATCATTAAGGGTTTGACTTAATCCTATTAATCCTATATTCAGACCCCTTGGAAGTTCTCCAAAATTGTTGATGACTTTTTGAACATCTCTTGAGGCTCTTCCCAAATCGGTATGATTTAAGTTTGCTGTTACTGTAAGCATTGGCATGGCACCAAGGTTATCTGTTTCACCATACGTGAAACTGTCTTTTATGGTTGCTACATCACCTAAGTTAGGTCTGTTCGAATTTTTCTGTAATGGAATGCCAGCAATTTCTGCCTTACTGTTCATTTTATTTTCAGGGATCTGTACCTGAACATTGTAGCTGTATCCAGCTTTTTCATCAGTCCAAATATTCTTTTCTGTATATCTGGATGAAGAAGTTGAAGCCACCAATGAGCGTGAAATGTCTGTCATGTCAACTCCCAACTGAGCGGCACGAATACGGTCTACATTAATATCAATAGAAGGGTATTTAATAGACTGTCCTATTTGTACATCCCGTAGATATGGGATCTTCTTAAGTTCTATTTCTATTTTTTTAGCATAAGCTTCATTCAATTCTTTGCTTCTTCCGGATAATCGCACCTCAATTGGAGTAGGAGATCCCTGGCTTAGAATTTTTTCTGTTAATTCAATAGGTTCAAAGGAAAGCTTCATTTCGGGATTAATGCTTTTAGCTTTCTCTCGAATCTTATCTTTGAGATCATCTAAATTAGTATGAAATCCTTCTTTTAAACCTACCTGTAATACAGTCTCATGGGATCCTGCCATCCAAAGATATATTGGACTCACTGAGAAAAGGTTAGGGTGGGTTCCTACATAAGCTGAAGTAATTGAAATATTGTCATTGCCCACAATGTCTTTAATCCCGTCCAGTAATTTTAAAGTTTGAAGTTCAGTTGTTTCAATTCTTGTTCCATCGGGAATACGGGTTCGAACCTGAAATTGAGAACCATTTACCTGAGGCAAAACATCTCTTCCTATACTATTCAGAAGCAGCGCAACAAGTCCCATTGCAACTAAAATATATGCAGAAACAATGATCTTTCGAAAAGGCATGATGCGATCTAGGAATTTTAGATAACGGAATCTCACTTTTTCGAATAAACTTACCTTACCATCCCTGTTGCTGTCTATATTTTTTAGCAGTATTTCTTTTTGACTCCATGTATCACTTTCATCACTTAAACCTGCAGCTTTCAACTCTTCTGCTTCAGTCATGATGTGGCCGTCTTTTGCTTTGTGGTGTTTTACTTTCATGATCCAGTTGGCCATTACCGGAACAAAGGTCTGTGCAAGGAAATAAGAGATGATCATGCTGAATCCTATTGCCAAAGCAAGGGGTAAGAATAAAGATCCTGGAATACCTTCCATTGTAAATGCCGGTGCAAAAACAGCAAGAATACAGAATAAGATCAATAATTTTGGAAAAGCAATTTCTTTACAGGCGTCCCATATTGCTAATGCTTTTGGTTTCCCCATATCCAGATGCTGATGTATATTTTCTATCGTCACCGTACTTTCATCGACGAGAATACCAATAGCTAATGCGAGACCACTTAGCGTCATGATATTAATAGTTTGTCCGAAAAGATTAAGAAATAGAACCGCCGAAATAATAGATATCGGAATGGTGAGGATTACAATAATAGCTCCCCGTATATCTCCGAGGAATAATATTACCATCAATCCTGTCAGTAAGGCACCAATTGTTCCTTCACTCATTAAACTTTTAACAGAATTAATTACATAAGTAGATTGGTCAAATTCAAAACTTACTTTTACATCGTCCGGAAGATTGGATTGGATCTGGGGAAGTTGTTTTTTAAGATTCTGAACAACATCCCAGGTGGATGCATCGGCACTTTTAGCGATACTCAGGTAAACAGAACGGCGACCATTAACCAATGCATAACCGGACGTCATATCAGCTCCATCAGTTACTGTTGCCACATCTTTTAAGTAAAGATTCTGAACACCGCCTTTATATAAAGGAATATTCCCAAAATCTTTTACATTCTTGATCATGGTATTGGTTGGGGTGATATAAAATTTATCACCAATACGCACATTTCCTGAAGGAGCTGTCTGGTTGTTTAAGCGTAATGCTTCTACCAGCTGATCAGGGGTTAAATTATGTTGACGGAGTAAATCCGGATTGGCATTGATAACTACGGTACGTATATTTCCTCCGAAAGGTGGAGATGAAACAATTCCTGGAATTGAGGTGAAAGTTGAACGTACATAAACGTTTGCTAAATCGAGTAGTTCATTATTATTTCTTTTGTCACTGCTTAAAACGAGTTGTCCAACAGGGAGTGTAGAGGCATCAAAACGAATGATAAAAGGTGGATTGGATCCTGGTGGAAATGCTGCCTGAATCCTTGTTGAAAATGAGTTGAGCTCAGCCGCAGCCTGAGCCATATTTGTTCCCGGATAGAAATTTATTTTCATTAACGTCAATCCCTGGATATTTTTAGTTTCAATACTTTTAATCCCATTAACGAAAAGGAAGATATTGATGTATTGTTTAGCAAAGAATGCTTCCATCTGTTGTGGAGTATATCCGCTAAAAGGATGTGAAACATAAATAACCGGTAAGTCCAGTTTGGGGAAGATGTCTACTTTAATGGAGCTTGCTGACCGTATTCCAAAGAAAAACAGTCCTGCTACAAGTACCAGAATCGTAATGGGTTTTCTTAATGCAAATCTTATTAAATTCATTGATCTATTGTTGATGTAATTTATATTAGTCCTTACAGCTCGCTTTCAAAAACGGTAAAATCACCTGTAGCTGCTGCCTTTAGTAATAAGGCATTCCAAACGTTGCTGATGGCGATATCTCTGTCTGTTTCTGCTCTTATGAGTGCGTAAATTGATTGGGAAAGATCAACCAGATCAGTTAATCCATTTTTATATAATACAGAGCGTTGGATATAAGCATCGTTTGCTGATTTTAATTGGGCTGGAACCTGGTCATATACAGTAAGCGCGTTATTCCATTTGTTTTCAGATAAATCCAATTGTGCTTTAAGCTGTTGTTCTGCAAGATCATATTCGTGTTTTAACCCCTGACTTACATAATCCTGTGCACTGATTTCTTTTGATAGTCTGAAGGTTTGTGTAAAATTCCAGGATACACCCAAGCCGATCAGATAATTGCTTCTGGTAGGATGAATTCCATCCCAATAAGAAGTGGAGTAGTCATTCTGATTCTGTGCATATCCATTTCCAAACCCCGACGCTCTAGTCTGGATAATACCAACCATAGAAAATGAGGGGTAATATTGAGTTTTCAGAAATTGTTTTTCCTGTTCACTCACATCGATACGGCTTTTGTAAAATGCTAAAAGGGGATGATCTTTTAAAACAAATGTTTTTTCTGATGGAAGATCTACGGGGACCCTTTTGAGAATAGTACTGTCTAATTTAAATTCCTGAGCCGGAATTCCCATAAGTTGTGCTAATTTATTCTCCTGTTCCTGTTCATTGTCCTTGGCTTTTATGTAGGTGATCATAGCATTTGCATAATCAGCTTTAGCAAGAGATAGGTCAACACCCGGAACGAGCCCGTTTTTTTCTTTAACCTCAACAATTCTTCTTATAGTATCCGTTCTTCCTACGTTTTTTTCGTAGGATAACTTCAACTTTTTAGCTGCCAGTACATTCAGATAGGCGGCGGCTACTTTTATTTTGTGTTGAAAGATTTCATCAGAAAGGTCTCTGGTGTCTCTTTGGTTTTTAAATTCAGCAACTTTAACCCTTTGTTTGGCTTTACCAAATGAAAAGAATTCCCAGTTGACATTTGCAAGGTACAAAGCACCAAAGGATGCATTCCAATTTTGCTCCGGTAGTGGAAGGCCGGATGAAGCGACTCCATAACCTCCAAAACCATATAAAGGTCCATTCTGGCCATTCACTGTTCCAAAATCCTGCTGTACACTTAAGTTAAGGTTGGGCAGATATTGCCTCTTAGCCAATTCTACAGATTCCTGAGAGGATAGACGATAGGATTCTTTTGCTTTAATGGTTCCATAATTATGAACCGCTGTTTCAAGCGCAGATTGTAGTGAGATGACTTCCTGCGCACTCACTTTGTTGATTAAAAAAATCGTTGAGATGGATAGAATAAAAGCTCTTAAAAGCATCGAGTATAGTTTTTTCTTTATTCAAAGTAAAAAACATATTTTGAAGCAAATTTGAAGTTCTATTTAATTTGATCAAACGTCCTATTTGAGAAAGTGTTTTTTTATTCTGCAAAATTAAGGTTAGGCTGTATGCTTCCGATTTTTGTCAAAGGATTTTTACAGATTTTAGCCGGAACAAAAAGAACATGATTTTCTATACTGCTAAAATATACTGTAATGCTATGCCATCCATCTACGAAATCATAATAAACCGGAAATGCATTAACCTCACAAATTTGTTTTACAATAGACAGCCCCAATCCAATACTTTCAGTGGACTGATTGCTTTTTTTAAATCTTTTAAAAAGTTCCTGGGTAGGGATATCCGGAGGTAAACCAGTGTTGCTGATTTGAAAAAACTGACTGGTAAGGTTAATTTCTATATTGCCATTTTTTAAATTATGTCGAATAGCATTGGATAAAAGATTACTTAAAAGTATTTCTGCTAGTGCAGGGTGGATTTTTATAAATACATCTTTTTCGCAATTTCTGTTGAGGGTAATATTCTTCAGTGCTATATGGTCAGAATAAGCATTTATGGTTTCTTTTTCAACCCTGCAGAATTTTAATTTCTGTTCGGTTAAAAATTCATGATTATTAAGTTTGGTAAGTAGGATCAGTGAGCGGTTGATCCTGCTTAGCTTATCAATGGAATTTTGAATATCCGTAAGCAAGGCAGCTTGTTTTCCATTAATTTCTGTTTCTGCCAAAAGTTCAATTTTACTCTGTATAATAGCTAAGGGAGTTTGTACTTCGTGAGAAGCATTTTCACTGAATTCCTTAACCGAAGCATAGTCTTCTATCGCTTTGTCAGTCATTAACCTAAGAAACTCGTTGAGCTTTTTAAATTCATTGGTGCTTGTCGGTAAAAGATCCAGAGGTTCTTTTTTTTGGATATTAAAATGATGGATGTTATCAATGGCGTGATGAAAGGGTTTGAGGATGTACCTCGATAATATTCTGGCAGTAACAAAAACAATAAAAGTGATGAGTAATACTTTTAAAATTAAGGCACTTAACATCCCTTGCATAATTTGTTCTGTAGACGTAATATAGCTGTAGGAAGAGATTTTGTACGTTTTATTTGCGGCTGTTACAAAGGAATTGATCTGTATTTTACATTCGTTACGGGAAATTCCATTATTATCAAGACAGGTGTGTATAATTTCAGGGTTTGTGGGAACGATACCACTTCCCGCATATGGCTTGATGGATATAGGTAAACCCTGGGATGTTTTTTCCGGGGTTTCACCTCTTTTTAATTGGGAAGCTACATAATTATTCACTGATCTCAACCGTTCTATTTCTACATTATCCAATCGTTTTTTAATATTGGTGTAAGAGATATACATACTGAGAGGGGTGACCAACAGTACAATAGCGATAAACCAAATGGATATTTTGTTTAATAAATTCATGAGCTCGGGTATTTTAACGCATTAAATTTATATCCCAATCCGTAAATAGTTTCCACGTAATCATTACCCTGTGCCGTAGCTATTTTTTTTCTGAGATTTTTAACATGTTGATATACAAAATCAAAATTAGCTAAATTATCAGTATAATCACCCCAAAGATGATTGGCAATTGACTGTTTGGATAGAACCCTGTTTTTGTTTACTAAAAAATAAAGCAATAGTTCAAATTCTTTTTGAGTGACTTCTAATCTTGTTTCATGAATGAAAACTTCAAAAGTATCGGTGTTCAATAGAATCTCATTGAATTTTACATCATTATACCCGTCCATTTTTTTTCTGCGGTAAACTGCTCTTAACCTTGCGTGCAATTCAGGTAAGTGAAAAGGTTTGGTAATATAATCATCGGCTCCTTTTTCGAGACCTTTAATTTTATCATCTAATGCATCCTTGGCAGAAATGATTAATACACCACTGTTGATCTTCTCATTTTTGACATGATTCAGCAAATTAAGGCCATTGCCATCCGGCAGCATAATATCCAGTAATATACAGTCATAGGTGTTGAAGCTCAGGCGATCCAAAGCTTCATTATAATTATAGGCACATTCGCAGATGTAATGCTCTTCTTCAAGATAATAGGTCATGCTCTGAGCAAGTTCTTTATTATCTTCGATGATCAGGATTTTCATGAAGTACAAAGTTAAAACTAAATCTTATATCAATTTTGAAGTTGTGTAAAATATTGTTTTTTAGGTCTTTAGTTTGTCTTGTTTTCGATAACGGAAATAAAAAAAACTCCCCGAATATTCGGAGAGTTTAACTAATATGGAACTTTATAAATATTATTTTGTAAATAACATTTCTCTGTATTTCGTCATTGGCCAAAGTTCATCATCCACCATCATTTCAAGATTGTCTGAAGCTTCTCTGATTCCATCAAATAAAGGAATTACTTTACTACAGTACTGCTCTGCTTGTTTTTGGCTGTCAGAAACCGCTTTTGCAGCTTCTCTCGCAATGATAAGTTCTTCAACACCTAACTTGATTTTAGAAACATTCTCAGAAATATGAGTGATCAGGCTCATTTGCTCTTTCGCTAATACTTTGAATTCTTTGTCTCCAAAAATTTCTTTAAGACCTTTTACGTTTTCAATTAATCTGTTTTGATATTTTAAAGCTGAAGGAATAATATGGTTTCTAGCAATATCACTTAAAACTCTTGCTTCAATATCAATAACTGTTGAATATTTTTCAAGTTTGATTTCATTTCTAGCTTCTACTTCTCTATGTGTAAATACTCCTATTTCTTCATATAAAGCTAAAAACTTCTTATTCATTTCTTGTTTTAAAGCTTCAGGAGTGGTTTTCCAGTTATTCAAACCTCTCTTTTTAGCTTCTTTTGCCCAATCATCAGAATATCCGTCACCTTCAAACATAATGTTTTTACATTGTTTGATGTATTCTCTTAGGACGTTGAAGATCGCTTCGTCTTTTTTTAATCCTGTTTCGATAAGTGCATCAACTTCTTTTTTGAAATCATTTAGCTGTTTTGCAGCAATGGTATTCATTACGGTCATAGATTCTGCACAGTTTGCAGAAGATCCTACCGCTCTGATCTCAAATTTATTTCCTGTAAATGCAAATGGAGAAGTTCTGTTTCTATCCGTGTTATCCAATAGGATTTCAGGAATTTTTCCAACTACATTTAATTTTAATTCTGTTTTTTCTTCAGGAGATAATTTCCCGCTTGTTACTTTTTCAAGCTCTTCTAAAACTCTGAACAGCTGACTTCCAATAAATACTGAAATAATTGCCGGTGGAGCTTCATTAGCACCTAATCTGTGGTCATTGCTTGCAGAAGCAATACTTGCTCTTAAAAGGTCAGCATACTCATGTACTGCTTTAATGGTATTCACGAAGAACGTTAAGAACTGTAAGTTTTTCTTTGGATTCTTTCCTGGGCTTAGTAAGTTTTCTCCTGTATCAGTAGCAAGTGACCAGTTGTTGTGCTTCCCGCTTCCGTTCACTCCTGCGAATGGTTTTTCGTGGAATAAGATGTGGAAATGGTGTTTGTGAGCAACTCTTGCCATGATGTCCATCAATAAAGAGTTGTGGTCTACAGCAACGTTTACTTCTTCAAACATTGGAGCCAGCTCGAATTGGTTAGGAGCTACCTCGTTGTGTCTTGTTGTTACCGGAATTCCTAACTTCATACATTCTATTTCCAGCTCTTTCATGAAGTTCATCACTCTCGTTGGGATAGATCCGAAATAATGATCATCAAGCTGTTGTCCTTTTGCCGGAGAGTGACCTAGTAAAGTTTTACCTGTCAATACTAAATCCGGACGGGATTGAAATAATGCTGAATCAACTAAGAAATATTCTTGCTCCCATCCTAAAGTAGGAGTTACTTTTGTTACGTTTTTATCAAAATACTGCATTACGTTTGTTGCAGCTTCATCCACGGCATTTAGAGCTCTTAATAAAGGAGCTTTATAGTCTAATGTTTCTCCTGTGTAAGAAATAAAGATAGAAGGGATACAAAGTGTAGTTCCCATAATGAAAGCTGGAGATGTAGGATCCCAAGCGGTATAGCCTCTTGCTTCAAATGTATTTCTGATTCCTCCGTTCGGGAAAGAAGAAGCATCAGGTTCTTGCTGGATAAGCAGGTTTCCACTGAATCTTTCGATTGCTCTTCCACCTTCGATTGGTGTAAAGAAAGAATCATGCTTTTCCGCAGTTGTTCCTGTTAAAGGCTGAAACCAGTGTGTGTAGTGTGTTGCCCCTTTGCTCATTGCCCAATCTTTCATAGCTACAGCTACCTGATCTGCGATGTGTCTCTGGATTTTAGTCCCTTTTTTTATAGCATCCATAATAGAGTTGAATGCTTCTTTCGTTAAATATTCTCTCATTGTTACTTCTGAGAAAACATTTTGACAGAACAGTTCTGACAATTTTGCAGGAACTTCGATAGAATTATCCTTTCTAAAGTCCTTAAATGGTAATGTTTCTAACGCTTTGAATCTTAAAGTTGACATAATAGGGTTAATTTTACAGGGCAAATTTACAAAAAAAATGAATCGAAAACATTTTAACCCTAAAAAATATAGGGGTAATGTGAAAAAAAATAATTTCTAACTGTTGATTGAGCTTTTAGAAGATGTCGTAAAAACTAATATTGATAAAATGCTTGTTAAAAGATACTTAAAATAAAATTGACCAAAGAGTCGTATATTTGTGTGAAATTTATTTTATGACAAATTCTAGAGCAAGAGAAACAACAGAGGCTATTGAAAGATTATATATTTCTATGAGACATTTGTTTTATAGAGGGTTTTTTAAGCCAGGGGGTGTTTCAGGAGAAAGTATCAGAAGTTTGTTAAAAACAATCAACCCTGAAATTTATGGTACCATGAATGTTCCCAATAAATTGGAGCTTGATGGTTTGATGTATGTTTTAGACAGACTTCCTGAAGGAATTGAGGAATGTGCTTTTATTCATCTTACATCAGATGAGGGTTTTGATAAAGGAAGTTTCGAACCTATTGTTCCTAAAAAGAGAAGGAGAAACTGTTATAGAATAGATGAACATCAGATGAATATTGAAGTTCTTTTGGGACGTTCAGAAATCTATGATATTCTTACTCACTTAACATTCTTATTTATTGAAGCCGATAAGATCCGTAATCTGGCTTTCATT
This sequence comes from Chryseobacterium paludis, assembly GCF_025403485.1. Lineage (NCBI taxonomy): Bacteria > Pseudomonadati > Bacteroidota > Flavobacteriia > Flavobacteriales > Weeksellaceae > Chryseobacterium > Chryseobacterium paludis. The sequence continues at coordinate 3,658,477 of NZ_CP099966.1, forward strand.
CAGGATGAAAACTGGAAACCTACGCGGGCTTTTAAAATTATCGAAGAGGTAGTAAAAGGTGAAAAGAAATTTAGCAGAAGGGAAAAAGAAGTAGCACTTATTCATTTGTCTTCTTTAATAGGAAGAACTTTTGAGGAAACATTAAGGGCTTATAATACTTTTGGTGATGATGAAAATCCTGATCGTTTATTTAAGATCATTTACAACTTAGGAAAAGTAAGTTTAGATGATGCTAAACAAAGCAGAGAAAGAGAAATTCATTTCAGTGCTATATTAAAGGAAAGAGTAGGGCATCATTATTTTGGAGAGAAGTGGGCAAATAAAGTGAAGGAGATTTTATTTGAAAATAATCTTCATATGCGTCCTTTGCATATTATTTCAGCGAATATGCACTCCGTAAAAAATATGTTGTATGCCAATGATGCTTTGAAGAAAAAAGATCATAAGGAAGTAGACTATAAATTATATGGTGAAATTTCTGATAAAAAAGATCTTCGTGATAAAGTTTCAAAATATGCTGCTGATCAGGGATTGATATATATAGACGACAAAAGTGGAAGTAATATAGATGTTCAGATCATTGATTTAAGCAAAACAGAGCTTAAAAACACTCCTTTCGGACATGCAAAATATTCAGGAGATGATGTAATCATGGTTTTTGACTATGCTTTCGGGGAACAGGCTTTTGAAGTAATGGATGAGCTTTTAAGACCTTTCGAACATACAGGAGAAGTCTATATGATGAAAGTGAAATCTGTTTCTATCATGGGTAAAGCAGGAATCCTAAATGGAGCAAAAGGAGATATTATGATTCCTACTTCTCATATTTTTGAAGGGACAGCAGATAACTATCCTTTTGAAAATGCTCTAAAGCTTGATGATTTTAAGGATGATGAACTGAAAGCTTTTGAAGGGACAATGATTACCGTTTTAGGAACTTCGCTTCAAAATAGAGACATTTTATCTTACTTCATGAATACTTCATGGAAAGCGATAGGTCTTGAAATGGAGGGTGCACATTATCAAAAAGCAATTCAGGTAGCATCTAAGATCAGACATCATATTGCACCGGATCTTTTTGTTTGCTACGCTTACTACGCTTCGGATAATCCATTGGAAACGGGAAGCACCCTTTCTTCTGGAGGTTTAGGACTTACCGGAGTGAAGCCAACATACCTCATCACTTTAAAGATCCTTGAAAAAATCTTGCAAAGCGGAAAGAAAGAAGTTTCTTCTAAAAAATAATTTAATTTAAAATTAAATATAAACCTCAGGTGTGTATGCATTTGAGGTTTTTTGATTTTAAACACGGATAGCATTAATTATTTTCACAAATAGCACGAATATATTTGTGTTTAAACCGTGTAAGTATTTGTGCCATTTGTGGTTAAAAAAAATCTCTGTTATCTGCTAAATCCGCGAGATTTTAAATTTAATTATCTTTAGATACAAAATTTTAAAAATGAGCTCAGTAATACAACTATCAAAAAGATTCAGGGAAGTTTTACTTGATGGATTTTGGATTGCCAATACCAATTTTAAAGATCAACTTTCTGATGTAACCTGGGAACAAGCAACGACAAAAGTTGGTTCTCTGAATACCATTGCGGCTTTAACCTTTCATATTGATTATTATATTGCAGGAATTGTTAATGTATTTGAAAGTGGGGATCTTGAAATAAGAGATCAATTTAGTTTTGATCTTCCTCCTATTGAATCTCAGAAGGATTGGGAAGAATTATTGAATAAGCTGTGGTTAGACTCCGAGAGGTTTGCTACATTGCTTGAACAAATGCCTGATGCTAAGCTGGATGAAGTTTTTGCAGACGAGAAATACGGAACGTACAGAAGGAATATCGATGGAATGATTGAGCATAGCTACTATCATTTGGGTCAGATTACTTTGATAAAAAAACTGATGAATCCATAACAATAGATTTCCATTCAGAATCATTTTCTTAATATGCGGGGAAATAGAATTAAATAAGATGAAAATCCTATATAACTCCGCATTTTTGAGGATTTTGGATAAATTACTTACCTTTAAAAAAAATAAATTTTAAATGAAAAAGTCGATTGCAATCATTTTTGCTTTTATCATTTCACAGCTTCAGGCCCAACAAATACCTTATTATCAGCAGGCTGCGAAGTACAAGATGGATATTGATGTTAATGCAGAAAAATTTACTTACCAGGGAACCCAGACATTAGAATATTCGAATAACTCACCGGATGAACTTAATGTGGTGTATTTTCATTTATATTGGAATGCTTTTAAACCTAACTCAATGATGGATCAAAGAGTAGCAGGTCAAGGTAAAAATGGTGATTCAAGATTGCAAAAGGACGGAGTTTCAAGATTAGCTTCTATTCCTAAAGATAAGGAGGGAGCGCAAAATATACACTGGATCAAACAGAATGGGAAAGACCTGAAATTTGAAATCCAGGAAACAATAATGAAGGTTTATCTGAGTGAACCGATCAAGCCAAACTCTACGACATCTTTCACTATGGAATGGGATGCTGTGATTCCACAACAGATTCGAAGAAGTGGACGAAATAATAGAGAAGGAGTAGATATGACCATGACGCAATGGTATCCCAAAATTTCAGAATATGATTATGATGGATGGGCTACATTTGATTATATAGGAAGAGAGTTTCATGCACCGTTTTCAGACTTTGATGTTACCATTAAAATAGATAAAGATTATGTAATAGGAGCAGGAGGAATCCTTGAAAACCCTACGGAAGTAAAAGGCTATGATGCCAACGCAAAGATTAAAACTGAAAAAAATAAAAAAGCAATATGGAAATGGACTGCTAAAAATATTTTGGATTTTGCATGGAGTGCGGATAGAGATTACGTTGTTAACGGTTTTGATGTTCCAAATGGGCCAAAGGTATTTTTAGTATATCAGAAAAACGATAAAACTAAAGTTTGGGGTGAAGCTCAACCTTATGTTACTAAATATTTCCAGATCATGAATTCGCATTTTGGAAAATATGCCTATCCTACTTATGCTTTTATCCAAGGTGGAGATGGTGGAATGGAGTACGGAATGTGTACCATGATTTTAGGGGAATCAAAAGATATGGAAGATTTAATGGGATTAATGGCTCATGAAGGATCACATTCCTGGTATCAGCAAATGCTTGCGACTAATGAATCAGTTCGTCCGTGGATGGATGAAGGATTTACAAGTTATGCAGAAGGCTATGTAATGAATCAGCTATTTCCTCCAAAAGATAAACTTCCTAATCCTTTTGTTGATAGATTAAACGCTTATAGAAGTTTTGTGAAAAAAGGAATTGAAGAGCCGGCTGTATGGTTGGGAGACCATCATGATAACGGGACATCTTATACTTTTTCTACCTATGTGAAAGGAGAGCTGTTTTTGGTTGAATTAGGATATATAGTTGGTGAAGAAAATCTTTCGGAGATTCTGAAACAGTATTTTGATAAATGGAGTTTAAAACATCCGACAGATAGGGATTTTCTTCATATTGCGCAGAAAGTATCCGGAATGGATCTGAAGTGGTTCCATCATTACTGGATCAATACCACAAAAACTATTGATTATGGAATCAAAGATGTGAAGTATGATGCAAAGTCTACCACTGTTACTTTGATTAATAACGGACAGGTGCCTATGCCTATTGATTTCAGCGTTGTGACGAAAGATAAAAAAATTGTTACTTATCAAATTCCTACTAATCTTACGCATACATGGAAACAGAAAGATGCGTATGGGGATTTCAAGACAATGAATTACTGGCCATGGACTCAGAAAGAATATACCCTGACGATTCCTTATTCTAAATCTCAGTTAGAGGTTTTAGGAATCGATTTTAGTCAGCGGTTAGCTGATGTAAATATGGAAGATAATTTTGTTGAAATTAAATAAAACAAAGAAAAATAAAAGAGGAGTATTGAAAAATACTCCTCTTTTATTTTAATATAATATTGAGAATGACTAAATGGTTACCATATTACAGGTGAACCACAATCCTGGATCGAAACTCTGCAGTTAGGAACAAGGCATGGGTTAATAGGGCATTTGGTACCTGGGCACAATGCCGGTACACCACTAGGCATAGGACAAACTACATCTCCGCCTGTTATAGACTTTAATGCACTTCTTGACATTTTCTTTAAATTTTTCATATTATTTTCTTTAAATTGATTGGATAACAAATGTATTTTAAAACAGTCCCTCGTAACAGGATGAATATATAAGTGTTTCATTTGATTTAATAAATGCAGCTGTATAGCTCTTAACTGTGATTTTATAAATTTATATAGCTGAATCTCATTTAATTGAGATAAAATTAATTTGTATTTAATTTTTTAATTGTAAAGGTTTATTTTTACAGTTATTTTCAAACCCTTTTAGTTTAAAGAATAAATGAATTCTATCGTTATAAATATAGGAAACAGCAATATCAGATTTGGACTTTTTGATGATGATAACTGTGATATTTCATGGGTAATTAATACAAAGCCCTATAGAACGGCTGATGAGTTGTATGCGCAAATGCTCATGCTTTATCAGACTTATAAGATCGAACCTAAGGATATAAGCAATATAATTATTGGTTCAGTAGTGCCTCAGCTTACCAAAGTAATGAGCTCAGCCATAAAAAAAATTCACGGTATTCTTCCTGTAATTGTTGATAGAAATACCCCTTCTGAAGTACAGGCAAAATCTAAGCAGATGGGAACTGATATTTATGCTAATCTTGTTGCGGCACACACCATGTATCCCGATCGCAAGAAAATTATTATTGATTTTGGAACGGCACTTACGGCGAGCTGTGTTACAGAAACAGGTGAAACCCTTGGGGTTATTATTGCGCCAGGAATTATAACCTCATTAAATTCTTTGATCAGTCAAACCGCCCAGCTTCCTGAAATTGAATTGAAGAAGCCGAAATCGGTTCTGGGGCTTGATACTGTAACGTGCATGCAAAGTGGAATGGTATATGGGTTTCTGGGGATGGTAGAAGGCTTCGTAGACCGTATTAATGAAGAAGTAAATGATGACTGTTTTGTGATAGCAACAGGAGGTGTTTCTCATGTTTACAAACCATTAACGAATAAAATACATATCACAGACCGACTTCATACACTAAAAGGATTGTATTTTTTAGGTAAAGATAGATCATGAAAGAATTCCCAATAATAGAGACAGAAAGACTTATTCTTTCTGCATTGAATACGGAAGATATTCCTTATGTTGTAGAATATCTGCAGGAGAAAGTTTTTTCGGAACTTACTTCCAATATTCCGTATCCTTATTCTGTAAAAGATGCTGAATTCTGGGTGAAGATTTCCCACGAAGCTTTTGAAAATAGATCAGGATACACTTTTGCGATTCGAAATAAAGAACATAAGATAATTGGTGCTATTGGAATTCATGATAGGGGTGATGATAAAGCAGAATTAGGTTATTGGCTGGGCGTTCCATTTTGGAATAAAGGCTATGTAACAGAAGCGGCATCAGCTGTTGTTGATTTTGGCTTTAAAGAATTGGGATATAATAAAATATTTGCTACTCATTTTTTTCACAATCCATCTTCAGGCCGTATCATGCAAAAGATTGGAATGGAGAAGGAAGCTATCTTAAAACAACATCTCAAGAAGGATGGAGAATATTTTGATATTTCCATGTATTCTATTTTTAAGAAAAAGTAGCTTTATTTGATTATATTAGAGATGGCTTTCTATCGAAGGCTCATTAAACTAATACTATGAAAAAAATAACTATTTGTTTTTTCTTATTATCTCTTTTTATTATCAATGCACAGACAAAAGTAGCTGGGACTTATCATGTTAGTTCTGGAAATCCAGATGATGGGGGATATCACTGGATGCTTTTTGAGAATCATAATTTTGCTATGGTTACTTTTGGGCAGATCATTGCCGGAAAATGGAGTATAGACGATAAAAATGTAATTTCATTTACCCCATCTACTCCTAAATTTCCCTTCGATGTTTATGGCAGGTATGATTCCGCTCTTAAAGGAACAAAAATTATGTTTGATAATTTTGATATCAATGCTAAAACGTATATAGGAGATACCGATCAGGGAGTACAGCCCATTTTAGGTGAAAATGCCAATTGTCTCCCATATCCATTGCTAAAGGAATTCAATAAGGATTTTAAAGATCTTGTTTTATCAGTGACTATGTTTGATCAGACAAAGGAAACATTTTATGTGGCAGAAAATAAAAAATATAATGATTTTATTATTATGTATTATTCATCTGCAACAAGACTGCGCCCATTTATTGCACGCCTGAAAGGGGGTCAATTGTATTTCAGAGATGATAACCGTCCTTCTTCTCCAAGAAAAGATATTAGTCCAAAAGAATTAAAAGAGATGGGAAAATTTGTTAGCGAGGGTGTATCAGCGGTTTCAAAAGAATTTATTATCAGTAATAAAGCCTACAATATTGAATCTTATGGGCCAGGAGAAAGGAGCGCGGATTTAGATGAAGAAGCTTATTTAAAGTACAATTACAATTATAACGATGCAAAAGAAATTTATACAGCAAAAGAGCCAAATGCCGTTTCAGAAGATAATGCATACCACGATCTGAATACCTTATATAAATATCGTAGAATTGAGTTAAAACCTAATCAGAATTCATATAAGAAAATAGAGAAGAGTATCTTCAATATTACCTGTAAGGACTAGTCTTATCTTTTTGATTTAAAAAAATCTTTTACAATACCAGAACATTCATGTTCCATAATTCCTGTTACAATCTCCGTTTTAGGATGAAGACTAAGGTGTTTATTAATAAAGCCCCTTTGTTCATCTCGTGCCCCAATTACCACTTTGGAAATTTGTGACCATGAAAGGGCCCCTGAACACATTACACAGGGCTCTAATGTAACATATAGTGTACAGTTGATAAGGTATTTTCCTCCCAGGAAATTGGCTGCTGAAGTAATGGCTTGCATTTCTGCGTGGGCAGTTACATCATTAAGCGTTTCCGTCAGGTTGTGTGCCCTTGCAATAACACGGTTATTGGAAACCACCACGCACCCAATAGGAACCTCATCTTTTTCAAGAGCAATTTCTGCTTCCTGAAAAGCCATTTTCATGAAATATTCGTCCGTAAACATTATTCAAAACTCATAGTTAGTGGAAGCTTAAATCGATATCTCACAGGATCTCCATTGATAATAGCAGGAGAAAATTTTTCTGAAAGAGAATATAGTGCAATTTGAGCTTGCCTATTGAAGGTAAAATTGTCGCCTTGTGCTTCTACATTGCTGATAGTTCCATCTTTTTCTACGATGAAAGCTACAGTGGCTTTTACTATTTTCGTTTCGGAAAGAACGCCATCTATATAAAAAAGGTGGGCCACTTCCTTTCGCAATGCATTAATACCTCCAGGATAATCTGCAGATTTATCTGTAATAGGAAAGATATCTGGGGCTTTTTCCGGCGATATCGTTTTGTTTTCAAGCTGTAATCTGCTGAGATCTTCTGTGTTTTTTATTTTTAACAAAGCGCCTATTAAAGCAACATTCTCAATGCTGTCCATCTTTTTCATGAAAAAAAGAAAATCCTGCTTAATGGAAGCTTTTTGAAAATTGCCTGTCTCAGCATCAAACTTTTTCTTAAATTCAGTATTCAGCATACTGCGATGCTGGTTATAGTAAGATTTCACAAGCTTAAATTCTTCCTTTTGTTGAGAAAAGAAAACCGAAGAAATAAAGCAACATAAAAAGAGAAATAAAGATTTCAATTTTGAGATATTTATGTAAAAATAGTCAAAAAAAACTAAAATTAAATGAAACTAATTTAGTCTTCAAGATAACTATTTAAAGATTCTTTTAAATGATTACGGATGTCGTCAACTAAAGATATCGGTTCTAAGACTCTAACCTCTTTTCCATACGAAAGGATCTCCTGCATAAAGTCATAAGTTGGATGAAGGAAGAATTCAAAATAGATGTCTTCAGGTGTTTCTTTAGTTTCTTTTTGTGATTGATGAAGCGGAAAACTTTTGATATATTCGCCTTGATGGCGGGTACATTTTAGGGTAATTTTTTGAGGCTTCTGCTCAGTTAAGTTCATTACTCCAAAAGCATTTTTAAAATACTCCCTGAAATTGTATTTATATTTTTCACGGAATTTAGTTTTACTGACGTCAAGGTAATTGATTCGATCAAGTCCAAAAGACTTTAAAATCTTATCCTTGGTATCAATAGCGATGAGATACCATCGGTCTTTAGATTCTTTTAAAGCCAAAGGATGTACTTTTCGGGAAGTCATCAATTTGTTTTTATAGTTGTAATGCTCAAAAGAAACGACTCTTTTATTTCGAATGGCGAAGAAAAGATCATAAAAATGATCTACTCCAGTTGGCTTTCGGGATTCAAAAAAGATATAATCCGAAAAATCAGGGTGTAGATTTAGAGCATTGCTAACCTGAAAAGATTCAAGTAATTTTTGATTATATTCATCCACCTCCATTGTGGGACGGCTTTCAATGTAATAACGGTTATCACCTTTTTTCTTATTGTGAATGGAAAGATTAAAGAGATCAGATATCTCCCGGATATCTCTCTGTAATGTGCGGATCGAATAGCTTTTTATATCCGCATCCTGAAATTCAAAAGAGTTTAAAAGATAATCCTCCAGCTGCGAATAGGTAGCGGGTGCACTTTCTAATTTTTTAATGATTAAGGCGTATCTTGTTAAATAAAAATCTTTTTTCATTCGGATAATTTTATGGCTATAGTTTCTTTTTTGTTTTTTTAATCTAACACCTGACGTGTCTCACTTTTAGTTTTCTAAAACAAATATAGATTCTTAATACGACAAAATATGTCGTGTTTTATTTTTGTGGATAAGTTTTAAAGAGGCTTAGCTCATTCTTAATAAATATAAAGATATGAGAATTTCAAATATGTTTATTTTTAAAAAAGTTCCGGCTATCCAATACTTGTGAATGGTGATTCAAAGGCATTATGGAATTTGGTCTGAAAGAATTATTGGATAGCTCCAGAACTTCACTAACTAATATGTTTTTATTAATAAATATCATCTTCAAGGATTTCATTTTCAAAATCTTCCTTGAAGAAAACTTCAATATCATTGAGATAGTTTTCATAATCTATCTCCACGTTTTCGATGTCACTCCACTCAATAGTGTAGAGATCTTTATCGAAAATTATATCTGAACTGTGATTTGGTGTTTCCATGTTGGGTGTTTTAAAGGTTGAACATATTTCTGGCTGTCCAGCATTAATTAATGTTGAATTCAATGGCTTTTAAAAGTTTTTAAAGATTGTTTTTTGTGTCTTGGTTTATATTTCAAAAGTAGGAGCTAGTGGCGTCAAAACTTGACGTGTAAAAAAAAATAACTCAAAAAAATGAGTTATTTTTTAAATTTTTAAGAAAAATCTTCCAGATCTATTTCATCAGCAATAAGCATAATGATATCCATTTCTGAAAGCATTGATTTGAGTTTCACTCCTCCTATTTTAAGGTCATTATCTGAGAGAATATACCACCATACCTTTTGAACAAAATCGTGGAAGTCCATCTCATTGGTGTAATGTAGGCCTTTTTGCTGTGCTGTTAATGCTAATATTTGTTTCGTGATATCCCTACATTCATTCATCTTTCCTTCATGTGGCAATAAAACATTAATTACGCAGTTTTGCGCATCATAAAGAAGGTTAGCTGCAATTTTTATCTGATTTTTTTTAGTATTGAATCCTCTTTCATCACTAAATTTTCCTGCTAATATTTTTGCTCTGAATCCCGCAACTTCTGAAACTTCACTTATGTTGTTCGTGGAAAAAATTTCTTCTATAGATTTTAACCAGGATAAAATTTTGTCAGTAAAGAAAGGGTCTTTTTTTTCTAGATAAGAAACGATCTTCGGAAATTCCTGTAATTTCTCTTTTAATTGAGAAACCAATATAAATTGTGATTTTTTTACCATATTATTCAGGGATTAGCGTTTCTATGATGTTTCCATTAATATCTTCATATCTCGACCATTCCATGCCAGCTTCACTTACACTCATTTTTGCATAGATCAGACATTTTGCATCTAAAGCCATTAGTTTGCTGGCTTCTACAATAATCTCACGATCTTCAATTTTTTCAATTACTTTTCTCGCTTCAAAAATAGTTCTGTTAGAAATACTCTGCTGAAAAAATTGTGGATTGGTCAGTTTCCATCTGAAATTAGGCAACGATTGGCAAAATTCCAATGTATATTGGGGAATGGGATCAAAATATTTGATCTGTGAATCTGTAATCGTGGTAGTGTTCTCTTCTTTGATTTTTTTGATGGCATCATTATAAGTAACTTCAAGGTCGACCAAAAAAGCTTTAAGACTCTGATCACTTTTTATATCAGAAGGGTCATAATCTGTTTTAGCCACTTTTATAATTTCATCGTAGGCGAAATCTCTAAAAATCATTATAGGTGAATTTCCAGCGGTAGCAAAAGGAATTGTAAGATCTACAGTTCCAACCTTCATTCTTGGAATAGAAAAATGTTTCAATAAATCGTCTTGAGCATATTCCTTAGCGATCTGTACAGTTTGTAAGTCTGCCATTTTTCTGGCAGAAGCAATTTCAGAGACTATGCCTCCCAAATATTCGTTCAATTTCGGCATGATAAGTTTTTTTATTTATAAAAAGTTGGTTGAAAAAGGATGGCTGCCGAAGCAACCATCCAAAAATAAATAGGGTTTTTAAACTGCTGGTTCAGCGGCTTTAGCTACAATAGCATCTTCTAGCATGTCCATAATTCTTGCAAGACCGGCAGGTAACTCATCATTTACAGCTTTTACATGGACACCTAAAGTGTACGTTTTCTCTGTAGTTGATGTACTTGAATTGGTCTTTTTATAAGAAGCAGAAGCATTGAATTTTACTTTCCAAATTTTTCCGCTTACAGAAGCACTTCCTGTGAATTCACTTGAAATAGCTTGAGTTTCCACTGAGTTTAATTTTGCGTTAAAATCAATCGTCATCTCATCAATTCTTAATGCAGGAATTGTAAGCATTGAAAGAAATGGAACCTGTAGTGTAACAGTAGAATCTATGATAGCACCATTTTCACCAGGAACCGACTTTTTATATTTAAAATCTACATATCTAAGCTCTGAAGGAGCTGTCGGGTGATTGGCAGGGTTGAAACCTACCTCTTTAATGAAGTTTACTTGCGAAATAGATGCATCGTGTTGCGCTTTAATAGCTGCCTGCATAGGCCCACCGATGTAAACACTAAAATCTAAACTGTTTAATTCTTGAACTAAATTTGCCATAATTTAAAAATTTTAAAGGTTATTAATAATTGGTTAATAATATATAGTAGTGCTAGCAGACTAATATTCAGTTAGGGTAATACATATCCTGTTCAGTGTTTTTAGGTACTGAAAACTGATAATTAATTAAAAATTAATTTGGATATTTTTAAGACTGGAACAAGTTTATTTAGTTCTTGTTTCCTTGGTTATTTTGTTACTTCAAAGATAGTTTAAGGTGGCGCCAAAACTCGTCGTGTTATAATTTTCTTCCATTATTATTTTGTTTTATTTTGGTCTTATTTATACTTCAAATATAACTTCGAAAAGCGCCAAAATCTGGCGTGTTTTTTATTTTAATTAAAAAATTAGGAATCTATTAATATAAGCTCATAAGCTTATTTTAGTCCAATATAAGCTTTTTAGCTTATATTTTGTTTCTGATGAGTTTTTGTACAATCTGATTCAATGTTTCTCTATTATCATCTATATAACTTAATCCAGCTTGTATCAGATTTTCGATATTAGAACGTCTTACATTATCCATTGCAGGAGAAGCATTTTTTAAGGATGGATTGATCCGATAATAATTCTTCTGATTTCTCAAACCCAATGTCTGAAACATCTGGCAAAGTTGGTAATCAACAGTTTCTGCATTAGCAGACATCAAAATATCAATAATAGGAGTTACCCAGCCAATTTTTCCGGCTTTTTCTAATTTCTTAAAAGAATAGCTGCGGGATTCAATTCCTGTTCCTATAGATATCATGATCATATCATTTACTGTAGGGTGATTGGCTTTCTGATGGTTTCTCAGCACTTCCGCAAAAGGGATCTTTCTTGCTTCCGCATAAGCACAAAGTGCAGGGTTGTTCGCAAACATCCCACCATCAATAAGGCTGAATAATTGTCCATACATCGATTTGATCTGTACAGGACTGAAATAGGTAGGTGCTGCTGAAGTTGCCCGGCAAACATCTTTTACATAAAAGTTATCCGTACTTAAGCTGGCTTCCCATGAGTTAAAAAGTTTAGCCCTTCTGTTTTCAATATCATAACTGGTAATCAAACAAGGTTTTATTAATTCTTTTAATTCAAGATGTCCAAAAAAATCATTTAGATTTTTTTCCAGTGCTTCTTGGGAAATCTTTTCGTTGAGTAAGCCAAACGGATTTACCAGTTTCTCCCAAAAAGAAACCTGAAATATGTCGCCACCTTTTTCAGCATATAATTCTAATCCTTTCTGAATAGAGTATTTTGCTTTTCGGTGTTCATCCGGGCACAGTATAATAGAAGCAATGAGTCCTCCTGTGCTGCTTCCTGCTACCAAATCAAAATAATCGCCAAGTTTTGCATTGGGTTTATCATAATATTGTAGTTGTTCTTCTATGTAACGTAAAATAATACAGGTGATAATACCTCTTATTCCGCCGCCGTCTAAAGAAAGAATGGTTGTCTTTTTCATGTGATGGTATTAATTGTTAAAGCGACACTTACAATCTTTAATGTTTAAAACCAAGGTTCATTTTTCTAGATAAAACAATTATTTTTGTCATGTAGATTTCATTGTTTTTTATTGTTTTCTTGTAAAGCAAAGGTAGATCAGGGAAGCGACAGAACTTGTCGTATTATAATTATTTTCAAATAAAAGAGAATTATATAATGATATATCCGCTCTTATCCGCAGGCATTTTAGCCAGGGTTCTCCAGGTAGTTTTTATAAGGCCTTTTTTTGTTAAAATGTTCTTTTTTTCAAAGTGCGGAAGGTCTTTGAATGTTTTCCAGTTTCCACCCCAGTCCCAACCATGTTTGGCAAAAATCTTTACACATTCATACCAATCCGCAACACCATCATTGTCCCAGTCTTTTGCAGTATCCCAACTAACTGCTTTTCCGTCGATCATCAAACAAATGTCAACCGCTAGCCCATAATTGTGAATACTTTGCCCTGCTTTGGCATTGGTTACTTTCTTTCCCGTCGTAAGTCTTCCGATCGCATATAGTTTTTCCTGCTCTTCAAAAGATCTCAAACCTTGGGTAATTCTTACTTTAGCTCTGCCAGCAAGAGCTTCATCACATTCTTTAATAATTTGTTTTACTTCCTCTCTTACCAAAGGGTGAAGCTTTTCTATCCGTTCTAAAGTCACTTTATCCATAATACAATTTTTAGTCTTTTAGGAAACAAAAATACATATGGATAGCGCCAAAACTTGACGTATTTAAAATAGAATTAACTTGTTGTATTCATTAATTACGTCGATTTTGAACTGTATGATTTATAAACAGATGCGTACAATTATTGGAGCTTTCAAGCTTCTCAGGAACATTGCGCTTGTGAAAAATAATTGGAATTTTACCAGGATGATAATATTATAGTATGGGGATCTTTTTATTTTTTTTCATACTTCCAATTGCGGGATTTACCTTCAGATATCCATTCCAGAGCCTGTTCCATTCTTTTATTACGGGTAACTTCTGTTTTAGCTTCAGAAATCCATAGGATATATTCTTTTCTGAAAGAAAGTGAAGCCTTCTGAAAAATATCTAAAGCTTTTTTGTTTTTGTCCAATGCTTTTTGAAGATCATCCGGAATGGGAACTTCAGTTTTCGAAACAGGTGCTTTTTTCATAGTAACACCCATATCCATAAGATCCATCGCTTCTTTAATTGCTTTTTTCAGTTGAGGTTTTGAGGGCAAATCTTCTATTTTTGTAATTTTTCCTAAACTAAACATCGAGTTTTTCTCAATAGTCTCTGTGATTTCCTGCATTGTTTTCATTTCTTTTTCAAGCCAGAATCCAAAAGTACAATGCTGTTTGAAGGAGGCCATAGCACAAAGATTTTTTCCTTTGTAAAGAAAATGAGGGAAACCCCATTTTATAGTTTCTTCAGCATCGGGACAGAATTCATGAATGATTTCACGAAGGTAATTTAAGATAGGTTTGGCAAAATCCTGAGATTTTTCAATATATAAATCAATTTTAATGCTATGCTTTTCCATAATCCTATTGAAATAATTTTACGGTTTCATTTACAAGAAATTTTACCTGATCAGGTCTTCCTCTGTCATTTTTAGGTGAGTTTTCGTAGCTTCCGGTTCTTACAATAACCATATTATGATCAGGTATCATAATGATATATTGACCCTGAAGTCCTAGAAAATAATAGTGTTTAATGGGATTGTCATGATTGATCCAAAGTCCCATTCCGTAAATGTTATCCGATTTTTTTGTAGGTGTTCTCATCTGCTCAATAAATTCAGCATTGAGAACCTGAATACCATCAGCTTTACCATGGTCTAAAAACAGTTGACCTAGTTTGGCAAAATCCCGGGTATTAGAATGTATGCAACAGTATGTTTTTTCCATTCTGCTGTTATCTACGCTCCATTCTGCATTTTGTTCCATTCCTAAAGGAATCCAGAATTTCTCTGATAAATAACTTGCTAGTGTTTGGTCTATTGATTTTTTTATGGCAAAACCTAATAGTTGTGTCGAACCACTTTGATATTCAAACTTTGAACCTGGCTCTGCTTTAAATCTTTTTGTAAAAGTAGCTTTTATAAGACTCCTCCCATAATAAGCTTTTGCATTGGGACGAAAGGGATTTTTGTAATCTTCATCCCAATCCAGACCAGACTCCATCTGAGCAAGATTTTTTAGGGTAAGCTGATCGCCAAATTTTTTGTTTTTGAAATCATCGAAAAGATCTGAAAATTTCTGGTCAATATTTTTTATTTTACCTTCTTCTAAAGCTTTCCCCAAAAGCATTACTGTAACAGCTTTAGCCATAGAGAAAGAGTTAGTTTTAGATAGTTGATCATATCCGTTCCAATATTGCTCATGAACTAATTTGCTGTTTTTGATCACTAAGAAAGAGGCCGTATTAGAATGGATAAGGTTGTCAACTATGGTTTTAGGTAAGTCTGTTTTGTTGTATAATGGATCTTCTTCCCAAAGCTTTGGTGACTCTGTTGCAATGATATTACTGGGAAAGAGTTTTCCATCATCAATGTTTGCGCTTGACCTGCCTTTAAAATACGTTTTAGCAATTCCACTGAATAAATAATCGTATCCGAAAAGATAAGAAAGAGCTACTGTGGCAGCTGCTCCGCCAATAATATATTTTAGCATTTTTGTTTAAATGTGTCTTTAACAAATTTAAAATAAATTTAGCATGAAAATAAAAATCTATTGGCAAATAAGTTATTTTTGCGCTTATTGAAGAAAAGATGATTAAAAGATTTATTGTATTTGCATTGTTCATATTTTCCATAAGCTGCTTTTCACAGACTTATAAAACAATAGATACTGCAGACTATAAAGAAAGGATAGCCTTTTTAAAGACATTTAATGCAAATAATGAGCTGCTGATTAAAAATCTAAAAAGCAGTTACTCAGGAAAGACGGGTTCAGAATTAGCTAAAATTTATAAAGAAATAGGGGCTGATTTTGAAAAACAGGTTAAAAATAAAGACTTCATTTTCAAATCTGAATTTGATCCTACGATTAAATCTTTAATTCAGCGTTTGAGAAAGAATAATCCGCAGATCCCCACAGATTTAAAAATATTGATTGCTAAAGATAATACTCCCAACGCTTATTGTCTTGCAGACGGGACTTTCGTAATTAATATAGGTTTATTTAACTGGCTGGATAATGATGACCAGATTGCGTCAGTGATTTCGCACGAATTGGGACATAGAATTGAACAGCATTCTCTGAAGGCATTTGTAAACTATATCACTCAGGATGAAAAAGATAAACTCACTGTCAATAATCTAAAATCAGCGAAAGTAAACCTGAACCAAAGGGCTTTCGACGTTTTGAAGAACAGGATGTATAAAAAAGGAATAGAAAAAAGAGGGCATGAGATGCAGGCAGATTCTTTAGGTTATACAATCTTTAAAAACAGTGATTTTAAAAAAGAAGAATTTGTAAATGCCCTATTACGGCTTCAGGATTTTGATACCATTTCACCAAAGGTATTAAAGCTAGAGACTTACAGGAAGTATTTTAATCTTCCCAAGCAGGAGTTTAAGGAAAAATGGCTTAAAAAGGAAGATTTTTCGATATATGATTACAATCATTTTAAAGAAAAACTAAATAAGGATTCTTTAGCCTCTCATCCTGAAATTACTTTACGGATAGAAAAGCTTAAAAAGAGATTCCCGGAATTAATCGTTGCTGCATTGCCGGAAAAGGCTTCTGAGTCATTTGCTTCACTT